>NZ_AMZO01000001.1 GCF_000331515.1 Photobacterium marinum
CAAATCCCTATCTCTCCGCCACATTCTAGAGGTTGGGCGCAAGCCGGGCTTCATACAGAATTGGAGCGGTAGTTCAGTTGGTTAGAATACCGGCCTGTCACGCCGGGGGTCGCGGGTTCGAGTCCCGTCCGCTCCGCCACTACATTGAAGGCTTAGTCGAAAGACTAGGCCTTTTTTGTATGCCTTGAATTTGTGTTCGCCCTTCGGACGAATGAGTTCTCGAAGAGTCCCGCAGGAAGGCCAGCTCGTCGTGCAACCCCAGTGGATCGCCACTGATTAAAGCCCTTAACTCGGCGGTCCCGACGAAAGGCAAGGGCTTTTTCGTTTGTGGCTTTTAAGATTTTTAAATCTTATTTCAGGCGTCGTTCGTCATATGGCCGTGACTCATATGATCTTGGTGGTGTCGCACTGCTTTTGTCACTTAATGTCTTCAGATAAGCAACGACCGCAGCTTCATCTTCTTTGGTCATTTTAAGGTTACCGACAGGCCCAAAGTTTGACGTTGATATAGCAACATTGTCCTTTATTTCAGGCTCCGGCCAGCAATTCGCTTCCATTGCAGCTTCAATTTCCCATTCACCTGGTTCACAACGTGTCTTGGCAAAGAAGCAAGCGGTAGAAACGGCAAGTTTTTCTTCGTCAGTTGTCGCTGCGGCACACTGGGCTAATTCTTCATCTGTAGTCGGAACTGCCGCTGTATTATAGAAATGAATGAGTTGTTCTAAGGATTTAAACCAACCGTTATGTGTATAAGCTTTCATAAAGCGGCGGTCTGGACGTTTATCTACATTACGTAATGTCGGTACTTTATGTTGACCGAGGTGGGCATTATTTGATGTTACATCAAATAGCCCTTTATTAGGCTCTGCTGCGTTTGGTATTTCATGATTATATGGTACACCAAGGTTGAAATAGCGATCATTGGTATACCTTTCAAATTTTCCGACACCCTCATTGTTTTCGCTCTGATGGCAGAAGAAGCATCGAGCACCTGTACCAGGGCCAACACCATAGAATAAGTCATGACCGTGATTTTCCTGCTCAGTAAACAGGTCTAGCGGGAATTTTCCATCAGCATCACCTCTTAAGGCTATGTCTCGCTTAGAATCAAAGCGGTTATTGTCACTGGACATTTGCCATGCTGATAAAGATACGGCAAATCTTGCAAACTCTTTGTCGATGTTTTCATCATTACAGGTAAGCTCTGTTCCCCAGGCATATTCATACAGCTCTTTACCCCAAGATGTGCTATCAACTTGAATACAGACTGACTTTTTATCAGGCAATGCTTGCTCGACGGGATTTGTATATGGGCTCGCGTGCGCTTGGTCTGAAACTGTACCTATATATTTTTCATACATAGTCTTGTATTCGTTACCCAAGCCTTCGAATACATTAATCTTATGAAAAGATTCGATTAAGTCACCTTCAGCTCGGCCATTCCAGAAGGCACCACCACATGGAGCTGTTCCGCCAAATGCTTGGCAAGCAGGATCAAAGTTTTTAATCCCGATAACTTTTCCTTCGCCATCCAGAAATTGCGCATATTTATTTGTTGGTGGTTTAAGTGTGCCAACTTTGCTGGGATCTGATCCCCTAACCGCAACTTCACCAAGGTTTGTTGTTGAGTCACCGTTAGTACCACCTGTTCCGCCTGAATGGCAAGAAGAACAAGACATGTTATTGTTCAACGAAATTTCTTCGAAGAATAGGCGCTTTCCCATTTCTTCTATGTACGTTAGATTATTATCAGCTGCGCTTACACTGAAGGGAATAAACCCAATAGATAAAGTTAATCTGATGGCAGCTTTGTAAGGATTCATTATCACTTTTTTCCTTATTAATTCTTTATTCATTACTCACTCCTGGTTACTGACGGTGACTAACACCACAGCTTCAATATTCCTTTCTATCTGTAGGGATGAATTGACTGATTGAATTTAGCAAAATTGCCTAGCGATAATTTTCTCAATGATGGTAAATGTACATAAAGCGTTTAAGTATTTGATGATTATGTATTTATTTCTTTATTTGTATGGTGTTTTTCAATTTAATGAATTGGTGCGGCTTTTATTTTCATTGTTAGTTTTGATTATTATTTTTGGAGCCAGGGCATGAAATAAGACAAAGTATTATTATGATTTTGTTAGTGTGAGAATCTCATGAGGATAATTGTGTTTTGGGGAACTAAGATTGTGTTTAATAAATTAGAATGAGCGTATTAAATTAGGATATTGCGAATAGTCATTAATAATTGTGAAAAATAGGGGGAAGAGTAGTGATTATTGAGGGGGGATATCTTATGGGTTTGACCATTCCCCCTGACATCGGTTAAGAACCAGAGGGAGTGGTAAACATGTTAGAACGATTTTAGTTCGTTAAAATGCTGAAAATTTTATCTTTAAGTTGAAGCCGCTCTAGTTTGAGCTGGGTGAAATGTGAATCTTCTGTAGGAACGTTATTTGATTCTAACCCTCTTATCGTATGGTCGAGTTGATGATATCTGTCTGATAAAGTTTTGAAGTTTTCATCAGTCATTTTCAACTCCTGAATTTTGTCTTGCATTTCAGGGAACTCAAGGAAGAGTGCGTGATTTTCACCTAGCATCTTAATACTCCATACGTTTGATTTTAATGATAATGCACTGCTTTTTCTCATCGCCGTTTTTATAACAATCAGCTCACCTGTGCAGGTGAATTGAATAGGATCCGATTGCGCCTCTTAGAGTAGAAGAATCATATTGGTATTATTTTGCGCTTTCGTCGTTCGGACCTTCATTTATCTGTATTAATAATAGAACGAAAAACGCTAATGAAGGTATGTGAATAATAAAAAAGGGCTGAGTGACAACGTCACTCAGCCCTTTTTTGAGCACAAAAATCTTTATTGAATAAAGCTGATATATGTCTGAAGTACGACTAAGTTCGCAATATCAATGAAGAAAGCACCTACAATAGGTACAACCATGAACGCCTGTGGTGACGGACCATTGCGAGACACCAGTGATCCCATGTTCATTACAGCTGTAGGTGTTGCGCCCATACCGAATCCACAGTGGCCGCCTGAAATGACTGCTGCATCATAGCTCTTACCCATAAGGCGGAAAGTTACGAAGTAAGCAAATATCGCCAGCGTAATGGTTTGCACAGCCAGAATAACCAGCATAGGCAATGCCAATTCCATTAGCTCCCATAATTGAAGGCTCATCAGTGCCATAGCCAGGAACAGAGATAAAGAGATAGTACCCAGTGCATCGACTGTTTCAGTATTAACTTTGTACACCTTGGTTGTTTCGCACACATTTGTGATGAATACACCAATGAATAAGGCATAGACAAAGTCCGGGATACGCAGCCAGTTAATACCTAAGCTATCTACCAACTCTTTGACGTGAGAAGCACCAGCAACGCAGACC
This sequence comes from Photobacterium marinum, assembly GCF_000331515.1. Taxonomy (GTDB): domain Bacteria; phylum Pseudomonadota; class Gammaproteobacteria; order Enterobacterales; family Vibrionaceae; genus Photobacterium; species Photobacterium marinum. Next base: position 3,416 of record NZ_AMZO01000001.1, read on the forward strand.
AATAAAATGAAGAGTACTTCAATGGTGTTTTTTGCTGTGATTCGGTCTTCTTCGTGATCACTGTACGTAACCAGATCCGGATGTGCCGCGTGATGATGCTCACCACCACCAAACTCCGACTTTAATTCGAACTTATTGATCAGGCGCTGTGCGACTGGACCGCCAATGATACCGCCCATGATCAAGCCAAATGTGGCAGCCGCCATAGAAAGCTCAAGGGTCTGGAGGCCGAAGTCGCTTGCAAAAGTCTGTGACCATGCTGCACCTGTACCGTGGCCACCGGAAAGGGTGATTGAGCCAACGATCAGTCCAAGTAGAGGGTCAAGGCCTAGCATAGTACTCAGGCTTACACCTACTGCGTTTTGGATCACGATATATAAAGTAGCTACGCCAAGGAAAAGGAATACGCGTGAACCACCTTTAGCCAGCAACTTGAAGCTTGCTGCTAACCCGACTGTCGCAAAGAACATCTGCATTAACGTGTTCTTAAGGCTTAGTTTAAATGTGATGTCTGTGCCATGCTGGTGAAGAACTGTAATGATAACAGCTACGATAAGGCCACCGACAATAGGTTCTGGGATATTATACTTTCGCAGAACCTTTACTTTGCTATTAATAAAGTAGCCAAGAAAAAGCACGACAATCGCAATGAGCATGGATTCCAGCTCGTTAATTTGAATTGTTGAGTTCATGATGTTGTCTTACATACTTTTTTCATACGGCAATTTTAACTACTAAAAACCCTTGTGCCTATATTGCTTTATGCCGGCTAATGGTGTAGGGCGTGGAGAAATAAAAAGGGTTAAATGTAGCATGAATTAAGCGTAGGTTCTTTTTTTGGAACTGATTGTGGCCATAATATTTGTATTATGTATAAAATCAGTTCCCTTGTATTTGGCGAAAAAATTATCTATTTCGTGTGTCTTCTTTAAAGTTAACAAATACCATAGTTAACCCTTTATATATAATCTCTTTTCAATCAGTTACTTATGTTGATTGTTATTGCTGTTGATAAGGTTTTCATAGAATTTATGGCATATATATTTGTGTAAATTTAATGTTTCGTTGCGTTGGTTTTGTCTATAAAACAAGCAAACTTTAGGGTATGGGTAATTGAACGTCATTATGGTTTATTTTTGCCCTGTTTTTTTAGAAAAATAATTTCAAAAAATTATTAATTCAGAACCAAATTCCCATCCATTGAGAATTTACAGCGTGCTTTCTATACGAAGCTGAAGAGATAAAACTTCTTTGAAGTCACATTTCTCGAAAGAAATGATGTTTTTTATGTTGGCTGGTGTCCGATAAAAACCAGAACCAGCCAGCAATAAAAGGAAATAACTTGGATTGAGTGAAAAATAAACAGGTGAGGCGGGGGGGTTAGGACTGTCGCTTTTTTAATTTCAGATCTTTTCTGAGTTGTTGAATGTAGCGAACTCTGTCCGGGTCAGCCGGTTTAGCCTGAGGCTTTAGTTGATCTGCATTATGAGCCTCACTTTCTAGGACACATCTGCCATTTACTCGGGTATGTGCCGCTTTGGTTTCAAAGCTGGCTCGCTCAGAGGCTTCTTCCTGAGCTTTAGCAATCGCTTCACGGGCTACACTCTGGCTGGTTGCATCTTGAATTACAGGTTGGCGTTGAAAGGTACGCTTACCTGGAGCAGCTGTTTTAGACTGTTGATCTCGCTGCTTGATAAAGTCATCTAAATAATCACTAAAGCTCATAATGGTACCTCAGGGGCGTTTAAGTGACAGGTCTTTGATGAAAATTATATGGTTGAATATGCAAAGGGACAAATGCTTTCCTTGATAGCCGCGTTATTTCGCCGTACTTATTGAATTATTGCCGATTCATTGGCCTCAATATAAAGGCGCTCAAATTCACTTAGTGGCATAGGTGAACCGAAGTAAAAGCCCTGAAATTCTTCAACACCCAAGGTGTCCAGAAATTCCTGTTGAGCTTTGGTTTCAACACCCTCTGCAACAACTTGCATTTTCAGGTTGTGAGCCAGTTCAACGATGGACCGCGTAATGGATATATTGTCTTTGTTTTCGGGCAGATCTTTAATGAACTCACGATCGATTTTCAGAATATGAATTGGGAAGCGACTTAAATAAGCCAGAGACGAGTAACCGGTACCGAAGTCGTCAATCGAGATCTTTACACCTAATTTTTCTAGATTTACGAGTTTATCCAGTGCGGTGGTTACATCACACATGATGACACTTTCAGTGATTTCCAGTTCAAGTGAGTGCGGGTCACATCCTGATTCGCTCAGAGCGCTCTGGACAGTTCTGACAAGATTTGAGTTGAGTAACTGTCGTGCAGAGATATTAAGAGCAAATCTGATGTTAAACCCCTTCTGATGCCATTGTTGTAGCTGGTGGCAAGCCTGGTGGATCAGGTACTCACCCACTTCAATGATTAGGCCTGAATTTTCTAACACCGGAATGAATTCGACAGGGGATCGGATCTGTCCTTTTTCATCTTTCCAACGTAGTAGGGCTTCAACACCACAGATTTTACGAGTCGCTGCATTAATCTTCGGCTGGTAGTAAAGTTCATATCTATCCGTACCAATGCTTTTTCTTAGCTCTGACTCAAGTTGGATGCGTTTAATATTGTCGAGACCCATCTGTCGGGTGAAGAAACAGAATTGGTTGCGATTTTTTTCCTTTGCGCGATAAAGGGCGATATCTGCATTTTTGAACAAATTGTCGACATTATTACTGTCATCAGGGAACAGGCTGATCCCCATACTGGCAGTAATAAGTAGCTCTTTATTCTCAACACAAAGAGGCTCGCGGATGTGATTGATGATTCTGTCTGCTAGGTTGGCTATATTTTCTGGTGAAACGTCTGATTTAATGACAATGGCAAACTCATCCCCACCGAGTCTTGCAAGTAAATCACCCTCTCTGAGGGTATGTTCGATACGCTGGGCTATAGCCGTTAAAACCTTATCGCCGATATCGTGACTGAATGAATCATTGATCTGTTTAAAGTGATCAAGATCAATGGTTAGTAAGGCAATGCTCTTGAATTCCTTCCTTGCCTGAATCATTGCACTTTCGATGTATTGAAGGAGCAGGGTTCGATTTGGCAATTCGGTAAGCAGGTCGTAATGGGCCAGTTTGTGAAGTTTGTTTTCAAAAAGGATCCGTTCAGTAATGTCTTTACCGGTGGAAATATAATGACTGATTCTGCCACGGTTGTTCCGGATCGGCGAGATGGTTCTCTCTTCATAAATGATGGAGTCATCAGCCTGCCTGCGGGCAATCACTCGATTGATTGTTTTACCTTCTTTCAATTCATCCTGTACTGCACGAACTTCTTTGTCATTATCTAAAGTTTCTTTTAGCAATGCTGAAGATTGAGCACCAAGGATATCTCTGGATTTGATGCCATTGAATTTTTCAAATGCCTGATTGACATATTCAACGATACCCTGGTTATTTGTGATAATGATTGAGTCATTACTTTGCTCCAGGGCTCTGCTCATGCTTTTCAGTTTTTCTTCGCGTTCAATCCAGTAAGTGACATCTCGGAAATTCAGCAGAATTTCACTTCGGTTACTGTAGTGTGTTTCTGTCGCGATAAATTCAATGTACCGGGTTTTGAGCTGGCTGAGCTTGATCCTGACTTTTATAGGTTTGTCATTGGCTTCAATATCTGAATTGTGAATCTGCTCGACGAGTTCTTTGATTTGCTGGCGATTTTTATCGCCTGATATCAGTTTAAGCAGGCTTTTACCTGGTGCGGAATCATCATTGATATTCAGGATTCGGCCGGCTGCTTTGTTAATGGTATTGATAGTCATGTCTCGGTCAATCGTCAGAAGACCATCTGGCACATGCTTTAGAACCGTTGAGTATTGCAGTGCGACATCTTGATTTTCCTGTTTGAGCTTTTGTTCATGACGAAGCAAGTGCAGTAGATGCCACGACAGTACAGCACAACCGGAGCAGAGGGAAAGAACTAAAGTAGCGAGTAGTGAGACTCTTATTATCCTTTCCCGGGTAAAGGCCAGCTCCATTACTGCCTGACTCATGTCTATTTTTGATATCACCGTCCAGGGGAGGTCGCTGCCATCGAAGGGGAGGGTAAATAATTCGTCTCCTTGAAATTTATCACCGGAGAAGAAGCGGGTATAAGTGAAGAGAAAATCCCCCTCAATCATCTGGCCTCTTTCTTCGGTTTGAATTTTGTTCCATAGATCAGGGTAGTTATCAAAGAAATCATTGTTGAGATTGCCATTAGGTCCCGGCATAAACTGCCAGGAAGTATGAGCCTCTGGCCCTAACAGCCATTGCCCCTCTTTATTTATCAACCAGTTTTGTCCGTGAGTCCATTGATAGAGGTTATTGAGTTCTTCGAGATAGGTATAGCCAAGGTAGTTAAGGGCAATTAACCAACTGCGCCCATTAACAACAAAATGACTGACAAAACGAAGCATAGGTTTTGTCGGCTCTTCTATTTGCCCGTTCTCCATGTTCAGATCAAACTCGGAAGTGTAGAAAGTGCCGGGTTCAATTTTCAACGCATTACTTACATAAGGACGATGGCTTTTATCCTGAAGCATATTGTCATCAACTTGAACGGCTTTTCCGTCAGTCATGTTGATTCGGATAACTTCTTTACCTTGATCGTTTATCAGTCTTACTTGATCGTAGAAAGAACGTGTAAGGATCATTCTTTTAAAGGCATTGGTGACAATGTCTTTTTTCTCGGCGGGGTTGTGTAAGTTATTGCTCACTTCCTGAATTTTTTGTGTCAGGTAACGAAGGTCATCAATGATAGGCGCAAAATGTAACCGCGTGATATGCAGTGTGGATTGCTGGATGTTACGCTCTCTTTCCATGATGCGTTGTTCCAGCTGTTTGACATCCTGATGGTAAATATAGAAAGCACTTCCCGCTGTAATGGCAAGAAGGGGGAATAATAAGGCGATGAATCGGAATAACGCAGCTCTCATTAACACGTCCATGATGCAATCTGATGCTTATCAAGAATTAGTATAGAGTACGGTGGAAGCAGAATGCACACAAAGTTGTAATGTTGCTGTTTGTTTTGCTAGGCAGTTCACTATCAGCAACAAGATAAGTTGCGAAAAAAGAATAAAAAACGGGGTAGTGTGGCTACCCCGTTTTGTTGTTATTAACTATATGATTAATCAGAACTTAAATTGATCAAGAGCTGACTTGCTGATCTGTTCTGCCAATACTTTGTGGGTCTTGGTTGTTGGGTGTGTAACGCCCCAGAACATATAGCTATCAGAACCGTATGTGGCACATTCGTTAGTTAGCGAGTGGCTCATCAGGTAGTCTTTCGCTGAGTTACGGTCAATGTTCAGACATGCATCTGTCACATTGTGGAAACCGTATTTCGCAGGATTTGTTGAAATATCCTTAAACAGGCCACTGGTATCGTAAAGTGAGATATTCACGCCCTGAAGCTGGTATTTAAGTACTTCCTGTTTGATGAATTCGTTGAATTCTTCAATCTTGCGGCGAACTTCTACTGCTTTTTGTGGTTCAGAGTATTTGAACTGAGGCGCAATTGTTGCGTCTGGCAGAGTCAGCGCCAGAATGTTCTGTGCACCGTTATCAGTCAGGCGCTTAAGGGCGCGGGCGAAGTCGTCACTTACGTCTTTTACTGAGCGGTCGTAGTTGACGAAGTCGTTCAGGCCAAATTCAATTGTAAACAGGCTGTTTTCCGGGTTGTAGTTCTTCGCCATTTTCATGTAAGTCAGGTAGGAATCAACCTGATCATGAATACCGGAAAGTAGCAGGTATTGAGTATCACCGGCTGCACCACCTACAGACCAGTTATATAGTGGCAGGTGCTTGTCTTGGGCAATGTATTCAACCCAGACAAAACCGTTGCTGAAGTGACCCAGGAACCATGAGTTCGGGTTAGGGAAGCGCCACTGGAATGCGTTGAACAGGTTACCGGTATCTGAAATGCTGTCACCAAAGGCAATGATCTTATTGATCTTCTCTGGCTGGTAGCTGTTTTCATTTGTCCAGAATGAGTGGTTGTAAGAGAAACGGTTATCTGAAGCGAAGTAAGTGATGTCAGCCGTTTCATGATCTACACCCAGTGTTTTCTGGCAGCGTTCCATGATCTCGTCTTGTGGAGTATCGGTATAGAACATGTTCATGAACGAAATGGATGAATACCAGTATCCGTGGACTTTGTAGTAACTACCGTCATCATTTAGAGCCCATTCCCACTCTGTTGCTGGATCATTGTGGTTGTGATGAGGACGGTACCAGCAGCGGGCATAGGTATAAGTTGTATCAGACTGAACGCTTCGAACGGCTTCTGCTGTGATATCTTCTGCGCGAACCATTTCTGTGGCAGACGCAACGCCGCAGAAAGGAAGCAATATTGAAATGGCAAGTAATGTTTTTTTCATTTTTAGTCCAATAATAGTTATTGTTGTTTAGTCGCCAACATAACGACAAAGTGAACCACTCATTCCTGATGAGTGATTAAGGGGTTACGGTGCTGAAGTCAGTAAAGCGGCTGGTATAAAGCACGCTGTCTGGCTTGTCTTGAATATCTTCAATGCGCAAAATGCTAGGTACAGCTGTTGATGCATCAATGGCATTGATGGTTCTGTCATAGTTAGTTGTAAACAGCACATCATTTGAGAACTGATTAGGTTCCTGCCATGACCAGACCTGAGTATTTGGGGCGTAGTCATCATTACAGTTGGTGCTCAGAGAGAGTTTCCCGCCTTCTGAGTCCAGACATTGATTCAGATTAGCGACACTGCGGTAGCGTTTTTCCTGATCGTAGATAAACGACTGAGATTTACTGCCTTCAACACAATCCTTGAATGTCAGTTCACGGCCATTAACCACCGTCAGACACTGTGCTTTTTCCTGACTAAGGTAGGTTGATTTGATTGTTACAGCATCACTTCCAAGGAACCATGGGCTGTTCCAGTCAATGGTGATTGGGAAGCTGTCGGTATAGGTCAGCTTTTCAAAATTTCTGTCTTCCTGCCAATTACGGTTCCAGTCAGTTTTTCCTGTCCATAACTGGCTGCCTGATGCGTAACGGCGGCCGATAATCCAGCGGTTGTGGCCAAACAGAGCAAGGCTGTTTACCTTGGTAGTGACATTAATGGTTGAGCTGCCAGAGACATCTTCTTTAGCCGCTATTTTGGCTACGAAATCCGGACGCAGGCCACTCAGAGCCAGTGGGTTATTCGAGCGGATCTTGTCGAAATTCCATGGGTTGCCGCGGAAGTCATCATAGTCCCAGCACCAACCATCAGCCGTACCAAGGTTACAGAAACCATTTTCCGGATTGATTTGGGAGCCATATTTGTTGTTGATGTATTTAATTTGATAACCGTCGCGGTTAGTTTGGGTAATAAGGCCAAACTCTTTTTTGTTGGTGATGGTATATTTGTCAGTAAATTTATATTCAATATCTTTAATCGGAATTTTAGGTGAAAAACCAAGGCCGACTTTGATGCTTGAGCTGGTTTCTTTCTCTACTTTTGACTCAACTTGATCTTGCATACGAGGATATAAATCGTTGAGATAGATATCACCATTTGCAAGTTTGGCTTTGTCATTTACTTTCACATCGACGCTGACTGAATCTAGGTATTCCTTGTAAACATAACTGACGCTGCTGTTATGCTGCCAGCGGCGGTAAATATCAGACCACGCATTTTCCATTCCCATGTCGATACCTGTTCCTTCTGCAAGGACGATCTCAACAAATTTATCTTTATCACCGGAACGGGAGTAATAAGGTGATTTTCTGTAATAACGAACTTTATATTTTAGTGTTGCGTTACCTTTGTTCTCACGCTCTACGTTAAATCGACGGTGAAGAACAAATTCCATGACTTTAGGATTACTGCTTGAGCTTAGTGAGCGACGTGTGCGGCTGCGTTTGTTTAAATCGTTTGTCAGGTTTGTCGCTACGTATTCAGTATCCGGATGATCTAATAAATAGATTTGTCTTTCAGAGATCTTATTTGGTTTGGTGATGAGTACATAGTTAGTACTGACACCTAAGCCAAGGATATGGTTGGTAAAACTGCTTCTTTGTACTGGTGATAACTTTGTCAGGTTCAGTACATAGTAATTACAATCTTGAGGTAAGGTTTGTTCGTTACCAGACAGATGACATTCTTGCTGAAAGTAAGCGGTGGAAGACTGGATTATATCTGCTAATACATCTGTCTGATTAAGGGTGGCTGCATGGTTTAATGAACTGAAAGGTAATAAAAAGCTCATGCCGATAAACGCGCACGGTAATTTATTCATTGTATTTTCCTTTATTCACACTTTATTCTGGGTATAGAAGTGTTGCGGCTTTATTTTAGGAAGGGTGAATAAAGGCAACTAGAGTGAAAGCGCGTTTTTGCGTTGCTGTGTTGAAAAATACTGTCATTTTCAACATTCACTGTCAATGTTGCCAGGGATTTATAAAATCCGGTTTTGAATGCAGGTCAATAAAATGAGAGGTAAAAAGTTTAACTGATATTAAATTGTCTCAAATTTATTATGGGTAATAAAAAAGATAGAGCTTAAATAACGAGGTAATATATTTATAGTTACCATACGACATGTTATTTATTGGTGAATAAATATGAATGAAATATTCACGATGTTCTTATATGTTAGGAATTTAACGTGGGAAATATTGGCAGATGTAAAGCAATTAATAAGCTAATTGACTTACATCTGTATGGTTACTGTTCAGTTATATTGCCCTTTGAAATTACCACTCGCCAATATTATCCATTGATACCCATGGTTCTCTTGGTGCTAGTGGTTCTCCTTTTTGTAATAACTCAATAGATATACCGTCAGGTGAGCGGATAAAAGCCATATGGCCATCACGAGGAGGACGGCTTATCGTGACGCCTTGTTCCTGGAGGTGAGAGCAGAGTTCGTAAATGTTATCGACACGAAAAGCCAGGTGACCAAAGTTCCGGCCACCGGTATAAATCTCCGGGTCCCAGTTATAAGTCAGCTCAATCAAAGGTGTGTTATGGGCTCCGGCACGAGTAACATCATCACGGGCAGCGAGGAAGACCAGAGAGAAGCGCCCTTTGTGATTATCGATACGGTGAATTTCCTGTAGCCCGAGCTTGGTACAATAAAAGTCAAGCGATTCATCCAGATCTCTGACGCGAACCATGGTATGCAGATATTCCATTCTGTTTTTTCCTTTTAGTTAAACCATTCCAGTAGCAAATCGCTGACGGCTTCACCTACACCAGCTGCTGATTGGGGGTTTTGGCCTGTAACCAGTCGTCCGTCGATGACAACATTTGCGGTCCATGCTGGCTTTTCGACAAAGTGCGCACCGCGGATCATCAGCTCGTCCTGGAGAGAAAAGGGCACAACGTTATCCAGTTCAACGGCTTTTTCTTCTGTATTGCTGAAGCCGGTAACTCGTTTATCGTCAATCAAATAACTATCATCAGAAAGCTGGATATTGATTAGTGCTGCCGGACCATGACAGATGGCTGCCACAATTCCACCTTCTTCATAGATTTCGTTTGCTTTGTCCTGAACGTCGGGATCATCGGGAAAATCCCACATAGTGCCGTGACCTCCGGCGAAAATAATGGCCTGATATTCAGAGGCATTGATGTCATCAAGTGAGCGGCTGTTTTTAAGATTTTCTGCCAGTTCAGGCGTTGCTAAAAACAGGGCATTGTTTCTGTCTTCTTCATCAAAACTTTTGGGATCAATGGGAATTTCACCGCCTTGAATTGAGACAATATCGACATCGATTCCATGCTTGGCAATTGCATAGTAAGGGTGGGTGAGCTCTGAGAACCAAAGACCAGTGGTTTGATTGCTGTCGCCAAGTCGTGCGTGGCTGGTCACTACAATTAATGCCTTTGCCATGTTTAACATACCTCCGCGCCGGATATTGTCAGTAAAAGGGACACACCTCAGACATAAGCGTAGTAAGAATCACTGTGAATAGAAAAATAGTCCGGTATTCGATGTAATGCTTCCAGTTATCGATGAGAACTTGTGCTGTGAAGTGAGACGAAGTTTTATCTGCAACTGAATGTATTTTTTAATAACTCAACCAGCAAACTTGTGCTTGTTTATTGACCATTGTGAAATGCCCGCAGTTAACTGAAAAATAAGGGAAAGGCGATGAAATGGGTGGTTAGGACGGGTATAGGAATCGTATGTTTAATGTTATTGCTGATGGTCGGGCTAATGCTCATTCCACCGCCGGAAATGCCGCAACCTGATGGTCCGCATAAAGTTGGTGTTACGGAGTTTGAAGTGGGGGATGTTTCGCAGCGGGTTCATATTATGGCTTGGTATCCGGCAGCTGATACAGCGAAAGGGCAACATCTACCTTATACCGAAAGTTATGTGGCAGAAGCTTTGAGTGCACAACAGGGACTGCCTCCTGCACTGCTACATGATGAAAGGCCTTCATCGTCAATCATTGATGGTCAAATTCTGGCAGGAAAGCATCCGGTGCTTCTGTTTAATCACGGTTATGGCTCACATGCTATGCAAAACCTAACCAATATGGAGCAGCTTGCCAGTCATGGTTACATCGTTATGTCTCTGGGGCATCCAGGGCACAGCTTGGTGGTGAAGATGCTTAATGGTGATTTGGTTCAGCAGAAGCCAGAAGTCGCTTTTGACCCTGAGCTTTTAACGGCTGAATATGGAAATAAGATCGCGACATATACAGAGAAATTGCGAAAGAGTGCCTCTTTGGATGAGTGGCAGCAAAAGATGCAGCAGTATGAACAAGTAATGATGAATGATGCTGTTGGTTATTTTGGGAGATGGGTTAAGAACAATCAGCAGTTGCTTGATGCCTTGCCGGATATTGCCAGCAGCCAGCAAAAAACGTTATTTGGCGGGCACCTTGATCTCGACAGAGTGGCAGCTTTCGGGCATTCGTTTGGCGGTGCTGTGGCGTCGCACCTTGTTATGAACGATGAACGTGTTAAAGCAGGGATCAATCTTGATGGGCAGTTGTTTTCATTTTCAGTGAACCCGGAAAGCCGCGCACCGTTGTGTATTGCTTATTCTACGGATAACCAGTTGGCTGGCATTGCTCAGGATTTCTCCTGGGTTAATAGCCAGGTAGTCAAAGCGAGTGCCGGAGGAGGATGTGAGGCGCAATTTACAGGGGCCGCTCATATGAACTTCAGCGACTTAAACTATGTCACGCCATTGAAATATGCCGGTATTCTGGGAGCGATTGATTCAAATGTGATGCACAAAGCCACAAACGGCTTATTGGTCGGTTTCTTTAATCAGTATTTACGCGGTGGTGAGCCAATGCAGGCTCCTGCTGATGTCGAGTTTCGGATGTATTAATGTTTTCTGACGTTGTTTTAGGGCAGTTCTTAAATAGTCTGAGGATCGTTCTAGGATAGTTTCACGATCATTCCGGTTCAATTTACACAGTTAACAGAAAAGCCCCGGCCAGAATGCTCTGTGCCGGGGCTTTGTTATCTGCTTGTATCCTGTCGGATTAGCTTACTTCAATCGGACCACCGAATGAGGTTACCGGTGGTACTTTGCCAGTGAACTTCTCGAAGTTAACCAGACAAGTGTTCGCACTGGTCGCCTGTGCAAGCTCTGATGACGGAATATCCTGAGTCAGGGTGTTCGGGTCACCGTAGGTATCGATAGCACCGTCTTTTTCGTTAAGCGGGCCGTACCATGCTCCTTCCTCGATACGGATAACACCACGAGCATAGCTGTCAGTCAGTACTGCACCGGCCAGTAGCTGGCCACGGTCATTGAAGACGCGCACCAGGTCGCCGTCTTTAATGCCTTTCTCTGCGGCATCCTGAGGGTTAATGTAAACCGGCTCACGACCTTTAACAGCGTAAGTCGCACGGAACTCTTCAGATTCACACATCTGTGAGTGAAGACGTTTGTCTGGGTGACATGACTGCATCCAGAATGGGTGCTTTTCAGAACCCGGACCACCGTGAGAACGTTCACTCTTCTCGAACCACATAGGGTGGCTTTGACAGTGTTCGTAACCGAAGCGACCAATCTTGCGGCTGCTGATTTCAATGAAGCCTGATGGGGTACCCAGTGCATTGATTTCCGGATCTTCACGGAAGTCAGCATGGCGAACCCAAGGTTTACCTTCACCGAAGTCCAGTACGCCTTTCTCCCAGAACTCATCAAACTCAGGCATGTCAAACTTACCCTTGTTTGCATCACGGCAATCAGAGTACAGCTGACGAACCCATTCCATCTCGTCCATACCACGAGTGTATTCTTTGTGGCGGCCGAAGCGACGGGTCAGCTCAGTAAAGATTTCGAAGTCAGTTTTCGACTGGTACAGCGGGTCAACCAGTTTGTGCATCGCCAGCAGGCCGCGGCCACTGTATGAGCCGTATACGTCGATATCATTACGTTCGAACTGAGTACAGGCCGGCAGTACGATGTCAGAGAAACGACAGGTAGCCGTCCATGCAAAGTCTACGGTTACAACTGTCTGAAGCTTGCGGAATGCCTTCTTCATACGGTTGCGATCCTGGTGGTGGTGCCACGGGTTGTTACCGCTGATCACCATCATCTTGTAGTCAGGCAGGGTAACGGTTGAACCGTTGTACTTAATTTTCTTACCAGGTTCCAGCAGACAGTCAATCCAGCGGGCTACCGGGATTGTACGGCTGTAGCCGTTGAAATCGTTGTTGTCCCACTTAGGCTTTTTGCCCTGGTCAAGGTTACGCGGGAAACCGCCCGGAGCCGCAAAACCGGTTGAAGGTACACCGATTGAGCTGTAGTGGTGGCCGTAAGAAACACCACCGCCAGGCAGACCAATCTGACCAACCATTGCAGCGATAACTGCACCCATCCAGTATGGTTGTTCACCGTGCTCCTGACGCTGGATACACCAGCCGAACAGGATCTGAGTACGGCCGTTAACCAGCATGCGGGCAAATTCGCGGATCTTGTCAGCATCAACACCACAGATCTCTGCTGCCCACTCAGGGGTTTTCTCGATGTTGTCTTTTGACTTACCCATCAGGTAAGGAACAAACTCGTCGAAGCCCAGGCAGTAAGTTCTGATGAATTTCTTGTCGTACAGATCTTCAGTGTACAGGGTATGCGCTACCGCTAGCATGAAGGCTACGTCGGTCTGCGGGTTGATGTACAGGTGATCGTTGCCCAGGTAGCGCTGGGTTTTGTTTTTCACCGGGTCAACAGACAGAACGTTCACTTCGCCCTTGGCAACTTTCTCTTTCAGTTGCTCAAGGTATGCGTACGATTCGTGAGTTTCACAGTTCCAGCCAACCTGCAGGTTTTTCACAGGGTCAGTCGCCCACAGAACGATGTTGTCACTGTTCTTCAGGATTTCAGACCATGAAGTACCCTGAGCATAAACTTCCGTTGAGCCCAGAACGTAAGGAAGAATAGTCTGGCCAGCACCGGTAGAGTAGTCACCAACTTTAGTGATGAAGTTACCGTGCATACCTACAGCACGCTGCATGTGGCTGGTACAGCTGTGGAACTGACCAGTCTGGCGCCAGCCGGTTTGACCTGCGTGCAGAGCCCATGGACCGTATTCTTTCTGAACTAGTTCCAGTTCACGGTAGAACAGATCCAGTGCTTCATCCCAGGTTACGCGTACGAAACGGTTATTGCCGCGGGTATCTGCGCTGTACTTGTGCTTTTTCAGCCAGTCCAGGCGAACCATAGGGTAACGGACACGCGACGGGCTGTAGATAATACCCTTGACACCATTGATCATATCAGTCGGGTATTTATCCATTTCCAGTGGTTTGATTTCCTGAACTTTACCAGCGTATACGTGGGCGCGGAACGCGCCCCAGTGTGAACCTGATACTTTCCAGCTGCCAGTAGTTTCAGCGGCCAGCGCTTTTGTGGAGGTCAGCAGGCCAGGACCGATAACGGATACGGCACTCGTGGTAGCAAGGCCTTTTAGAAAACTTCTTCGGGTAACAGACATTGTTTAATTACTCCATCAATCGCTTAGTGGTGGCCTTCAGAAAAATCTGATGAGTGCTTCTGCAGATACTTCAGTACCAGCGCCTTGCTGTCGGTATCGAAGTTAACGAATGCCATCATGCCGTTGAACATGCCAGGCCAGGTGTTGGCATCAAAGTGAGCTTCATCAGGCTGGGTGTGACAAACTGAACAGTTAGTCTGGTAAGACTGTTTAGCCTGTTCCCAGATTGGCTGAACGTCGTCAAGCAGGGCTTCTTTCTTCATCCACAGCTTCGCTGTTACACGCTGCCATGGCAGACCTGTCAGCTCATCTTCCTTGCGCTCAAACTTCTCAATAAGCTGATCGTTGGTTGATGCTTCTTTCAGTAGGGAGGCAACGGCGATGTTCATACCGAAGTCTTCCTGGATTACACGGCCGAAACCTTTGTCTTTACGCCAGCCAGATACTTCAACCTGGATAGCATCTTTAGTCTGGTCGACAACTTTAATTGCTGAGGCAGGGTTCAGCAGACCAGCTTCAGTGCTCAGGGCTTTCTCTTCGTAAAGAGGCAGGTGACGGACACTGATGTATTCGCTGCCAACTTCGAACTTTGTGTTAGATGCCAGTTGCTCCAGCTGGCTGATCATGCCACCGGTGCTGTCCATGTTATGAGGCAGGTTGTGGGCAATACCCTTGTGACAGTCAAGACAGCTCTGATCACGCTCGGCTGCTTGCTTCATCTGGATACGCGCGGTAGGGCGCATATTATCGAAATCCATGCTGTCGTAGTCGTGACAGTTTTTACATTCCAGGGATTTGTTTGCAGAGAAACGATCCCATTCGTGCTGAGCAAGGACAATACGGCGTTCTTCGAATTTTTCACGGGTGTCTAGATCACCAAAAAGTTGGGCGAACACTTCTTTGCTTGCTTGCATTTTACGGGCAATTTTATCCGTCCAGTCATGCGGAACGTGACAGTCAGGACAGGTAGCACGAACACCTGAAGTATTTTTCCAGTGAACTGTTTCTTGCAGCTCCTGATAAACATTATTTTCCATGGTATGGCAGCTAATACAGAATTCTTCTGTGTTCGTAGCTTCCAATGCTGTATTAAAACCACCCCAGAAAATAACACCGGCAAGGAAACCGCCAAGCGTTAAAACGCCCAAACTGATATGAACACTCGGGCGAGACAATGTTCGCCAGATCTTAATTAAACTTGATTTCATACTGTGTACTCTTGTTGTTGATTTTGATTATTGTTGTGAGGTCTGCACACGTCTTAGTGGCCAGGAGGCCCAAAGAACAGCGCTTGCATCATCCATACGATGAAGCCGTAACCGCCAACAAACATCACGCTCAGAACCGGAAAGAGCACGACAGTAATTAAAAAGAAAGTTCGCCATTCAAGCTTTCGCTTATCCTGGCTTGTAGTAGAAATCCCATTGTTCATAGTGCTACCTGCATTCGCTAATTTGATTCAATAAATATCAACAAAGAAAATTAACAATTTTATTTTTAGAAAGATCATAAGAGATATTTTTGCAGCGATTCAATTAGCCTGAGGCTATTAATTTCTTTAATCGTTGGGTTTTTTGATCTTCAACGGAAAGATGAATGGGAATAATATTATTGTGACCCTTTGTATTTATATATTAATAAATGTTAATGATATTTTGAGGGAAAAATAGCCGTCAGGATGTGTTTTAATTGTTTTATTTGTAAGTGACTTGTGAGCGGTGTGTTGCTGCGAGTGGTTTGCGAACACTGTTTATAATGTTCTTATTATGCATAACAGATATTACAGTGTATTTTTTTATTGCCAATTACCATAAAGTGGTAATGGATGTGACTGGTTGTTAATAGGTGATGGCGTGCATATGTTTTTGTTCATTTTTGCTTAAATAAGAACGGTTGGCATTTAAAAATATTAATCGAAGTGCTTAATCATTATCATTAAAGAGAACGCAAATGCGACGAAATAGAAAGCCAGTCACAAAATGACTGGCTTGGGTTGGTGGTGGCTTAAGCGGTGTGGGTGAATTGTGTTCAGTGTGCCGACTCGAATGCCAGTGCTCTTTTTTCTACATTTCTGAATAGCAAGGTTAAAAAACCGTTAATTCCCAGGTAAAAAGCACCTGCAACACTGAATACAACGAGCGTGTCATAAGTCTGAGCATTAATCCGTTGCGCATAACCCATGATGTCCATGATAGTAATCGTGCTGGCAAGTGAAGTCCCTTTGAAAACCAGGATGACTTCATTGGAATAAGCCGGAATCGCACGACGAATTGCGTAAGGGAGTAATACACCCAAAGTCGTTTTGGTATTCATTCCCAGTGCTTGACAAGCCTGCCATTGACCGGAAGGAATGGCTTTAAATGCACCCTGAAAAAGTTGGGAACTGTAAGCTGCGGTATTGAGAGCTAAAGCGAGCATGGCGCAAAACCATGGCTGGCTTAACCATTGCCATAAGATACTGTCACGGACGGCTTCAAACTGTCCCGGACCGTAGTAAATCAAAAATATCTGTACTAGCAGTGGAGTACCGGTAAAGAGGGTGATTAGGCCGCGACTTATCCAGTGAACGACAGGTGTTCGCAGGATCAGAGAGACGGTCATACACAATGCCAGTGTACAGCCGACCAGCAATGAAACCATGGTAAGTTCAATACTGGTTGTCAGGCCTTCAAGGAGTTGCCAGATATGCTGTTCGTTCATGCGGTGGCTCCTTGCGTTTGATTAAACCCTTGTGCCGAAAATTTATGGTCCAGCAGTTTGACTACTTTTTGAGTGATCAAAGTGATAACCAGATAAATCAGGGCTGCACTGGCGTACCAGGTAAAACTTTCATGAGTGGCTGCTGCTGTCAATTGCGCTTGCTTAAGCAGGTCGGTAACACCGATCAGAGATACCAGCGCAGTGTCTTTAAGCAGAACCAGCCATTGGTTGGTTAGTCCCGGCAGGGCATGGCGTACTGCCTGTGGCAGCACAATACGGAAGAAAGCCCAGGGTTTGCTGATGCCCAGTGCGCTGGCTGCTTCACGTTGGCCATTGGGTACGGCTTTTAACGCACCTCTTAGCGTCTGCGCAGCATAAGCTGCAAAAATCAGCGACAGGGCAATAACGCCGGACAGGAATGGACTGACTTCCACAAAATCGCCGGTCAGAATAAACAGTACCTGAGTTGAGCCAAAGAAAATAAACAGTACAACCAGCAGTTCAGGAAGGCCGCGCAGAACGGTGACTAATGCCGTGGTCGGCCAGGCAATGAATTTGTAGCGAGACATTTCACCGCCAGCGAATGCAATTGCTAATACCAATCCGGCTAACAGGCTGGCAAAAGCCAGCTGCAAAGTCAGCCAGCCAGCTTCAGCCAAAGTTAGCGCATAACCAGATAACGCCATATTACTTACCGAAATATTTATCAAAAATTGCCTGGTACTCACCGTTAGCCTTTACGGTTTTCAGTGCCGCGTTTAGCTTGTTGACCAGTTCCTGATTATTTTTATTTACTGCAATACCAAAGCCGTTACCGAAGTATTGGGCGTTGGTGATTTGCTTTCCGACATAAGTCAGTTTGTCGTTTTTCTTAAACCATTCAGCAACTACAGCAGTATCGCCGAATACAGAATCAATACGACCATTCTGCATATCAAGGAAAGCATCCTGATAGCTGGCATACGGCACAGCGGTAACACCAGGCATTTGGTCAATCAGGTAGCTCTGGTGAGTCGAGCCGTTCTGAACTCCGATACGCTTATCTTTCAGCTCATCCTGGCTGGCCACTTTCCCGCTAATCGCAACAAAAGCTGCCGCATTGTCGTAGTACGCGTTGGTAAAGTTCACTTGCTGCTTACGTTGCTCGGTAATATCAATACCTGAAATTGCTGCATCGTAACGACGGAATTTAAGTGCAGGGATCAAGCTGTCAAAAGGTTGGTTATGGAAAGTACATTTTGCATTGATCTCTTCACACAGTGCATTTGCCAAATCCACATCGAAACCTTGGATTTGGTTATTTTGATCCATGTATTCAAATGGGGCATAGGTGGCTTCCATTGCAAATTTAATTTCGTCCTGCGCTGCTGCCTGGGCTGAAACCAAACCAATAAGGGAAGCCAGTAAGATTTTTTTCATTGCGATACTCCATGCGTAACTGTTCTCTGCATCCCGTAATGTCGTGATGCAGGATTAATAGGTTTAAATAGAAAGAAAGTGATTTGTTGACTAGTGCGTCAGGTATTCTGCGAACTGAGCTGTTGCCGGATTAACAAAAGCGTCTCGCGTGCCGTGCTCAACGATTCGACCTTTTTCAAGGTAGAGAACATGGCTGGCAATTTTTCTCGCGAAGTCGACTTCATGAGTTACAACAACCTGGGTGATTCCGGTTTCGCTCAGTTGGTTAATAATCTTGACGACCTGATTGGTGATCTCCGGATCCAATGCGGCTGTCGGCTCATCAAACAGTAATATATCCGGCTTCATCATCAGTGCGCGGGCGATAGCGACACGTTGTTGTTGACCACCGGAGAGTTGCATTGGCCACGCATCTGCTTTATCTGCAAGCTGAAGAGTTTCAAGGATCTCCAGCGCTTCTTTTTTAGCGTCAGTTTTGTCTTTGCCTGCAACTTTGACTGGCGCTTCAATTAGATTTTCCAGCACAGTTAAGTGTGGCCATAAGTTGTATTGCTGAAAAACCATTCCGACTTTACGGCGCAGGCGCAGTCCTTCCTGCTCCTGAATAGAATTGCTGAAATCGAAACTTTCATTGGCAATGGCCAGTTGACCGTTGCTTGCGGTTTCAAGCAGGTTCAGAACCCTTAGGAGGGAACTCTTACCTGCACCACTTGGGCCAAGAAGCACAAGGGTATCTCCTTTATTACAGCTGAAGCTCACATCATGGAGCACCTGTGCCGGACCGTAGAATTTATTGATATTGCTTAACTGAATACTCATGCTGACATACTGCATTAATCGTCACTGGGGTCTATATTACTCAAAGTGATTTCTTATGCAAGATAAATGTATAAATAATCCTTGAGGCAATATTTTTTGTGCTGCTAGAAGGTCGGTTAGCTGTTTATTGCTTTTGTTTTCAGCGCATTCTTGGCAGAAATGAATGTCTGGTTTGAGAGAGTGAAAAGCTGGTGTGGGTAATTAGTCACTTTGAGTGGGAAGAATTTGAATTGTATAAGAGGCAATAAAAAAGGCTGCCAAGAGGCAGCCTTTGTTAATTATTCGCTGAGGCGAAAATTTTATGCGGTTTGTGCGTGCTCAATAGACTGGCGGTGCGCTTTAACAACCAGTGAATAACCGATCAAAGCGATAAAGCCGGTTGAGAACATCGCGATTGTTACTGTCATCAGGCCATGTGCTGCGAATGCAGATACAATACCGCTGGCGGCAAAACATACCATGGTTTGCAGGAAGTTAAGCAGGCCGGCAGCTGTCGCACTACAGCTCTTGAAGTCTTCCAGCGCTTTGCTGATGATGATTGGATAGATTGCACCGTTTGCAACAGCCAGCAGACAGAACGGTACCAGGATTGGCCAGATTGTCTTAGGTTCTGTGTTCATTGAAATCAGGAACATTACAGTCACGCTGGTCAGGAATAGTTTCAGGATCCATGGCAGGATGCGCTGGCTGTCATATTTCGCAAGCAGCGTACGGCAACCGTAACCACCGATGATGAAAGCAACAGTTTGTGGTGCATAGCTCAGACCGATATCGGCACCAGAGTAACCCATTGCTGACATAACAAATGGTGAGCCAGTCAGGTAGGCGAAGAAAGCAGCAGAACAGGCAGCAAAAATCATCATGTTACCAATGAATTTTTTTGAACTGAGGATCTGCTTGTAATCATGACGTAACTGAACTGTGATCTTTTCTTGCTTTTTGTCTAAATTAGCGCTTTCAGGCTCTTTTAGCGTCATAACGGACATAACTGCACCAAAAGCAACAAGGGCTACAAAGATGCTTCGCCAGCCGAAATGACCTTCAAGCATGGCTCCAGCAAGTGGGGCCAGTGCCGGTGACAGAGCAACCAATGGCATAATTGTAGCAAATACTCGCTCAGATACCTTACCTTCATAGCGATCAACGACTACTGCTTGCCAAATAACCGTTGCACTACAAGCACCTAACGCCTGAGCTAAACGTGAAATAAGCATGATTTCGATGTTCGGTGCAAAGGTACAACCAATAGATGCGATGCTGAAAAGCAGCATGCCGCCCATTAGAACTTTGATACGGCCGATACGATCTGACAGCGGACCATAGATCAACTGACCCAATGCCATGCCTAACAGAAAAATACTTAGAGACAATCCGATAAGTGATTGTGATGTATCAAAATCTGAACGCATTGATTCAAAAGCAGGCAAGTACATGTCAGTAGCAAGGTAACCAAGCATACTTAGACATGCAAACCAAAGAAGAGTGATTTTAGAAGGTTGTTTGTTCATAAAAGAGGGATCTTTTTGTATTACTTTTGCGGCCAGTTTAATGTTGCAACGCGATGCTGTGAAACGGTAATATTTCAACATTGCTTTCAAAAAATTTGATTTGATATGTTTTCGTACAATGATCTGCAAGTTATTGATGTTGTTGCCCGCAGGGGCAGTTTTTCCGGTGCGGCGGAAGAGTTGCATAAGGTTCCAAGTGCAATAAGTTACACGGTTCGGTTAATTGAAGAGCGATTAGCTGTCGATTTATTTGTCAGGTTGCACCGTAAGGTTAAGTTGACTCCTGCCGGTGAATATTTTGTTGAAGAAGCAAGAAAGCTGATTAAGCAAATGGATCAGATCAAATATCAGACCCAGCGGGTAGCTAATGGTTGGTCACAGAGTGTTTATGTTGCCCTGGATACGGTGGTGAGAGAGAGTAGGGTGAATACGCTGGTTCGTGATTTCTATCGACAGTTTCCTGATGTTGAACTTCATTTGTCTATGGAAGTGTTCAATGGGGTTTGGGATGCATTGGCTGACGGTCGCGCAGATATAGCTATCGGGGCAACAGCTGCGGTTCCGGTCAGCGGTTCATTTGACTACCGGGATATGGGGACTCTTTACTGGAAGTTTGTAGTTGCACCGGATCATCCTTTAGCTAATGCTGACTATCCGTTAGAGCCTGAAGAGCTGATGCAGTATTCGTCAATTTGTATTGAAGATACTTCGCGAGTATTACCTAAGCGGGTGACCTGGCTAATGGATAACCAGCGTCGGATTATGGTGCCAAACTGGCACAGTGCATTGCAGTGTCTTAAGGCTGGGTTGGGGATTGGTGTTGTTCCTGAGCATATGGCACAACCGAGAATTGATTCCGGTGAGCTGGTGGAGAAAAAGCTAGCAACCAAGCCTGCAGCGAGTCCGTGTTGCCTGGCATGGAATAAGGAAAGTCAGAATCCGGCGATTGAATGGTTGCTGGAATATCTGGGGGACAGTGAACAGCTGCACCGTGAATGGATGAGATAGAGTTGAGATGGCCTGAGGCAGTGTTAAGAAGCAGAGAAAATGTGGGCAGGAAGTGCCCACATTTTGAAAGGGATTCCGACGGAATTTACTCGTCAGATTCTGCTGAATTCTCAGACTGCTCTTCCGTTGCAGTTTCTTCAGGTAATTGCTGGTTTTCTGCCGCCGCTTCTGCTTCCATCTTGGCTCGCTCAGCTTTGGAGATGTAGCGAGGCTTGTTGCTGCGGTGAATTTTTGAATTCATCTTTTTATGCTTCTTCAGCAGCGTTTCTTTCACTTTTTTCTTACGGTTCATTTTGTTCCGGTTTTCTGTTTCATTCGAATAAATCAGCCGCAGATTGTAACGGTAATACGGGCGATGACAAGTTTAAAAGTCTGCTTGTTATTCCGATTTTAAGGTGTGATACCCGGCCCAGATCCGCGAGAGTGTAGTTATCCAGCAAAGGCTTCCGAAAATCCATGCAATGGCAGAGAAGTGCTGAGGTAACAGGCAGAACAAAACGAAACAGGCAATAGTTTCAGTGCCTTCAGTCAGGCCGCCAATGTAATACAGCGACTTGTGTTGGTATACAGGACTTTCAATATTACGTTTGCTTGCCATGATAGCAAAAGCCAGAAAGCTGGAGCCGGTGCCGATAAATGAAAAAATCAGGAATGCTCCTGCGACAGCGTTGGTTTGTGGGTCGGCAAGAACAAAACCAAAGGGTATCAGCGAGTAGAAAAGGAAATCTAAGGTAATATCCAAAAAGCCGCCGCAGTCGGATATTCCCTGTCGTCGTGCAACAGCACCGTCGAGACCATCGAAAATGCGGTTTAAGACGATAAACCCGAGTGCCCATTGATATTGCTGGAGAACCAATGCAGGCAGAGCCAGTAGGCCGATAGCAAAGCCGGCAATGGTAATTTGGTTAGCTGTAATACCGAACCTATCCGGCAGAGCTGCAGCGGTGGTTAAAGGTCCACGGATAACCTTAATTGCGTACTGATCTAACATCACACACCTCTTGGTTTATTCAGGCTGGATTGCCAGGGCCAGTGAAGAACGCTCCCGTCTGCCGGAATATCATCTTCATCGTGTGTCACCATTAGCGCGGGAATATTTTTCGACTTAATCTGCTGAAATACAAACGCCCGAAATTCACTGCGCAATGCTTTATCGAGTTTACTGAATGGTTCATCCAGCAGAACTGCGTGAGGTTCAGACAGAAGCATTCGCATTAAGCTGATACGTGCGCGTTGCCCGCCGGAGATCTCCGGTGGCATTTTATTGGTAAGCTCGGTTAATCCAATTTTGGAAAGTGTCGCCATCGCGGTTTCTTTACGTGCTTTTCCGTTGACTGATTTAGGTAATCCGAAAGCCAGGTTTTCCCAAATATTCAGATGCGGAAACAGCAGATCATCCTGAAACAGAATCCCGATTCGGCGCTGATTTGGTACTAATCCGTTCATTGCTATTTCATTCAGGCGTATTTCGCCACTCAGCTCAAACGCCGGACTCAGGTGACCGGCTATGGCGCTGAGCAGGGTGGATTTACCACAACCGCTCGGTCCCATCAGAGTGAGGACATTGCCCGCCTTTACCTTGAAACTGGTTGGTTCAAATAATGCGTTCTCACCATTAGTTAAGGTGAGGTTTTCCACAGATAACGTCATCCGTGTTGTGTCTCCGTTGTTGCTTTTCTTGACGGTTAAAACGAGACGAGTAACGGCTCGCCGTTAACGCCAGGGTGAAAAAGATAAATGGCAGCATGCCTTGGAGCAGGCCATAAACGGCACTGACCCGACGATCTTGTCCGCTGGCAAGTGCGACAGCTTCTGTGGTTACGGTTGAAATCCGGCCTGCGCCCAGCATTTGGGTTGGCAGGTATTGCGCAAGGCTGACACTGATGCCGACAGCCAGGGCCAGCCATACTGAAGGCAACATAATCGGCCGTTTTACTCGCCATAGGGTTTGCCAGCCGTTAAGGCCCAGGCTGCGGGCAGATTGATCTAAGCGGATGTCATAGCTGCGCCACGGTCCGTCTAATGACAAGTACATATACGGGAAGACAAAGAACAGGTGGCTCCAGGTAACCCACAGCCAGTACCATTGCCCCGGCACAAAATAGGTGCTGATCTGAATACCAAACAAGATGGACAGTTGAGGCAATACCATAGGAATTGCGATAAGCCAGCCGGGCAAGCTGCGCTGGTATTTCTGTCGGTATTCAAGGCAGGCAACAGCCAGAATTAAAGCCAGTAGACTGCTGATTAGCGCCAGGGTCACACTGTTTGTTGTCAGTTCAATCAGTGAATAGGATTCCTGTTGCCAGAACCGCGAGCTGTAGCGGCTCGGAAGCAGATCCGGAAAACGCCAGCGGTGAGCAAAAGACCACAGTCCCAGCACCGGCAGCACTATCAAAGGCACTGCGACGAAAGTGGCATAGCCGGGAAAGTGCCAGCGTTTATTATTTGTATGCAGAGAAGCCTCAGCAGAAGTGAATTTCGGACCACTGATCTGCCATTGGCGACAATATGACAAAGAGAACCATTCCACAAAGCGAATAAAACCGAGGGCCAGCAATGCAATGGTCAGTAAAAGAATCGCACCGACAGCGGCACGGGGTAGCAGTGTAAGCTCCGGCTCATTGAACCATTGCCAAACCAGAACAGAGAGTGTTGGCGGGCGCGATGGGCCGAGGATCAACGCAACATCAACCACAGAAATACCGTAAGCAAGCACGGCAAAAATAGGTAGCCGCATTTTTGGCAGCCACTGCGGCAAAATGATTTTGAGCCAGCTTTCTTTCTCGCTGTAACCTAATCCGCTGGCAATGGCCTGCAAACGCGTGACTTTGATTTGCTGAAGTACTGAAATACTCATCAGCAACATAAATGGCGTTTCTTTTATCGCCAATGCCATAAGCAAGCCGATACCAAACTGATCCTGTGTCAGGCTGAACCAGCCACTGGTATTTAACCCAAGGTTTTCCAACACCCGGAAGAACCATCCGGTAGGAGCAAACGTGAAAGCAAAGCCAATTGCAAAAGCAACATGTGGCATTGCCAGCATAGGTGACAAGCTGTGCTCGATACGTTGCCAGCCGGGCTTGTTCCAATATCGGCGTAATACCAGAAAGCAAAACAGGGTTGCCAGTGATGTACTGCCGAAAGCACTCAGCAGGGTAAGCAGTATTGATTCGTTCAGTCCGGGCCATTGGGCGACAGCTACAAACGCGGATACCCCCGGCTCTGATAATCCGAGTTGGGGAAGCCATGAGAAAGCAGGTATCACAATTCCCAGTAATCCGGGGATTAACGGCAGGACGCAAAGTAGTAGGGTGAGCAGGAACAACAAATGAATCATAACAAGCCTGGTTAACGGGCATTCAAGAGAAGCATGAATGCCCGAACATAAGATTAACTACCGTAGCGCTTCTGCCATTCCAGCTCTATTGCTGTCAGCCAGCTTGGATGGGGCTCAGGAATGGATTTGAACAGTGAAAAGCCTTGAGCTCCGCCTTTGGCAAGGGCTTCTGCTTTCAATACAGAGGGATCACCCCAGATTGCGCTGTCTGCTTTGCGTGCCTGCGCTTCTGGACTCAGCAGGAAGTTAATGGCAACCAGGGCACCTTCCTTCGCGGTGGCATTCCAAGGAACGGCCAGGAAGTGAATATTTGAAAGAGCTCCCTGTTGGAAAGCATAAGTCTGAGCTGTTTCAACCAGATTACCACGCTCGATAGCTGCATTGGCTGCATTCGGATTGAAAGTAATCGCCAGCAACAGCTGCTGATCGTCTAATAACTGGATAGTTTCACTGGTACCTGACGGAAAGCGTTTCCCTTGCTGCCAGGAGACTGGATGAAGTTGATCCAGATATTGCCATAGCGGCGCGGTAACTTGCTCGAACTTCTCTTTATCCGTTTTAATATCGATTGGCTGGTACAGTGCGTTCCTTTCTTTAGTCAGCTCGATAAGAGCGGCTTTCAGGAAGCTGCTGCCATGAAATTCCGGTGGTTGCGGATAGCTGACTTTGCCGGGGAAGGCCTTCGCCAGACTTAATAATTCACTGAAGTTCTGCGGCGGGTTGTTCAGTGTCATTTTGTCATGAATAAACACTAGCTGGCCAACTCCCCATGGGGCTTCTAACCCTTCAGTCGGCTCGGTAAAGTCTTCGTAAACCGGTAGTGATTTATCGACATACTGCCAGTTTGGTAGCTGTTCAGTTATCGGTCCGTACAGTAAACTGCCGTCCTTCATAGATCGGAAGTTCTCACCGTTAATCCACACCATATCGACGCTGCCGCCGGTGTTTTTCCCGGCTGTCTTTTCTGCCAGCAGGCGCTGAGTGGTTTCTGCTATGTCGGCTACTTTTACATGCTTTAGAGTAACGCCATACTCAGCCTGTAGTTGACGACCTGCCCAGCGAAGGTAATCGTTGATTTCCTGGCTACCGCCCCATGCATTAAAGTAAACAGTCTGCCCGCGGGCTTTTTCCACTGTTTGCTCCCAATTCTGTGTGGCGGCAGAAGTTGCTGTGGAATCTGATGCCGCCAGAGCATGGCCCAGGCTAGCAGCAAGTGAAATGGCTAATCCTAAAAAGAGTTGTTTCATTTTAGTTAAATATCCCTATTTTCATTCAATACAGTTTCTGACGGTGCTTTATTGCCCGCATACTTATTATTCTCTTTACGCATCCAACGGTGATATTTCTCGACCCAAGCAAGTAAAGCCTGAGGGGCGTTGGCCTGCTTCCAGATTCCGGCGGTATATTTGGCAGCTTCGCTCATCGTCGGGTAGGGGTGAACAGTGCCAAGGATCTTATTCAACCCCAAACCATGCCTCATAGCGAGGGTGAACTCCGCTAACAGTTCACCGGCATTACTGCCGACAACAGTGGCACCAAGGATCTTATCTTTGCCTTTTGGAGTAATTACTTTAATGAAGCCGTGATCTTCGCCATCTGTAATCGCACGGTCAAGGTCATCGATCCCATAAGTGACCACTTCAAAGTCGATACCCTGCATTTGGGCTTCTTTTTCGTTAATACCCACTCGAGCAACTTCCGGTGAAGTATAGGTTGCCGCCGGTAATACGGAGTAATCGGCTTTGAATTTCTTGAAATGTCCGAAAAGTCCGTTTACTGCTGCATACCATGCCTGGTGAGCAGCCGCATGGGTTAACTGGAACGGGCCAGCAACATCGCCTACTGCGTAAATGTTCGGGTACTTGGTTTGCAGGTACTCATTCACATCGACAGTGCCACGCTCAGTTGTCGTGATGCCAAGCTCCTCCAAGCCAAAGCCCTGAACGTTTGCTACACGACCAAGTGCCAGCATTACCGCATCAAATTCAACGACTACCTCGTTATCAGTGTTTTGGTCGAAGTTGTTACGGTGAAGATAAACGCACTGGACCTGACGGCCATCTTCAGCAATGGTTGATTCAAAACGCACTGCTTTATAGCCGAGTTTGATGTCAACGCTATCTTTTTCAAGCCCGTTTTTCACCAGTTCAGATGCGTCATTGTCTTCGCGGATTAACAGTTGTTCCGCCATTTCTACCAGAGTGACTTTACTGCCGAGACGGCTGAAGCTTTGTGCCAGTTCACATCCGATTGGGCCACCACCGAGCACTAATAGACGTTCGGGTTGTTCTTTCAGTGACCAGATTGAATCTGAGGTCAGGTAGTTGACCGTTTCAAGCCCTGGAATATTCGGTACAAGAGGACGAGCCCCCGTTGCGATAACAATATTACGGGTTGTAATGCGCTCATCGTTAACTTCTACTTCCCATGGCGAGAGGATTTTTGCATCGCCCTCAATACAATTAACACCAAGCTTTGTATAGCGTTCTACTGAGTCGTGAGGCTCTATTTTCTCTATCACCTTATGGATGCGAGCCATCACCTGCCCAAAGTTGACCTGAGGCTTCTCGGTTGTAATTCCGAAGTCCTGTGCACGGGAAATTTCGGCCATGGTGTGAGCGGCACGGATAATTGCTTTAGACGGTACACATCCGGTGTTAAGGCAATCTCCCCCCATTTTATGACGCTCGATAAGAGTTACTTTGGCTTTCACTGCCGCAGCAATATAAGAACTGACCAAGCCACCGGCACCGGCGCCGATCACAACCATGTTCTGATCGAAGTGCTCTGGGCGTTGCCAGTCGCCGTATACACGGCGTTGGTTGATGATGTTCATTACCATCTTCGCAATAAGCGGGAACAGGCCAAGCAGAGCAAGAGAGATCAGAACCGGAGCAGAAATGATGCCGTTGAGGGATTCAATCTCACCTAACTGAGTACCGGCGTTGATATATACCATGGTACCGGCGAGCATCCCGACCTGGCTCACCAGGTAGAACATACGGGTACTGATTGGTGTCAGGCCCATTACCAGGTTCACGATAAAGAATGGGAAAATAGGAATCAGACGCAGAGTAAAGAGGTAAAACGGCCCGTCTTTCGCGATTCCTGCATTAATTGGTTCAAGACGATTGCCGAATTTATTTTGAACCCAGTCTCGCAGGATGTAGCGGCTGAACAGAAACGCGAGTGTGGCCCCTATGGTACTGGCAAAAGACACCAGCAGCAGGCTCCACCAGAATCCAAACAGTGCAGCACCCAGCAATGTCATGATGGCAGCGCCTGGCAGCGACAACGCTGTGACGACCACATAGATGACAAAGTAGATCAGGCTGGATAAAAAAGGCTTCGCTGCAATAGTATCTTGCAGGGCAATTTGCTGAGCCTTGGCTTGTTCCAGTGTGAAGTACTGGCCAAGATCCAACGTAAACCACAGACCGATAAGGCTGATTATTGTCCCGAGGAGTAGCAGTTTTTTTCTATCCATGACATCACCTTTCAATCATTTATCTGAAGATTCCGCAGTCGGTGCTTTTTCATCACCCGGCTGGATTGGAATTGAACAAAAACCTTGTTCAGGTACATCAAGTGCGGTGTTAAATTTCGCCGACAGGTTCTGGAAAGAAACCAGAGCAGTAAGTTCAACCAGTGCATCAGCGTCATACCATTTCTGAATATCGCTGAGCATCGTTTCAGTAACTTTTTGACCGGTGATGGTCATCGCCTCTACGTAAGTAAGAATCGCGCGCTCTTGCTCATCGAAGTACTCACTGTGCTGCCAGTTAGCAAGGGCTTTGATTTTCTCAACACAATCGCAGCGCTCTGCCAGTTTCATACCGTTGGCATCAACGCAAAAAGCACAATCATTAAGCTGAGAAACACGAACGCAGACAAGTGAACGAATAACCGGGGTGATAGGGGAGGACTTACGATCTAAGTATCCAAAGAAACCGGCCACCAGCCAGAATAAAGTAGGGCGTCTACCCCACAATAGCGCGGGATTCAGAACGTTACCGTAATGACGTTTTTGAAGCCAAAGAAGTGGTTTAATAAAGATGGAATACTGTTTTTTGGCTGGTATACGCACATGAGCCCCTTATATGTCTGTATCACTGTAGCAATATGCCACTCTTAGTATATCAATCTAGTTGGACTAATGGTCGGCTATATTACTAGATTGTTGTGAGACACAGACCGTTAATGGGGCAATTAAATTTCAGAAAATTAAGATAATTTTGATAAAAGTGCTTAGTTGACTGAAATTTGTACTACTTGTGACCTTTGTTGTTTGGCAATATCTGCCGTATCAGGGTTTGCGACGAATAGATAAAAGCAGGCAACTAAAGGTAGAGAAGCAATCACCATGGTCTTGCCGATGTGATAGTTGCGATACCAGTATTTCTTTGAGCGAACTTTTAAAAAGACACCCCAGCAAAGCAGCAGTAGGTTAAAGGCCGCAGTAATAATTAGTGCACTCTCAAGAGTTTCAAGAGAGGCATGTTGCTGAAGTACTAAAAGTGTCACTATTGCAGATGGAAGTAAACTGACAAATACAAGACCACGCATTAACCTGGGCCATATACAAAACTTGTCTTTAAACATTTGTTCAGCTTGTCCGGGAAATGGCTTTGAATAGTACATAACAACCTCCGGTTTATATGACGGTTCAATTTTACTAATCGGAGGAGTTAAAAAAAGAGTATTGATGATTTTATGAACAGCTTTGTGAGAGGTGTCAATTTTTCACTCGTATTGACAAAAAATTGTCAATTAACGACTAAATAATTTAATTAAGCAATGATTTTTATATGCTACAAGTGTTAATTAATCAAGTTGGATACAAAGATAAAAAATAAGAGGTGACATGCACCTCTTATTATATTTTGCTTATCTGAATTTAATTCAACTGTGACAGAAGCTCTGTACGTCGCTGTTGTGGAATTACAGACCAGTGCGTACCACTTACAGCACCTTCTAATGCCCACAGAAGCTCGATATTAACTGTATCTCTGTGTGTCTCCTGTAATGCTCTGTAAGCATTTAGGGAACCCGCTTCATACAGCTCTTCAACTGTGGTTATGCCAGCTTTCTTAAGCATTCGCTCGTTGGCCAGGCGAAGGTTCGGCAGATCTTTAATACGGTTCGGTCCGCTTTTGCTTTTGGTTTCCTTATCCTGTTTGGCTGCCTCCAGAGCTCGTTCAGCTT
The DNA here is from genome assembly GCF_000331515.1 of Photobacterium marinum. Taxonomy (GTDB): domain Bacteria; phylum Pseudomonadota; class Gammaproteobacteria; order Enterobacterales; family Vibrionaceae; genus Photobacterium; species Photobacterium marinum. The sequence goes on from NZ_AMZO01000001.1 coordinate 33,396, forward strand.
TGCTGACAATTCTTTGCGGCTCATTCCACCATTCTTCAGGAATAGCATATTGCTTAGTTACAACAGGGAAGCCACGTTTTTTATAAACGTAAGGTTCCAGACCTGCTTTCTTATATTCCTCTTCGTTGTCGGCATTAGCACGTAAATGCAATTTGTCATTTACTACAAGCGCAAACATTGTTTCGCCTGAAAATATGCCAAAACCGCCAAACATTGAACGAGATTTAATATTCTCGAAACAATTAAATAATCTTAATGATTCTTTAAGTACTGGTTTGTCCATGCGTCTTCTCGGTGATAAATATTGTGAAATATCTTCGAGTCACCTAAAACAAGAGCGAGGATTCAGAATAGCAAAATTTACAAAAAGACTATGTCAGCGATAAGTTAAAGTCTGACATAGCCATTTGCTACATCCATCGGCAACCCCGCTACCATAAGTGACATAGTTCATAAAACTAAACACTTTTAGGCCGGAAGCTTTGCGTCCCAATCTTTCGAATGGTTTGCCTTGTTCGTGACGCTATTAATATATCTTAAGTTATGATTTTTGACCTTGCTCCCATTTTTAAAAGTGTGATCTTGGTCCAATAAATTAGTTCGTTTTTTGGGCGCTTGACGCATTTTTCATAGCTATTGTTCATATTGAATACCATTTTTTTCACGGATGAAAAAAAACCGGTGAGTTGCCTCACCGGTTTTATGTGTCAATATCGACGCAGATTGCAATTGCAGCTTATGCGCTAAGCTTCTTAACAGACTTGCGAACCACTAGTTCAGGTGCCATTTCAAAAATCTGATGCTCGTGTTTTTTGTCTTTAACACGTGCCAGCAGGATCTCAATTGCTGTTTGACCTAATCGACGTTTAGGTTGGTGAATTGTCGTCAATGGCGGCGAGAAGAACGGCGCCAAATCAATGTTATCGTATCCTATGATTGAAATGTCATCTGGAACACGAATACCAGCTTGTTCAAATGTACTGATTAGACCCATCGCCATGATGTCGTTAAAACAGAAGATAGCAGTTGGGCGATCTTTCATTTCAATAAAGCGATTCGCAGCAACTACAGCGGATTCACACTCGAAGTCGCCTTCGAGAATCCACTTATCGTTTACGTTTAGGTTGGCTTCTTTCATTGCCTTATGGAAGCCTTTCAGGCGCTCCTGACATGTCAGTTTATCTTTATGACCTGTCAGGCAGCCAATCTTATTATGACCTTGTTCGATGAAGTACTTGGTTGCCACATAACCACCAAGTTCTGCGTTGTCCTGAATTTTATCTGTGTGTGGGCTTTCCGGCCCCCAATCCATAATCACCATTGGAAGATCTTTCTGACGTTCAAGCAGCTCAAGTAGCTTTTCATCCAGATCTGAGCACATAACTAGCAGGCCATCGACACGTTTCTCTGCCAACATACGTAGGTAATCACGCTGCTTGGAAAGGTTACCTTCTGTGTTGCAAAGGATCAGCGTATAACCCTGACTGTAGCAGTACTCTTCAACACCGTGTACTACTTCGGCAAAAAATGGGTTAGTCGATTTTGTTACCAGCATTCCGATGGTACGTGTGGTATTACACTTCAGGCTTCGCGCGACGGCACTTGGCGCGTAGTTCAGTTCTTCAACCGCCTCTAATACCTTTTTCTGTGTAGCTTCCGCCACGAAGCGGGTTTTGTTGATCACGTGTGAGACTGTGGTCGTTGAGACACCAGCTAAACGTGCAACATCTTTAATCGTTGCCATACTTATTCTTCTAATAATTTTAGGTCAGAGGGCCCGACCGTTTCATATTCATTTAAATTGATAGTAACAGACAGCAAAATTGTCTGTGGCTGACCAGGTAATTTTGCTGTTTGTTCCCTGCTGCATTCTAAGCAAGCCATCATGTACAAAAACGCCAAAAAGCCGCTTCAACGAGCGGCCTTGCTTCTCGCGTCTTTACTGACGTTACATTGTTAATCGCTTGCGTTCACATTCTACTGAGTGTAGCGCACAGTGCAACGTTTCTGTATTCCAACATGTTAATTCTTGATAGATATCAACAAAGTTAAGGTACTTGTAAGGTGTTTAGATGCATATGCTGGCTTATTTGTGTGACTTAACTAATTTCAAAAAAGCCCCAGGTGATCAACCAGGGGCTTTTAGGACAGATTAATACTTTTCTTTAAAGAACAGATAGTTCAGGATGCCGCTGGTATCACTACCGGATAATCTCCATTTGGGTGCGGTGTTATATAAACTGGCCAGTCATATATGCGTTGTATTGTTGCTGATTGTAAAGATTGCCAGGGTGTCCCATCGGCCTGGATTTTTCCGTCTTTAAGGATGATCAGACGATCCGCGTACTGTGCTGCAAGGTTTAAATCATGGATAACAACTATGACAGCCGCTCCGGCTTTCGTCAGTTCTTGCGCAATCTGTAATGTTCTGTGTTGGTGAGAAAGATCAAGAGCTGAAGTCGGCTCATCAAGTATTAGTACGCAATTGTCTCCTGCTTGACTCAACTGGCTCAATACCCGGGCGTAATGAACACGCTGTTTTTCACCTCCCGACAATGTGGGGTAAAGTCTTGATGCAAGGTGTTCAACGCCAACTCTATTCATCATTTGCTTGGATAAAGCTCTTACTTTTACTTTGGGAAGCTCAAGTGGTAGTGAACCCAGCTCGACAACTTCGGCTGCAGTAAATGCAAAACTCAGGTTGCTATGCTGGGGGAGTACTCCCAGGTGTTTGGCTAGAGTCTTGGGGGACCATTTTTCACACGTTTTGCCAAAGAGTTCAACTTGACCATCGGCTTCTATTTCACCGCATAGCACTTTAAGTAGAGTACTTTTTCCTGCACCGTTAGGACCAAGCAGGGCCGTCATCTGGCCTTTGTGGATTTTTAGATTCAAATCATCGAGCAGCTTTTTTCCGCCTAGTGTTAATTTGAGTCCTCTGCCTTCGATAGCAACGGTTGTTTCAGAGTTTGCCACCTTTTCAGTCATGACATTTTTCCTTTTTGCGTGACTAGCAGAATAATGAAGAATGGAGCACCCAGTATGGCCGTGACTATACCAACAGGCAGTTCTGCCGGCGCTGCAATAACTCGCGCCATCATATCGGCAACCAGCAAAATCAGTGCACCAAGCAATGCAGAAAGTGGTAGCAGGGTTTTATGGTTAGGTCCTGTCAACATGCGGCCCAAGTGAGGGATGATTAAGCCAACGAATCCGATGATACCGGTCAGGGAAACGGCAACACCGACACCGGCGGCGCACAGTAAGATTAAAGTACGTTTCAGGCATTGGACATTAATCCCCATGTGTTTTGCTTCTGCCTCGCCGAGCAGAAAGGCGTTTAATGCGTTTGCATGGCGGTCAAACCAGATTAATAGAATGGCAAGTGTAGTAAATGCGAGGGTAATACTTTGCCATGTTGCACCAGCTAGCGAACCCATTGACCAGAGAGAAAGATCGCGCAGGGCCTGATCATCTGCAAAGTAATTCAGTAACCCGAGTCCTGCGCCGGAAAGGGCACCTATAGCCACACCAGCTAACAGCATAACAGTAACTGATGTACCGGTTTTATCCGTCCCTAAGCGGTAAACCAGATAGGTAGTTGCAGCGCCACCAAGGAATGCACAGGCTGGTACAGTTCCTAAAGTCAATAACTGAGGAAAAGAGTTCGCTAACGGTGCAAAGATGACGATTGCCAGTGCAGCTCCCAAACCCGCACCACCAGAAACACCTATGATTCCTGGATCTGCCAGTGGATTTCTAAACAGTCCCTGCATAACTGCACCACAAAGAGCTAGGATGGCACCAATGGCAATACAGAGTAGCGTTCGCGGCAGGCGAACCTGATGAATCACCAGTTTGATGTGGAGAGGTAGATCTACATTCCACGGAGACAGGGCTTTGATGCTTTCACTGAAGCTGATTGTCATCGGGCCGACAATCACTGAAGTAATGACTGCTAGCGCCAGCAGAAAAAAGCCCAGTGGAAAAGCGGTGCTGACGGGCATTCTTTTGAGCTGCATAATTCTAGATTGCATAGATAACCGTAATTTCGTTAGCTTCAGTTTTCGTAAAACACTTTGTTCAGGCGTTCTGCTTCACTCAGGCTCAATAAACCTAATCCGCCGATAAGAGCTGCGCCGTCGATCGAGGCCAGTGATTTTGTTTGGCCTGCCGGAGTGGCTGCCAGTAAAGGAATCCTGCTTAACAAACCATCAATATTGCTGATTTGATACATAGTACGGGAGCTGACCAGGATGATATCCGGCTGCATTTGCACCATCGCCTCAACAGAAATGGGTTTGTAAGATTCAACAAAACTTGCTGCAGGGTTGATTGCTCCGGCAAGTTTGATAACAGTATCTGCTGTTGTATTACGACCGGCTACATTGGCCGGGCGGCCTTCATGTAACATCAGGAACAGTACTTTTTTCGGCGAAGAGTTGCTTGACTGTATACGTTTGAAAATTGAATTAACCTGATTCTGTACCTTTGCCTGAAGATGTTCAGCTTCTTTTTCCTTGCCTGTTATTTTTCCTACTTCGGCAATTCGAAATTTGAGGTCATGGACTGTCTCACCTGAATTGACAATATTGACTTTAATCCCGGTCTGACGAATCAGGTTCAATGTCGTCTCCGGACCCATTTCATCAGAGCCCAGAATGCGTGTTGGGTTGAGTGCGATTAGGCTCTCTGCTGACAGTTGGCGGTGATAGCCTAGTTTAGGTGTGTTGTCATCAACCAGTGAACGGCTGGTTGCATCGACAGCCACAATTTGCTCCTGCGCATTCAAGGCATAAATCAGCTCAGTGATGGTTGCGCCAGCACTGATGATGCGTTCATTGGCCCATGCAGAACCTGAAATGATAAATAGGGCGGTTGCCAGAGCAAGTTGCCTCATGATTCTTCCTCTTCCATTAGTAGTTGAGTGGCTTTAATGTCGTGTTGTTGCAGGAATGCAAGCAACTTCAGCATGTGTTCAACAGAGCCTGCTTTATCTGCACCAATTACAACCGGTCGTTGTGGATTTTTTTTCATTTCCTTAATCAGTGCTTGTGTGAACTCATTCCAGCTTTCAATTGGAGCGCTCTGTAAAGCCCAGTAAGGTGATGCTGAAGCCAGGTTGATTGTTACCGGATCCGCCTCAGTTTCTTGCAGTGTTTTGGTTTCTGTTTGCGGTAAGTCAACCTCTAGCGATTGCAAACGCACACTGGCTGTTAGCAAAAGGAAAACCATGACAATGAAAATAATGTCCAGTAGAGGGGTCAGGTCCGGCTGGATTTCCTCTTCAAGTAATGAATTATTCGCGCGGATCATGTCTTGGCCTCAGTGGCTTTATGGTTGGACGGTATATTTTGTTGGCAGTTTTGATCCAGGCTGATCCCTTCAAGCCAAAGGTTGCAGTGGTTGAGGGTATGCTCCAGTTTGGCAGTCACTTTATCGGCCCATAATCCAAGTAACTGCGCACCGGCGATGGCTGGCAGGGCGATGATCAGACCTGCGGCAGTGGTACGCATCGCAAGTCCCAGACCATCAGCAAGATCATTCGGTGTTACAGATCCTGTGGATAGCGCGATTCCTTTAAACATGTCGATCAGGCCAAGAACCGTACCCAAGAGACCTAGTAGCGGGCTAATTACTCCGATAAGACCAAGTAGGCGTAAACCGGAGCGAAGCTGGCTGCGTTTTTGTTGCAGCCAGATTCCGGCTGCATCTTCACGCAGAGGCTTATTAAAGTGGCGATGGGAAATCAGCATAGCGACACCTTTATACAGAAGGGGCCGCTGTGTTTTGAGTGAGTTGGCCAGCTGATCAAGTCCTTCCTCGTTATTGCGGTTTTGCGCTGCAAGAAGGCTGTTGATTTTGCTTTTTCCGACACCGGTGCACAGCAGCACCTGTATTGATCTCTCAAGCAAAATCATAAGAGTTAAGGCTGAGCAGATCAGAAGCGGCCAAGTCATCAGGCCGAGTTGATTTTGCAGTTGGTAAATAGTGTTCATTGCTTAATCCAATTTAAAACGAACAGGGATCTGAACCCGATGGGCAATGGCTTGACCATCAACGACATGAGAAGAAAACCGCCAGCGCTTAATGGCTTTTAGCGCTGCTTCATCCAGAACAGTTGTCCCGGATGACTTCAATAAAGTCTGCTTTATTTGCTTGCCATCAGGAGCAATCCAAACTTCGATCATTACCTGTCCTTCAATACCCCGACGCTTGGCGATTCTTGGATATTTCACCGGACTTGGCCGGGTGGCGAAGGTCGGATTACTCACGAGTTTGGGGGAGTTGTTAACTCCGGCTGCCTCCTGGCTTTTTACTTCTGGCTTTGCTTCTGCCTGTGGCATGGGTTCTGCTTTTACTGGTTGAGGTTTGGAAGTGGTTCTTTCCGGCAGCTTTTGTTCTTTGTTTTTTACTACTTTGTTCTCAGCCTTCTTCGGAGCCGTTTTTTGGGGGGCTGGTTTTATGTTCTTTTGTACAGGTAGCGACTTGTTTTCCGGCTGTTTTCTCTTTACCAGCTTTTTGATTTTGGTTTCTTTTTGTATTGGTTCTGGCTTAGTTTCAGTTTGTACAGCCGGAGCTGGCGTTTCTTTTACGGCCTGGTGAGCTGCCGGTTTGGGTACAGACACTAAGTTTAGAGATACACGGGTTGATTCTGTACCAACAGGCATCGCTATTGCCTTGTTTTCAGGAACGGCAGATAAAAGGATGCTGTGTATAAGAAGCGATGCTGTTCCTGCTATTACATAACGTTTGCTGTTCACTGCTAAGTACCTGACATTTGCCGTTATACACAACAGATTCGAAAACGTTCAATCCAGAATCTAAGTCAATGATATAACGAAGAAATATATTGTTAATTAATCGATCAAAAACCGCTTTTGATCGATGTTTGTGCTCATTATCCACGAAAGGCGAATAATATCAATTATCATTTGCAATCACATTTATCGGTGATTATGATGCCGTCAAATAACAAGTCTTATCATTTGGCGGGAGGCCGACAGCTGTTGGCTTGAATTATCTATGCAGTTAGAACAACCATTAAATCCAGAGTATTTAAGGGAAGAGTTGACGGGGAGGCATACGCCTGATCCTTTACGCTTTGCTTTTGAAAATAAGCGCTCGGCTCATGCCGGTGGTATGTCATCAATGGTGGCTGAAGAGGATCGTCAGACAACAGCTATGGCTACATTGCAGAACGTTCCTTCAGTAGCAGGAAAGCGATGCTTGTATATTCATGTCCCGTTTTGCCGTGTGCGCTGTACTTATTGCAACTTTTTTCAGTATGCCTCGAGTCAGTCTCTGATCGATGACTATTTTGAAGCTTTGTTGACCGAGCTGGTATTTAAAGCGCAAATGCCCTGGACCCAGTCAGCACCATTCCATGCTGTCTATATCGGTGGCGGTACACCGACGGATCTCACTGCCGAGCAGATAACCCGCCTGGGTAAGATGGTGCGACAGCATTTTCCGTTAACCACGGATTGTGAACTAACGCTTGAAGGTCGAATTAACCGCTTTGATGACAAGATGTTTGATGCGGCTCTGGAAGGTGGTTTTAACCGTTTTTCATTCGGGGTACAAAGCTTTGATACTCAGGTACGACGTAAAGCAAAACGCCTTGATGACAGAGACGTGGTGCTTGAGCGAATTCAGCAACTGAGCTCGACTGATGCCGCACCGATTGTGATTGATTTGCTGTTTGGTCTTCCATATCAGGATGTGGATATTTGGCAGCAGGATCTTGATGATTTCCTTGATAGCGGTGCCCACGGTGTCGATCTTTATCAGCTCATTGAAATGGGCGGTACACCGATGAAAGGGATGATTGAACAGGGACGATTGCCCGAGCCTGCAGATACGCCAACTAAGGCAACTATGTTCGAATACGGTGTGGATTTCATGGCCAGGCACCATCTTCGCAGATTGAGTGTAAATCATTGGGCTCGAGATAACAGAGAACGCAGTATTTATAACAGCCTGGCGAAGACATCAGCTGAGGTGTTACCTCTGGGTGCAGGCGCAGGTGGTGGCGTTGGTGGCTATGGTTTTATGCAGCACCGCAACCTGGATGCTTATATTAATTCAGTAAAAGCCAGAGAAATACCGTTGGCGATGATGACGAAGTCATCTCCACAGGCTGCTTTGCATTCGGAGATAAAAGCTAGTTTTGACCGTGGTTTTCTGTCTGCAAAAGAGCTCATCGCGAAATTTAATCAGGACATATTCAGTTACTGTCGCCCGCTTTATGAAATCTGGCAGCGTAACGGCTTGGTTAAGGTTGAAGGTGATTACTTATCACTGACGCTCGCGGGTACGTTTTGGTCGGTTACTCTGGCACAGGCAATGATCGAGGTGTTGCAAAAAGGCATGGTTTCTAAAGCGGCATAAAGCGCGGAGCCGGTTCTGCTCGTATTCGGCTCAAGATACAAACTTTCTTATAAATAATGAAACTTCGGCCAATGGAATGCTCAACTTCTGACAAGCCGGAATTTGGAGTGTAATTGTGTTTGAACATATTTCTTTCGAAGCATTGAAATCACAAGTCGCGAAACAACTTGAAGAGAATCCACAGGCTCATGCGATGTCTATTGCTGAAACACTTGGGGTTACTGAAGGTGAGGTAGTAATGGCTTACCCGGAAGAGCTGGTTGTTCCGGTTCCGGGAGGTAGAGCTCAGGCAATTTTGGAAGATTTACCTGCGTGGGGGCCGGTGACTTCGATTGTGCACTCTATGGGCTCGATCTTTGAAGTTAAAGCGCCATTCCCTAAGGGGAAAGAAGCTCGCGGATATTATAACCTTATGGGTAAAGACGGGGAGCTGCATGGCCACCTTCGCCTGGATTTGGTTACTGACATTGCTCTTGTCAGCAAACCATTTATGGGACAGGAAAGCTACTTCATAGGTTTCTTTGCCAAGGGCGGTGAGTGCGTCTTTAAAGTTTATTTAGGACGTGACAAAAAGCGTAGGCTGTTCCCTGAACAAGTCGAAAAATTTAAACAATTAAAACAAGAATATCTCGGAGAAAAGTAAAGAATGAATGAAGTAAAGCAGGAACGCCTTCAAAACCGGCTTGGCCCTGAAATTGCCGAATTTCGAGAGTCGTGCCAGACCCTTCAGCTCGCTACTGTTGATGTAGAAGGCAAACCCAATGTGAGTTACGCGCCCTTTGCCTTGTTGGATGATGGTTATTATGTGTTGATCAGCCAGATTGCCAAACATGCGCGTAATTTGCTTGAGAATCCGCAAGTGTCTTTGATGATGATTGAAGATGAAGGTACGTCGAAAACGATTTATGCCCGCAAGCGACTAACATTTGAAGCGAATGTCTTTGTGGTTGATCGGGAAACCGAACGTTGGCAGGAAGGTATTTCTGCATTGCAAGATCGTTTTGGTGAAATTGTTGAAGGGCTAAGCGGTCTGGCAGATTTTTCTCTATTCCGCCTGGAGCCGACTCAGGGATTGTTTGTTAAAGGCTTTGGTCAGGCATTTCAGGTTAGCGGTGATGATCTGGTGGACTTTGTTCATTTGCAGGAAGGACACAAGCGTATTGTAGATGGAAGCGAAGTGACAACACCATCAGAAAAGCTGTAACAGCAGTTCGTATCTTAATGTAAGTTGCAACATGAATAGTGATTTAAGGCCTGAATGAATATCAGGCCTTTGTTCGTTTAGGTCGTTATAACGGACAATCGCGGAATCGCTTGATCCGGATCATCGTAAGCAGAAGGCTTTCTTGATGGGGGAAAATTTCGTGTGATAATTGTCATATTGATAACAATATCGGATTTGATTTTATGTCCAATAAGAATACGAAAGGTGTGCGTTTTGCCTACGTCGCCAGCTTCCTGACCCCGTTTACGTTAATGATTTCTGGTATTTTTGCAGTGCTTTATTCTGCGTACCAAATGAATAAAGGTACAGATGAGCTGAGTTACAGCCATTACTACACAATAATTCGTACTTTCTTTTTGTTCTTTACCTTCTTTGTTGTGCTGGGCGTAACGGCCGCGACCATGAGTGGGATGGTGGCCGGTGCCGGTTACTGGGTACACAGTTCGCTGCTGGATAAACTTTTGCAGGCAATTCCGATTGTGGGTTTGATCATAGCAGCGCTTGCCATTCTGAAGTGGTTTTTCCAGCATATAAAAGGTATGAAACTACTGAGCCAGAATAAGGCAATCGAGTTGTAAAAATCGAAGCGAATCATAACTAATATATAACCGAAGCCCTATGGCTTCGGTTTTTTTATGCCTGAATCAGAGTGAGTTTAAAGCTTCTATAGATGGTGTTAAATATATTAATCAATGACTTTTTATATTTAATTTATTGATTCTTCCAATTTAATCTTCTTCGGTTTTTATAGTCTTACGCATTTTTTAAATTATTTTCCTGCTTAATTTCATCTCTGATTTAAATTTTATTCCTGAATGGAAATTATATTTTTTGTAAAAAAGTAGCATTTAAATACTTATGGGGAATATGGTGACTGGGTTCAAAAATTAAGTAATTAATATGACACTTGATTACTATTTGCATAAGAACTGTGACTTGGGTTGAGTAATAGCTCTAGAATCATGTGTAGATTATATGAGCATGTTTTGTCCTGTTAAGTGATCTGATGATAGATATTGATGCTGGAAAAGAACGAATTATTCAGGAGTTTGTGCCAGGCAAGCAAGTTACACTTGCGCATCTTGTTGCAAATCCAACCGAAGAGCTTTGTGAACGTGTTGGTGTAGAAAGTCTGGGTGCTATTGGTATTCTGACTCTAACCCCTGGTGAAACATCAATTATTGCCGGTGATATTGCGACTAAGGCAGCCCATGTCAGTATTGGGTTTCTGGACCGTTTTTCTGGTGCTTTAGTTATTACCGGAAGTGTTTCTGCCGTTGAAGAATCTTTAAAAACCGTAATAAGTGTTTTAAGCGATACCTTGTCTTATAACACTTGCGATATGACAAGAACGTAAATTATGGCTACGGATCAGATAGGCAATGTCGCTTTTGTTGGTGAAGTTGATGCTGGTAAATCAGCGTTGATCGATAAGTTAATTGTTCAGGAAGCTAATATTGGTAAAACCCAGTCCCCCATTTTTTATAAAGGCCGGGTAATTGATACTCCGGGAGAGTTTGTTGATAACCGCTCATGGAACGGTGCATTACTTTCCACGATCTCTACCGTAAAAACGATTGTCATTTTGCAGCCGGCAACGGCAAAGCGAATAACAGCACCAAGCGGTCTGCTGCGTGTATATCCAAATAAAAATGTTGTTGGGGTGATCAGCAAAATTGACGCAGAGGGCGCTGATTGCGAGAGAGCTGCGGCTTTGCTGAAACAAAACGGAATAGCTGGGCCGTATTTCGAAACCTCAATTTTTGATCAGGCATCAGTTGATCGGCTTTACCACCATTTACTTTCGCTCCAGCCCGTTGCGCTGGATTGAACTGTGTCTAACTACCAAGGATTGCAGTAATGAAGAAATTAATTTCTGCAGCGGATGTTCGCAAGGCGAAGTCAGAAAAACGACCGTACCTTGTTGTCCCTGTGAAGGATTTTATTGTGACGCCGGAAGCGCGAGATGTTGCCAGTGTGGAAGGAATTGAGCTTTTAGAAGAGGCTCCGGTTGCCCCGCAGCCTCAGATCACTCAGCCGGCAGTTATAGCAGAACCTGTTGCTATTTCACAACCGGTAACGTCTGCTGAATTGTCAGTCGCTCGGGAAATTCAGGCTGAGATTGAATCAAAACTGCCGGATGTTGACGGTGAAAAGAGCGTATTAATCCAGGCTTTAGTTGCTAAGGCATTGGCTGATTTTAACCAACAGGCTCCGGCTTCTGCTCGTCAAATAAATGATGACGGTATTGTACTTGTTCGTGGTAATGCGGTTCAGCTTGGTGAGTTCGATGGAGCGCCAGGAAAGAACATAGGTCTGACAGACGTTATTGGTGCTCAGGACAATAGTAACATGGGGGTTGGTTACATGGGGTGGGAGAACGCCTTCTTCCCATGGACTCTATGCTACGACGAAGTCAACGTAGTACTGGAAGGTGAGTTTCATGTTAAGACAGCCTCCGGCACAACTATCGGAAAGCCTGGCGATGTGATCTTCATTCCTAAGGGCAGCACGGTGGAGTTTGGTACACCGACGCATGTTCGCTATGTCTACATTACCTATCCGGCTGAATGGGCGTAGGTATGGACAAGACAACAACACCTTCGTTTATCACTGAAGATTACCTGCGCCAGCATGTCGGTATGCGGCATGGCGGGGAAATTCACCTGCCGCCGGGTACACGTTTCACTCCGGCCGCACAGCAGTTACTGAATGACAAACAGATCACTGTGCGCTGGCGAGATGAAAAAGGGCAGGTGTTTGTTGAAAGTGCGTCTACGCAGGGCGCACAGCTGGAAAAGGTACATCCGCTGAAGAATAACAATGTCAGGCCGGAAAATGCCTGCATGTTATGCGGTTCTGATGTTGCCAGTAAACCGGCGTTAATGACCCATCTCAATGACCAGATGCTGGTGCCTAAGACCCATCCGCGTATTTTGCTTAGAGGCAAGCTCGATAGCTGTATCAGTTATTGTGTGACTGTACAGTGTGCAATGGATTCAATGCCGGAAATGTTGCAGGGCTTTGTGGCTGACATCCGTTCGTATCTTGGTCAGGTGATGCAATGTGAAGTGACTGAACAGTCCTTACCTGAGCCTGAATTAGGCGAATTCAGCGCAGATATTGTCCATCGCTGGTCCCATAATCCGCTGCGTTATTTGGGTCATGACCATATCCTGCCTGATGTGAGCTACGGAGCTTTAGTTGCGCAACTTAACTACCTTCGAGCACAGGTACGTGAGCTGGAGCTAGTGGCAAGCCAAGTGTATATGGACCACAGCATGAAGCTGACTCGTAACGATATTGTGGCAGGTCTGAACCGGCTATCCAGTGCGATATATGTTGTGATGATTCTGGTGCTGCAATGCCAGCATGGCAATCATGCGCTATTAGGAGGGCTGGGCAATGAAATTGCTTGAGCAGTGCCGTAGCCAGTGTTTTAAATATCCTAAACGTATCGTTTTTCCTGATGCTAATGATGTCCGTCTGTTACATGCCGCAAATGAAATGAAGCTGGCGGGGTTGGCTGAGCCTATCTTGCTTGGCAATCCGTTTCAGCTTCGGGACCTGGCACATCGTAGTGGTATTGCTGTTCCATGTCTTACTCTGCTTTCTCCGGAATCGGCAGGTTGCTTTGACGAGATGGTGACAAGTTATATCGCCAAGCAGCGCAAGCCGGTGACGATGGAAGAAGCCGTTTCCAGGCTCAAGCGTCCGTTGGATTTTGCCATGATGATGGTTGATCAGGGCTATGCAGATATTTGCATCGGCGGCAACGTATCTACAACCGGAGATGTGATCCGCGCGGCTATCCGTGGCATCGGTGTTGCGCCGGGCTCTAAAACTGTTTCCAGCTTCTTCCTGATGTTGTCACCAGACGGTGAACAGGTTCATGCCTTTTCCGATGCCGGAGTTATTCCCGTTCCGACGGCACAGCAGTTGGCTGATATTGCCATTGATACTGCATATAACTACCAGATGCTCACTGGCAATGAACCACGTGTGGCCATGCTTTCTTTTTCAACCAAGGGAAGTGCTGATCACCCGACTGTGAGCAAGATGTCGGAAGCCACCGAACTTGTCCGCCAGCGCCAGCCGAATTTGATCATCGACGGTGAAGTGCAGTTCGATGCTGCGATTGTTCCGGCGGTGGCGGCCCAAAAAATGCCTGACAGTCCGCTTGGCGGTCAGGCCAATGTCTTTATTTTCCCCTCTCTGAATGCGGGCAACATTGCCTACAAAGTGGCTCAGCGTTTGGGAGGATACATAGCTCTGGGTCCCATGCTGCAAGGTTTGGCGGCACCGGTGCACGATTTATCCCGCGGCTGTAGTGCGACAGATATCGTCGATATCTCAGTGTTGGCATCCAGCCTGTGTAAATAACCCATTTAACCAACAGCTAGTTTTGAGGATTTAACAATGGAAGCGCTAGGCATTATTGAAACAAAAGGACTGACGGCACTGATTGAAGCATCTGATGCCATGGTCAAAGCAGCCCGTGTTCAACTGGTTGGCTACAAGCAAATCGGCTCAGGAATCGTTTCTGCCATGGTGCGTGGCGATGTGGCTGCATGTAAAGCGGCAACTGATGCAGGGGCTGCTGCTGCCCAACGTTTAGGTGAAGTGGTTGCTGTACACGTTATCCCTCGTCCACACGGTGATCTGGAAGCAATCTTCCCAATTACAGCGGAGGAAGAGGACGCGAAACCTGCTCCTAAAACCCGCACTACAACCAAATAAGTCTGAATAAGGATAAGTCAATGGACGCATTAGGAATTCTTGAAACAAAAGGGCTGACAGCCCTGATCGAAGCCTCTGACGCAATGGTGAAGGCGGCTCGTGTCGAACTTGTTGGTTATCAGCAGATTGGTTCTGGTTACGTGACCGCACTGATCCGTGGTGACGTGGCGTCTTGCAAGGCTGCCACCGATGCCGGCTCAGTAGTTGCCCAACGTCTTGGCGAATTGGTGGCGGTGCATGTTATCCCTCGTCCGCACGGCGATCTGGAAAAAGTATTTCCCATTAAAGCCAAATAATCAGGCTTCCCCTTGGCATTAAAACCAGGGGGTGTTGAAAGGTAGGAACTCGTATGCGAATTGCACGCGTGATAGGTCATGTAATTGCCACAGTACGCAGTCAGAACATGCGGATGGACAAGCTTTGCCTGGTTGAATTTGTTGACAGGCACGGCGAGGCAACGGGAGACATTCACATCGCAATGGATCAGCTTGGGGCTGGTGAAGGTGAATGGGTGATGGTTGTGGCAGGCAGTTCGGCTCGTGCCGCTTATGGCAGTGCAGGAGACGAGTCTCCGGTTGACCTTTGTGTGGTCGGAATTATTGATGAAGTAACGGCAGCTAGCGAGCAGTTGTACAACAAGCACGGTTAGTTGCCTGGAGAAGATTCCTTATGGATCAGCAGCAAATAGAAGAGATTGTCAGACGTGTCGTCATGCAACTGAACGGTAGCGCTGCAGGCACGGCTTCTGTGAGCGAGCAAGGGGATTACGGAATTTACCCGTCGCTGGACGGAGCGGTGGCAGCCGCCAAAGAAGCCCAGCGCGGAATCCGCACTATTGCCCTGCGTGACGACATTATTCTGGCTATTCGCCGCATGGCTAAAAAGCATGCCCGCGAACTGTCGGAGATGGCAGTGGAAGAAACCGGTTTTGGCCGGGTTGAAGACAAAATTGCTAAGCATTTACTGATAGCTCACCGCACTCCGGGAACTGAAATTCTGGCGCCACAGGCGGTCTCCGGCGATGCTGGTATGAGTCTGATGGAGAATGCGCCGTGGGGTGTGATTGCCTCAGTTACCCCGAGTACCAATCCATCCTGTACTGTGATTAACAATGCCATCAGCATGATTGCTGCAGGCAATGCGGTTGTCTTTGCGCCGCATCCGGCGGCTAAAAAAGTCTCTCAGTACGCAATTCAGTTAGTGAATAAAGCTTCGGAGAGTGTCGGTGGCCCGGTAAATATTTGTACTACGGTCGCTACACCTTCGCTTGAAAATGCTCAGGCGCTGTTCACTTATCCGGGAATTGGCTTACTTGTGGTAACCGGTGGTGACGCGGTAGTTGATGCTGCCCGTAAAGTGACTGACAAGCGTCTGATCGCAGCCGGGCCGGGTAACCCGCCTGTTGTTGTCGATGAGACGGCTGACCTTGAACGTGCCGCCATTTCGATTGTTCAGGGCGCGTCTTATGACAACAACATTGTCTGCGCAACGGAAAAAGAAATCATCGCAGTGTCTTCGGTTGCTGACGAGCTGAAAGCACGTATGTGTCGAAACGGCGCGTTTGAAGTGACACCGGAGCAAGCCGAGGCAATTGCACGCGTGGTACTGAAAGGCTATCCGGGAGATCAGCCTGCGGCTAATCCGCAGTGGGTCGGTCGTGACGCAGCAAAAATTGCTGCTGCCGCCGGAATTGATGTTCCGGCTGAAACCCGCCTGTTGGTATTCGATGCTGATAAATCCAATGTCTTTGCTGTTACCGAGCAGATGATGCCAATCATTCCACTGATCCGTGCAGCTAATGCTGATCAGGCTATTGATTGGGCTGTTGAGCTGGAAAAAGGCAACCGTCATACTGCAGCGATTCACTCCAAGAATATTGATGTGCTGACGCGCATGGCATTTGAAATGGACTGCAGCCTTCTGGCGAAAAACGGTCCGGCGATTGCCGCAATTGGTGCTGGTGGTGAAGGTTGGACAACAATGACCATTTCGACACCGACAGGCGAAGGGGTAACTAACGCTCTGACCTTTACCCGTAAGCGTCGTTGTACTGCGGTTGATGCCTTCAGGATTGTATAACGATGACGAATCAGTATCTCGAACAAGCTAATCGGAATTTGTTGATTATCGACGAGATAGTCAACGATGAGACTGCGATTGATACACCGACTGATTGGTATGTCGGTATCGACTTGGGTACGGCAGATATCCAAACCGTTGTCATTGACGGAGACGGAACGCCGATTGCGGCGTTTCTCGACTGGGCGGATGTGGTTCGTGATGGTGTGGTAGTGGACTATGTTGGTGCCTGCCGCATCGTTCGGGATCATCTGGAAAAGGTACAGCATAAACTTGGTGTTCAGGTTGAAGAAGCCATTACCTCTTATCCGCCGGGAACAGATCCTCGGATCTCAATCAATGTAGTTGAATCGGCAGGGATTGTTGTCAGCCATGTTATCGACGAGC
Source organism: Photobacterium marinum (assembly GCF_000331515.1). GTDB lineage: Bacteria > Pseudomonadota > Gammaproteobacteria > Enterobacterales > Vibrionaceae > Photobacterium > Photobacterium marinum. The sequence continues at coordinate 50,221 of NZ_AMZO01000001.1, forward strand.
CATCCAGTGTCGCAGCCTTGCTTCATATCGAAAATGGTGCCGTGGTTGATGTCGGTGGCGGTACGACAGGTACAGCCATTATCGAGAGCGGTGAGTTGGTGACATCGCTGGATGAGCCCTCGGGAGGACGACATGTGTCTCTGGCTATTGCCGGAGGTATGACGGTCGACCTGGAACAGGCGGAGATCCAGAAGCGCCGCAGCCACGAAGACCCGTTAGTAGCGGCTATGGCAAAACCAGTGATTGAGAAAATGTCAGATATTGTGGCAGAGCATATTTCCGACCATCAACCGGGAAGTATTTACCTCACCGGTGGCGGTACATTGATCGCTGGGTTTGCTGAGATCTTCCGTAAGACCTTTCCAGAACTGGATGTGGTTGAACTTTCACGGGCGCTGTACCTGACACCGTTGGCGATTGCCAGCTATGGCTTGGCTATCAGGGACGAGGAGTAGGGGATGACTGTATCAAGCAATGAAATTGCCAGCATTGTTCAGCAAACCTTGCAGCAATACCAGCCTTATCGTGGATTTACCTTTCGCTCGCCGTCAATCACGGTGACAGGCGGGCACTGTGTCAATCAGTTGGGTGAGGTGCTTAATGAACTGGGTGCAACTCATGTTCTACTGGTCGCTGACAAGGTTGTACATCAGTTGGGGCTGACAAAAGGTTGCGAAACGGCAATCACTTTTGCCGGACTTGGGCTGACAGTGTTCAGTGATGTTGACGGTGAACCGGACAGTACATTAATTGCTCATGGGCAGACTTGCCTTGAACAAAGCAATGCAGATTTTGTGCTGGGTATCGGTGGTGGTTCAGCGCTTGATGCAGCTAAAGCAATCGCGGTGATCGGTGATTATCGAGGTCCGCTTACCCAGTTGAAGGTTGGCGGTATCGCCAGCCGCCGGGTTGGTTTGGGCGCTATCCCGACAACAGCCGGAACAGGATCAGAAGTGACTGATATTACGGTGATCAAAGATATCACACTGGATATCAAGGTGCCGGTAAAAGGACCGGCACTGGTTCCTGACCTGGCTTTGCTTGACCCTGCTTTGATGCTGAATGTCCCGGCAGGGATCACAGCTGCAACCGGGATCGATACGTTAACTCATGCCATTGAATCCTATGTTTCCCGGCTGTCGAATCCGTTGTCTAAGGCTTATGCCTATCACTCGATCGAAACTCTTATCAAAGCGCTGCCGATTGCGGTTGGCTATGGCCATGATATGGACAAACGTTATGACATGGCTGTCGCGGCATATAAAGCCGGGCTGGCATTCAGCAATGCCGGGCTGGGGCTGACCCATGCAATCGCTCATCAGATTGGCGCTCGTTATCATCTGGCTCATGGTGTCGCTAATGCCATTTTGTTGCCGTATGTCATGGCGTTTAATGCTCTGAGCTGTGAAGCCGGATATGCCGAAGTTGCCAATGCCCTTGGTGTATCCCGCGAGGGAATGACCAGTCGTGAAAAATGCCGGGCGGCAATTCTGGCTGTACGTCAGTTGGTAATGGATCTGGGTTTGCCGACGTCGCTTACCGGTGTCGGTATGACCGAAAGTGATTTTCCTCAACTGGCAGAGCAGGCAATGAAGGATATCTGTTTGCAGGGAAATCCGCGTCAGGTGACGCCGTCGCAAATCATTACCTTGCTGAAACAGGTGATGGGCGGGCAATTACCGGAGGGCTATTGCTGATGGAAAGGAAAATCGTCCATAGCGTCGGTATTGATATCGGTACGACAACTACTCAGGTGATTTTTTCTAACCTCACTGTGGTCAATCGTGCACCGGCTTCGCAAGTGCCTGTTTACGAGTTTGTTGACCGGGAGATTTCTTACCAGAGTCCGGTCTCATTCACGCCGATTAATCATCAGGGCACGATTGATGCGGATAGGCTACGTCAGTTTATTGAGCAACAAATCGAGCAAGCCGGTTTTGCGGCACAAGGTGTCGAAACAGGTGCAATCATCATTACCGGTGAAACCGCTAAAGCGCATAACGCCCGTGATGCCATTATGGATTTGTCCCAGCAACTGGGAGATTTCGTGGTGGCAACCGCAGGTCCGAACCTTGAATCTGTTATTGCCGGGCGGGGGAGCGGTGCACAAGAGCTTTCCCAGAAAAATCACCTTAAGGTGATGAACATCGATATCGGCGGCGGAACATCGAACTATGTGGTGTTTGATTGTGGTCGCGTCGTCGAGACGGCTTGTCTGAACATTGGCGGGCGTCTGGTTGAGCTTAATGGTCAGGGTGAAATCGCCTATATCCATAAGCCAGCGATTGCTGTGATGCAGGAACTGTTTGGTGACAATACCAATCCGCGCCAGATCACAACAGATCACCTGAATCGTATTGTTGATCGTATGGCAGAACTGATTCTTGAAGTGATGACAGGTCAGTTGTCCTCTTTAGCCGTTCAACTGTTACAGACACCGGCTCTGTCGTCAGTATCAGATATAGATGCTGTTTTCCTCAGCGGTGGTGTTGGTGAGTGTTATTACCAGCCACAGCAGGCAGAGCTCGAATTTGGTGATATCGGCCCGCGCCTTGCCAATGCGTTGTTGCGTCATAAAGAAATGGCCAGCCGGCCAGTGAAAAAGCCGAATCAGACGGTGCGGGCCACGGTTATCGGAGCTGGTGCCTATTCACTGACCTTGTCCGGTTCAACTATCTGGCTTAATTCTGACGAACTGCCTCTTAAAAATATTCCGGTTGTTCATCCGGCTGTCGACTGGCAGCTGGAGAAGCCATCAATTTGCAAAGCAATCGTTATTGCTGCAGAGCGAATGGATTTAGTGCTTGGATGTGACCGTTATGCCATTGCCATCGATGATGGGATGCCTGCGAAATATGCAGCCGTTCAGCATGTTGCTTGTGAACTGGCGGACTTTTATTGCGAACACGGCAACCACCAGGATCCGGCATTTGTCATTGTTCATAACGATATCGGTAAAGCACTTGGTATGGAGCTTCAACCAAGGCTGCATCCGCAGCCGGTCAGTGTCATTGATGAGGTGATCACCCATGAAGGGGATTACATCGACATTGGCAACAGTTACTTCGGCGGGGAGATCGTCCCTCTGACAGTTAAATCACTCGCCTTCCCGTCTTAATAGGAGTTTATACATGAAGTTGAAAACCCACCTGTTTGGTCAGACATACCAATTCAGGGATGTAAAAGAAGTATTGGCAAAAGCCTCTGATCTACGTTCCGGAGATATTCTGGCCGGAGTTGCTGCGGAAACAGCGCAGGAACGGGTTGCGGCCAAGCATGTTCTTTCTGAAATGACGCTGAAAGATCTGCGTGAAAATCCGGTTGTCAGCTATGAAGACGACATTATTACCCGGATTAATCAGGACAGCCTGAATCGTGCCATGTTCGAAAAAATCCAGAACTGGACGGTCAGCGAGTTGCGTGAATATGTCATGTCAGATGACATGAGCAACGAAGACATGCAGCGTCTGCGCAAGGGGCTGACAGCTGAGATAGTGTCTGCTGTCGGTAAGCTGTGTTCAAACTCTGATTTAATGTACGGCGCCAGCAAGATGCCTGTCATCACCAAAGCTAATGCAACGGTCGGTTTGCCTGGTCATTTTAGCTGTCGTCTGCAACCAAATGATACTCGCGATAATGTGAACTCAATCTTGGCCCAGACTTATGAGGGGCTGACTTACGGTTGTGGTGATGCCGTCATCGGGATTAACCCGGTAACGGACAGTGTCGAAAATACGACTCAGATGCTGAATGCGATTCAGGATGTGATCGATAAGTGGAATATTCCTACCCAGCCTTGTGTGTTGGCACATATTTCAACTCAGATGGAAGCAGTACGTCGCGGTGCACCAGGCGGCCTGTTATTCCAGAGTATCGCCGGTTCTGAGAAAGGTCTGGCTGAATTCGGTGTCAGTGTCGACATGTTGGATGAGGCTTATGAAATCGGTAAGCAGTACTGCAGCCTGGCCGGTGAAAACGTGATGTATTTTGAAACCGGTCAGGGCTCGGAGCTTTCTGCCGATGCCCACCACGGCGCGGATCAGATGACAATGGAAGCTCGTTGTTATGCACTGGCACAACGTTATAACCCGCACATTGTTAATACCGTTGTTGGCTTTATCGGTCCCGAATATCTCTACAACCATCAGCAAATTATTCGTGCCGGTCTGGAAGACCACTTTATGGGCAAACTTTCCGGTATGCCGATGGGTTGTGATGCTTGTTACACCAACCACGCCGATACCGATCAGAACTCCAATGAAAACCTGATCACTTTGCTGGCTGCTGCGGGGGTTAACTTCGTTATTGGTATGCCTATGGGTGATGACATCATGCTGAACTACCAGACTACGTCATTCCACGACACTGCAACTGTTCGTCAGTTACTGAAGCTTCGTCCGGCCCCTGAATTTGAGGCTTGGATGGAAACAATGGGACTGATGGAAAACGGACGCCTGACCCGCAGGGCCGGCGATCCTTCAATCTTCTTCAAGTAAGGGTGTGGAAATGATGAACGAGCAAAAAATTCAGGACATCGTCGCAACAGTACTCGCCCAGCTTGGCGAGACCAACGTTACGCCGGCAGCAGTGACAAAGGTTGTTGATACTGCAGTTTCAACAGGTGGCTCAGAGGTTGTGAGCGGTGAGTCGTTGCCGGATCTCGGTGAGAAGTGTTTCAAGAAATGGAACGGTATTGAAAATGCGGCAGATAATAAAGTAGTCGAAGACCTGATGTCGCAGACGGATGCGCGTGTTGGTACTGGCCGAACTGGCCCGCGCCCGCGCACGACGGCATTGCTGCGCTTCCTTGCTGACCATTCCCGCTCAAAAGATACCGTTATTAAGAATGTCGAATCGTCCTGGTTACAGGAACGTAATCTGATGGAAGTGCAGTCTTGCGCATCTGATAAAGATGAATACCTGACCCGTCCTGATTTGGGCCGCAAGCTCAATGAAGATGCGAAAAAGCTTATTCAGGAAAACTGTAAGCAGACACCACAGGTTCAGGTGGTGTTGTCCGATGGCTTGAGTTTGGATGCGGTAACGGTAAACCACGATGAGATTCTGCCACCTTTGTTGAACGGCCTTAAGAATGCCGGTCTGGATGTCGGTACTCCATTCTTCCTTCGCTATGGTCGAGTTAAAGCTCAGGATGAAATCGGTATGTTGCTTAATGCTGAAGTTAACCTGTTGCTGATCGGTGAGCGTCCGGGGTTGGGCCAGTCTGAGTCACTCAGCTGTTACGCGATTTATAAGCCGACAACAGAAACCGTAGAGTCGGATCGTACTGTAATTTCGAACATTCATGCTGGTGGTACACCGCCGGTCGAAGCCGCGGCAGTGATTGTTGACCTGGCGAAAACTATGCTGGCGCAGAAAGCCAGTGGTATCAACTTAAAGCGCTGATATAGGAAGTGAGCATGGCAATTTTAGACAAAATCCAACCAGCGGTATTGGCGACGCGAGTGATTGCCTCTGTCGATCCGGTTTATAAAGAGAAAATGGGGCTGCAACCTCATCATAACAGTATTGGCATGATCACCGCTGATTGTGATGACGTCACTTACTGTGCGCTGGATGAAGCCACTAAGGCGGCGAATGTTGATGTGGTTTACGCCCGTTCTTTTTACGCTGGTGCAGCTCATTCATCCGGGCCGACATCCGGTGAGGTGATCGGTATTTTAGCCGGAGCCTGTCCAGCGGATGTTATTGCCGGTCTGGATCGTGCAAAAGCGTTTATTGAAGATGAAGCGGCATTCCAGTGCGCAGATGAAAGTGGTGATATTGCTTTCTTCGCCCACCTGGTTTCATCAACAGGTACTTATCTTTCCGAAGAAGCAGGAGTTGAGCAAGGTGAAGCGTTGGCTTATCTGATTGCACCACCATTGGAAGCCATGTATGCACTGGACGCGGCATTGAAAGCTGCGGATGTGAAACTGGTGAACCTTTTTGCGCCACCGTCAGAAACTAACTTCGGTGGTGGACACCTGACAGGTTCTCAAGCGGCATGTCGAGCGGCTTGTGAAGCATTCCAGGCGGCGGTGCTGGATGTTGCCCGCAATCCAATAACTAATTAGCCGGGAGAACTGTTGTGAATCCGTTATTACAACAGGTTCAGCAGGGTGGTGTGATTGGTGCTGGTGGGGCAGGGTTCCCCACCTACGTCAAGCTCGACTGCCAGGTCGAACTGGTTCTGGCTAATGGTGCGGAATGTGAGCCTTTGCTGTACAAGGATCAGGTCTTGATGCAGCGCTGGGCCCGAGAGCTTTGTGGTGGGATGCTGATTGCTATGAAGCAGGTCGGTGCTCACCGTGGTGTCATTGGTATTAAGAAAAAGAATACTGACACCATCGCTTGCCTGCAGGAACAGTTACCGCCGGGTATTGAGCTGATGCTGATGAATGATGTTTACCCGGCCGGGGATGAAGTTGAACTTGTATTTCAGGCGACGGGTAAGCGTATTCCTGCCGGAGGGCTGCCGAAAGATATTGGTGTGATGGTCAATAACGTTGAGTCCTTCATTAATGTTTTCCGCGCAGCACAGGGGATCCCAGTAACGGATACCATGGTGAGCGTTCATGGTGAAGTTCGCGAACCTTATACGGCATGGCTACCTATTGGTATGAGCTACCGTGAGGCAATTAAACTGGCCGGGGGAACGACTTGCGCTGACTTTATTGTGGTGGAAGGCGGTCCGATGATGGGGCCGGTAACTGATGATCTCGATAAGCCGATCACCAAGGTTTCCAGCGGATTACTGGTATTGCCGCGTAGCTCAAGGATCGCGAGGATCAAAACGCGCAGTGATGAGGATGTGCGCAGGATCGGCAAAGCATCTTGTGATCAATGTAGCCAATGCTCATCTATGTGCCCGCGCGGTTTGTTGGGATACCCCGTTAAGCCGCATCTGGCGATGCGCTCCTTGCAGGTATCCGGCTCGAATAACCTTAGTTACGCGCTGGCTGCACAGGCCTGTTGCGAATGTAACTTGTGCACAATGTGGTCATGTCCGGAGGGATTGGATCCGAGCCGGGTATGCGCAACTACTAAGCGAGCATTACGGGACGAACAGCTTTTGCAGACACCGGCTCAACTTCAGGCCAGTACAACCGATGTTCATCCCCTACGTGAATACCGGGGAGTGCCGACCAAACGTTTGATCAGAAGACTTGAGCTGACGGACTATGCGATGCGGAAAGCAGCATTTCTAGATGATGAAATACGTACTGAGCGGGTAGTCATTCCATTGTCACAACATATCGGCAAGCCAGCTCAGGCCATCGTTCAGGTGGGTGAGCAGGTCAAGAAAGGGCAAATGATCGGTCAGCCTGCTTCGGATGCATTAAGTGTTGCGGTACATGCCAGCATCAATGGTGTTGTTGTCGCTGTCGGAAGCGAAATTGTGATTGAAAAGAAACCTGCAGTGCTGAACGTATCATTACCGATTTGAATATCAAGAATAGAATCATAAAGAGCAAAAAATGTTAAACGCAATTGGTTGTATTGAACTGAATTCGATTGCCCGGGGTTATTTGGTGGCAGATGCCATGCTCAAAGCCGCGAGCGTCGAGATTTTATTTAACCGGACGATTTGCCCGGGTAAGTTTATGGTGATGGTCGGTGGTGATGTGGCTGCAGTGAATGCGTCGGTAGAAGCCGGTCTCCGAATTGGTGGTGCCGAAGTTATTGATGAGCTGATTATAGCCAATGTTCACCCCGATGTTTTCCCGGCGATTGCGGGCACTCGTGTTGTCGAACATACCGCCGCACTGGGGATTGTTGAAACCTTCTCCGTGGCAGCCATTGTTGAGGCGGCAGATGCGGCAGTAAAGGCGGCCAATATTGAGCTGCTTGAAGTGCATATGGCAATGGCCATCGGTGGTAAGGGGTTCGTTACTCTGACCGGTGATGTTGCGGCGGTTCAGGCTGCGGTTGATGCTGCGGCCGAGCGTATCCGTGATAAAGGTGTTCTGGTTGATAAGGTTGTTATAGCCCAGCCGAGAAAAGAGATCCTGGAAGGAAAGGTGTAGCCAAAAGAAGAAAAGAATTTATTGCCGGAGGGCATTGCTTTTCGGCGTTATATCAAGAAAGGCAAGGAACATTACGGATCATTACGATCCGCGTTTAACAGTTTGTGTGATTTTGAAGTTGAGTTGAGCCATGTGTGATCGCACAGGGCAGGGTTCGTTCATTCTGAAAAAAGGACTTTTCTCTGAACTGGCGATTGTTGATGAATTATCAGGAAGGTAGAAACATCATGAATGACATTATTCTTTATATTATGGTGGGCTTTATGGTGCTCGGCGCGATAGACAAGGTGCTGGGTAACCGCTGGGGCTACGGAGAGCAGTTCGAAGAAGGCTTTATGGCAATGGGTGCATTGGCGCTGGCAATGGTCGGGGTAGTGAGTCTGGCACCTGTGCTTGCAAACATTTTGAGTCCGGTTGTTGTTCCTGTATATACCGCGCTGGGTGCTGACCCTGCTATGTTTGCCGGTACTTTGCTGGCTAATGATATGGGTGGTTACCCGCTGGCGCAAAGTATGGCTGAAACTGAAGCCGCTGGTGTATTTTCTGGTTTGATCCTTGGTGCCATGATGGGGCCGACACTGGTATTCACCATTCCTGTTGCTCTTGGCATTATTGAAAAAGAAGACACTCAATACCTCGCGCGCGGTGTGTTGATTGGCCTCACAACCATTCCTGTCGGTTGTTTTGTCGGTGGTTTGGTTGCTGGTTTCGATATGGCAATGATTTTGGGTAACTTGGTACCAATCGTGATTGTTGCAGCATTGATTGCAGTCGGTTTGTGGTTGAAACCTGATGCTATGATCCGTGGCTTTGAAGTTTTCGGTAAGGGTGTTATCGCAGTTATCACTTTGGCATTGGCTGCCATTGTGGTCGAAACTCTGACTGGCCTGGTTATTATTCCGGGTATGGCTCCAATCTCAGATGGTATCGAAATCGTCGGTGCTATTGCGATTGTGTTGGCCGGTGCATTCCCTATGGTTCACTTCATCACTCAACATCTTAAAAAGCCGCTGGTTAAATTGGGCGGGTCTTTAGGTATGGGGGAGACTGCTGCTGCCGGTCTTGTCGCAACCATGGCGAACAATATCGCGATGTTTAATATTTTCAAGGATATGGACAATCGTGGAAAGGTTATTAACGTAGCGTTTGCCGTGTGTGGTTCGTTTGTATTCGGTGACCACCTCGGATTCACAGCCGCTGTGAACAGCGATATGATTTCTGCGGTTGTAGCAGGTAAGTTGGTCGGTGGTGTTTCTGCTCTGTTGCTGGCTGTATATGTTACCCGCAATATGTCTTTCGATGAGCCGAAAACGAAGGATGAACCAAAAGAAGCCGTTGCAAGCTAATTAGCATCAGCTACGTTTCTTTTATTAACAATTAATGTCGGCCCTGTGTTTGTCTATCTACACTCAAAGTGTGTGACTGTCCGGAGAATCTGGCGATGGCAAAAGAGAAACCTGGTATCAGGGCCGAACAAATGAAAGAACGTAAAGCTCAGGATATGAACCCCTCAGGGCGTTCTCAAAAGCGTAAAGGCATGAGCATGCATCAGGGGATCGCTCCGTGGTGCGATTGCTGCGTCTGTGAAGCTGAGCCTTATTGGGCTGAACTGGCTGACGAGATGGGCATCAGCCTGAGCGATTATGAAGATGATCAGTGAGAGTATTCGTTGATTTATGCTATGTGTTATTCCTGATTGTAAAACGCGATTTTTTCAGTCGGTGTTGGTACACATTGCGATAAGCTTTGTTGTAGCCAAACGGTGAATTGTTGCTCCAGATCGTCAGGTGCTCTTTCCTGACTGAGTAAGATGTAACTATGTCCCGACAAGATAAAACCAAATGGTGCGATGAGGTTTCCTCTTTTTAAATCATCAGCAACAAGGGGATAAGAGCCTATTGCAGCACCTAAACCGTCTACAGCAGCTTGAAAGCAAAAGTAAAAATGAGCAAATGTTTGATGAGTTTTATCGGATATAATCGTATCACCGTAACTTGATGACCAGTCTTCCCATGCTTGTGGCCTTGTTTGGCTATGAAGTAGTTTAACTTTGCTTAAATCTTTATTGATCTGATGCCAGTATTCAGGCGAAAAAACAGGCCCAACCCACTCGTCAACTAACTTCGTTTTTTTATAATCGTGAAGCAATTCAAAATCATTGCGACGTATTGCCAGCGATAATCCACTTGAGCCTAATGTTACAGGCCCGCCAGCTGTCGAAAGTCGTACATCTGCACCAGAGTTATGATGAAAATCAGATAGTCTCGGCATTAACCAACGCATCGTTAGCGTCGGTTCACAAGAGACTTCTAAGCACTGATTTTTTACTTGAAATAGTTTACTAACACCAGCCTCAAGTGTTTGAAATGCTTGCTCTGTGTAGCTTTTTAACAATTCCCCCTCTTGTGTTAAGCGCACATTTCTCCCCTGTTTGTAAAACAAAGGGTGGGAGAGGTAATTTTCAAGAACTTTAATCTGTTTGCTCACTGCACCATGAGTGATGTTTAACTTAGCCGCTGCTTCGCTGTAACTTGAGGAAGTGGCCGCAGTGTGGAAAACATGGAATGCTTTAAGATGTCTCATGCGTGAATTTTTCTCACATAATGATTGAGATTGTTTCGATTATAGTCAGCTTCAAAAGTACATACAATGAGACCCAATAAGACATCATAAATGATATTTGGAGTGCATATGGAGCTTATAAGTTTAGCGATTCTCGGAGTGCTCATTGTAATCAGTCCGGGGGCTGATTTTGTTTTAGTCCTTAAAAACAGTATTAACCAGGGTAGAAAAGCGGGCATTTGGACAGCGATAGGTGTCAGTTTGGCAATATGTGTTCATATTGGTTATTCGATGCTGGGAATAAGTTACTTAATCTCACAAAACCAGATGTTGTTCAATGCAGTAAGATACGCTGGTTCTGCATATTTGATCTACTTGGGTATTAAGGGGATTATTTCTGCTGACAATTGCGCAGAAATAGAAAAAGTCACGGAAAACCACATAAAGGTTTCTCAATATTTAGTACAAGGGTTCTTGTGTAATGTTCTGAACCCCAAAACAATGCTTTTCTTCCTTAGCATTTTCAGTCAAGTCATTACACCTGACACAAGTGAGAGCCATACTGCTCTTATGTATGGCGTTTATATGATAGTGCTACATGGCGTCTGGTTTAGCATTGTTGCAGTACTATTTACTTCTGAAGTGCTTCAGGCCCGTTTACTTAAAATGAAGAAAAAACTGAATCAAATGTGCGGAGTGGGGCTATGTTCGTTTGGGGCTATGCTAGCGATAAAGTCGTAATGTTGATGATGGTATAAAAAAAATAGCCACACTATTGTGGCTATTTTTTGTCAACTCTATGCCAACCGATCCTAACATTGATTAGGATGGATTGAGTTCGCAAGTGGCTTACAGTTACTGAATGGTTCTGATGAGTCTGTTCAGTTCATCAACCAGTTTTTCAGTGTTTGGATCCTGTTCCTGCATTGCCATCATCATGTCTTGTTGCAGTTGTTCCTGCATGGTCATCAGCTCTTTGTCGGCAATAATGGCCTGACGTTGCTCCGCCATTTTTTGCTTGGCTGCTGTAAACTCTTTAATAAGCTCACTACGCTCTTTTTCTGTCAGGGATGAGTCCTTAACCTGCTCCTGGATTTCCTGGGCTTTGTTGATGAACTCATCCGGTTCATAGCCTACTTCTTTAGCTTTTTGTTCGAACTTAGCTTCCAGCTCTTTTGACTGGGTGATCAGTTCTGGGTTTGCCTGCAATGTTTGCTGACGAATGCTGGTCAGGTCGCGCTGAATGGCGTTGATTCGGTTGACGGTATCCCGCTGCTCACGGCTGGCATCTGCCGATATCGCGCTGGCATTGGCAAATGGTGCTAGTACCATAGCGGTGATGAAAAGCAGCGGTAAAGACATTTTGATAAACCAGTGCTTTGATGCTGACTGATGCAGGGTTTGAGTACTGATATTGTTCATGGCTGAAACCTCTTAGTAATCGTCTTAATCGTACTTATCGCGATAGAGTTCAATCTATAAGAGCGGGTTACAGCGAATGTCAGCGATGTGTCATGAATCCTGTGCGTAGGCTGAACAGGGCAAAATTGAGCTTGTAGGTGAGATTGTATGCGAGGGAGTGGGGGGATAAATAGAAAAAGGCCGGCAATCCATCTGCCGGCAACGAGAGATAGTGATTTCAGTCTTTACTGACCGATAGGGTTATTGTTCTTCAGCCGCAAGGAATGCGGTATCTAATTTACAGAACGCCAGCAACAGGTTAACGGCTGCGGCATAAAAGCCGAACTTGTCGCGTTCGTTACAATCTTTGGCAAAGGCCGGCAGCCAGTTCATCAGCATAGTTGAAATGAATGAGTGCTGAGCTTGCATGATTTCTTCAGCCTTCGCTTCATCTTGCTGCTGGTTTGCCATGATGATCAGGTTACCCATGAAGTCCAGCTCGACAGCAAGGTGATCTGCCGGTTCGTTGAATTCTTTGCGCTGGGCGATATCGTACTTTTCCATCCAGTCATGCATTTCTTGTGCTGGCTTGTCGTTAAGCAAACCGCTGTCGCCGACATACATAGATGCATAAGGAAGGGCACCGGATTTTGGTGTGCTCAGGAACAGGCCGCAGAAATCAGCTGCTAGTTCCAGTTGAGTGTCTTCACGAGTTTTAAGACGATTGATCGCTTCACGGAAGTTTTCAACCGGCTGTTTCAATTCTTCTGTCATGCCCAGGCCGGACAGGAAAGTGTACATATCACCACCGTGATACTGTTCCAGATCTTCTGCTGTCAGCTCACGGGCCATCAGTGATGACATCCACCAGTAAATTTCTGCACGTTGTTCGTTGAAAGCAATAAACTCTTGCATGGGCACTCCAGTATAAAGCAGTCTCAGCTTGTTAAGTTGTTATCTTGCCGGACTGTACAAAACATATTCAGATAAAATCTCGACTGTTCCGTGATTATATGTGAATAGGTTTTATGAGGGTAATAAAACCAATTAAAAGGTAATGGAACAGGCCATTACCTTTTATTCTAATTCGCAACTCTTGTGTTATGAGTTGCCGGAGAGGGACTCTCCGGCATTATCAATTAACGACAAGAAGACTTCAGATCCATTGCCGGGAACAGAGGATCGATGTCAGTCACTTCTGTTGGGCCGTGGAAACCAGTTACAGCTGGTACTTTACCTTTGTACTTCTCAATCTGAACAACAGCAGAAGCAGCTGAAGTCGCCTGAGCAAGTTTAGATGAACCGATGTCCTGAGTCAGAACGTTTGGATCACCGTAAGTACATAGTGTACCTGGCTTACCGCCTTCAAGCGGGCTGTACCATGCACCTTCGTGGATACGACATACGCCTGGCTTGTAGTCGTCAGTAACTACAGCACCAGCCAGAAGTTCACCACGGTCGTTGAATACGCGAACGATGTCACCAGACTTGATGCCACGCGCTTTCGCATCTTCAGTGCTGATGTAGATCGGCTCACGATCTGCTACAGCGTATGTTGCGCGGTGCTCAGTTGAAGAACACAGCTGTGAGTGCAGACGGTGTTTAGGGTGCGTACTCTGCAGGTTGATCGGGAAGCGATCAGAACGAGGACCACCGTGGCTACGTTCTTTCTTCTCGAACCACATTGGGTGACCCTGGCAGTCGTCGTAACCCATGTCAGCGATTGTCTTACAGTAGATCTCGATCAGACCAGTAGCTGTACCTAGTGGCTCCAGATCCGGTTCTTTACGGAATGATTCGTGACGAACCCACTCTTTACCAGCAGGGAAATCAACGAAGCCTTCGCCTTCCCAGAACTTCTTGAAGTTAGGCAGACGTACGCCCAGACCACGGCCCTGAAGACGTGCACCGTTGTAGATTTCTTCGATCCACTGCATCTGAGTCTTACCGCCTGTGAATGCTTCTTCACGGTCGAAACGGCGACACAGGTCACGGAAGATATCGAAGTCATCGCGAGATTCGAACATTGGCTCAACAACTTTCGGCAGGGCAATGATACCCGCGTTAGAGTGGTTACCGTACTGTTCGATATCGTTACGTTCGTGCGTAGTTGTTGCAGGAAGAACGATGTCAGAGAAACGACAAGTCGCAGTCCACTGGTGTTCGATAGTTACAACCGTTTCCAGTTTACGCCACGCCTTGATCATCTTGTTACGATCCTGGTGGTGGTTGAACGGGTTGTTACCACAGAACACAGCCATCTTCATTTCTGGGAATGTGATGTCGTGGCCGTTCCACTGGATTTTCTTACCTGGGTTTTCGATACAATCAACGAAACGAGCTACCGGAATGTAAGTTGAGTAGCCTTTGTAAGAACCGTTGTGGATAGGGTCAACGCCAGTTACACCACTGAAGCCAGACATTAGCGGGCCGTTAGAGGTGATAGAACCAGCATCGTTGTAGTGCCAGCCGAAGCCGAAACCACCACCTGGCAGACCGATCTGACCAAGCATTGCTGCAACAACAACCAGCATCCACGCGTACTGCTCACCGTGCTGCATACGCTGTAGACACCAGCCGCCGATGATCTGAGTACGGCCAGAAGCCATAGTACGAGCCAGTTCACGGATCTTGTCAGCGTCGATGCCACAGATCTTTTCAGCCCACTCAGGTGTCTTCTCAACGCCGTCTTTCTCACCTGTCAGGTAAGGAATGAACTTGTCGAAGCCTGTAGTGTAGTCAGCGATGAAGTCTTTGTTGTACAGGTTTTCTTTGTACAGTGTGTGAGCGATAGCCAGCATTAGTGGCACGTCAGTCTGCGGGTTAACCGGAACCTGCTCGCCGCCAACGAACTTCTGAGTATCTGAAACAACTGGATCGATGTAGAGTACTTTGATCTCTTTGTTCTTCACTTTCTCAGCCAGCTGCTCGTAGTAAGCGTATGGGCTGTGGTCTGGTACTAGCCAGCCAACCTGAAGGTTCTTGATTGGGTCAGAACCCCAAACAACGATAGTGTCAGAGTGCTCAAGAACCAGCGGCCATGAAGTCTGCTGCTCGTAAACCTCCATCGCACCAGCAACGTAAGGCAGGATAACCTGAGCTGCACCGGTAGAGTAGTCACCCGCTTTAGCAAGGAAAGTACCGTGAAGGCCGATAGCACGCATCATCATGGTACCTGCAGAGTGCAGTTTACCAACTGACTGCCAGCCAGTGTGACCAGCGTACAGTGCACTTGGGCCGAAGTTGTTCTGGATACGTTCCATTTCGTGGTAGAAGAAGTCCAGAGCCTGAGACCATGGCACACGTACGAAACGGTTGTCACCACGCTGAGTTGTATCAGACTTGTAGCCGTGCTTCAGCCAGTCGATACGTACCATTGGGTATTTAACACGAGCAGGGTTGTAAACAACTTCACGTACACCGTTGATCATTGAAGTAGGGTGCTTGTCCTTTTCGAAAGGAACCGTGTCTACCCAAACGCCGTTTTCAACTTTTGCACGGAAAGCACCCCAGTGAGAACCAGAAAGTACTTCACCGGTGAAGTTTGCTTTTTCGTGTGATGCTGCCATCGCTTTGCGAGGAGCAAGCAGGCTGGTCCCAACTACAGATGCTGCACTCGCAGCAACCATACCTGAAAGGAAGCGACGGCGTGAAACGCCTTTATTTAGAATTTGAGTCGCCATTTAGAAATCCTTAAATTTTAAAATTCTTTTTTGAAGAGCGGTGGGGGGGGAAATAGCCCACCGCAGATCAGGAATTAGTGTTTACCAGCGCCGCCAGTGTCTTTACCGTGGTTCTGCAGGTATTTCAGCAGAGTACGCTCTTCGGTCTTGGTCAGGCGGTAGTACGCGCTCATCGCGTTCAGGCCTGAGATCCAACCGTTTGCAGTAAAATGCGCAGGGTCTGGTGCTGCATGACATGCGTTGCAAGTAGCGCCGAACATGCCTTCTGCGTAGTTCCAGATTGGCTGGATGTTGTCGATCATGTCTTCAGCTGTGATCCAAGCTTCAACAGAAACGTGCTGCCAAACGATGTCAGTTGCAGGGTCAGTCTTTTCTTCGATTAGCTGTTCTGTTGCTTTAACGTCACCACGGATAGTTGCCTTGAATACACGTTTACCCATGTACTCAGTCATTACGCGACCTTTACCCGCTTTTTCCAGCCAGCCGTCAACTTTGATCTTCAGCATGTTGTCTTTACGCTCAAGAACAGTTACTTCAGAAGCAGGAAGCAGCTTACCTTCAGCTTTAGCGCCTGCGTCAGCAGATGCGAACAGATCTTTTTCACCAAGAGAGTAAAGTACTTTAGCGTCAGCGGCTTGAGCATTAGCAGTTGCTTGCAGCTCTTGGAAATCTTTCTGGAAACCACCAGCCATGTTTGGCAGTTCGTGGGCAATACCTTTGTGACACTCGATACAGTTCATGTCAGCAGCAGCGGCTTTGTTCATTTCCATCGCAGCTTTAGCAGACTGTTTAGAGTGATCCATTGCATCGTATGAGTGACAGCTCTTACACGTCTTAGAATTCTGGCTCTTCATACGCGCCCAAACCATTTCAGCAAGCTCTAGACGGTGCTCTTCCAGTTTCTCTGGAGTGTCAATTTTCTTGGTGATGAAATGGTTGTATACGTCTTTCCAAGCACCCAGCTTACGCATAACTTTGCCTGGAAGATCTTTTGGCTGGTGACAGTCAACACACTCTGCACGTACACCAGAAGCATTCTTGTAGTGAATGCGTTGTTTGTATTCTTCGTAGTTCTGCTGCATGGTGTGGCAAGAAGTACAGAACTCAGTTCGAGAGGCGAATTCGAAACTTTTGTGAACGACAACTGTTCCTGCCAGTGTGATAACAATACCGACCAAAACAAGAGCAAGAATAGAATACTTGCTACTTGGCTTAGTCAACGTTTGCCAAAGTTTTTTCATAGTGGAAGATTCCATTAAAGATTTAATGTCTCCGTAAAGCACGGTGACGTATGGTTTTTTATGGTTTAATCTTAATTCCACGATGTGAATAAGGATATGGGCGGTAATTAACAGCTTGGTCGCCGTTGTGACAAATTGTGAATAACCGCTTCGTGTGCTACCGTTTTTAAGAGACAGCCGAAACAAATAAAGAGATAAACATGAGTCATCACGTACTTGTTGTAGAAGATGAGATTGTTACCCGAACTAAGCTTGTCGGGTATTTTGAAAATGAAGGTTATAAGGTGAGCCAGGCCGATAGCGGTGATCAAATGCGTGAGATCATGGCTAGTGAAAAAATCGACCTGGTTATGCTTGATATTAATTTGCCGGGCGAAGATGGTTTGATGCTTACTCGTGAGCTTCGCAGCCGCTCTGACGTGGGTATTATTTTGGTTACAGGACGTACTGACAGCATCGACCGAATCGTTGGTTTGGAGATGGGTGCAGACGACTACGTAACAAAACCATTTGAGTTGCGTGAATTGCTTGTACGCGTAAAAAACCTGTTGTGGCGCATGACTTTAGTAGAAAAAGCTCGCGATGAAACTATGGTTGAAATGCAGGAAGACAGCATCATTCGATTCGGTGACTGGCAGTTTGATATCAACAAACGCGCGCTGACTCATAATGGTGTGCCTGTGAAACTAACAAAGGCTGAATATGAGCTGCTTGTTGCGTTTTCATCTCACCCGAATGTTGTTTTGAGCCGTGAGCGTATTCTGAATATGTTGAGCCATCGTGTAGAAGCACCAAACGATCGTACTATTGATGTATTGATTCGTCGCATGCGTTCTAAGATGGAAGCAGATCCTAAGAACCCGCAAATTTTTGTAACGGTTCATGGTGAAGGTTATATGTTTGCTGGTGATTAATTTTGCACTCAGTAGTGAATAATTAATCCTGACAATAAATAATTCAGATTGAAACAATTTGAAATAAATAAGCCGGTATATTTAGTATATCGGCTTTTTTGTATCTGGCGAAAACAACGTTTTATTGTCCTGAATCAAATGATGTTAACTGCTATTAATAATCGAAAGGCGAATAAAACAGCATTCCTATTTTTGTGGTTGATGATTATTTAAACGATATCATCAATGCTAATATGAAGAGGCGGGATATTTTAAAAAAAATATTTCTGTTTCAGGTGGAAAATAAGACCAAATTTTCGCTTATTTTCACAATAAATGGATTCTGGTTAGTGACTATTTTTAGTTAATTTAAATTTCACGCTCAAAAAGTGTTCGTTTGTTTTTCTTATTTTGGATTGTTTGATATTCATTCTCATTTAATGTGATTGAATTTGTCTTAATTTGAATACAAAAACAGCCAGTTTTATAGACTGGCTGTTTTGTTATCTGAAGCTTGTAACTGTAAGAGCAGAGTTGAACCGTCAATTAATGGCTGAGAATTTCTTCTGTCAGCGCCATGATTTTCGGATAACTTATCTCGCTTTGCAGTGCTAATAGCTGCTGCTCCGACAGAACGTCCTGTAGGATTTGATTTGTGGTCAGCGGGTTGGCCAGTACCACTCGGAAAACAGTTGTCAGGTAACGGTCCCATTTTTCCGGGTTGATTCGGGTACGGGATACAAACGACTTACCGGATTCACGCTGTCTCTTCTGAATGAATTGTGTAAGGTCATTCAATGATGCAAGCAGTTCAGCTTTTTGTTCTGGTGTGGCAATAGCCAGTGCTCGCTGAGTTGCCTCAGGTACATAACGATAGGTCAACAAACACAGCTCCGGTTCACTGACCAGCTCAAAGTCAGGATGTGCATCGATCCGTTCTGCAAAGTATCGCGCTTTCTCAATACTGTTGTTGATGAGCAGCTCATAACCTGGTCGGCTGATAATGTTCAGGCTGGCAAACAGTAGCATCGCCATACCACTTCGCGAACCTTCCAGCGTATGACTGCCCAGATCTTTCGAACCTTCACGCAGAATATATTCGGCATGGTGCTCGATAGCCGCAGCCGACGTTGGGTTCTTGAAGATCACCATACCTGCGCCCATCGGTACATAAAGCTGTTTGTGGGCATCAATGGTCACAGAGTCTGCCCGTTCAATACCTTTGAGCAGGGTACGGTACTTGTTCGACATCAGTGTCGCGCCGCCCCAGGCCGCGTCAACATGGAAGTGACAATCGTGTTCTTCGGCAATATCTGCCAACTCTTCCAGTGGGTCGATGTTTCCGGTTTCTGTGGTACCGGCAACGCCAACGATGGCGAATGGTTTGATGTTGCGTTCTTTTAGTGAGAACAGTGTTGATTTGAGATCATCAATGCATACCCGGTTATTGCCGTCTGTCTTAATTGGAACAAGACAATCACGCCCGATGCCCAGTACATCGGCAGCTTTTTTCAGCGAGTAGTGACCACGTTCAGAAACCAGAACGGCAAGATCATCATAACCGTAGTGTTTCATTGCCCGGAACAGGCCTTCCTGTGCGACACCGCGGAATTCTCCATCAGGCTTGAGTGCGTTGTTTCGCGCAACCCAAAGGGCAGTAATATTGGCAACAGTACCGCCCGAACAAAACGCTCCCAGAGAGTGGTCTGCACTGTGCATCCACTGGTCGTAGAACGCATTGTCCTCATGGAAAATAAGGTTGTGAAGCATACCCAGAACCTGACGTTCAAGTGGGGTAAAGGCTTTGGACGTCTCGATCTTTACCAGATTCTGGTTCAGGCCGATCATGATTTTTGACAGTGGCATCAAAAAGTACGGTAGTGCTGACGTCATATGGCCAATGAAGCTTGGCGCGGAGGTGTGCACAGATTGTGCAACCAGTTTATCCAGCAAGAACGCAGTGTGATCGGAGACAAATGAAGGATTTTCCGGAATATCAGCAGATGAAAAATCCTTCTCTATCTCAGTCAGTGGCTTTTCCCTTGCCGCAATGTGTGTTTGCAAAAAGGCGTTAAGATTTTCTGAGATTTCTTTTTCAATCCGACCCAAAGTCGAATTGGGTGCTTCCGGCACCGTAAAAATGCGATGCAGCGAGTCAACTGAAGCATCGGCTTTTCTATTATCGACTGCCATATTTAGTTGATACTTTGATGAAAGTTGGCAAATTGTTGCTAATTTAATGCAATTTGAACAGCTTGTCCCGAAAAAAGTGATTGCAGATCACTGTTCTATTTAACAGTTTACACTGCAACAAATGAAAGAAACGACTGATTATTGTCGATTTTATCACTACTAGAAGCGGTAATTCAGACCAGCTGACAGAAGTAACGAGTCTTCATCATAGAAGTTGATGTTGGAGTTACTTTGATTATAACCAGCCAGTGAAACTATCCCCCAATTCTCCCACCCGAAAGGTTCCTGATACTCATAGGCAAGGAAGACACCCCAACGATTATCTTTTTGTTTTTGGTCGAAAACCGGGTTAGCTGCATTAAATTCTGCACGATCATAGCTTAATGTCAGCGCAAGGCTGGAGCTTGGCAGGAACTGGATGAAACCGATTTCTGCTCCGTAGATATCATTGGCCATGGCATCACCGTCAGCATTGATTCGACTGTAATTTACAGCGCCGCGGAGTAACAAGCGTTGGTTAACTGATTTGAAATAGCTTAATTGAGTGAAAAGGATATCTGATTCACGTTGTAGTAATGCCTGCTCTGTAGCACTGAAGTTGCGATGACCACTTTTTTCATTATCTATATCCTGTCGGCCGCCAGCGATCTCAGCCGAGAAGTTCGAGCCCAGAATTCGATCATATTGAAGACGAAGGCCCCGGATTTTGCTGTCTGTTTCTTTGCGGACTTCACCAGTAATAAACGGATCTTCCCAGGTAGATGTCTCAACTAGTCCCGGTACATAACTGATGCTAATCATCCCATTGTCAGGAATGCGTTGACGATAACCCAATTCAACATGAAATCGGCCCAATGCTACATCTGAACGGCTGGTACCAAAGTATACTTGCTTGTCAGCCGACTCCATGGTGTAACTGATAGTACCAAGCGGGGTGAACAGGGCATCGCTTTGGGTATCACCATTGTTGTCGAGAGTGTCGGTGATTGTATTATCGGTATTGAATTGGGATGTCTCGCGGGTATAGCCGGTAAGGAAAGAGAGATCTGCGCCAAAACCCGGCTGCCATGATGGATCGGGGGCCGCCAGGGCAGAAGTAGAAATAATGCCGGTAAGTAGGCAGAGTTTACAGTGCTTCATTATTGCTCCAGGTTATTGTTTAGTTAGGCACTAGCTATATGGGGGAAAGGTATAATATTGCTTTTGAAGGCAAATTTATATTCCATCACGGGCAATAAAATGTCAGTAAATCGTAAAAATATCAACCTATATTCATATGAAATGGTTGGGTGGGTTATACGTAACTTACGTCAATAAAACAGCCGGAAAAGAGGAGCTTCCCCGGCCGGATAGGGGGGGACTTGATTACTTACATTCGATATCGGCAATGGTTGCCATTTTTTTATTGTAAGCATTGAGCGGGTTATCGATATTTCCTGGGTGTGTCAGCAGATCAGCAAAGGCACTACGCAGTTCATAGTTTTTAGCGTGGGGCTTGCGTTGGCGATCATCAAACACGGTTTTGGCAGTCTTTCCCAGTTCACTGTCTTGCTTAGAAAGAGCTTTGACATCCTGTTGGCTGAGTTTCAGCCATGATTCAACGGGCTGAGAGAAATCCAGTTTGTCCTTATCGTTTTCTAAATACCAGTCGAATGCCGAGCGGTTCAACTCGAAGTGATGTTTGCGTCCGTCAAGGAACCACTGGCCTACATCCTTTAGATCTTCATCTTTTTCTACAGCCAGCTCGACAAGGCTTTCATACCAGGAAAGTGATGCATCGACATACTGATGATATTTGTCACTCTGACAGTTGGTAGCTGCTGATACCGATGCTGGCAGTAATGCCAGAGAGAGTAAGATAACAGGTAACTTCATTGACTTTCCTTGGTTGTTATTCTTGTAGGTTTTATTGGTCAATTGTAATGGCGAGATTGCATAGTGGAAAACAATTCTTTGCAGGAATGGTTGGTGGCTAGCAAAGTTTTTGATAACAGTGGAAAAACAAAGGGCTCTTATGAGCCCCTTGTTGGTGATAGTTAGCTTATTATGCTTAACGGTTTTGTTGTTTCATTGCCAGCGATATGCAATATGCTGCGCCGCCCCAGGTAATGCCGAAACCAAACACCATCATGATAATTGCGCCGAATGTCATAGTTATGCCTCCTGATGAGTTTGAGGTTTAGATGCCAGGTTGATAATCACAGCCACAACAAACATTGCTGCAACCAGACCCCAGCCAAGCAGTAGCAGATCAGACATGGCATAGCCGCCATAACCTTCCTTGAAGGTATTGATCAGGTTAGTGCTAAGAATCACTGCCAACATAATCGGGCTCAGGAAGCGAATACAGATCTCGAACCACTTGCCGACACAGAATTCCGAAATGTTGTTCGCATAGCTGCGAACATCCGCAGCTTTAAACAGCCAGCCGATTACCAGCAATTCAATTAGGCAGCTGGTCAGCAAAGCAACGTTGTTAATGAAGTAGTCGATCAGATCCAGCAGTAGTAAGCCACCGTTTGTTGCAAATGCCAGTGACACAATAAAACCGACACCACACACTATCGATGCTGCTTTTTTGCGCGACCAGTTCATTTTATCGATCAGAGCTGATGTTACCGCTTCAATGATGGAAATGTGCGAGCTCAAACCGGCAACAACCAATGCCAGGAAGAACAGTGGGCCCAGAATATACGGGGCAGGTAACAGGTTAATTGCCGCCGGAATAGTTACAAATGCCAGACCGACACCCGCAGAAACCACTTCTGTTATTGGCTTGGCTTGCTCTTGTGCCATGTAACCAAGCACACCGAAGATCAGCACACCGGCAGTAATAGAGAAGCCACAGTTGATCAGAACGGTCATGAATGCATTGTTGTTGATATCTGATTTTTCAGGCAGATAGCTGGAGTACGCAATCATGATGGCAAAGCCGACACTCAGGGTGAAGAAGATTTGACCATATGCAGCAGACCAGACTTTTGCATCCATGATTTTGCTGAAATCAGGCTGGAACAGGTAATTAAGGCCGTCAAGGGCGCCAGGTAAGAACACGATACGGGTGATAAGACCCATTACCATAATAAACAGCAGTGGCATCAGGATTTTGTTGGCTCGTTCAATACCGCCTTTAACACCACCAAAGATTGCGGCAAAGGTGATGCCCCACGCCAGAACCATTGGAATAGCAATATGTAACTGTAAGCTGCCAAGCTTTGTTGGGGAGTTCTCACCCAACTTCAGGTATTCGCTGAAGAAGAAGCCGTTCGTATCGCTGCCCCAGGACTGCGTAAACGAATAGCTGAAATAAGAAATTGCCCAACCGATAACGGCAACATAGTAAACAGCGATAATGGCAGCGATAAACACCTGGAACCAGCCAAGCCATTCCAGCTTCACACCGATTTTAGAGAAGGTACGCGGCGCAGCACCACGGAGCTTATGACCCAAGCTGAATTCCATCAGCATAAACGGGATACCGGCGGTTAACATGGCAAAAAGGTAAGGAATAAAAAATGCGCCACCGCCGTTTTCATATGCCATATACGGGAAACGCCAAATATTCCCCAGTCCAATCGCGGACCCTACGGCAGCCAGGATAAACCCGGCGCGAGAGCCCCATTGTTCGCGTTTCATAAACATCTCCTTATGTACTGCAATTCTCTATGAAACAAAGAGTTCTAAGTTATTTCTTCTGTTATTAATCTTCCGGCAACGTGGGATCTGGATTGAAATGCCACGTTAATGAGTTGAGATTAGCCAGAGAGAAAATGTAAAGCAATAGACTGTAACTTTGTTAATGTCTTGCTTTTGTGGTGTTAACTTTTGTGTTTTTCCCTTTCCGATGAGACAAAAGTGAGCAGTAAAATCGTATTGCCAGATATTAATGTTGGGTTTATGTGAGCTGCTAGGTGGAAATTTTATTTTTATTTGAGGGTAAAAGAGGCTAAAAATACGCCAAAATATGGCTGTTTTGCTTACTCGAAAGTAGAAAGGCCAGATAATCCGGCCTTTAGAGTAATAACTTAAAACGAATAGGTAATGCCGATATTAGTTTGCAGCTGACTGATCCAGTCGGATTCAATCTTTATCCGACATGTTTCATCCCCGGTAGGCAGGGTACAAATTGCGTTTGTATTGCTATCAATAAGGTTTGCTAACCAGCGAGCTTCCAGAACCAGTTTTGTATTGCTGTTGATTTTGTACTCTGCTCCGCCAAAGAATCCGCCGGAGAAAAGCAGATCATTACTGGTCCAGTCTGACTCTGAGATTGTTGTACCTACACTGGCACCAAAAAAAGAGTCAAATGAGGGATTAACATCAAAACGAAGTGAGCTCTGGAATTGGAAATAAGTGAATGAACCATCCCCTTGGATATTTTCGGCTTCATTCGGTTGATGGCTGATAAACAGGCCGATTCTCCCGGCTCCCATATCGGTATCCAGGCTGAATGCAATATGAGGATCATCTTCGATGCGTATCGCGTTGCCGTTTTCATCGGTGATGTTGCTGGTAAAGGCGTATCCCACATAAGGTGTAAAGTAAAACGTGTTGTCCGACTGAACTTGAGGTGAAACGAAGGCAGTCAGGGTAGTGCACAAGAGTGTTGCAACTAATGGTAGCTTCATTGCTGGCCTCTATTCCGTTGATTCAGCATAAATTTAATTGTGACAGCTATCTGAATATAGTGCTTTTTTAATAATTAGAAACTTGATGTGACCACAAAAAGAGGTTAATAATATGTTAAATCAACATAGTGAGTGGGGGATTTCATCATGGATCGTGATTTCAAACTAGCTGTATTTACCGCCGTGATAACTTTGACTGTGATAATGACCTTTGCTGTTATTTCAGTGACAGCATAAGTTATTAAATTAAAAGCTTTTTGATGTTCATTCAGTTTTCGTTCTGATATGTGCAAGCTAAGGATGGTATGCTGTCGACAGTGAATTTTCGGATTCTTTGTTGCGAGTAGAATATGCAGAATCATCTGCCGTTTAGTTTGAATGAATTGGATTTACAGCATGTTAACGCATTCTCAACACGTTTGTTGGGTGCAAACAAGCTGAGGATCGCTTTGGTTGTACAGGGTGGGGGACAGCGCGGGATATTTACTGCTGGCGTTTTCGACGCTTTTCTTGAAGCGGGGTTCGACCCGTTTGAACTTTATATCGGCACTTCTGCCGGTGCGCTGAATCTCTCATCTTTTATTAGCCGGCAACATCAGTTCGGATACAACTTCATTGTCAATTACACCACAGAGAATGAGTTTTTTAATCTCTACAAGTACCTTAGTAAACAGAAACCAATGAACCTTGACTGGGCACTGGAATGTGTTGCGTCCGGTGGCTCTTTACCTCTCGATATTTCTACGGCAAAGACAGTTTTACAGCACAGAACTGCGCTTGCCTGCGCAACTCGAAAAGATAACCTTCAGGATATTTATCTGCCAATGTACCAAAGTGACTGGCGTGATGTACTTCGTGCATCTTGCGCTATTCCTGTGATTTATAACCAGCCGGTTAATTTGCGTGATCTTGAGTGGGTTGACGGTGGTGTGAGCGCAGCTGTTCCGGTCAGGGAGGCCTGGCTTCGTGGCGCTGATTTAGTGGTGGTGGTCAGAACAGAGCCTGTCACTGGCCTGACAGATGAAAGCAGCGTTTTTAATGATTGGCGTGAAAAAATAGAAACGGCACTTCCTGATTATATCGATCGGCTTAGCCTGAATCAGTCGCTTGATAAGGTGAAGTCTATTCGTAATGATTTAACACAGCGTTTTGAACAGTGGAAGCTGGTCCGTCAGGAGCAGAAAGTCAAAACGGAACCACTGGACGATAAGGCGGATAGTATTGCCAACACTATTGAGCAGTCTAGAGGTAGTAACTGGCGTTTACTGTCTGCTGATAATATTGAGCGTTTCTTGTCCATAGCAGGGAAAGGTAAGAGTGCTGAAATACTTGAGATGCTCAATCGTTACTATAAAACCTACGATGAAATGAGCCAGTTCCTGTTGGATCCGCCTGAAGGGCTCAAAGTGATTCAGATAACGCCGGAGCGACCATTGAAGAGCAGGGCGCTATTGAGTGATAAGGACGACCTAGAGGTTGATTATCGCGAAGGTAAGCTGGTGGGACGACATTTCGTGGAGCATTTTTCTGAAACACTGAATGAAATCACCGCGCTGAAACAACTGCGTCGAAGAATTTGAATTGTCGGAGATATAAAAAACGCCAGCTAATAAGCTGGCGTTTTTTTGAGTAACTTAGCGTGAATGAATTACGCAAGTACCTTCTGTAGCCACGGCCAGCCTTGTTTCTTACGGCTTAGCGTGTTTTCCATCATCAGTACGCCGTTGTCTGCGTGCTGATCAAGCGTTGCGTTCCACTCACCTTTGTAAAGCAGGCGGGTAGTGCTTGTTGTGATGTCAGTTAGCATCAGTGCAGCCATTGCCAGGCCTTCTTCGTCACAACGACGTTGAAGATCAGCGTTTAGCTCTTCGATCATACCGTCAACCTGCTCCAGAGTAGCAAGCTCGATCTGACCAACAACAACGTTACGGTCGTTGAATGGGTATGCTTTTAGGTCTTTTTCAACCAGCTCAGAAGCGCTCAGGCCTGCGATGTCAGTTTTAGCGATCAGCAGATCTTTGATGAATGCATCCAGATCCTGAACGTCAGCAATCTTAGCCAGCTCTGCTACTGCGTCTTTATCTTTCTGTGTGCAAGTTGGTGATGCGAAACCAACAGTGTCACTCAGGATTGCAGACATCATCAGAATCGCAAGAGGGCGAGTGATTTCTGCATTTTCCATCTTGAACAGGTTGAACAGGATTGTACAAGTACAACCTACAGGCCAGATCCATGCTTCAAGCGGGTTAGTAGTGGTTACATCACCCAGACGGTGGTGGTCAACAATACCTGCGATTTCAGCATCAGCGATGTCATCAGGACCCTGAGCCAGATCAGAGAAATCTACCAGCCAGATGTTTTGACCAGCAACGCCAGTGCACATTTCTGGTTGTTCAACATCAGCCTGAGCCAGGATGTGCTGAGTTTCACGGTTTAGTTCACCTTGACGTACAGCCTTTGCTTCCAGGCCACGTGCTTTTAGAAGTTCAGCACAAACAAGTGCTGCGCAAATGCTATCACTATCAGGGTTTTTGTGCCCTACTACTTGAATCATCTTGTATCCTTTAACTGCCAACCACAGCGATTTATGCTGTATGACTTATCAAAAAATCCGCCCTGAGACCTTTGCTCACGATCAGGCCAGAAATAGTAAACCGTGCAATTTTAGAGTTTTTTTTAGAAATAACAAATGAAGTTGAGTAAAAAAGGTGTGGTTGCTTAAATCCGCACCCGATCTGGTTGCTATCTGAGTTGAACAGAGCCATTTGGAAGCTCCCCCCCGGCGTGCAAGACTTGTTTCGTTAGGGGAGGATTGAGGGGAAACCTGCATTTTTGCCAGAGCGAGAAAGATCAGCGATTAGATGGCGAGAAGCTGCCATCAATGACTTGTCAAAACCTGTACGAAAACCCAAAACTAAGAAATAGTCTTATTAATTACTAATAATAAATTACGATTTCAGGACTTTTTTAATTTATTAGCGAAAAAAAGTGTGGATATGCTTTAGGAAACATTATTAAGGTCGTTAGACTACCCCTATACATGTCCTTTCTATAAATAGCTGCTTGCAATTATGTGGATATGATTTATGTGACTCAAGTTGTTTGAGTGTGTCGTTTTATATTTCTTTGAATCAACGCGCTGCCTGATTATCTGTGCAGAACCCACCTTTTATTATCTATTTTGCGTTTGATTTCATTTGTTTTAAAACAGTTGCATTAGCTTATTGAGTTGTTGGATTCATTAATAAAGCAAAGTAAATTTATCTATGCTCAACTTTACAGTGAAACAAAAGTTATATTGTGCGCTAATTTCGTTAGCCGTGGTCATTTTATTTCTTGGTTTGATTTCGAACCGGAATATGGAAAAACAGGAACTGCAAACCACCATTGTTCTGGGGTTGAAGGAGGCTGACACCAAGCTGTTTCTGGCTCGTTTAGCTCAGGCTGACTATATGGTGCAGGAAAAGCTGGAATTTCGAGACAATGTAAGCCGTTCGGTTCAGTCTGCGCTTGAAGCCCTTGAAGAAACCAAGCAGATGATGAAGGTTGAAGAAAACCGCCATAAGGTAGATGGTATTATTGATTCAATTCAATTGTTTAATAATAGTTTTACCGACTTTGTAAAAGCAAAAGACAATACAATTAAGGTTCGAAATGATTTCCTGATTGCTGCAACAAACTTCTCTAATACGATTGATAATGTTTTGTTGTCGATAGAAACGTATTATACGGCTAACCAGAGTGATTTTGCAGAATTTGGTCGGTATCGTGAAGCGAAGTCATTAAAAGATAAATTTAATGAACTTCGTGTTGATATTTGGATGTATAACGAACATCCGACAAAAACAAAAGCTGAAGAAATAAATAATAAAATTGATAACCTTCAGTCGCATATTCTTGAACTTCAGAAAATAATGTTGTCCGCTGAAACACAACAATATTTAAAGGTGCTTGATAGTCAGTTTGACACATATCGTATGCTCTTTTCTGCAACGGTTAATGATGTAACAACGATAAAAGCAACCAGCCAGCATATTCTGGATAATGCGAACAGAGCCTCAGAACAGGTTTACGCGTTAGTTAAAAATGAACTGAGCGTGGCAAAATCAGTACAGTCTCGTCTGGAAATGATGACTTATGCTGCAATTATGTTTTCAGTAGTGCTTAGTGCTGGTTTGAGTATCTGGCTTGTGCGTTCAATCATGCAGCCATTGTCTCAGTCGGTTGGTTTTGCTCAGCAGATTGCTCAGGGCAATCTGACACATCATATTGATCTTAAAGGCAATGATGAATTTACCACTTTGAATCAGGCGTTAAATCAGTCATCAGACTCACTACGTGACATTATTGGACAGGTTAAGAATCTTTCAGCTGTTTTGGCTGATTCAAGCAATGCAATTGAGGGCTCCGTAACCGGGTCAACTCAGTCGGTGCAATTGCAGCAGACTGAAACAGAGAATATTGCTACTGCAATTAATGAAATGACTGTAGCTGCAACGCAAATTTCAGCTAATGCAGATCAGGCGTCCGAGCAGAGTGATCATGCCACTGATGCAGCAAGCACTGGTAATGAAGTTGTTCAAAATACCAGTGATGCAATGAATGCCTTGTCCGATGCCATGCTCAGGGCTTCAAATGTCGTCAATAAACTGAATGAAGATACCAATAATATCGGCAATATCCTTGGCGTTATTCGTGGTATTGCTGATCAAACCAACTTGCTGGCGTTGAATGCGGCGATTGAAGCGGCACGTGCTGGGGAGCAAGGACGTGGATTTGCGGTTGTTGCAGATGAAGTACGAAGCCTTGCACAAAAAACACAGGATTCTATCGAAGACATCACTGTCATTATCGAGGCCATTCAGGCAGGTGCTTCTGATGTCGTAGAGGTTGTGAACACGTCAACAGAACAAAGCGATAAAGTTCAGGTGTTGTCCCGCCGTTCGGGCGATGCTTACAAAAATATTGTTGATGCGATTTCGGTTATTACTGATATGAACACTCAAGTGTCTGTTGGTGCTAAGGAGCAGTCTGTTGTTGCTGAAAACATCAACACGAACATTCTTCAAATCAAGGCTATTGCTGATGAGAATGCTGCGGGCCTGAGCAAAATCCAGACTCAGATTAATAATCAGCTGGAACAGACTGAAGCTCTGAACAAAGTTATTGCCTTCTTCCGTATATAGTGAAAACCAAGCGCGTCAGCATTAATCTTGCTGGCAGGTAGCTTTTCAAAAGCCAGTGCAGGGATAACCTGCTCTGGCTTTTGTTCTTTATAAGTTGTATATATAGTGCAACTTATAACCTTTAGCAGGGCGATATATGAATACAGACAAAGGATATTTACCCAACCTTGTTTTGCTGTTGCCGGTAGTGCTGAGCTTTTGGCTGCTGGGGGCGCATTATCTGAGGTTCGGCAATATGACTGTTTTCCTATTGTTGCTTGTTTCCCCTTCGATTCTGTTGTTACGTCGGTTGTTGATTGTCCGGTTCGTTCAGTTTTGTTTGGGAGTCATTGCCGTCACCTGGATGCAAATCACATATCAGATGTTGGAGATGCGCTTGATGATGGGGGATGACTGGATGCGAATGGCTCTGATAATGGGCGGTGTGATTATTTTCACCCTGCTGTCTGCCTGTTGTTTTCTCCATCCCAAACTTGAACGTTATTACTCGGCAAACCAGTGACTTAGATAATGTGACAGAGTGCATAATGTGAAAAAGGTATAATTGTTATAATATAACAATTATATTGCTGGCTAAAACGAATCTGCATTGTAGTGTTGAACTCAAAATCAGTGTTAAGTGATGTTGTGCTGTTTTAGTGTAATAATTTTAGATATCATCTAAGCAATAAAAGAGGAATGCTCAATTCTCAATCAAATTCTTTAAAATCAAAGTCTTATGATGGTTGGGTGTTATGTGGAGTAAATTTGCTTTTATGGGAATGTGGCTGAAAAGCTGAACAATCTCTGGTTTGAAACCAGGTAAGAGTGCTGATTGACTCCCATACGAGTAATGAAGAAATACTTAGGAACATCATGGTAAATGTAAGGGCGCGAGTGCCTTTTAAAGTTGGCTTAAATAGCGATATACCAGCCGAGTTACTTTCATTTAACGGCCTTGAATCTGGCAAAGAGCATGTCGCTCTGGTTTTTAAAGGCGCAGACAAAAATTCAGAGCCGCCACTGGTTCGAATGCATTCAGAGTGTCTGACTGGGGATGTATTCCATTCATCCCGTTGTGACTGTGGTGAGCAGTTGGATGAGACGATTAACCGCATGGGCGCGCAGGGCGGTGTTTTGCTTTATCTTCGTCAGGAAGGGCGAGGTATCGGTCTGTACAATAAAATTGATGCTTATGAGCTGCAAAGCCAGGGCATGAATACGTATGAAGCCAATAACCATCTTGGATTTGGTGACGACTTACGCGATTTCACCGAAGCTGCTTTGATGCTAAAAGCACTTGGCCTGAAAGAGATCCGCCTGATCACGAACAATCCGAAGAAGATCAATGAGCTGGAAGCTCTGGGGATCACCATTGCTGAAGTTGTGGGTACTAAGGCTTATATCAAAGATGGTAATGAAAGTTACCTGAGAACCAAAGCTAGCCACGGTAAGCACAGATTTAACTTCGATTAATCTTCGAACAATCATTACAAGACCCCGCATTCGCGGGGTTTTTTATGAATATTAGATTTAACGTTCACCCAGCACTTCAAAGTCATCATAAGTTAACTTTACAGAGCCATCAGGTTGACGTTCCCAGCGTTCTTCATGAACGACACCAAATGCTTTGTTCATCGTCCATGCTGAGCGAAGAATAAAACAGTTCCCGTCTTTTTGTTCCCAACTTGTATCTTGATATTCAACGTCCTGGTAGCCTGAATCGATAATTTGCTGCCAGAATGCGCGGATTTCTTCTGTTCCCCGAAAGGTTCCAAAAGGCCGTGCATGCATTACTGCATTTTCTTTATATTGTCCGGCGCAACCAGCCGCATCCTGTTGATTAAAGGCTTTTTTCCATTGGTTGATGCCGTTTTTGAATGATTCTGGTACTTGAGTTGTCATTGTATCCATCCTTTTGAAGTATGCGATTGCTTGGGATGGTGTAAGGATAAAAAACACATTAGTCGTGAAAAACAGATTATTATGTAAATACTGTTTAACAAAATCGAACAATGCGATGAATTATCTCCGTCATATGGCTGTGTTTGCCAAAGTTGTCGAGCAGGGCTCTATCAGTGCTGCCGCAGAAGAACTGAGCTTGTCTAAGTCTGTGATCAGCCAACACTTGAAAGTGCTTGAACAGGAGCTGGGGATTGTGCTTCTGAACCGGACAACCAGGAGGCAAACTCTGACTCCGGCTGGAGCGGCATTTTATGAAAAATGTCAGCAAATGAATCAGCTGGCTCAGGAAGCATGGGAAGGCGCGAGAGAAAGCCAGCTTACACCGACCGGTTCTGTCACCATTACCGCCCCTCATGCTTTGATGGGCAGTATTGTTGCTCCGGCTATCGGCGAATTGGTTTCTGTTTATCCTGCGATCATTCCACATCTTGTTGCCGAAGATGGGCGGCTCGACATTATTGAGCATGGTATAGACCTAGCGATCCGTGTCGGTGACTCTGCATCTAGTAGTTACCGGCAGCGGCGTATCGGTCAGTTCAGGGATGTGCTGTGTGCTGCACCGGAATACCTGAGTCAATTTGAGGACGAGTTTTCTTTTTCTGAAGATCTGTCGGAAGAACTCAGTATTTGTGATTATGTGGCGAATGCCTGGCAGGGGAAATATGTTATCCACCATCTCCATTATTCGACTCAGAATGATCCGGTAACACTTATGCTGCATCCGACTCGTTTTGCTGATTCACTGCCAACGACTGTGGCTTTGATTGAGGCTGGCGCAGGATTAGGGATAGTTCCTGAATTCATCTTTCACCAGCGGGAGGAAGCCGGGGCCTTAACAGAAGTCATTCCGGGGAGCTATTTGTCACCGAATCCTGTTTATGCGACACATGCCTTTAATCATTCGATGCCGTTGCTGGTCAGGCTTTGCATTGAGGCGATTGAATCCCGGTTATCGTCACCGTCTGTAGTGGTGACTTAACAACATATTTGGTATGCCTTGCGGTTAACTAATAATAAGCAAAAATGCATTAGATTAACTAATGTAAATCATGACAAAAATTCGTGCTTACAATCACATTCATTTCTTGCTTAAGCATATCTTCAAGATTACTATCTCCGCACACCACATAGTGGTTGAACCTGATTTTCTTATAATACCCTTACATACCATCATGATATCTCTCTAGCTTAGAGGAATATTCTGTGTTTGGGTGTTTATTCTCAATATACGGTAAGTTTTCATTATTTTATTCTGTGATTAAGGAGTAGGTTGTGATTAAGCAATCTTCTACTGCTGGTATGGCAAAGCTGTTATTTTTAGTAATCATTCTTGCTGCGGTTGGGCAAATGACGCAGACGATGTATGTGCCATCAATTCCGGTTATGTCGGAGTATTTTGCAGTTAAGTCTTCTTACCTGCAGGCGGTAATGGCAGCTTATCTGATCCCGTATGGATTATCACAGTTTGTTTATGGCCCGGTGTCTGATCGCATTGGTCGTCGTCCGGTAATCATGATTGGTATGGTGATCTTCCTGCTGGGTACAGTAGCTGCTTTACTTGCACCGTCGTTTGAGTGGTTTCTGGTAGCCAGTTTTGTGCAGGGGCTGGGAACAGGCTGCAGCGGTGCTATGTGTCGAACAGTGACACGCGATTGCTATGATGGCGCAGAACTTCACCGTGCCAACAGCTTGGTCAGCATGGGCGTGATTTTTTCACCCTTGCTTGCTCCTGTAATGGGCGGATACTTGTCGGCTACGTTTAATTGGCACGCAAGCTATTTGTTCCTGTTGGTATTCGGAGCGTTAGTGACTGTCGCCATGATGCTGATGTTTACAGAAACGCTGCCAGTTGAGCGCCGTCGCTATGAGCGCGTATGGGTAAGTTACGCTTATGTGCTGGGTAACCGCCGTTTTCAGGGATATGTTCTTTGCCTGATTGCGACATTTGCCGGAATTGCAGTATTTGAAGCTGCCGCAGGCGTGCTGTTGGGCAGTGTTCTGGCACTTGATCCTACAACCGTAAGCTGGCTGTTTATTTTGCCGCTACCGGGGTATCTGGCGGGTTCATGGTTGTCTTCGGCACTGGTTAAGCAGTGGGGGAATGGTCGTGTGCTGTTTCTGGGTGTACTGGCTCTGACTGTAGGTGCGCTGACCATTTTTATCCCGGGGTTAGCCGGTGAAGTGACTGTCAGCTCATTGATTGGCGGTGCTTTTATCTACTTTATTGGTGCTGGTATTCTATTCCCGGCGGCAACAACAGCTGCGATTCAACCATTCCCGCACCATGCAGGAACTGCCGGAGCTGTTCTTGGTGGTCTCCAGAACTTAGGTGCAGGTCTGGCAACTTTGGCAGCATCGCTGATGCGAGCAGAAGATCAGTACAGTCTTGGTGTGGTGATGACAGTAATGGCTATTCTGGTTGTATTGAGCCTGCTGTGGGTTCGCAGAAGCCAACGTCAGGATACACCGGTTCTGGTATAGATTGCGTTAGAGCTGGATACAGAAAGGCGGAGCACTTTGCTCCGCCTTTTTTGCATTTAAAACCGCTTATATGGGCGGGCTTAGTCGCGCTTCCACAGAATGTGGCAGAATTTGTGTTCTGGATCGCGGCTCACCAGCATGCGGGCAAACACATCATCCAGTTCATCATTTTCTTCATTAACAAGACCGATGCGTACTTCGGCATAAACTTCTTTGTCTACATCAAAACCTACATGACCAGCCCAGTCGTCTTTTGTCTCGACAATTTCTGCTGCGCCGCGATCTTCAAATTGTGCAGTAAAAATAATGACGTCTGCAGGCTCCAGGCTGTCTTGTGCCATTTCCAGGAAAATGTCGTATGCCGCGTCAATAACGTCATCGTAAGAAATCAGGTTTGATGTTTCCATGTATAGCTTAAATCTCTGATGTTGAGTGAAGGGGCATTATAACCAGCGAAGGAGAAAATTGGTAATGATTGGAATGAGGGGGAGGTTTGCTACGGAATTGGTGGGGGATATTAAAAAGGGATACAAAGAAATGTATCCCTTCTTCGGCAAATCTAACGATTAGTCTGCGCGGCTCATAAAGCGGCGTTCCTGAACGTTGATCTTCACTTTTTCGCCGGTTGAGATGTACTCAGGTACCTGAACAGTCAGGCCGGTTGCAAAGCGAGCCGGTTTGGTACGGGCAGAAGCTGAAGCACCTTTGATTGACGGATCAGTTTCTTCGATAACCATTTCAACAGAAGCAGGAAGTTCCAGGCCGATAGCTTTTTCGTCAGCAGTCAGTACAAGCAGGCCTTGAATATCTTCAGTAATGAAAAGCAGCTCATCTTCGATGTCGCTCTTGTTGAAGCTGTACTGAGTGTAATCTTCACTATCCATGAAGATGTATTCGTCGCCATCAATATAAGAGAAAGTAGAAGGGCGGCGTGATAGGTCAACTGCGGTCAGAATGTCGTCGCCTTTAAAGCGTTCTTCAACTTTCAGGCCGGTTGCCACGTCAGTAAAGCGCATTTTGTACAGCGTTGATGCACCACGGGCGCTCGGGCTCTGTACGTCAATATCTTTTACAAGAAGTAGCTTGCCGTTGTATTCGACAGCTGCGCCTTTTTTAATCTCACTTGCTTTAGGCATAAATCACGCTCTTATTCGAAATAAAAGAAAACGAGAAATTATCATGGTTATAGTGGAATACCAAGATTTTCATTAAGTTCTGATAAATGGGTATTGCTTGTTTTTATACGTTTTTTTAACGCAGCAAAGTAATCCGTGTAGGGCATAGGTTGTGCGTAGTAGAAACCTTGGCATCGCTGGATTCCTAACTGAGCAACATGCTCAGCTTCTTCGGCTGTTTCCACCCCTTCCGCAACCAGTGTACAGTTCAATTCAAGACCCATTTCAGCGATGTTGCCAAGAATCGAGTGGGTAATCGCATCGGTGACAGATGATGCGACAAAGGTTCGGTCGATTTTCAAAATGTCGAAACTCAGGGTTTGCAGGGTTGAAAGCCCCGCATAGCCAGTGCCGAAATCATCCAGTGCCCAGCGGACGCCAACTTCTCTCAACCTCTCCATGCCGGATAGCAGTAAGCCCAGTTCCGCTGTGGCAAAGGTTTCGCGCTCGGTGAACTCCAAAACGACATTATTCTGAAGTACCGGATATTGCTTTATCAGTCCAATCAACGATTCTACATAGTCAGTATTGGTAATCATTGAGGCCGTTACATTGACGGAAATATAACTGTTGGGCGCAAGTTCATTGATCGTCGATTTTTCATAAGCCGCACGCTCTAACAGTTGCAGTGTGATTTGGTTGATCTGACCTGACTGTTCTGCTGCCGGAATAAACTCTGCTGGTGTAATTATCCCCGATTTTGGATGATTCCACCTGACCAGCAGCTCTGCACCATGCCAATGATTGGTGTTGGCATCGACGATAGGCTGATAATAAGCAATAAACTCTTTTCTCTCTATTCCACGCTGAATATCATTTAAAAGCGAATGGCGCCAATTAAAGTACGCATGTACGGTTAAAGTAACGATACATGAAAGGCTGATAATAATAAGTGCGGCGTATGGGAGTTGTTTAAACCATATTTTAAAGAATATTTGGTTAGTATAACCGCCAACTGCATGGAAAGGATACTTTGCTGACTGTTTAGATGCAGAATAAACAATATGTTTCGAGCTTTTATTCTCGCAGTTATATAAAGCATTATCGTTATTACTTTTGAAGCAAGCAAAAACTTGGTGATGGTCCGCTAATTCATCAATCCAGAAATCCATGTAACGAGCATTAAATAGCACTTGGTACCAGCCATTATTTGCAGGCACCATGAAAAAGATACCTTCTACATTTCGGCGTTCACTAGTAGCACGGTAAATGATGTAATCACTCGAGTTGTCAGTGAGTTTTAGGTGTTTATTATCAATAGCTTGCTGGTTGTTGTGGTCTCTGTCGCTACAAATAAAGCGATCATTTTCAATATAGGTAATTTCCTGAATAACACTGGAATTAAAGATAATATCTTCAAGCTTCTGCCTGTTTTCAGTACTGCATGGCAAGCTGTGATGATCTAATTGCGTTAATTGAGCCTCTACTTGTTCAAGCGTGAATTCAATACTTTCAACCAAATAAGAGATGGAGTTATCCGTATTCTTATTGGCTACTTGTTTAACCCAGGCAATATCGATGATGAGACCAAGGATAAGAGTAAATAGTAGAATTTTTGCAGTATGAGAATGCTTCATTATGAACAAAAAAAGACCGCCATAGTAAATAAGGTGCAGAGGATATATCAGTTTGTTCCGTATTTACATAAATATTTAAAAAATAATAATAAAACAGCTTTCAAGTCATTTTATTGGCGTTAATTGTTTTGTGGGTGACGAAATAATGGCTGTAAAAGTGAGTAATTAATATATTTCGTCTTTAAAATTTTAACATTCGATTCGTGTAATCAATTTCATTGAATCATTGATGAAGTTAGCTCTGTGATGCAAGGGTTGTTAGAATAGACAACGCAGGAAAATCCTGTCATTAACAGATTATGTAACAACCAGTTGAAGGAAGAACGTGTGGCGAGAGCATTGCCCGTACTTGATGGTGGAACGCCTTTTCAACAAGACTACCTGCCCGTATTGCTGGACGCTGTAAAGCAATTAAGAGCCGGGTTGGGTAAAACATTACACAGTATATATGTTCACGGCAGTGTTGCCCGCAGGCAGGCGACCCCAGATAAGTCAGATCTGAATCTGACCGTTATTTTAAACCGCCCGCTGAATACCTCAGAGCAGTCAGTGTTGAATTCGATTCGTTGGCGCATTAGTTCCCGGTATCCGTTTGTGACGGCAGTGGAAATCAAGAGTGCCGTGATTGACGATGTTTTGTCGCTGGAGTCGATTTTTACCTGGGGTTTTTGGCTTAAGCATTGTTGTCTGTGCCTTTTCGGTGATGACCTTTCAACACGCTTTGGCTGTTTTGAAGCCAGCTGGGATATCGCTAAAGCGCTGAATGGTGATATTAAGACTGAGCTTGATGATTACAAAAAGAAAATCATGGCTACCAAGGTGGTGAAAAATTACCTGGATTACTGTGAGTATATTGCCAGGAAAATGCTCTGGAGCTGTTTTTCACTGGTAATGCACCGTGAACAGACGCTGGCACTGTCTATTGAAGAGTGTGCAGATATCTTTCTGAAATATTACCCGGATAGGGAACAGGAGATCGAGCGCCTGTTCATTTTGGTCAGTCGTACACAGGTGCCCAAAAAAGCCTCTCTGTTTATGATTGAGTCGTTTGGCGGCTGGATTGTGTCTGAATTTGAGAGGATTGACCGAAAGATTGGTTAATCATTTCTAAGCTACTTATTAGGCGGCTATTTGCTGCCTTGTCTCGATAACATAAGCAGAGGTTTTTTTGCAGACACAGTCAACAGGATTTGTCCTGACCAGACAAAGCCGGGATGTCCGGGGCCAGACCGAGATTGTACTTTGGGTGAAAACCGAACAAGGACCATGCCGTTTAGTTGTGCAGGGAGATAAGCCTGTATGTTTTGTTACGGAAAGTGACTACCCAAATGCAGTGCAGATCTTGCAACAAGCAAATATCCCGGTTACCTGGCGTCAGCTGACGTTGAAAAATTTTCAACATAAGCCAATGTATGGCTGCTACTGTCAGACAGTTCGTGACAGTTTACAATTGACAACGTTGTTGCGTGGAGAGGGGATTGAAGCGTTTGAAGCGGATATCCGACTAGCTGACCGCTATTTAATGGAGCGCTTTATTCGCGGCGGGATTGCCTTTACCGGTAACATTCACCCCAAAGCGGGTTACAGCGAGTTTACACAGGTAAAAGCTAAATCTGCGGAATACCTTCCTAAGCTGTCTGTGGTCTCATTGGATATTGAGTGCTCAGAAAAAGGTGTGCTTTATTCGGTCGGTTTACACAGCGATATGGACAGCCGTGTCATTATGGTTGGTGAACCAAAAGCCGGAGAAGAGCAGGAAACATGGATCCAGTGGGTGGCGTCAGAAAAAGATTTGCTACTGGCATTGGAGGCGTGGTTCATCAGCTTTGATCCTGACATCATTATTGGCTGGAACGTTATCGATTTCGATTTTCGTTTGCTATTAAAGCGTGCGGAATGGAATAAGTTGGGATTACGGATTGGGCGCGGTAAGCAGACACCGCATTGGCGTCAGTCTGCGCAGAATCCAAATCAGGGCTTCATATCCATTCCTGGCCGAGTGGTGCTTGACGGCATTGATACCTTGAAGACTGCGACTTATAACTTCCGTTCCTGGTCGCTGGAATCGGTATCGCAAGAGTTGCTCGGAGAAGGCAAGGAAATCCATAACGTTCATGACAGAATGGACGAAATCAACCAGATGTTCCGCAAAGACAAGCTTTCTCTGGCGCGCTATAACTTGCAGGATTGCAAATTGGTTACCCGGATTTTTGCTCATACCCATTTGCTTGATTTTGCCATTGAGCGCAGTCGCTTGACCGGGGTTGAGCTTGACCGCGTTGGCGGCTCAGTCGCCGCATTTACTAATTTGTATTTACCTCAGCTTCATCGTGCCGGTTATGTGGCACCAAGCCTCGACAGCGAAAATTGGATTGCCAGTCCGGGTGGTTACGTCATGGACTCGAAACCCGGCTTGTATGACTCAGTGTTGGTTTTGGATTTTAAGTCGCTGTACCCTTCGATTATTCGCTCATTTCGTATCGACCCTATGGGGCTAGTGGAGGGGCTGTTACTACAGGAAGGAAAGGGTGATGGAGAAGCGATTGCCGGTTTCCGTGGCGGTCGGTTCCATCGTAGTAAGCATTTTCTACCCCAAATGATCGAGGAACTGTGGGCTGCTCGTGATCAGGCGAAACGCGATGGTGAAAAAGCCTTCTCTCAGGCGATTAAGATCATTATGAACTCGTTTTATGGCGTGCTGGGATCGTCTGGTTGCCGTTTCTTCGATCATCGCCTTGCTTCATCTATCACGATGCGCGGACATGAGATCATGAAAACCACGAGGGAGTTGATAGAGGGAAAAGGCTACGAGGTGATATACGGTGATACGGACTCAACGTTTGTATCCTTGAATGCTGCTTTTTCTTCAAAAGAGGCCGATAAAATAGGTCAGGACTTGGTTGCCTATATCAATCAATGGTGGACCAATCACCTGAAAGAGGAATATAACCTTGAATCAGCTCTTGAGCTGGAATACGAAACTCACTATCACAAGTTCCTGATGCCGACGATCCGGGGCCAGGAGACAGGCAGTAAGAAGCGTTATGCGGGGCTGGTGAAACGCGGTGACAATGAGGAGATTGTATTTAAAGGCCTTGAGACAGTACGAACCGATTGGACTCAGTTGGCGCAGGAATTTCAGAAGACGCTGTATTATAAAGTCTTTCACGATCAGGATGTGGAAGAGTATGTTCGCCAGTATGTTGAGAAAGCGAATGCCGGTGAATTTGATGATAAACTCATTTATCGCAAAAGGTTACGTCGTAACTTGTCTGAGTATCAAAAGAACGTGCCTCCACATGTTCGTGCCGCACGGATGGCTGATGAAGTGAACCAGAAGTTGGGTAGGCCGTTGCAGTATCAGAATGGTGGTTGGATCGAGTACTTGATCACACTTAATGGCCCTGAGCCAAAAGAAGCATTGCAGAGCCCGGTTGATTAC
Source organism: Photobacterium marinum (assembly GCF_000331515.1). GTDB lineage: Bacteria > Pseudomonadota > Gammaproteobacteria > Enterobacterales > Vibrionaceae > Photobacterium > Photobacterium marinum. The sequence goes on from NZ_AMZO01000001.1 coordinate 90,657, forward strand.
GGACATTATGTTGATAAGCAGTTAAAGCCTGTCGCTGATGGTATCTTGCCTTTCATCGGCAAAAATTTCGATGAAATCACGGCTCCTCAGCTGGGGCTGTTTTAGTAACTAGCATTGAGACGGACAAGTAAAAACGCGCACGAAATTATCGTGTGCGTTTTTTTGATCCCTGAGATCTATGCTGATCAGTCGAAATACTCGACATTTGTCACTGCGGATTTGATCGCGTGGATCGGATCAAACTTAATAGCGCCGCGGTTAGGTGTACAGACTTTATAGACATCACCACAATCAAAGATTGCCAGCACGGTTTCATCGGTGCGGAAAACGCTCGGTAGTGTTTTACCCACTTCGCAATAGCAAGTCTGGCCTTCATGTTGCCATTCTAGTTTATAAACGCGGTGAGATTGGGATGGAGCAGAGACGTGGTTGGCAATTGATGAGAATACAGATTCAGCTTGTGTAGAACTTGATGCCGATGGGACGAAAAAATCCATGGTTCCCTCCTGTGAAGCGTTATTTCTTAAAGCACTTATGGAAATAAACGCAGATAAATATTCAAACTATCGCTCCAGATAGCCGGAAAACGGTATCAAAATCTGCATTGATGTGCAAGATGGTTGAATAATCAATCATTGATATCATTTTTGAATCAAACAGTTAGAAAAGTAAACAGTGACTAAATCGCTATATTTGGTTCTGTAACCGGATCTGCCGTATTATTTAAATAAAGCATAACGGGAGGAGTGTATGGAACAACTTGAGTTTTTCTCGATTCCGAGCCCGTGTGTTGGTGTTTGTCAGGTTAATGAGCGTGGTTACTGTAAAGGTTGTATGCGAAGCAGGGAAGAGCGTTTTAACTGGCAGAAAATGACGCCAGACCAACAGAGAAATACCATCCGTTTATGCCGTCAGCGTTATCTCAGGATGAAGCGGAGAGCACAACAGGACACTCAGTCAGCCGCACAAGCCGAGCAGGATGTGACAGGTCAGCAGTCGCTTTTTGATTAATATAGCCGGATTTAGAAAGCAGTTTGTTCAGATGTAAAAAAAGCGCCACAAGGGCGCTTTTTTGAAGACTATGAACTCGCAATTAGATGCGTTTGAAGTCCATGTGGTCAACTTTTGGCTTGTACGCGTGACGCTGGATGTCTTGCGGCTTAACCTTAACTTCTTTACCGTCAACCACTAGAGTGATTGCTTCGTAGAACTCAGGCTTGTCCATTTGGTTGATCACGTCATCGTGGTTTAGTTCGATAGCTACTGGAGCTTCTTCACCACCGTAGATGATTGCTGGGAACTTGTTTGTTAGACGTAGACGGCGGCTCGCACCTTTACCTAGGTCAGTACGTACTACTGCTTCGAATTTCATCTTAAATACTCTTTAAGTTAGTTTAACGAGACATTAAGTAATGCGACCTTACTTAATGTCTTAAATCGAGCGCGGATACTAACACCCAAATCAGGAACCGGCAAGATAAAATCATAATAAAATGTCTTAAGTACCTATATTCTCATCAGTTACTCTATTCTTAATTCGTTTTGGCTGAATTTCATTCGCTTTTTCTTTTTGCCTGATCTGTAAGCTAACTTCTTGGCATCAATAATTATGGTCTTTTGCTAATTAAAGGCAATTCACACAAAGTCACAACACAAGTGATAGTAATTATCATTTGTATTTGGTATTGTTCTTGTCGCTCTTATATTGATAAATGTAACCATAAGAAGGGAATATGAGTAACAAGCTTTCTATTGTCGCCAGTTCTGTATTACTCGCGCTGTCACCAGTATTGCAAGCCCAAGAGGATGTTTCTGTTTTTGATGAAGTGGTTGTTTCGGGAACCCGTTCAGAACAGAGCATCAAAAACGTACCTTCAAGTATTTCGAAAGTAAGTTCCGAAGACATTGAGCAAAATTTAGCAACCAATGTACAGCAGGCGTTGAAGTATGAGCCAGGCGTTCAGGTAAACGGTCAGGGTCGATTCGGTGTAGAAGACTTCACTATTCGCGGCATGAGTGGCAGCCGAGTTAAGGTCATGGTTGATGGTGTAGAGCAGCCGGCATCATATAACCCCGGCGCAGATGTGATGCGCAAGAACAACAATAATTTTGAGCTTGATACTCTTACTGCTATTGAAGTGAATAAAGGGCCATCTTCAACCCTTTATGGTAGTGATGCATTAGGCGGTACAGTTTTGATGCGTACTAAAAATCCGGAAGATCTATTGAATGATGGTGACGATACCCATGTTGGCTTGAAAACAGGTTATGCAAGTGCCAGCGATGAATATAAGGCGACGGTCGAATTAGCGAATCGTACCGGCGGTTTGGAAACGATGGTTATCTATACCTATCGTGATGGTCAGGAAACAGAAACTCACGCCGACGGTGCTGATATTGTCGGTTCTGAACGTGGTGCGGCAGATCCTCTGACTTACACTTCGCACAATGTATTGGGTAAAGTTTTCTACCAAGTGAATGATAATCATCGTGTTGGCCTGACTGGTGAGTACTTCACTCGAGAGCAGGATATTAATCGCCTTTCCCGTGAAGGGTACGATGCTGGTGGTGGTTTTATGCCGGGTTTTGTTTACACCAAAGTTCGGGGTGATGATAAGGATGAGCGCATTCGTTTGGGGTTAGAGCACGAATGGTTGGCGACTAATGTCGCTTTCGATAGCCTTGAGTGGAAGCTTAACTGGTCGGAGAGTCAATCCAAGCATAATAACTACGATCATACTGGTCGTTACGGCAATCGTAATCGTGCTCGTTCAGGGACAGATGAAAGTCTGCAGTTTGATGCTCAGCTACAAAAAGAGCTGGAGTTGGCATCAAGCCGTCATGAATTAACTTATGGCCTTGCAGCCTCGGATACCTCGTTTGAGTTGAGTTATACAGACTACTTCCTTGATAGCGGCACAAGTAAACCTGGTTCAATGGAAGTACCTAAATCTGATTCAGAAAAGCGTGCAGTATTTGTTCAGGATCAGATGTTCTTTATGGATGAACAACTAGTTGTGACTGCTGGTCTTCGTTATGACGACTACAAGGCAAAACCTGATGCAACATCAGGTTTGCAAGAGCATAACAGTGATGCTCTGACATCTCGTCTGGGAGCGGTGTACCACTGGACAAATAATATCAGTACATATGCGCAATATAGCGAAGGCTTCCGTTCTCCGACAATCTATGAACTGTACTACGACAAAAATAATGCTTCACATGGCTATAAGATCGTCTCTAACCCGAATCTGAAACCGGAAGAAAGCCAGTCTTATGAGGTTGGTTTACGTGCAAATAACCGATTGGGTGCACTTGAGATAGCGGCGTTCTTCAACGACTATGAGAACTTCATTAAGAGTAAAACAGAGAGTATTAATGGTGTTGATGTTACAACTAACGAGAACATAGATAAGGCACGTATTTACGGCGCAGAATTCAAAGGTAGTCTGTGGCTGGATGAAGCATTGGGTGCCCCGATGGGCTCATATGCGCGCCTTTCAATGGCTTACCTTGACGGTGAAAATAAAGAAAACGGTGACACCCTGGATACTATTGCGCCGTTCACGACAGTTGTCGGTTTAGGCTATGACGCACCGAGTGATATTTGGGGGAGTGCCCTAAGCGTTACTATGGTTGCAGCCAAGAATGATTGGGAACGTCCTGAATCAGGTATGAAGCCTAATGTTAAAGCGCCTAGCTACACAGTGGTGGATTTGACCGCTTACTATCGTCCGATGACGGATTTGACTGTACGAGCAGGCCTTTTTAATGCGTTCGATGAAAAATATTGGTTATATCAGGATCTTGAAGGCGTATACGAGAGCACCGTTGGCAAAGATCGCCGGACTCAGCCAGGTCGTAACTGGGGTATCTCGCTGGATTATGCATTTTAATATAATTTGCTGATATATAAGCAAAGCCGCACACAAGTGCGGCTTTTTGCTGTTTGGGACTCTTTGTATGAGCAAGAATGGTTAGTCTTTTTTGTATTGATCGAGATCGAACAGTTTATCCCTGATAGCCCAGAAACGGCCGCTTTTGCGGGCAATAATAATTTCTGGCGGACGTAGCCGATGTTCATTGTTAGCAACTTTGGTTGGTGCCGTATCTGTAAATGGACGGTGGCGATCAACCAGATGTGGGTTAATAAACTTTTTGAGGAAGTTATCTTTTTGAGTTTTGGTGGATAGTGGCCAGATCTCGCTGATTTCCGAATCTGCATCACTAATATAGATGACTTTCAGTTGTGGTTTGCCAAATTTGTTTTTTCCCGGCTCCAGACGCAGATCGGTACATTTCATGATCATTGCATCTTTGAGCTTCAACGCATCACGTAGCTTTTTGTCCGGATCCACCATTACGGCATCACAGATGTGGCAGCGTCGGGCGGCAATGTCATTATCGGCTCCACATTCTTCACAGTATTTAGCCCGGAAGCGGTAACCGCATTCTTCTCGTTCGCCGTCATCATCCTCAAAATAGCCCTGACAGCGGCGACCATAGTGTTCAATCAGGAATCCGGCGGGATCCAGTTTGCCCCAGAAGCTGTTTTTAAATCCGCAGGCAGGGCAGGGAACCATGATGACTTCACTGGCGCTGTCGGGTTTGGGATCGCCGACTTCCGGTTGGTACAGGTCATAACAGTTTCCTGCATACTCCAGAATCAGGCAGTCTTCTTTTCCGTCATACAGACGCAGGCCGCGGCCGACAATCTGTTGATACAGACTGATGGATTCTGTTGGGCGCAAAATGGCAATTAAATCAACGTGCGGGGCGTCGAAGCCAGTTGTCAGCACCGAAACGTTGACCAGATATTTTATTTCTTGTTGTTTGAAAGCTTCAATGATGCGATCACGTTCATCAAGAGGGGTATCGCCGACGACTAAAGCCGCTTTCTCTCCCTCAAGGTAACCCATTATTTCCTGAGCATGATTGACGGTCGAGGCAAAGATCATTACCCCCCGGCGATCTTTTGCATAGTCAATAACCTGGTCGATGATCATAGGGGTAGCACGGCCGGATTTTTCTATCACACTGTCTAAATCCGCTTCCCGGTATCGGCCATTCGAGGCAGGCTTCAGGCTGGAAAAATCATAGCCAATGACCGCCATATCCATGATTTTGGGTTCGGTCAGGAAGTTTTCATCCAGCAGGTAGCGGATTGGCAGCTCGAAGATGCAGTCACGGAAAAAACGGTCCTGCTCGGTCCTTACCTGTCCGCGGGTGTGGTATTTGTAGATCCAGCCCATTCCCAGTCGGTATGGCGTTGCTGTCAGGCCAAGGATTTTGATCCCTGAATTCACTTCCTGCACATGTTTGATCACCCGGCGGTAGGCGCTGTTCTCATCATCAGGTACACGGTGGCACTCATCAATAACCAATAGTGAGAACTCATTGGCAAACTGATCAAGGCTGTTCACCATTGATTGCACCGAAGCAAAGACTACTTTCTGATCGGTTTCTTTACGACCCAGCCCGGCAGAAAATATCGATGCTTTTAAACCATAGCTCTCATACTTTTGATGGTTTTGCTCTACCAGCTCTTTGACATGGGTAAGCACTAAAACCCGGCCACGGGCAATTCTTGCCAGTTCAGCAATGACCAGGCTTTTACCCGCACCAGTTGGCAGGGTGAGCACTGCAGGTGTGCTGTGTTTGCGGAAATAATGAATGGTCGCGTTAACGCTGTCTTGCTGGTAAGGGCGAAGGGTATACATGAGTTATTGATTTATTGACGCTGTTGAGTGAATAGCCGGGAAAGAGTGTAACCGAAAGTGACGGCGAAAGGCGATAGCCGTCACTGAGTAATGCTGTTTGATTTATTCCGCCAGACCCGCAGGTTGCGGGCCGTAGCAAAATAGTTATATGCAAAAGTAGCGGTATGTGGAGACAGGAAGTCGTGGTTCAGGACGCGATGTTCAACGGCACTTCTTCTTGTTGAATGGTTTTGGTCATCATGCAGAACTGACGGCGCGGGATGAAGCCGTGTTTTTCATAAAAGTTTCTGGCTCCGGCGTTGCCGATATTAACTTCAAGCGAAAGGGCACGGACACCGGCCTTGGTAACCTGGTACTCAATTTGAGGCACCAGTTCAGTGCCAATACCTTGTTGGCGCCATTCTGGCTTGAGGTAGAACTGATCAATCAAGCCGATACGGCCACCATGTTCAAGACTGAAGCTGTAACTGATGATGATATGGCCGGCGATGATTTTTTCATCGTCCTGTTCTACTTCAATCAGCCAGGCCTGGCCGAGTTCCGGGTTATTGATGAGCTGCTGGATAGCGTTGTTGGTCTGTTCAACTTTCTTGGGTAGAACTTCGTATTCAAATAGCTCCTCAACCAGTTTGAGCAGCATGTCAACGGATGACAAATTTGGCGCAACAAGAGAGATTTTCATAGTACGACCTTTGTTGTTAGTAGCCTCATCCTTGTGGATGAAGAAACCCTATGCTTGTACACGTATATACGTAGTCAATCTGTAAAATGTCTATTATTAGAGACCGCAAAAAGTCTGAAATGTTCTATGGGAATGAGCTTAGTTCTCCTCAGTAGATAATGCTGCAATTTTTATCCCAGTTGTTGAATTCAGTTACAAAAATATTATCGCAGACTCAGGTTCTAGGTACTCAACACTAAACTTGGTATGATATGCGTTTTTGTACCATGCGGAGCCAGTAATGAGGCTTGATAAATTCTTAAGTACCACTTTAGGGATTACCCGAAAAGAAGCCGGTAAGCTATTAAAAAATAAAGAAATTGAAGTTAACGGTGAGATTGTAAAAAATGGTTCGCTGAAAGTGACAGATGATTGCGACGTTGAATTTAACGGTCGCACGCTGAGCTTTATGGGGCCAAGGTACTTTATGCTGAACAAGCCACAGGGTTTTGTTTGTTCCCATGTTGATGATTACAACCCGACTGTTTTTGTGTTGCTGGATGAGGTTAGCCCGGAGAAACTTCACGTTGCGGGTCGCCTGGATGGCGATACGACCGGTCTGGTTTTGCTGACTGATGACGGTCAGTGGTCACACCGTATTACCTCACCGCGTCATGTTTGTGAAAAAGTGTATTACGTTGAGCTGGCTGATCCTGTGGCAGAAGATGTCGCAACTGCTTTTGCAGAAGGTGTACAGCTGCGTGGTGAGAAAGATCTGACTCGTCCGGCGAAGCTGGATATTTTGGGTGAACGCGAAGCGCTGATTACGATCTCTGAAGGTAAGTACCACCAGGTTAAGCGTATGTTTGCGGCTGTGGGTAATAAGGTTGTTGCTCTTCATCGTGAGCAAATTGGCAGCGTAGAGCTGGATGAAGATCTGGAGCCGGGCGAATACCGTCCGTTGAGCGAAGAAGAAATAGCTTCGTTCCTGAAGTAACAACAAATTAAATTAGCAATTGATTATGACTAAGGCGGTTTTTACAACCGCCTTTTTTATTGTTGCAAGCCAGCATTAATAGGTGTTGGTGCATTGATTTGCAGGCTAAATTAGTTGCCTAAAGTAGAAATAGATCATTTCCTGACAGGAATGAATCATATTGATATTTTCATCGTACAATAAAAATCTTTTCCCTCCGAAACACCGACGTAACAGAGAATCTATGACCACACAAGACAGCCCCAAATTAAGCTTGCAATTAATCCTGATCCTCGGCGCGATCGCCGCCCTGACTCCTTTGGCAATTGATATGTATCTTCCTGCCATGCCAAGTATTGCAAGGGATTTGGCTGTATCACCAAGTGCTGTACAGACAACGTTGACAGCCTATACCGCAGGCTTTGCCATTGGACAGCTTTTGCATGGCCCGTTAGCGGACAGTTATGGTCGTAAACCGATTCTGATTATCGGTGTTTTTCTGTTTGCCTTTGCCGCTTGTGTGAGTGCCATGAGTCAGGGTATTGAAGCGTTGACTTGGGTTCGTGCGGCACAAGGTTTTTCCGGAGCGGCTGCGGCTGTGATTATCCAGGCACTGGTGCGTGACATGTTTGAGCGTGAGGAGTTTGCCCGAACCATGTCGTTTATTACGCTGGTAATGACAGTTGCGCCACTGGCAGCACCAATGATTGGTGGTTACCTGTCAATCTGGTTTGGCTGGCGTGCCATTTTCTGGGTACTGGCGCTGTTCGCTGTCATTATTATTGTTGCTGTTCTTGGCAAAATTCCGGAAACCCTGCCGAAAGAGAAGCGCCTTCCGTTCCACCTGGGGGCGACATTGAGAAACTACGCCAGAATGATGACAACGCCGGTTGCGGTTGGTTTGATTTTCAGCAGTGGCTTCTCTTTTGCCGGTATGTTTACTTTCCTCACTGTTGGCTCATTTGTATACATTGATTACTACCATGTCAGCACACAGCACTTTGGTTTGCTGTTCGGTCTGAATGTTGTCTGCCTTATCCTGATGACCAGTATTAATGGCCGTATGGTTAAGAAAATGGGTTCACACTGGATGTTGCGATTTGGTCTGACTGTTCAGCTAATCGCCGGTATCGGGTTGGTTTGTGGTCAGTTGTTTGAGCTTGGCTTGTGGGGTGTGGTTATCCCTGTCATGCTCTTCGTCGGAACCATTTCTATTATTGGCAGTAACACAATGGCTTGCCTGCTGGCTAAGTATCCTCATATGGCGGGGACAGCTTCGTCGCTGGCAGGTACAATGCGCTTTGGCACGGGAACCGTTGTCGGTGGTATGGTGGCAATGATGCCGGACGCAACAGTGTGGCCAATGGCCCTGACTATGGCATCATGCGCAGTACTGTCGGCGGGATTCTATTGGTTTATGTCCCGTGACGCGTAAGGAATTCTATGGCTAACTTTTATCAAGAAATCTACAAACTGGTCTCGGACGGACTGAATGAACTGGCGGAATCGGTGCAGTCCGGTAAAACGCCCGGCAACCCGGTAAGTGAAACTAACTTTCTGAACCTGTGGGTAACGAAAGTGATCAAGCAGCAGCGTTATCATCACTGTGTGGCTAAAACCTTGCTGGGATGGCAGCAGCAGGCCCGCAGTATGGGTAAAAATGCCCAACTGAAACAGCAGTTTGAGCATATCCGGCAGACACTGGCCGGTATTCCGCGTGAAGAAAATGATGAAGCGAAACCGACTACGGCTGCCCAGATTCAGTCACTGTACGAAAAACTGGAGCAGGCAGACTGGGTTGTGGCAACTGAGTATGAGGTTAACCGTAAGGTGACGCATCATACTGATGGTCAGGCGTCACTGGTTGTTTGTGCCAAACAGTACAAAGAATCGGTATCTGAGCAGGGTGAAGTGGTTAAGCCATTGTCTTTCTATATTCGTGGTGATGTTCGTGAATTTGTGGATGCGGCATACGAGCAAGGTTTGCTGATGTATAAAGTTACTGACTACAAGTCGATTGTGAAATACCACGGCGAATACATGGTTTATCCGGCAAATGCAGGTATGTGTCTGCCGGAACTGCCAACTGTATAAATGCTAAATTAAGAAGCGAGTTGTGAGGTTTATTCCTTGCAACTCGCTTTTCTATTTTTAGCTTGTTCTGAACCTGATTTCTTCAAACATATCTTCTCAACTTCCGTACCTTACTATTCCGTTACTGATTTCCCTTCCTGAGCCTTGGCTTTACAACGTTTGACCAGAGTATGAGTCATGCCTCTGAAAATAAACAAATGTGCCGGCATCATGGCGAACCAGTAAAGTAAGCCGGAAAACCCAGCCGGGTGCCACCAGGCTCGAATGTCGATTTCTCTGTACTCACCTTTATCTTCAATGGTGAACTCCAGTCTTCCCAATCCCGGAGCCTTCATTCCAAACAACAGCGACAGGAAACGGTTTGGCTCGATATGGATAACTTTCCACGAATCGACTTTATCGCCCAATTCCAATTTGTCAGGGTCACGGCGGTAACGGGTCAGGGCATCGCCGCCAATCAGGTGATCCATCCACTCGCGTATTCGCCATAGGTAATTGGCATAGAAGTAACCTTCTTTACCTCCCACCAGTTGTACCTGTTGCCATAGCTGCTCGCTGGTGGCATCGGTGCGAAGGGTATACCCCGCCTGTTTTGGGTAATAGCCATAACCGGACTGCCATCGTGCCAGAGCATCAGGGTCATAGCCCCAGATTTCGTTACGAACAACTTCGTTTTCATGGCTGAGGCATTCTTCAACGGATTCATCATAATTGAGGAGGTGTTGCGGGATTAGTGACTGAATCGCGCTGCCGTCAGCAGGTAAATCGTGTCTGAGTCCACCAACAAGTGCACGGGCAATATTGGTGGGTACTGATGTGATAAACCTAAGCCAGAGCGCGGCAAAGGAGGGCGTAAGAAACGGGATCGGCAGAATGCGAACCTTTTTGCCAATATGGTTGCCGATTTTACGCATCTGCTCTGCGTAACTAAGGTTTTCCGGTCCTGCGACATCAAGGATTTGGTGGCGGCAAGGCGTGAAATGCAACAGCTCTAACAGGTAGTGAAGCAAATTGCGAAGGGCAATAGGGGAGTTGCGGGATTTCACCCATTTGGGGGCAATGATAATGGGTAGGTGATAGACGAAATCCCTCATCACTTCAAAAGCAGCAGAGCCAGGGCCGACGATGATCCCGGCGCGTAGTTCAGTAATGGGGATACCACTGTCGCGGAGAATTTCTCCGGTCGCTTTTCTTGCTGCCAGATGTTTTGTATTACCGTGCAGCGGTTGGAGAGCTCCCAGATAAATAACGCGTTGCACGTTGCTTTTTTTCAGTGCCTGACTGAAGTTGCTGGCAGCTTTAACTTCGTAATCAATGAAATCATGGCCGTGATTCATACCATGAACAAGAAAAAATACGGCATCGACGTCAGAGAGAATATCATCGAGATTGTCTGGCTGATTGAGATCCAGTTCAACCAGTTCTACATCGGGAAGTTCTTCCCAGCCCCTTTTCTTTAACAGCTTCAGGTTTCGGCCTGTGGCTTTGACTTTGTAGCCGCTGTTAGCCAGCTCGGGAACTAAATGGCTGCCTACATAACCGGAGGCACCAACAACCAAAATTGTCCTTATCATTGATTACATGCTCCCTGCTGTAATGCGCTTTTCAGGATAAATCGAATAGGCGATTGATTTTTCCCCGTAAAAAGAGTTGTCAATAAAAATGTAGTGGATAAAATTCGAGCTGTCTTCTTGTCTTATGTTTGGATACCTCCATGTCTCATCCTGTCCTGCTCCATTTCAAAGGTGAATTTTTCCGTCGCCTGATGTTGATTGCTTTTCCTATCGCATTGCAGACAATGCTGTTTTCGAGCCGTAGCCTTGTCGATATTCTGATGTTGGGGCAACTGGGTGAGCTGGATGTGGCGGCGATTGGTATCGCCGGTAAAGCACTGTTTGTTGCTACCATTATGTTGTTCGGGGTGACCACTGGCGGGGCATTGCTAACAGCGCAATACTGGGGGGCTCAAAACAAGCTGGGGGTAAAACAAAGTACCGCTCTGACCGTGGTGATGACTACTATCACTGCGATGATTGCCGGCGGTATTTTCTTATTTTTCCCGGAGCAGGTGATTGGCCTTGCAACTCAATCGGAAGCGGTGATTGAGCTGGGTGCTGATTACCTGAGAATCACCTCAATGAGTTTGTTTGCGGTGGCATGGGGTAGCAGTATGGCGGTTGGTCTTCGTGCGATGCACCAGCCGGGGATCAGTACCTTCTTCAGTGCTATCGGTATCGGTTTGAATATGTTCCTGAACTGGGTGCTGATATTCGGTCAGTTTGGTGCGCCTGCAATGGGCATCGTCGGCGCGGCAGTGGCGACCTTGGTCAGTGGGCTGGTCGAAGTATCTTTGCTTTATAGTTACCTGTACTCACGCCGACACCTGTTGGCGTTCGGATTCAGTGTTTTGCTGGAAGTGTTGGACTGGGTCAAAATCAAACGGTTTCTGTCGTTGTCGCTGCCAACCACGTTTAACCATCTGGCATGGTCGGCTGGTATTTTTGTTTACCATGCAATTATTGGTCAGGCGGGTGTTCAGGGGCTGGCCGCGTTGTCTGTTATGACGCCGATTGAGTCATTCTCACTGGCGTTAATTATCGGTATCTCCAATGCTTCTGCGGTGATGATTGGTAACCAGCTTGGTGCTAACCGGATGGAAGAAGCGTATTATCAGGCCTGGGCGGTTTCTTTTTTCAACCTTTTCTGTGGCGTGATGGTTGCGTTAACCATGCTGTTGATGAAAGACACGGTTCTGGATCTGTTCTCAGCTCTGTCCGGAGATACTCGTGAACTGGCTGGCCATTTCTTTTTGGTGTTTGCTCTCACCATTATTGTGAAAAGTTTGCCGATGACCATGATTGTCGGGGTGCTGAGGGCCGGGGGAGATATTCGGTTCTGTTTCTATCAGGATATTGCTGCGCAATGGTTTATCGGTATCCCGGTTACTGCTTTTGCCGCGCTTGTTTTAAAATTACCGTTAGAGTGGATTTATGCCATGTTGATGCTGGAAGAGTTGGTGAAAGTAGTCGGCTCAACAATCAGGATTAAGACCCGAGCTTGGATGAATAATCTGGTCGCAGGTACACACTGATACAATACGCAAACAGACTGAATAAAATTGTTTTTTATTACTGCATTATTAGCAATTTGAACAATAAAAAAGCAAAGGGAAACCATATTTACATATCAGTTAGTTGCAGTTTGCTTGTATGTGTTTTGTACAAATTGTGGATGGTTTGTATCCCTTTGCATTTTATTTCTCGGTCAGTGTTTTAAAATACTTTCTCGAATCCGGGGTTTGCGGTAAATTTCTCTCCCGGAAAATACCTTGAATTTTTTGGGGATTAGGATGTTACGACTGGTAGGGCTCTGCAAAGGCTACCAGGACGGCGGTGAATATCACTCTGTCCTGCAGGGAGCTGAGCTGGAGCTAAAACAAGGTGAGCAGCTGGCCTTAATGGGAGAAAGCGGCTCGGGGAAAAGTACCTTGTTGAACCTTATCGCAGGCCTGGACACAGCAGACTCCGGTGAGATTTGGTTAGGAGATACACCAATTCATGCGATTTCTGAACGTGAACGTACCGCGTTTCGTCGTAACAATATTGGTCTCGTCTTTCAGCAATTCAACTTGCTGCCTACTTTGACTACTGCCGACAATATTCGCTTTTGCCGTCAGCTTAAAGGGCTGGAGGAAAAGCCAAAACTGTGGCGACAAATCATTTCTGCACTTGATCTTATGCCGTTGCTCGGACGTTATCCGGAAGAAATGTCCGGCGGTCAGCAACAGCGTGCAGCGATTGCCCGTGCACTTTATATGGAGCCGGATATTCTGTTGGCGGATGAACCGACCGGAAGCCTGGACGAGCGTAACGCCGGAGCAGTAATTCGTTTGTTGGTTAATCTGACCAGCCAGCTAGACTGTACTTTGCTGTTGGTGACTCACAGTAAGAAAGTTGCCGAACACATGAGTGGCTGCATTCGACTTCAGGGAGGACAGCTTCATGTCAAACCCCGTAGCTAAAGCGCTCTGGGGGCACTATAAGCGCCACCCATTCCAGATTGTATTGGTATGGTTAGGCCTGACTCTTGGTATTGCGTTGCTGGTTGGTGTAATGGGCGTTAACCAGCAGGCGCGGGAAAGCTATCGGCAGGGTGAGCAACTTTTTTCTAATCCTTTTCCTTACCGTATTCGCCACAGCCAGCCTGCTATCAAAGTACCACAGGGGTTCTACATTCAGCTTCGCCGCGCTGGTTTTAACCAGTGTGTGCCGATGGATCAACACCGAATTGTTACTGAAGACAGCCGTGATTTTGAAATCGTGGGGATTGATCCCATCGCGATGTTTTCTAATTTCCGCAATAAAGTAACCACACCTCAGCAGTCTCAGATGATGGAGCTGATGCGCCCGCCATTCCCGATTGTACTCGGTGAGCAGCTGGCCCGTTATATGGACGTTACTGACGGCCAGTATCTTAAACTTGAAAACGGCAAAGAGATCGGCCCGCTGAAAGTGGTGCAGGAAGAGCGCATCCGCGGAACCCGAATGGTTGCTGATATGTCTGTGGTTCGAAATCTGTATCCGGGATCCGGGCTGACATCTATTCTGTGTGGGAAAATGTCACCGCAGCAGCTGGTGGCACTGGAAGAACAATTACCTCCGGCATTGAAGCTGGACCGTCATCAGAGTGCGACACTTGAGCCGCTGACGGATGCGTTCCACTTAAATCTGTTTGCGATGGGTATGCTGGCGTTCATTGTTGGCTTGTTCATTTTCTATCAGGCGATGTCACTGTCTTTTTCTCAGCGTCAGCCTTTGGTTGGCCTGTTACGTCAGGCCGGTGTGTCTGCGCCCCAGTTGGCCAGGGCTTTGATTGTGGAGTTAATTGTATGGATTGCTCTGGGCATGGTGGGCGGTAACCTGCTTGGCTTGGTACTGGCTCAGCAATTGCTGCCTTCTGTGGCAGAAACGTTGAGTGATCTCTACGGTGCCAATGTCAGTCTGTCTGTCAGCTGGCACTGGCAGTGGGGACTGGCGTCTCTGGCTATTGCTGTTGGCGGTAGCCTGCTGGCATGTGGCTGGCCTCTGGTTCGTCTGATCAGAGCTCAGCCTGCACGCCTGTCTACACATATGTCTCTGGTGCGTTTCAGTGGTCGTGAATTTGCCTGGCAGGCACTGTTCTCTTGTATGTTCATTGGTGCCGCTGTGGCGGTATATCAGTTGCCACATGGACAGACAGCCGGTTTTGTTCTGATTGGACTGGTGTTGATAGCCAGTGCGTTGTGTATGCCATTCCTGTTGTGGAAACTGTTCCAGGTCCTTGGCCTGATTGTCCGTTCAGCCCGTCTGAGATGGTTCTTCAGTGATGCCGCGGCCAGCCTGAGCTATCGTGGTGTAGCCGCGATGGCCTTCATGCTTGCCCTGGCTTCCAACATTGGTATGGAAACTATGGTAGGCAGCTTCCGGAATACTACCGAAACCTGGTTGGATCAGCGTCTGGCGGCCGATATATATGTTCGCCCTTCGCTCAATGTTGCACCGCGCATTGCTTACTGGCTGGAAGGTCAGGAAGAAGTGGGTCAGGTTTGGTGGCAGCTACGTAAAGAGTTGCCGACAGAAACTGGTACTTTGCAGGTGGTCAGCATAGGTATCAGTCAGGGCGAGCAGCAGGCGCTTTCTATTAAAGTGGCAATACCTGAATACTGGCAGCGCTTCCACCATAAGCGGGCAGTGTTAGTCAGTGAGTCTCTGGCGCTGAAAAATGGCTGGTATCCGGGGCAGGAAATTGACCTGCCTGCACCTATGGGAAGTAACTGGCTGATTGCCGGGGTCTATTACGATTATGGTAACCCGTACGGTCAGATCATGTTGTCGCAGAAACGTTGGCAGAAATTCTGGCTCTACAAAGGGCAGGTTGGTCTGGGCGTTCTTCTCAAGCCTGGCGCTGACGGTCAGGCATTAATTAGCAGACTGGGTGACCGATTCCGTCTGTCACCGGAGCGGGTGCGCAATAATGTTGAGCTGATGGAGCAGGCAATGCGGGTATTCGATCGTACCTTTGTTGTTACCTCAACACTTGGCAGGCTGACTTTATTTATTGCGGTGTGCGGACTGTTTTTTGCCACTGTAGCGGGGGAAGTCTCGCGTCAGCGTCAGTTTGCTTTGCTGCGTTGTATGGGGATGACCGGACGTGAACTAGCCGCGCTGGGTGGTGGTCAGTTATTGCTGATAGGTTTGATGACAGCGGTTATCGCTTTGCCGTTAGGTCTGGTTCTGGCTCAGTTGCTGATTGATGTTGTACTGAAATACTCGTTCGGCTGGACCATGCCTGTTCAGTACTTCCCGTTTGAATACCTGATTTCACTGGGGTCGGCATTAGTTGTTCTTTTGGTTGCAGGGGCATGGCCGGTGTGGCGTCTAGTTAAACGCTCAGCCATTATGTCGCTACGGGAGGCATTCTGATGATAACTGCTAAAGTGCGATGTGTACTGAAAGCTTTGTGCCTGGGCGTGACGGGTTTGAGTGTGTTGGCACTGACCGGTTGTGAGCAGGCCGATCAAAGTGCCAATACCGCTGAAATTCTGCGTCAGGACGAAGCGAACCAGTTTGCGCAGGTGGTTCCCGGAAAAGAGTGGAAGTTCCCGCAGGACCATTTAAGTCACCCTGAGTTTCGTACCGAATGGTGGTACCTGACTGCCAACCTTGAGTCGGAAGAAGGGGAAACTTTTGGTGTACAGTGGACATTATTCCGCTTTGCTAACGATGCCCGCGAAGGAACCGGCTGGAACAGCCCGCATATGTTTATGGCTCATACGGTTGTCACCACCAAAGACAAAATCTGGCATGCCGAACGGTTTGCCCGAGGAGGGATCGGCCAGGCCGGCGTTACGCAGAATCCTTACCGTGCGTGGTTGGATAATTGGTCATGGCGATCTTATGGCGATTCTCCGTTTCCGGGACGTCTTCAATTTGCCGACGATGACATGGTGGCCGATTTAGCCATCCGAAATACGGGCGCCTTGGTATTTCAGGGTGACAACGGCTACAGCAAGAAGCATCCTACCGCAGATATTGCTTCATACTATTACAGTGCGCCGTTTCTGAAATTAAACGGCACACTAATGCTTGACGGTAAATCCTATCGAGTGAAAGGCGACGGTTGGTACGATCGTGAATGGAGCAGCGAAGGGTTAACCGAAAAGCAAGAGGGTTGGGACTGGTTTTCTGTTCATTTAGACGACGGAAGGGCCCTGATGGTATACCAGATCAGGGAAAAAGAGTCTCAACCGTATTATTTTGGCTCGCTGAGCTGGCCTGATGGCAAAACAATACTATTACAGCCAGAGGATATCAGACTGACGCCGGTGTCGTATGTGGCACAAGGCGGCAAAGATACTCCGATTAACTGGCGAATTGATATACCTACACAGCAGATACAACTAGAAGTGGATGTTGTCCGCAAGGAGCAGTGGTTGCCGTTCGTATTTTCCTATTGGGAAGGTCCGATTAAGGTTAGTGGTAGTCACTTGGGACAAGGATTTATGGAGCTAACCGGCTACTAGGTTTAATGCGGTCGGCAATGCCATAAAACGAAAGGGCGGAGTAAATTGGTAAATTATTTAACTATTGATGAACAGGCACTTTCCCAGCGATTAATGAATTATCGCCGAGAGTTTCATCGTTATCCTGAATCGGCGTGGTGTGAATTTTTTACGACGAGCCGTATTGCGGCACACCTTAAGCTCTTAGGGTATGAGCTTTGTTTCTCGGATGAGATTATTGCACGAGAAACCGTAATGGGGCGCGATGAATCAAGCGTCGCCAAAGCTCAGGAGCGCGCAATCAGTTGGGGGGCTGATTTCGAATTTCTGGCTCAGATGGACGGTATTACCGGCGTCGGAGCAATCTTAGATACGGGGCGTCCCGGTCCTGTGATCGCATTGCGATTTGATATTGATGCTGTTGATGTAATGGAAAGCCAGGAGGATTCTCATCGTCCGCGCTTTCTGGGATTTGCATCTCTGGCTCCGGGGGTTGCCCATGCCTGCGGGCATGATGCACATGCATCTATTGGCCTCGGTATTGCGGAAGTGCTTGCCGAACACAAAGATGCATTGTGTGGCAAGATTAAGCTGATCTTCCAGCCGGCAGAAGAGGGGTGCCGGGCTGGTAAAGCGATTGCTGAAAGTGGCTGGCTTGATGATGTCGACTATTTCTTAGCAGCCCATATCGGCATGAATGTACCAAGTGGCACACTGGTTTGTGATCCGCAGCATTTCCTGTGCAGTTCCAAGTTCGATCTTCATTTCACGGGCAAACCAGCTCATGCCGGTATTGAGCCGAATGCCGGACGTAATGCGCTGGCTGCTGCCTGTACCGCAGTGTCTCAGATGCTGGCTATTCCTCGCCATCGCGATGGGATGACCCGTATTAATGTCGGTCAGATGCATGCCGGTGACGGCCGAAATGTTATTCCGGCTAACGCAGTGCTGATGGGGGAGACCCGCGGCGAAAACCGTGAGCTTAACGACTATATGTATCAGCAGGTTGAGCGTATAGCTGAGGCTTCAGCGGCTATACACGGGGTGAAAGTGGAGATCAAAGCACAGGGTGAAGCGATTGGTTTGCACAACGATCTTGAGATGGTCGAATTACTCGAAACCATCGGTCTTCACAGTGGTTTCTCTCATGTACTTCGTGAGAAGGATTTCGGAGCCAGTGAAGATGCCGGTTACCTTGTTGACAGGGTACAGCAGAAAGGCGGTAAAGCAATTTACTGTTTGGTTGGTTCTAACCTGACCGCTGGTCACCATAACGGCGATTTTGATATTGATGAAAGCCGAATGCTGCCAGCTGTAAAGTTGTTCATTAACGCGATCACTCAGATTCACTCGACGATTCCACAGGAAGATGTCGTTAACAGATAGTGGTTTAATCATTACCGTTGATTAGTCGCTAATAAGCCTGCCGGAGCGCATTTTATCTGATGCTTCCGACAGGCTTTTTCTTTAAAAACCCTTTGCTTCATTACAACTAAGACACTTTCTCACCTTATTACCCAATATCTTCACCTAGTCTAATTATTTAATTCGTAGTTAGTCTGAGAAGCTAATGGCCGATAATAAAGCGCAGTCTTTGCCGCAATTGGTACGAGACTTTTCTTCACTTCATCCCGGAAAGTGGTTGGTTCCGTTTTGCCTGAGCGAAAAGTTTAAGTTTGCCTGCAGAGTCGCTATTAGCTTAACTCTGGCTTTTTTAATACCTATGTCCTTAGGCTGGCCGCAGGCTTCAACTGCAGCCACAACAGTGATGCTGATTGCTTCAACGGGCAGTCGCAGAGAGTCCCTTGCTAAAGGGACACTCCGTGTAATGGGGACCATTGTTGGTGCGATTATCGGTCTTGTATTGGTCGGTGCCTTTGCTCAGGATCGATTGCTTTACATGCTGGCAGTCTC
This sequence comes from Photobacterium marinum, assembly GCF_000331515.1. Taxonomy (GTDB): domain Bacteria; phylum Pseudomonadota; class Gammaproteobacteria; order Enterobacterales; family Vibrionaceae; genus Photobacterium; species Photobacterium marinum. The sequence continues at coordinate 109,562 of NZ_AMZO01000001.1, forward strand.
GCTGGCTGTGACTGCCGTCTTCTATATCCGTAATGCTTACCTGGCAGATCCGACCCTGTTCATGCTCACCGGGGTGATGATCCTGATGATGTTCAACGGCGGTGATCCGGAAGGGGCTTTCATTTATGGTCTTGATCGTACTTATATGACGGTATTCGGCGTGGTGGTTTATACCCTTGTCGGCATATTTATCTTCCCGCCACAGGTCGAACAAAACCTCCGTCACCTTGCCGATAGCCTCGGCGAAATCCAGAGTCAATTGTTTTTACAGATCACGCGGCCTTGTGCGGATGCTTCAGAGCATGAAAGCGAATCATCGGAAGGAGATGAGCCGTCTCAATCGGAAGAAAGCACTTCGGCTGAAAGTGAACCTGAAAGCGGTAAAAATGCGAAAGCCGATATTCCAGCCCTGGTTGGAAAAATGTATGCCGCACAGGAAGCACTGGAAGCTCGCTACAAAAGTATTAGTGCTGAATGCAGCGATATCTCATCGTATAAAACAGAATGGGATCATGTGTTGCACTACTATCGAAAGCTGACCGAGTTGTTGGTTTTTGCTGCTCGTGAACATCGGCAACTCGCTGAGCAATCTTCTGCGTTTATAGAGAACTATCAGCTACAAGTTGATGAAATAGCCCATTTATATCAACTGATGCCGCAGGGATGGGAGAGCAGTTCACCAGATAGTGAACAAGAGACACCTCCGGTTGCGTACTCGACGACGAAACTTGAAGTGGCCACACACCTGGAGCGGGGTGCTGCTATTACGATGGGATATTTGCTGGAAAATATCCGCGAAAAGCTGGAGCGACTCTACAGCAGTGTCTGTTGCATTGATTCAGTAACTGGTCGGATGCAGTATCACGAAGAGCTGGCGGGTAAAGACGCCAGGTTTAACTGGTGGGATGCCGAAAACGCCAAATCTGCTGTTAAAGCGTTTTTTATCTATTGGCTGACGGGAGTGATCTGGATTTTATTTAACCCGCCCGGTGGTTATAACCTGGTGGTATTTAGTACTCTGTTTGCTTCAATTCTTTCATTTATGCCGCTTCACCCGGTGATGCTGTTTATATTGTTTACTCTCGGGTTCATTTTTTCCGTGCCGGCTTATGTTTTTCTGTTGCCACAATTAACACTTGGTTCAGAGCTGGCCGTGTTTATTTTTACCTATACCTTTGTCGGATTTTATTTATTAAAAGGGCCGATCACCATTTTTTTCCTGATAGGCATGTTTACGTTAGGAATCGATAACAATATGGTTTATCACTTCGGTATAACCCTCACCATAGTGATGTTATTTTACCTTACCGTATTCATGGTTATTTTCTCCTACTACTTTCCTTTTTCTTCAAGGCCGGAACATCTTTTGCTGGTAATGAAGGAGCGTTATTTCCGACATGTTTACCGATCCATTGTCGGGTTTCAAGTGAGGGAAAAAAGCTGGTGGCAACAGTGGCTATTAAGATGGCACTTGATAACAATGAAGGCGACGGTTAAAAAGCTGGCTTTATGGTCGGGCAAGGTCAATGTTGACTATTGTGAGTCGGTAACTGCGCAGCAGCTCAAAGATTTTTGCCATCAGTGTGAAGTGCTTAGTCACCATTTATTTATTTTGTCTGCGGCTGAGTCTCGCTTGAGTAAAAACCGGTTGGTCTCCACAGCCCGAGAACAATATCAGGATAAAGTCATTCCTGAAATCGCATTCGGGCTGACTCATCACCGTGTCTCAGATTCGAGTAACAACGATGTTGAGCAATATATAGCCGACGAAAAAAATAGTTATAGTCTGTTGGAAAATCAACTGGATAGTTTTTTTGAAAATATTGAATGGTCGGATTATTCAAAATCAGACATAGCCGGTTTCTATATCTACCTAAACTTGAAAAAAAATATTTTTCAGTCGCTGATTCAATGCAAAGTTACCAGTGAAGCTATTTATTGGCAGCAATTGAGTCAGAATCGTTTTTAGGGGGGAGCAGTACAAAAAGTGAGGTCGCCTTTTGTTGCGTTGTTCTCTTTATTCTTGATGACCGGATGCTCGGTGCTGGGACCTGATTTTGAGGGTGTGGAACCTGTCGAATTACCGAATGGCTGGAATAAAGACACAGAAACTGACACCAGTTGGAAAACCGCTCGCTGGTGGTTTCAGTTTCAGGACCCGGCTCTAAACCGTCTGGTTGAGGTGGCTTCGGAACAAAACCTGGATCTGGAATCTGCAGGTCTGAGAATTTTGCAGGCGAGGGCGGCTTTAGGTATTGCCGATTCATTTAATTATCCTCAGGCACAAACCTTCTCCGGAAACCTGGCCAAAATCTATCAGAATGAAAATACATTCGACAATGCCACGCTGAATTTTGATGCCGGGTGGGAGCTGGATGCATGGGGAAAATTTGCTCGTGGTGTTGAATCGGCTGAAGCCGGTCTTTATGCCTCCATCGCGTCTTATCACGACATTATGGTGAGCATTACGGCAGAAGTGGCCAGAAATTATGTGAACTACCGGACTTTTCAGGAAAGAGTGCTGCTATCTGAGCGTAATATTGAAATTCAGGAGCGGGTGGTGGAGATCACCGAAGCACAACTTGCTTCCGGAAACGTCACCGAGCTGGATGTGCAGCAGGCGAAAACACAGCTTTATAACACCAAATCTGCGCTTCCGTCTCTGAGGATTGGCATGATGCAGTCAAGAAATGCTCTGGCTGTACTTCTGGGAACTTTGCCAGACGAGATCGAGCCGATGCTGGCTTCAGCACTGATTGACTCCAAGATCAAAGTCTTTGATCAGAAATATGATCGTAATCAGGTGAAGCAGTTGTTTGATGTGTACGAGCGCCACTCTCTTATTCCTCGCCCGCCACTGGTCAGTACCACTGTCGATGCCTCACTGGTATTAAGAAGGCCGGATTTACAGCTTGCAGAACTTCAGGCTCATGCTCAAAGTGCGCAGATTGGTATCGCTGAGGCAGAATTTTACCCGCGGTTTTCACTGTTCGGAGCCATAGGGATCAACAGCACGGTGCCTGCTGGTAGTGAGTTCAGTTTTAGTGATTCGTTAACTTTGTCATTAGGCCCCGCTTTTTCCTGGAATGTGTTTCAGTACGGTCGGGTTGAAAACAACGTCCGTTTTGAGGATGCCCGCTTCCAGGAAACTCTAACTAACTATAACAAACGGGTGTTACTTGCTGTTCAGGAAGTCAGCAATGCACTTGAAGCTTACCAGCTAAACAGTTTGCAAAAGGAGCTGGCTTTCAGCTCAGTCAGTGCTTCTGTCCGGGCATTTAACATCTCCCTGACTCAGTATGAAAACGGTCAAATCACGTTCGAACGCTTGCTCAGTTCGGTCGAGAAGATGACCCGTAGTGAAGATACTTACGCTCAGGTTAAAGGTAATGTCGCCAATCAGGTGATTGCACTTTATAAGTCCCTAGGCGGTGGGTGGGAAGCCAACACGGGGAAGCCGTTTGTACGGGAAGATGTCGCAGAGCAAATGAAAGCCAGAACAGACTGGGAAAACATGCTGGATGATTCGGTATTGCCGTCATTGTCTCCGAATAACGTCGAGACAGCCCCATGGGTTTTCGGCAAACCTAAGGCAGCTTCGACCGAAGAGGCGGAAAAGGATGACGGATCAGACCCTTCGGCTGAGCAGGGAGAACCATGATGGATATGCCTCATGAGCTGGCCATTGGAGATGTGTATTTTTCGCCGTTGTTGCTGGTGGTGATTTATGCGGTGATTGCGACTTGGGTGACCGTTGTGATTCTGAACAAAATCCGGCTGTCTCGACTGATTGCCTTTCCGTCGCTGACGTTTCTGGCCATCACCATGTTTTATGTAGTGGCTATTGATGCCTTTTTCCTGCGGTTTTAGGTGTGAAGATGAAGAAGATAAAAAAGCTATTCGTTATCGCGCTTAATGTCCTGATTATTGGCGGGGCGGTATGGCTGGGTTATCAGAAATTCGACGAGTATTTCAATAACCCATGGACGCGAAACGGACAGGTCAGGGCTAATGTTATCAAGGTTGCCCCAAGGGTTTCCGGGCCAGTGGTTTATGTGGCGGTGAATGACAACCAGTTTGTGCGCAAAGGGGACCTTCTGTTTCAGATTGATGACAGCACATACGAGGTCGCACTGTCACAGGCCGAAGCTTCACTGGAAAGGGCCGTCGTTAGCTCCCGCGGAAAGAAAATTGAGTATGAACGGCTGCTGGATATCAGAGCACGCGATAAAGGCGCAGTGTCGCTCAAAGATCTAACCCGGCGGCAAATTGCGTATGAAGAGTCACTGATTCAGATAAAAGTTTCTGAGCAGCAGTTGAATGCAGCAAAACTGAACATGGCGTTTACCCGGGTTTATGCTTCAGTAGACGGATATGTCTCGAATCTGGATATCAAAGAAGGCACGCAGGCGGTGGCGAATCAGCCTCTGTTGGCTTTGGTTGATGTAAACAGCTTCTGGGTGTTTGGTTATTTTCGTGAAAGTCAGCTGGAGAACATCAGTATCGGTGATGCGGCAAAGGTAACGCTGATGGCTTATCCGGAACAGCCGATTGAGGCGGTCGTTGATTCGCTGGGCTGGGGAATCGCACCTAAAGACGGGACAGTTGGCTATAACCTGCTGCCAAACGTGAATCCGGTTTTTCAGTGGATTCGACTGGCGCAGCGGATCCCGGTACGGATATCACTGAAAGATCTGCCGGATGGCATTGATCTGAGATTTGGGCTGACGGCATCCATTATGGTGATGCCGGATGAGACTCAGAACCATGAGTGAGGCTGAAGATGCATTATGGGCAATAAAATCAGTGAAAAGAATAATTTCTATTACCTGACCCTGGCATTGATCATTTTGCTGATCAGTTCTTCTTTTCAGCAGGTACTGACCAGCGGTTTGCTCGATCTGCTTTTGCAGTTTGTCACCGTACTGAATTTTATTGTCTGTCTGGTGAGTCTGCGATTTGACAAAAAGTGGTATCGATTTCTGATTGCCTTGTTTGTCTGCTGGCTGGTTGTGGCCGTAGGCAGGCAACTGATGGGCATAAAGCAGATAGATGTAGTGATGCTGCTGCTTACCTTTACTTTTTTCCTTGGCACTTTTGCTTCGATTTTCCGGCAAATTTTGATGACGGGCAGTATTGATACCAATAAAGTTATCGGCTCCCTTGCGTTGTTTTTGTTGCTCGGATTGATGTGGGCGATTCTTTACCTGTTGATTCTTGAATTTTCCTCCGACGCCTTTACCGGCATGACTCAGTTGCCTTGGGGCGACAATTTCTCCAATGCCGCCTATTTTAGTTTTGTCACCCTGACCACATTAGGGTATGGCGACATCAGCCCTGTTTCACCGGTTGCTCAGGTGGTTGTGTATTTAGAAGCCATCGTGGGTGTGTTCTATATGGCCATTGTTGTGGCCAGTCTGGTTGGCGCAAGCCAAAGTAATCAGGATAAGGACAATGGATAACAAACTTGAAAAGCATCAAAGCAAGATCTTTGTTAACAATATGGTCGAATCCTCGATTCGGATTGGCTTATTGTTTGTGTTGGTTGTCTGGACTTACGACATTATCAAGCCATTTATTATTCCCGTTCTGTGGGGCGCAATTATTGCAGTAGCTTTGATGCCGCTGACGATGAAGCTGGAACGGGCGCTTAATGGAAAGCGAGGGCTGGCGGCCACCATTCTGGCTTTGCTGGGAATTACTTTGCTGGTGGCACCCTTCGTGATTGTATCCGGCTCAATATACGAGGCTGTTGCACGAATGACAGAGGTGTTGCAGGAAGGCAATGTCAAACTTCCGGGGCCGACTCCTCGTGTGGCTGAAATTCCTTTGATTGGTGACAAGCTCTATGACGTCTGGGCGTTGTTCTCGTTGAATCTAGAAAGTGCGATGCAGAAATATCTGCCTGAGATTAAAGGGGCTGTCAGTGCTTTTGCTGGTTTGCTGGGTAGCAGCTTAGCTTCGCTGGTGATGTTCATTATTTCGCTATTAATTGCAGCCGGATTTATGGCTCATGCCGAAGCGATGTCAAAGGCAGTACAGAATGTATCAGTCCGTATTGTTGGCAAGCATGGTGAAGAGTGGGCAAATTTAATTGCCGCCACTATTCGTAGTGTCTTGCTCGGGGTAGTGGGTGTGGCGTTTATTCAGTCTTTACTTGTTGGCTCTGCATTTTTTATTTTTGGTGTGCCTGCCGCCGGGTTGCTAACGTTGCTTGTGTTTATCTTTGGTATTGCTCAGTTACCGGCAACCTTGGTGGGATTACCCGTCATTGCTTATGTTTTTTCCGTTCAGGATACGACTCCGGCGACCATTTTTGCAGTGTGGGTGATTGTGGCTGGCTTGTCCGATAATGTGTTGAAACCAATGCTGATGGGGCGGGGAGTCTCAATACCTATGCCTGTAATTCTGTTTGGTGCAATTGGCGGGATGATTACTGCCGGAATTATTGGTTTGTTCCTCGGTGCTGTCATTCTGGCGATTTGGTATGAACTGTTTAATACCTGGCTGAAGCTGGAACAGTTTGGACCGGAAGATATATCGGCTGGAGATAAAGCTCAGGCTGAAGCTTCATCGAAATAATACACTTAGAGTAATAGAGATCAGGCCGGGTATTGCCCGGTCTTTTTTGTTGCGGCTGGCTTTTGTTATTCGCTTAGCTAGTGCGCTTAGTGCGGATGGCAGGCTCGGATAATAGATATCTGAATATTTGCTCTATACTGAATCGAAGGAGTGACGTTAAGTGATTGACGTTAAAAAAATGGATATTCAGGCCAAAGGGAGTAAAGCCGCAATGGAAACCATCTTTGATAAGGCAAGAAGGTTGATTAATCGGTTAGAAGTGATCACCGGTACGTTTAAGTTGTCGAAAGTAAAACCGGATGAACCGAATAACAGCCCACCGCTAACGGATAAACACAGCGAACTTGAGAATAAAACCGTTTTTATCAGTGGTGGCTCCAGAGGGATCGGTTTTGCTATTGCCAAGCGTTGTGCTGAAGCCGGAGCAACAGTCATCATTGCGGCGAAAACGACAGAACCTCATCCTAAGCTCCCCGGCACTATTTACACCGCAGCCGATGAAATCAACGCGATTGGCAAAGGCAAAGCAATTCCTGTTGTATTGGATATTCGTGATGAAGAGGCGATAAAACAAGCTGTCGATGAAGTCTGTCAGCGGACGGGAAGAATTGATGTTGTGATCAATAATGCCAGCTGTATTAATCTGCAAAACACCGAAAATACCCCGGCTAAAAAATTCGATCTGATTTTTTCTATTAATGTGCGTGGTACTTACTTATTAACTCAGGCTTGTCTGCCTTACCTGAGAAAGTCCGATAATCCGCATATTCTTACTCTTTCTCCGCCAATCAACCTTAAGCCCGAGTGGTTCAAAAACTACGGGGCGTATACAACGTCAAAATACGCCATGTCGATGCTGGCGCTGACCTTTTCGGAAGAGTTTAAAACTTACAATATTGCTGCCAATGCCTTGTGGCCGAAAACTGCGATCGCGACATCTGCGATCCTAAATATGAAAGAAGGGAAATGGTTGAAAGATCGTTCTCGTCACCCCGAAATCATGGCTGATGCCTGTTATGAAATTATTACCCGGGACGCCAGAGAATGCAGCGGCAACTTCTTTATTGACGAAGAGGTACTAAAGCATCAGGGAGTGACGGACTTTTCTCATTACGCCTGTCAGCCCGGAGCCAGCCTTCAGCGTGATTTGTTCCTGAACGGCTAAACTGACGGCAACAGCGGTTAACTTTGAACTTAATTGATCACTAGCGCATAAGGCCAGAAGGTAGGGAGCCGCTTAAATATTTCAGCTTTAATATTCATAGTGTTATTGTCAGTTGCTTCACCTGGGGTTCAAATAGTCGCGGGTATATTGGTGCGCAGGATTAAAAGGGGCCACTGGTAATGCAGCAATTTTTTAAGACGATCTATCAGTACATCAGTCCACCGGAAAGTCCGGACATTGAGCCTGCAGTTTCTCAATGGCAGGCTCATTTGCCAACGCTATGGCTCTTGGGGAAAACCGGCGCGGGGAAATCATCATTGATTCAGTCGTTAACCGGTAATACGGCCATTGAAATCGGTAATGGTTTTCAGTCCTGTACTCCGACCTCCATGAGCTACATTTATCCTCAATCAAACCCTTTGCTTTGTTTCCTTGATACCCGGGGACTGTCTGAAGCTGACTATGATCCCCAGGAAGATATTGCAGCCTGTCAGAATCGAAGTCATGCCTTATTGGTTGTCATGAAAGCCGAAGAGCCTGAGCAGAGCGATATCATTAAGGCGTTGGAGCAAATTCGCGATACAGGTCAGATAAAGCAAGTACTGGTTGTTCATACCGGTGTGATGTCGATTGCTAATGCTGATGAAAGGAAAAATGCCATTGCTTACAACCAGTCTCAGGTTGAGGGAGCCTGGAAAGGGGAGTTGTCGTCAGTAGCGGTTGATTTTGCCCATACGCCGGAACCAGCTGGATTGGATGTCCTTAAATCATCGCTGGGGGAGATGCTGCCGATTTTATTTTTGCTGATGGAGGAAGAAGAGCATCACAATCGGGAAGAATCGAATTTCAGCAAGTTGAAACGGGAAGTTATCTGGTATGCAGGTATCGCGGGAGCTTCGGATGCGATACCGGTTGTCGGGCTGGTGTCTGTGCCTGCAATTCAGGGCAAGATGCTTCATAGCTTAGCAAGCCATTACGGGATTGAATGGAACTGGCAACGTTTCAGTGAATTTGCCGGATTACTCGGTTCCAGTTTTGCCTTTCAATACGTCTCTAAACTGGGATTGCGACAGTTGGTAAAGATCATTCCTGTATATGGCCAGACTATCGGTAGTGCTTCAGCGGTTGCCATCAGTTTTGGTTCAACTTATGGAATTGGTCGGGCTGCATGTATGTATTTGTATCACCTGAATAAAGGGGAGCCAGTGTCGAGTCAGGATATCAGGCAGGCGTTTGAGCAGGCTTTCACTCATACAAAGGAGCGACATGAAAAAAGCACGCGGCGGGATTAATTTTCTTACTGAGCTGTCCGGCGGCATTGTACCGCTGTTTCTCGCTTTGCTGGTGATACCAACTCTGATGTTGGCAATTGTAGGCGCGGTGACCTTAGTGCAGTTGGGCGGATGGTTGTGGTTTGCGTTGCTGTTGGCACTCTCTTCACTCATTGTCTCCATTCCTTATTTTTATCTGGTCAGGCAGAGAAAAGCAGAAAAGCGGGCACTTGAAGCTTTGCCCGGTTATCAGGTGAAGCCATCAGGGCAATGGAGTGACTTCGACAACAAGGTGTGGGACGAGCTGAACCTGCGTGTTGAGACTCTGCTGGCGTTAAATTCTGAATGGGGGATGATGCGCCCCCATGCCTTTCAGCTTGTTGCTGATGCCGCCGGTTATTATTTTCCTGATAAAGCCGATAAAGAACTGGCTTTTACTGCTCCTGAATTTTTATTGATGGTGGAAGAGGTGAGCCATCGTTACCGTCAGTTTTTGTTAGAGCATGTACCTTTCGCTGAGAAAGTCCGGCTACGGACGCTGGTTAAGGGCTATGAGCAAAAAGACAAGATAGGTGTTGCGAAACAGGCTTACGATATCTATCGGGTGTTCAGAGCGATGACGCCTGCCGGATTAATTGCTGAAGCCCGCGGCCAGATCCTCGGGCGGATTTTTGAGGATGTAAGTGAAGAGGTTCAGGGTCAGCTGAAACGGGTACTGCTACAGGAAGTGGTGGCTGTAGCTATCGATCTTTACAGCGGACGCTTTGCTGCAAGAGAAAGTGAACTCGGTAAAAGTCGAGTTTCAGATGATGATCAATCAAGGTTTGCAGCTGAAATTGAGCCGCTGCGGATTGCGGTGGTAGGGCAAGTCAGTGCCGGTAAGTCATCACTGATAAACGCTATTTCGGGAAATATGGTGGCAGAGGTGCAGGTGTTGCCTTCGACTGATGAGGTAACAGTGCATCGTTGCGAAGTCGATGGGATCGACCTGGTACATCTGGTTGATCTTCCAGGCATTGACGGAAGCCTGAAAACCGCAGAGTTACTCATAGATCAAATGACTAACAGTGATTTGATCTTTTGGGTTGTTAAAGCGAACCAGCCAGCTAGAAAGCTGGATGTTGAGTTACGAAAACAGCTGGATGCTTTTTATCAGGATGAAAAACACTTAAAGCGAAAAAGGCCGATGATTCTGGCTCTGGTTAACCAGGTTGACAGATTAAAACCGACAGAAGAGTGGGAACCGCCGTATGATATTGTTCAGCCGAATTCAGCTAAAGCAGAGGTGATTCGCGCTGCTTTGGAATATAACCGTCAGCAATTAATTCCGGATGAGATTATGGCGGTTGCCGTGCTTGAAGGGCAACCGGATTACAACATTGAACACATTGTCGAATTTTTACTGGAGAACTATCCGGATGGGGTAAACACACAGTTAAACCGTCGTCGGATAGAGCATAAGAGTGCAGCGCTCGGTGATCAGATCACAAGGTTATACCGGTTGGTCGAGCGCGCATTCAAAGAGTTTCAGAAAGAGATATATTAATATTACAGTTCTTCGACATCATAAGTGTGATTGCTATAGCCACTAATTGTTGCCAATGTCGTAAGTGGAAATACCTGTTGTCATAATGGTAACGCGCCAATTCAAGTGATGTCCCATATCATCCTCGTAAACCCAATTTGTTTGCGAGGTAACCATGAAACCACTCTATGTATCCCGATATTTGTTATGCAGTTTTGCCTTTGTGCTGCTCTATCCAACCGCGATAGATCTTTACTTAGTTGCCTTACCACAAATTGCTAAAGACCTGTCTGCGAGCGAATCACAACTTCATATCGCCTTTTCCATTTACCTCGCAGGTATGGCGTCGACTATGGTGTTTGTTGGGCGTGCGGCTGACCGGTTAGGCCGTAAACCTGTAGCAATGTGCGGAGCAGTAATTTTTACCATAGCATCAATGTTGGCAGGCTCGGCGCAGACTAGTGATAGCTTCCTGGTGATGCGCTTCTTCCAAGGTGTCGGGGCCGCGTGTTGCTACGTGGTGGCTTTTGCCATTTTGCGCGACACTCTAGACGATCAAAAGCGTGCGAAAGTGCTGTCGATGCTTAATGGAATTACCTGTTCGATCCCTGTGCTTGCGCCGGTTATCGGCAACTTGATCATGATTCAGTTTCCTTGGCCAGTGCTATTCACAGCCATGGCGATGATGGGTATTGCGATTGGTTTGACTGCCTGCTTTGTGCTTAAAGAGACTTTACCTAAATCTGAGCCAACGACTTTGATTGTCGATGAAGGATCAAGTGAGTTTATGTTCAATCGCTTTTTCATCTCGCGCGTGATTTTTACATCTTTAGGCGTAACTGCGATTCTTTCCTATGTGAATACATCGCCAATGATTGTGATGGATACATTGGGCTTTACCAGAAGCGAATACTCAACCGCCATGGCTCTGCTTGCTATGGTGGGTATGGCAACATCGTTTTCAGCGCCGATTGCACTGTCTTACTTTAAACAAAACACTCTCATGGTGGCCGCACAGATTACCAGTTTGCTGTCGGCTATTGTCATTCTCGCGGCTCACTTGAATGGCGATAGCTCGACACTCTATATGGCAGGCTTTTTCTTAATCAGTATGAGTTTTTCTATGGGCTTTGGAGTGGCCATGAGCCAAGCGTTAAGCCTCTTCTCTCGCAAAGCAGGTCTGGCAAGTTCAATGCTTGGCATTGCTCAGGTTTCTTGCTCCGCGCTGTACATTTGGCTGATGGCACTATTAGGCTTATCTGCTGTGATGATGTTAATGATAGCGTTGGTTGCAAGTGGCATGATTGGGCTCTCTCTAATATTATTATTTCCACATCAAAACGTTAGTGAACATCATGAAGAAACCTCTTGCCCGACTTGATCTTAATTTATTGCTCACCCTGCAATTGCTACTGCAAGAGCAGAGTGTCACAAAAACGGCGAAAAAGCTCAACGTGACACCCTCAACAGTAAGCAAATCATTGGGTAAACTGCGCGATTGGTTTGATGACCCACTGTTTGTGAATACGCCGCAAGGACTGAGGCCGACAACTCTGGCGACGAGCATGCAAGAGAGCTTGTCGGACTGGATGCAAATAGGCAATCAAATTGCTTCGCGCCGCGGGGCTGACGCACCAAGTGGGGTAAAATTTCATCTTGGTGTCGAGTCGCCCTTGTCACTCATTATGGTCGATGAGCTGACCAAACGCATTCACGATACGTATCCGGACTCTAAAGTGAAGTTTCACAATTGGGATTATGATTCACTTGATGCCATTACCCGTGGTGAAGTAGATATAGGCTTTACAGGCCGCGAAAGTCACCCTCGCTCAAAAGAGTCTTTAGAACTGCTTCCGTACTTCATCAACTTTGAGGTGCTGTTCTCGGATTTACCTATGGTTTACATCCGTAAAGACCACCCTGCCCTTAAGCAAGAGTGGAACTTAGAAACCTTCTTGAGCTATGACCACATTAACGTGACATGGGAGAAGAACGACAGTTGGGCGCTCGATGAGATCTTGGCTGAGCAGGGTTATACGCGAAATATTAGCTTAACTATGGCGAGTTTCGAGCAAGCCCTGTTCGTGGCGGAAAGGCCAGATCATCAAATGTTGACGACAGCGCCTAAGTACTGCCAGCGATATTGCGAGCAGCTCCATCCGAATTTGGCGGCGTTGCCTATTCCAATAGAAAAGGAGTATCAGCACAAATTGCTCATTCCATTCACTATGATTTGGCATAAACGTAATAATCAGAACCCAAAAATCGTTTGGTTGAGAGAAACGATCAAAAGCCTGTATGGTGCAAATTGAACGATTAATGTTTGGGCATTGTTAAAGCGAAGGGGGGAATAGTGTCCCCCCCTTTGTTCTATCTATAGCAATGGGGGGCAGGTCTTGCCGTTTGCCTTCCATTAGCTTAAGTATTCTAAAATCAGAACACTATCATCCGCTCTGATGTTGGTCGCAACTCATTTTGGGGCAAAGGCGACTTAGAGCAACCTGTCAGATTCGATTACATCGAGCTTTGGGAACTGAAAAATTGAGCCCTGACCAATCCTATTAAAGCGTATTCATCTCAGGGCATCTGGTGTTAGCGATGTTTTATTTTCCGCGGAACGACTTCCACACCGGTTCTGTAGCGTCCGGCTGTTGCGTTGAGTGCCAGCTCGAGAGCATTTTCAGCAATTAATTCAAACTGCTGTGGCAGTGACTGAATTCGGATTGGCAGAAAGTCCAGCAGGCGGTTGTCACCGAAGGTTGCCAGTTGCGTTTTTTGCATTAGTTCCGGGTTGGCAAGCAAGCAATCCAACACGCCTTCAAACAGGGTATAGGATGTTGCCAGAATAGCATCCGGCATCGTGCCTTCGTTAATCCATTGCTGAACCATTTCTTGCCCCTGGGCTTGACTGAAGTGTTCACCATAGGACACCAGTGTGCTTATCTCTGGCTGTTTGGCCTGAATCGCGGCGAGGAATCCCTGTTCACGTTCTTTTGATACGCCCAGCTCAGGTACAGCACCAACCAGGCCGATGCTGTTAATACCTTTATTGATCAGGCTTTGGGTCAGTTCGAAAGCGCCATCCAAATCTTCACTGATCACACTGGCAAAGACCTCATCATCCATCGCACGGTCGAGAGCGATAACGGGAACGCCGCTAGCCTGGATCTTTTTGTAAAAAGGGTGATCCGGCGGCAGGGCACTGGCTACCAGCAGGGCATCAATTCGGCGGCTGAGTAAAGTATCAGCTACTTTCATCTCGGTTTCAGCATTATCGTCTGAGCAGGAGATAATGAGCTGATAGCCGGCTTTGCGGGCATCCCGCTCCAGTAACTTGGCCAGCTTGGCATAACTGCTGTTTTCGAGATCAGGAATGATCAGGCCGAAAGAACGGCTGCTGCCTGCACGAAGGGATGTCGCGGCATGATCAGGCCGAAAGTTAAACTCATTAACGACAGCCATGACTTTTTGTTGTGTCTTTTCACTGATCCGGTATTTAGCGGCCTTGCCGTTAATAACGTAGCTGGCGGTTGTTCTCGACACCCCGGCCAGTTTTGCAATTTCATCTAACTTCATTCTGGTTTTTTCTCGATCCCAACAGAATTGTGCGGCGGATCATATATTGGCAAATGATCTGATACGGAACAATTGCAATGTTAGCTGAAACCATTCAGCATGTCAGCTGAAAGGTTTCAGCAAAGCAGATAAAACCGAATGAGTTTTGCTGGAGCTTTTATTTTTAGCTTTTGCTGAATCGATTCAGTAAAAGCTGATTTAAACTAATTTTAGATGTGTAGGGATAGGTAAAAGACAAAACGAAAGTGCTTTTACCGCATCAACCGGATACTGGAGTGGGTATGTTGTCACTATCAACCAATGATATTCAGCTGAGGCAGTCAGCAGCTGACAAACAAGAAGCGATTAAGGCTCTGGCGACAGGGTTGGAACAGCAGGGGCTTGTTGAGACTGGCTACGTTAATGGAATGCTGGCTCGTGAAAATCAGAATTCCACTTTTCTGGGTAACGGTATCGCCATTCCGCACGGGACGACAGATACCCGAGGTCTGGTAAAGCAGACGGGTGTCCGTGTTCATCATTTTCCGCAAGGGGTAGATTGGGGAGATGGTAAAACCGCTTATCTGGCAATCGGTATTGCGGCTAAATCCGATGAGCACCTTGGCATCCTCAAGCAGCTGACCAAAGTGCTTTCAAGTGACGGCGTTGAAGCGAAACTTCAGCAGAGCAATAGTGCTGATGAACTGATTAAGATTCTGAACGGTGAATCACAGCTTGAAGCAGATTTTGATCCGACTCTGGTTCAGCAGGACTTTCCTGCAACCGATTTGATTCAGCTGATTGCTGTTGCAGCCGGTCTGATCAAAAACCGTGAAGCTGCGGGTAATGCTAGTGTTGCTGATGCGATTGCATCAGGGGCTACTTACTTAGGTCAGGGACTATGGCTGGCAAAAACCGATAAAGATGTAACCAGGACGAGCCTTTCTTTTGTTACCCCACAAGTACCGTTTGTTGAACAGGGCAACCCGGTAAAAGGTTTGCTGATGGTTGCAGCGTGTAACGGCTCTCATATTAACAACATTAATTACTTGACTCAGCTCTTGTATAAGCAGCAGGCAGACAAGCTCTTTGCGGCAGATGCTGACAAGGTTGTGACTTTGCTGACCCAGGAGCTGGTTGAGGGTAATTCCGAAATCTTCAAAATCCGTAACCCTCATGGTCTTCATGCGCGTCCGGGCGCAATGCTAGTGAGTGTGGCTAAGAAGTTCGAATCAAACATTCTGGTTGCCAATCTTAACGGTGACGGTAAAGCCGTAAATGCCAAGAGCCTGATGAAGGTGATTGCTTTGGGTGTTAAACAGGGGCACGAACTGGAATTTACAGCAAATGGTGCGGATGCAGATCAGGCACTACAGGCCATCGGACAGGCTATCGCAGATGGCTTGGGTGAGGGTAAGTAATGAGTAAAAACGAAATGCCAAAAGTTGTCACTGTTACCTTAAATCCGGCACTGGATCTGACCGGGAACTTGAATGCCTTAACAGCAGGCACCGTAAACCTGGTGGAAAAAGGTAGCCTGCACCCGGCCGGTAAAGGGGTGAATGTTGCCAAGGTACTGGCAGAGCTTGGCGCAGATGTAACGGTAACCGGTTTACTGGGGGCAGATAATCAGGAGCCATTCTGCCAGTTATTCGAACAGCTTGGTGTAACCGATAAATTTGTTCGTGTGCGTGGGGCCAGCCGAATTAATGTCAAGCTGGTGGAAGCCAGCGGTCAGGTCAGCGATATCAACTTCCCTGGTGTGACTGTATCTGAGCAGGATATCGCTAACTTTGAGCAGACTCTGTTTGAACTGGCAGAAAGCCATGAAGTGTTTGTTATCGCAGGCAGCCTGCCAGCTGGGATCTCCCCTGAGCAGTGCGCAGGCTGGGTGGCGCGGTTGCAGCAGCAAGGCAAGTTTGTCTTTTTCGACAGCAGTAAGGCGGCATTGGCTGCAGGCCTGAATGCGGCGCCGTGGCTGGTTAAGCCGAATGATGAGGAATTGTCAGACTGGGCTGGTCGTAAGTTAGAAACAGAACAGGAATTGATCGAAGCAGCGGAACAGCTGGCCGACAAAGGCATCGCGAACGTTGTGGTGTCATTGGGCGCAGAAGGTGTGATGTGGCTCGACAGTGAAGGCTGGCTGGGTTCACGCCCGCCAAAAATGAATGTGGTGAGTACCGTTGGTGCAGGTGACACTTTGGTTGCCGGGATGTGCTGGGGGAAACTCAAGAACTGGACCAAACAAGAGACACTCAGTTTTGCCACTGCACTTTCGGCGTTAGCTGTAAGTCAGGTGGGGGTCGGCGTTGAGGATATCGATGCAGTACTGACCGTAAAAGAAAGTGTCCTAATCTCAAATCAAAGCGTGAAGAGTTAACTCGGATCAGAGGGTATCAAGATGAAAATCGCAGTTGTAACAGCTTGCCCTAGCGGTATTGCAAATAGTGTTATTGCTGCCGGCTTAATGGAAAAAGCCGCAGCGGAATTGAAATGGACGGCAGACATCGAGTGCCAGTCAACGGTAATGCCGGTTAAGGCACTGACATCGGCTCAGATCAACGATGCTGATTACATCGTTATTGCGGCAAACACTGACGTCGACACCAGCCGTTTTAAAGGAAAGATGGTTTATCAGTCGTCGATTGATGCATGCCTGACTGATCCGAAAGCATTTCTGGAAAAGGCGGTTGTTGAAGCGACTCTGTTGAGCGAAGTTAAAGAAGTCACTTCTGTAACTGCTACCGGCACCAAGAAAATTGTAGCTATTACTGCCTGTCCTACCGGCGTAGCTCACACTTTCATGGCTGCTGAAGCGCTGGAAGATGAAGGCAAGCGTCAGGGACATGAAATCAAGGTTGAAACCCGCGGATCTGTAGGGGCGAAAAACCAGCTGACAGCAGAGGAAATCGCTGCGGCAGATCTGGTTGTGATTGCTGCTGATATTGAAGTGGATTTATCTCGCTTTGACGGTAAGAAACTGTATAAAACCAGCACCGGTTTGGCATTGAAGAAAACAAGCCAGGAACTGGAGAAAGCGTTTGCAACAGCAACGGTTTATCAGTATCAGGGAGGTGCGTCTTCTAGTGCTGAAGATCAGAAGAAAGAAAAGACTGGTGCATACAAGCACCTGATGACGGGTGTATCTCACATGCTGCCACTTGTTGTGGCGGGTGGTCTGGCAATTGCTCTGTCTTTTGTCTTCGGTATCGAAGCCTTTAAAGAAGAGGGCACACTGGCTGCGGCGCTGATGTCTATCGGTGGTGGTTCGGCATTTGCCTTGATGGTGCCTGTTCTGGCTGGTTTTATTGCATTCTCGATTGCAGATCGTCCTGGTTTGGCTCCGGGTCTGATCGGTGGCATGCTGGCGAGTTCAACCGGTGCAGGTTTCCTTGGTGGTATCGTGGCGGGCTTCCTGGCTGGTTACAGTGCCAAAATGGTTGCTGATAATGTAAAGTTACCTCAGTCCATGGAAGCGCTGAAGCCAATTCTGATTATTCCTCTGGCATCTAGCCTGATCACCGGCCTTATCATGATTTATGTGGTTGGTGGTCCGGTATCTGCGGCAATGACAGGTCTGACAGAGTTCCTGAATAACATGGGGTCAGCCAATGCAGTATTACTGGGTGTGATTCTGGGTAGCATGATGTGTTTCGACCTGGGTGGTCCGGTAAACAAAGCGGCATATACCTTTGGTGTTGGTTTGCTGGCATCTCAGACTTATGCGCCAATGGCTGCTGTAATGGCGGCGGGGATGGTTCCTGCGCTGGGTATGGGACTGGCGACATTTCTTGCCAAGCGTAAGTTCACTGAAAGTGAAAATGAAGCAGGCAAGGCATCATTTGTGCTTGGTTTGTGCTTTATCTCCGAAGGTGCAATTCCGTTTGCGGCACGTGATCCAATGCGAGTTATCCCAAGTTGTATGGCGGGTGGTGCTCTGACTGGTGCGCTTTCAATGTTGTTCGGTGCGAAGCTGATGGCACCTCACGGTGGTCTGTTTGTACTGTTCATTCCGAATGCCATTACGCCTGTACTGATGTACCTGGTTGCCATTGCTGCCGGTACGTTGGTTACTGGTTTGACGTACGCCTTCCTGAAAAAAGCGGATCAAGAGCAACTGGTTACAGCGACAGCCAAATAGTAATGGTGAGCCGTAACAGGGAAGCGATGAAGTTTTTGATTAATTAGCTTCTGATAAAAAAGAAAGCCCCGGCATTAAATAATGCCGGGGCTTTTGCCACCGCTGCCTACGGATTCGTTACGATTGTTGCCAGTCTGAGTGCTGACTTAGCTCATCCCCATCGCCCGTACAGGGTACTTAAGCGCAACAAGAGCTTATATTTTTGCAATCGCATCTGTTATTAGTTGTAGGCATTCCTTGCGATTTGAAGCAGTGTTTCCACTGAAATAGCGCAACTAGTCTTTTATTTATAGTTTTATCCCAAGTTATTTTTATATTGTTATTTTTCTTCTGCTGCTACCAATAGGTCTTCCCCGTTGGTAATCAGTAAGTACGACTTCCCTGCGTCTAAGTCACATAGGCTGATCGCCTCAGCGCCAAAATAAAGTTCCCCGCTACAATTTTCCAATGTCATATATGGACTAAGCTGACCTTTTTTTACTTCATTAGATGAGATCACGCTTGAAATGATCTGCACCCTGGTGTCCTGATGGCTGAATACCCGTATGCGATAATGATTCGGTAAATCGGAAGATTGCTGGGTAGCGGTTGAAAGCATCAGTTCATTATCATCCATCCAGCTAATTGCCCATGCTTTTTCTGTGTTATTGAGCATCAACTGTGCAATATTGCTAGTTTCAGTCTGAGTATTGGTATCACGAGCGCCGATGTTTAGATTTAATGGCGTCGGTGTATCCCAGCTAAAGGATTTCTTATTAATTTCTGTATTGTAGCAAGAAGTTGCCTTATTACTTTGTTCATATAAAAGTTCGTTGCCATTAGCATCAGAAACAAAGTAATCAATTGACTTCCCAGCCGTATTGATAAAGTCGATGTCAACCTGACGGGCAGATGGCTCCTGTTGTGATGAGCTTGTACCCGTATCAGAAGATGAACTTCCTCCACCGCATGATGCAACACAAAGAGAAAACAAAATTGTTAGCGCTGACCTAATCATGTGACGAACCTTGTTTGTAATTATTTATGAAGCTCAAAGTAAGCATATTGCAAGAAGTAGTGATTTTTTGATGAATCTCAGGGATAAAATTGAGTGTTTTGTAAATAGCTGGTTTATAAGTACAAAAACACCTCTCAAGAATGAGAAATTAAACGGATACGAAGAATGGAACAGTTATTGTAGGGGGGATTTATCCTATTTGATTCACAGCTCAACATCAGAGACTAGCAATATCATAAGTGTGAATTTGTCTGTGTTAACTTGATAGGAGAGAAGAAAATTTAAGTGCCGAATTGAATTCAAAAATAAGGCTCACTTAATTGAAAGTGAGCCCTATATGCTTGGTTAATTTTGAAACATTAATATGTTTTACGATAAGAGCGGTATCAACACATACGCCGCCTGAGGCCGCTGATATCAAGTAACCTGGTTGATATTTCCTCGACAGAAAGTGAGGTGGTGTTCAGATAAGGAATGGCCTCTCGACGGAACATTGCCTCAACTCTATGGACTTCATTTTCACATTGCCGCTGACTTGAATAGTCACTGTTGGCATAACGGCCGTTACGGATCTCGACCAGGCGCTCGGTATCTATGGTCAAACCGTAGGTTTTATAACGATAAGGTTCGATTGCCTGAGGTAGTTTCAGGCTTTGCATATCTTCAGCGATGAACGGGTAGTTGACAGCTCGGATACCAAACTGCATCGCTAAATACAGACTGGTTGGCGTTTTACCACAACGTGAAACACCAAGCAGGATAACATCGGCCTGTTCGAGATTGTTCAGTGAAATACCGTCATCGTGGGCGAGGGTATATTCAATAGCGGCGATACGGTCGTTATAACTCGCCGCATCCCGTTCAATACTGTGTGAACGCTGCAGTTTAGGCATTGGCTCCAGTTGCAGATCCTGCTTAAGCGGTTCGACAAGAGCATTGAGTACGTCATAGAGGTTTGCCTGGCTTTGCTCAATGATTTCTTTGACTTCCGGAAGCACGATGGAATAGAAAACCAGTGGTTTCACGCCGGTTTGTTCATAGGTGTGGTTGATTTGTTTCTGCACACTTAAAGCCCGCTCAACCGATTCGATAAATGGTCGGGTATGTTGCCGGATTTCAACCGGAAATTGTGCGAGGACGGCATGACCGAGTGTCTCCGATGTAATAGCTGTACCATCAGAAACGTAAAACACATCACGAAAATTGGATTTGCGCTGCATAAAAAGTTGAATCCTTCAAAAATACCTGTAACGTAGAGCTCATTAATAGATATAACAATAACCTTACAGGGCATCTATGCTTTTATTACATCCCCCAAGGTAATGAAGGAATGCTTAGCGAAATCGTATTGTGGCTCAGCTTTTTTTTAACTGCTAGCGCAATCGTTTCCGTTGAGAGGTTGTCCACATAAACTGTTGAATCCAATAAAGGAGAATTGCCGTGCAACAGAACGTTGTTTGGTATGATGGCTTGTCAATGAACGATGTTGATAAAGTCGGAGGAAAGAATGCGTCACTGGGCGAAATGGTTTCTAACCTGGCTAATGCCGGCGTAAAGGTACCTAATGGTTATGCGACAACGGCCCATGCATTCAATCAGTTTCTTGAAGCAAACAGCCTGAATGATCGAATCCATGATCTGCTTGATGAACTGGATGTCGATGATGTGAATGCATTGCAGCAGGCCGGAGAAACTATCCGAAATTGGGTTTATGAAGCGCCGCTTCCAGCCGAACTGGAAAAGGATATCCGGGAATGCTATAGCCAACTGGGTGAAGGCGATGAAATGCTTTCTGTAGCAGTTCGCTCGTCTGCAACTGCGGAAGACTTACCTGACGCCTCGTTTGCAGGCCAGCAGGAAACTTTCCTTAACGTACGCGGTATCGACGCGGTTATTGAAGCTGTGAAGCATGTCTTTGCTTCTCTGTTTAACGACCGTGCGATTTCCTATCGAGTTCATCAGGGCTTTGATCACCGAGGGGTTGCTCTGTCTGCTGGTGTTCAGCGCATGGTTCGTTCAGACAAGGCAGCTTCAGGGGTTATGTTCACCCTGGACACTGAATCCGGCTTTGATCAGGTGGTATTTATCACTTCATCCTGGGGCCTTGGTGAGATGGTAGTTCAGGGGGCTGTGAACCCGGATGAATTCTATGTACACAAGCCAATGCTTGAAGCCGGAAACCCGGCTGTGGTTCGTCGTACCATTGGTTCGAAGCTGATTAAGATGGTGTATGCCGACGGTAAGGAACTGGGTACTCAGGTAGAAGTGCTTGATACCACAGCCGAAGAGCGCAAACAGTTCTCTTTGACTGATGAAGAAACTGAATCGCTGGCGAAGCAGGCGATGATCATCGAAAAACACTATGGCCGTCCGATGGATATCGAATGGGCCAAAGATGGTTTCACTGGCGAACTATTCATTGTTCAGGCACGTCCGGAAACAGTCCGCTCTCGCGATGATGCTCAGGTGATGGAGCGTTTCCACTTGAGCGGTGCAGGAAAGGCATTGATTGAAGGTCGTGCAATCGGCCAGCGTATCGGTACCGGCGTGGTTCGAGTTGTGACAGATTTGAGCCAGATGGATCAGGTTCAGCCGGGTGATGTGCTGGTGGCTGATATGACAGACCCGGATTGGGAACCTGTTATGAAGAAAGCGGCAGCGATTGTTACCAATCGTGGTGGCCGTACCTGTCATGCTGCGATTATTGCCCGTGAGCTGGGTATTCCTGCGGTAGTCGGTTGTGCTCATGCCACTGAGTTGTTGAAAGATGGCCAGCAAGTAACCGTATCCTGTGCTCAGGGCGAAACCGGATATATCTATGAAGGTGAACTTGATTTTGAAGTTCGTCGTTCAGCAGTCAATGATCTACCGACTCTACCGTTGAAAGTTATGATGAACGTGGGTAACCCGGACCGTGCTTTCGATTTTGCCTGCATTCCGAATGAAGGTGTGGGTCTGGCCCGACTGGAATTCATCATCAACAAGATGATAGGTATTCACCCTAAGGCGTTGCTGAACTACAGCGAGCAGTCTGATGAGCTGAAAGCGGAAATTGATGCCCGTATCATTGGCTATAACGATCCAGTGGAATTCTACATTCAGAAACTGACTGAAGGGATTTCAACGCTGGCTTCAGCTTTCTGGCCAAAGCGTGTCATCGTTCGTATGTCAGACTTTAAGTCAAATGAATACCGTAATCTGATTGGCGGCGTTCATTTCGAGCCGACAGAAGAAAACCCGATGCTTGGTTTCCGTGGTGCATCCCGTTATATCTCGCCTCAGTTCCAGGACTGTTTCGCCCTCGAGTGTGAAGCAATTAAACGTGTTCGTGAGCGTATGGGCCTGAAGAATGTCGAAATCATGATCCCGTTTGTTCGTACCGTCAGTGAAGCGGCGTCAGTTATCGACTTGCTGGCTAAGTTCGACCTTCGTCGTGGGGAGAATGGCCTGAAAGTCATCATGATGTGTGAGCTGCCATCCAATGCAGTATTGGCAGATGAATTCCTCAAGTATTTCGATGGATTCTCAATCGGTTCGAACGATATGACTCAGCTGACTCTGGGGCTTGACCGTGACTCCGGTGATATCGCCCACATGTTTGATGAGCGTAACCCGGCGGTTAAGGCGATGCTGTCGATGGCAATTAAGGCTGCCAATAAGGCAGGTAAGTATGTCGGCATTTGTGGTCAGGGACCTTCAGATCATGAAGATCTTGCAGACTGGCTGATGGAGCAGGGCATTGATTCTGTATCTCTGAACCCCGACACTGTAGTTGAAACTTGGTTGCATTTGGGCTCAAAAGGCAGTGATTAATGCTGTTCAATACTGGCTATACTATCGCTGATTGAGTTTAAAGAAATATAAGCAAAGCCCGCACTGATTTCAGTTGCGGGCTTTTTGTTTGCTGTTCAGATGGTTATTTCTGAAGCTGCTTTTTGTACTGAATGAAGCTCAGAGCAGTAAGTAGGGCAAAAAACGCTGGGTCACTCCAACCGAAGCCAACAAAAATACCTTTGAAGCAAGCATACAGAGTGATAATCAAGCCAAGGATATTGGTGATCATCAAACCCTGAAACAACTTGGCTGAAAGCTCACCTTTCTCGATATCGCGGAACAGAAAGCTTAGTGCCGCAATACCTCCAAGGAAGATGCTGTTATGCTGGGACAGGAAATAAGCGTATTGATCATTAACCTGTACGCCGTACATTGGCCACATCAGACTTGGAATAAAAAACAGTGCTATGGCAAACACGCTGTAGATTGCACCGTGGACGACTAAAAAAGTTCTGTTCTGCATATCGTTGTTCCTGGTAAATACTGTTTGGATGCTGTTACTTGTTAACCGGGCCTTTATTAATCAAAGACAGGCTTTCATTAAAATCAAATACGATGCCACGGATATCGGTGATGCCCATTTTTTGTAAACGCTCGCTGTGCATTTTCAGATAAGCCTGCGCAGTTTCTTCACTTTCAAAAAGATAGATACCGCCACCCAATTGGTCTTTTGCACTTTCGGTCCAGATCTTCCAAATCATTCCGGGCTCATGGTTAATAGACTCTGCCAACTCTTTCAGCTGTGATGCCATTTCTGAACCAAATGGACCCTGGTAGGTAAAATCGACCTGTAATAATTTACGCATTTTGATTACTCCACTTTTGAGGTTGTATACCCGCTAACCTGAAACCGTCATAAGCTGCAAAGGAATGTTTTCTGACTGGTTCCTCGTCTGCGGTATGTGTAATAATCATATCTGTAAAAAATGAACATAAAAGTTCAATATTTATTGATTTAATGTGGAAAAAATAGACCAATGAGACTGAGAACAACACTGGATCAGTGGCTTACACTGCAAGAAGTTGATCGCTCCGGGAGTATTCAGGCAGCGGCAACGCGGCTGAACAAAAGCCATACCACACTGATATATGCCATTAAGAAGTTGGAAGAACAGCTGGATGTGTCGTTAGTTGAGGTAAAAGGACGCAGAGCTGTACTGACCGATGACGGCAAGTCGTTGCTTCGCAGAGCCAGTTCGATGCTGGAACAGGCTCAGGAGTTGGAAGTGTTGAGTGCGCAGTTATCAAAAGGTATTGAATCAGAAATTACCGTATCGGTAGACCATTTATGTTGTCGCGAGTGGGTGTATGGTCCGTTAGCTGAATTTTTTAGCGAGAATAAAAGCACGTCGGTCCAGGTTGTCGAGACGTCTCTTTCTGGTACTACTGATGCTGTGTTATCGGAAAAATCTGATATCGCAATTATTAATTTTCCCATCACCAACTATCCGGCAGAGGCTTTCGGTGTTGTGACTATGGTTCCTGTGGTTGCAGAGCATCATCCATTAGCTGGTAAAGACAATTTGTGTTTGGCGGACTTGATCACAGAGACTCAAATTGTGATTCGTGATTTAGGCTCACAGGTCACCGACGATGAAGCGAATGCCGGTTGGCTGAAATCCCAGCAGCGATTAACTGTCGATAATTTTGACCATGCATGGAGGGCGGTCAGGGCCGGGCTGGGTTTCTGTCGTCTGCCGGAACATATGCTGGATGCGATGCACAGCAATAATCTTGTCCGGCTCTCTATTGAAGGTGCTAACCGTTATCAGGTCCCTGTTCATATCACATTACCCAAGGGACCAAAGACCGGGCCTGCGGCAAGGAAGCTTTATGAGTTATTGATATCTGAAGCGGGCAGGCGAATGACAGAATCTTCTGTTGAAAATAACATGAGCTGATTTTCAAAATGCTTCTCAGGCTGATCAGTCTTCCACTTGAGCGAGCAAGGATTCCATTTTCTTTAAGATAAACTTTAATAACTCTGGATTTATGTCTTCACCATCCAGTAATCCCTGGATTATATCTTTCGATTGGTTTAGCTCAAACTCTACACATCGTTGGTTGAGGTCACT
The DNA here is from genome assembly GCF_000331515.1 of Photobacterium marinum. Taxonomy (GTDB): domain Bacteria; phylum Pseudomonadota; class Gammaproteobacteria; order Enterobacterales; family Vibrionaceae; genus Photobacterium; species Photobacterium marinum. Next base: position 134,707 of record NZ_AMZO01000001.1, read on the forward strand.
GATTTTCATACATTATATCTATTGAGTTATCGTAGAGTTATTATACTAATAGTGAATAAATACCGCTCTTAATAAGCTTTTTCCTTTTAACATTTTTTGAAGCTGGTTCATGTTTTTTATCAACTAGTTAATAGTTGACACACTTTTATACGTTTGATTTGTCTGTTTTTTGTTCGGTTACGGGCATTTACGTTATCTATTAGGCGTTTATCTGAGTTGTGGTGAGCTATCACCTAATGGTCAGAAAACGGCTAGTTTGTGATTTTTCCTGAATTTGTTGCGATAGGCGGTTGATCAAGTTGAAAACGCCAATAGGGGATGGAATACTTTTTGATGAAAGCTTGGTTTCTTTCGTCAAACGCTTTAAATCTATTTTTGAATTGACTTGCTAATGGCACCGTCTTGTCATATTCGGTTTGAACTTCGGAAGCAATATTGCGATGCAAAATTACCCGGTCAGCTTCACAGCCGGTACCGACATAGGTTTCAATATACCCCCCGGGTGCGACACCAAAAACTAAACTTCGGTCTATTTGCCAGCCGTTTCCACATTGGGTGATATAAGAGTCTTTATCCATCAAATCGCCAAGGTTTACAGGTAAATTAAGCCATATGCCATAGCGTTTTTTATCAACAAAGGAAACCCATTCAACATAGGCTTTAATTGGATGTTTTAATGTTTGCCTAGCTCCACCTGAGCCATAATAAGAAAATTGTCCGTTGATTATTTCATTGGGGAGAAAAGCCCCTGATATTCCGACGCTAAGTGGGCGTAGTTCGGTTTTATTGTCTGGTAGAACGAACCGGATTTCGGTATTGAACACCTCGTCTGCTGCGGCGGTAAAGCCATACCCCCAAGGTTCATGTTGTGCATATGCACAGGCAGCAAGTATGAACGCGAAGAAGAAAGTGATGATTCTATTTTTTATCATGATGTATATTCCTGCATTGGTTTTATCAGGACCAATGTGCAAAATCTACTGTGATTGATTGTTGTTTCTACGGCTTGTCGCGATAGGCGGTTGTTCAAGTTGAAAACGCCAATAGGGAATGGTGTACTTAATAAAGAACTCTTTGTGTTTTTCATGGAATTCATTGATTCCATATTGGTCTACTAATGGTACCGTCTTGTCATATTCGGTTTGAACTTCGGAAGCAATGTTGCGATTCAAAATTACCCGGTCAGCTTCACAGCCGGTACCGATATAGGTTTCAATATAGCCCCCGGGTGCGACACCAAAGTTTAGAATTCTTCTCATTTGCCAACCTTTACCACATCCAGAAATATAAGAATCTTCATCTGTTAAAAAATCGAGGTTGGTTGGAAAGTTGAGCCAAATCCCATAGCGTTTTTTATCAACAAAGGAGACCCATTCAACATAGGCTCTTATCGGATATGGAGCAGATTGTTTGGGGCCACTGAATCCGCGAAAAGCAAAATAACCATTAAGTATTTCTTGAGTAAGAAAAGCCCCTGATATTCCGACGCTAAGTGGGCGTAGTTCGGTTTTATTGTCTGGTAGAACGAACCGGATTTCGGTATTGAACACCTCGTCTGCTGCGGCGGTAAAGCCATACCCCCAAGGTTCATGTTGTGCATATGCACAGGCAGCAAGCATGAACGCGAAGAAGAAAGTGATGATTCTATTTTTTATCATGATGTATATTCCTGCATTGGTTTTATCAGGACTAATGTGCAAAATCTACTGTGATTGATTGTTGTTTCTGCGGCTTGTCGCGATAGGCGGTTGACCAAGTTGAAAACGCCAATAGGGGATGGAATGCTTTTTGATGAAAGCCTGATTTTTTTCGTCAAACGCTTTGAATCTATTTTTGAATTGACTTGCTAATGGCACCGTCTTGTCATATTCAGTCTGAACTTCGGAAGCAATGTTGCGATGCAAAATTACCCGGTCAGCTTCACAACCGGTACCGACATAGGTTTCAATATAGCCCCCCGGTGCGACACCAAAGTTTAGAATTCTTCTCATCTGCCAACCTTTACCACATCCAGAAATATAAGAATTTTCATCTGTTAAAAAATCGAGGTTGGTTGGAAAGTTGAGCCAAATCCCATAGCGTTTTTTATCAACAAAGGAGACCCATTCGACATAGGCTCTTATCGGATATGGGGTAGATTGTTTGGGGCCACTGAATCCGCGAAAAGCAAAATAACCATTAAGTATTTCTTGAGGAAGAAAAGCCCCTGATATTCCGACGCTAAGTGGGCGTAGTTCGGTTTTATTGTCTGGTAGAACGAACCGAATTTCGGTATTGAACACCTCGTCAGCTGCAGCGGTAAAGCCATACCCCCAAGTTTCATGTTGTGCCTTTGCACAGGCTGTAAGTATGAATGCGAAGAAGAAAAAGATGATTTTATTCTTTGTCATGATGTCTGTCCCGGAGTGTTGGGTAATAATTCCCGGTTGGCGATTTCACCACTATCCCAAAAACTATAATTGGCTTGGTTGACTAACTTATCTAAGGCTCCATTTTCATGTGAGCTATGATGGCAATAATAGCGCCGTAATGTACGATATACATCGGTTGGGAGTTCTTTGTATTGTTCTTTTACACCCCCCTTAATGCAGGCTGTTTTTAACCACGTTATTTCTAGCTTGGAAAGGTCAATAGGGATATTCGTTCGATTTGTTTTAGTTGTAAGTATTTTGTTGCCTGTTTTCCATTCATGGAAAGGAACCCCTTCTGCTTGACCAGCTTTAACCATCATATGTAGAGGAATTCGTGACAGTTCTCCTTCTACAACTCGATACATTAATACGTCAACATGAACTGATTTTTTGCTTTGCCGATGATTTCGCCTAAAGGTTCGGACTCTTAATCCAATTTCACCATCATTTAATACTCGGTTTGGATCTGTAAAAGTGACGATTCTATCTGCCCAGCCTAATTTTTGTTTATGTTGGGCATACTGTATCGCTTTTTTATATGCCTGACTTTTAGTGAAGTGTTGGGTTAGATTATTTTCAATGCTGACAAAATATCGTAAACGAAGATATTCGGTTAATGCTGGATCGGGATTGATGCCATAGCCTAAGGTGTGCCTGCTGTAGTAACCGCCTCCGACATCTGAGTGAGCACCAGGAAGAACCACTTCGGTGAAGTTACTGGCGATTTGAGAACCGTTAACATCATTTGTAATTCGTGTTAGCGGGAAATTTTTCCTGTATTCATCCGCAGCGGTCAGGTGTACAACACGTTCGGCGCAATCCGGTGAGAGGCCAAGCATTGTATCTTGCCATGCTGATTCAACTGTGTCGAAGATACCAACGAAAGTAACCCGGCTGTCTTTACGGTCTGACCAATTGAAACCAGCTTTGAGGTGTAATCCATTGATATTAGTTAATGACTCTATTAAGCCATGATTATTATTTTGGTCTATTGTATTGACAAAATGTCTGGCTGCTGCCGCTCCTCGGCTGAAACCAAAGACGTCGAATTCGATTTTTGAGTAGCCGTCGATATCAGTCATGTCATTAGAGGAAATTTGTTCACGGTAATATTCTTTAATGTCTAGTTGACATGCTTGAACTACACGAGCTTTTACTGATGTGTCACCCAAACTGACAGCGCTCCCCATAAGACTATCGTTGTTGCCGCTGACAGTGCCTATACCATCAATGTACGCAGGAAAGATATGACGATCTGATGTTATAGGAGGGCCATACATTTTGCTCAATTTGCCAATATTTGTCATGTCATTGGCATAGCTTCCTTCCACCGGGGTGGTACCTAGACGGCAATTTTCAAATTCATCGGCAGCCTCTGCCGGATCATCGCAGGTTTCTTTCAGCCATTGTTGAAGCTCAGCTAAGCCTTGCTGGTGGTTTTCGTTATTGTTGCCTGTCCCATCAAAAAATACGCCCAGTCTTAATGTTTTGTAATTAAACCCTTTCACCCTCAGGACATAACTTCTTCCTGTTTCCATGTGTAAGTTATCGGCTTGCTTAGCTACATGCCTTGGCGGTAGCGTAATGTCTTCTGTTGGCGCCGTTAAATCACCTGCTGTAACCGTCAGATAGTCTGGTGAGGATGACTGATGGCCTGTGTAAGAACGAGCGAACCATCGTACAGGATCTTCTCCTAGGTTTGGTTTATGTTCAGATTTTTGCGCTTCTTTCAGCCATGAAGTTGGCTCAAGTTCCAGTCTGACTGTACCGGGAGAGGTTCCGGAAACAAAAATTGGGTTTTTATTGAGTGCTATGGGGTGTTTTGTATCACTTGAATCAATCAGGTTACCTTTTACATTTGCGAATGGTTCATTGAATTCGTCACGGATGATGATTTCCACCCAATTATCCGTATCAACGCTTCCTGCTGTAATGCCGGAAGCACTGTTAGAAGATGCTTTATTTGCTTGGGTGGCGTTATTTTCTGCGAAATCAGTTTTTCTCGATTCTGCTGTTCTTCCGCCTTTTTCGAATGTCTTTGCTTTCTCTTTATGCTTGTGTGGAACCGGTAGTGGGTCTTTGCTCGCCATTGGGATTGTTTATGCATTCTCGACTGGTGCCGGCGGAATAAAACAGTCCACCTGATAAACAAGAAACTCTCCACAGGAAATCTTTTTTCCTATTTCATCAATCATCTCGTTCAACGATTTGTGTCTCATTAACGGTGAAGGACACAGTTGATGGTATAAGGTCAGGAAATCGAAATTATAGCCCCACATGTCGCAGTGACTGCGCAACAGGTATTTCGCCCAGTATTTGCTATTTTGGTATTGAATCAGTGCACTCAGCCTGTCGCCGTTGATCGCTTTGTATGAGGGAACAATGATAAAACAACGACCAGTAGCATCTATGATCCGAGTTCGCATGAACTTAGCTTCGTCAATAGGGTTATCAAACAGCACCGATAGTTTTCCTGTGTATGAATGATTGCTGGTAAGGAGGTGCCGTTAGTTTATGAAAGTCGGATTGATAGTTGGTTTTAAACTTTATTAATTGGGACCTGTTTTGGATGGTTGTTTTCGTTATTCAGTTATCTAGGTTACTAATTTGGAACCAGTTCAAAAAAGCCGCCCGGTGGAGTGGGCGGCAAACAAGAGTAAGAGGTAAACCTCTTTATTTAGGAACATCCAGTGATGGATTAGAAAGTACGGCTGTATTGAAGGCCAACAAGAATGGCATCAGCTCTTGTCGTGGCTCCTGTAATTGAAGGTACGGGCAGGCTCTCGTTAAGTTGTTCATCAAAGGTAACGCTTTCACCCATCAGGTAAGTGAAGCCAAAATCGATATTTTCTTTTTTGTTGAGATGATAGGTGAATCCGGTAGAGAACCAGTGGCGGTTTGAATCGGGGATTGAAATAGACTTCAACTCGTCTGTGGCTGAGATGTCATACATATAGCCTGCGCGAAGGGTCCAGTCATTGTTCAGATAATAAGTTCCCCCGACAGAAATATGGCCGGCATCTTTCCATTGATATTCTTTGTCGAGTCCGGCTATGTGCAATGTATCAAAGGCACTCCATTCAACCCATTGCAGACTGTAGTGAACAGCAAACTGGTTTGTCAGGCGGTGATAACCGGAAAATTCAGCCATATCAGGAAGAGGGAGATCCATTGAGTCTGCCTCGTTGGTACCTGCTTTGACATCACCTTTTGCTTCTACAGTCGGGCTGTAGCGGTAACTGAGTCCAAAGCGGTGATTCTCATTGACTTCATAGACGATGCCTGTGTTCCAGCCCAGAGCAAATCCCGATGCATCGACATCAATAACATTCATTTGAATGTCACGACATAAAGCGGGTTTTCCACCTATTGTCATACAGGCTTCACTGTCAAAATCTCGTTTCAGATTACCAACACCGTATATAAGGTCGATACCAGCACCAAAGCTGAGGTTCTGGTTTAGTCGGTATGAAAGGCTGGTACCTAAGTTCATGCTTTTTACACTGGTTTTGCCACCAAAGATGGAGGCTGGGAAATCATCTTCAAACTCAGTTTCTGTACCGAAGTTTGAGTAAGCTGAAATACCCCATGCCCATTGCTCATTCAGTGGCACGATCACATGAAGGTTAGGGACAAAAGATGAACCGCCGATATCATCGGTGCCTGAAATATCAAACTGGTTGGTTTCTATTGCAAGTATTTCACTACCGTTGGTGAGTACCCGTGGTTGATTATAGGTTCCTTCTTTAATACTGACGTCAGTTGAAATGACATTAAAGCCAAGAGAAAGGCTGTTTTCTTTGAAAAGAGCCATGGCTGCCGGATTACGAGCTGCTACTGAAGCATTATCGGCAATAACTGCATCGCCTGCGAAAGCACGACCAAGACCTGTAGCTGACTGGCTGTTTAATTGAAAACCTGCGGCTTGAGTAGAGACTGATGGAAATATAATGGCTGAAATAACAGCAGTGTATAACAGACGCTTCTTGAACATAGTTATCAACTTATTTATTAGGATTATATATAAATGTATTTAGTTGGTGTTTATCCGAGTTGAGTCTAGGGTTTTAATTAAATTGAACAAATCGGACCAGATGGCTAGAGTTTTGTGTGAAGTCGAGTTTTTTAAATGTGTTTTTAATTGGTTAATTAAATTTATTTCTTCAATGGTTGAAATTATTTTTTGTACTTAAGTGATGAGTTGTTGATAACACTATTGGATTTTTAGATTGTACTCTCTAAGTTCTGGGGGCTTAACTGTGATATTTGGTTGTGGTTATTAAGTGTGTGATATGTTTGGTTTTTGGTGTGTTTGGTTTGCATTGGTTCTTGTTATGTATCTATGCTTTTACTCATTTTGAAATGTTGAATATAGTGACGTTGACTACATTTTTAATTATTGGTTTTCTTGCGGATGTTTATTGCGAAATATTCTATTTTCTTATTTTTGTCTTTAAGGGATGTTGGTTGTAAATGCTTTTAATAAGTCTGTTTCATTGTTAGCTCTTTTCCAAAACGTCCGACCAGATTGAATTGAGTTTATTTTTCTTCGGCTTTTAATATACTTCCTTTGTTTTAATCGATTCTTACCAATGGGTAGATAATTAAACTAATTGGAAAGTTAGGTTGATTATTCTATTTGCCTTCTACATAAAATGGATTTAATTATTAGCAATGAAAAATATAAAAATAAAAGCCATTGGGCTCGTAATTTCATTTTTTCTGATTGGTTGTGGCGAAGATACAAGCACAAGTGATGGAAAAATAAGTGAACTGAAATTCGTTACTGTAAACGCTAATAATGGTGCGACAGTGACTGGTCTGGTTGAAAGTGGTGGAAAAGTCGAATCCTTTAAAGGCATTCAATATGGCAGCAGCAAGCGGTTTGTACATAGCACACTGAAGCCTCTTGACGGGAATCTAGACGCCACACAGTTTGGAGCGATATGTCCACAGCTAAATAATACTGAAGAAGTTCAGTCAGAGGATTGTTTGTATCTGAATATCTGGCGCCCCAAAGGCGTAGATATTGGGGGCGACTTACCTGTTTATGTTTTTATTCATGGCGGATCATTTGAAAGTGGTTCGGGTTCGTCGCTGGTTAACCACGGGGATACAATTGTTGCCCAAGGGGCTGAAAGCGGTAATCCGTTTATTTCTGTCTCCGTAAACTACCGTGTAGGTCTGTTGGGTAGTTTGTGGACTGATGATCTAAAAGGCGGTAATTATGGAATCGGTGATCAGAAGCGAGCGCTTGAATGGGTTCATCAGTACATTGCTGATTTTGGTGGTGACCCTGAAAATGTGACGGTTTTTGGTGAAAGTGCCGGGGCGATGTCGATTGGTATTCTTCAGCAAGAAACCGCGAACAAAGAGGAAAACGTTGCGGGTAAATATTATCAGCGGGCCATTATGCAGAGTAACCCTTATGGTATCGCGTACAAGAATTATGACTCGGCAGAAAAGTTGCAAAAGACACTGAGGCAATATGTTGAAGAAACGCCGGAGTTCGGTGGTAAATCTCTTGAAGAGCTTGATTTGGAACAGCTGAAAAAGGTGCAAGGTTATGCCAAATCTGGGTTGGTGCTTGTTGATTCGTTGTTGAGGTCGGCACCTGCAACATCAGGCATGCTGCCGTTTGCTCCCTATATTGAACAAAAGAAAAACATATGGGGACAGGTAGTTGTTGAGGGCTATCATTTAACTGACCAGCCGGTTGATACTCAGTTTATTGTTCCAACTGTAATTGGCTTTAACACTGATGAAGCGAATATTTTTACCTCTATGCTTGAAGCTCTGCTCTTTGTAAACATCGAGGACAAAGATGGCAATTACATTATTGATCATCCGGCAATACCTGAAATTGCCAGAAACAATAATATGTACGATTTGTCTGTTCGTGCTTTCTATGGTTTCAATGGGGTGCTTAAGGCTAATAAGTTGCTTGGAATGGACAGTTATGCCCCTGAAGATGACAGCACACTTGAAGGTTCGGGCAACAACGTGGCTAAATTCCGAATGCTTGCCAATGATATGCTGTTTACTTGCGCAGCCAGAAAGGTGATACAAAATCAGATTGATAACCCGAACGGCTCAAACCTGACGGCAATGTATCATTTCAATTATGATCCCGGTTTTAATTTCTGGCCGATGAGTGTGTCGCCATTGACGTCGTTAAGCTGCATGAATAAAGACGGAACCTCCAAAGCTTGTCATGCCGCGGAACTACCGTTTGTCTTTAATAAGCCTGTTGATTACGTTTCACAAAAGATCTATCCGACGAAGAGTGATCGCGAACTGATGAGTTTAATGTCTCGGAAGTGGTTTGATCCTCAAACATTTGAAAATAAAGAAATGCTGCCTGGGTTAGATAACGCTGTAATGATTGACGGGCGTGGATTCAGCACTATAAATGACTGGGATAAAGCCATGAATGGCGGGCGCTGTGAGCTTGTAAAAGACTTGCTGTTATAACCCTGGTTCCGACTTAGTTTCCTATCAAAAACCTCGAGTCGAAACGTTAAATCAAAAAAGCCGCCCGGTGGAGTGGGCGGCGAATAAGAGCAAGAGGCTAAATCGTTGTTATTATTTTGGAGTAGGATGTCTTTCAGTTACTTGGCTTCAGGGTAGGTCTTGTAGTGAACACCCATCATCTGCTCCATACAGTGAACAACCTGGCAGCTATAGCCGAACTCATTGTCATACCAGATATAAAGTACGCAACGCTTGTCCTGGGCAATAGTGGCTGCGCCATCTACAACACCCGCATGGCGTGAACCGACGATATCGGTAGAGACGATCTCAGTCGATTGAGTGAAATCGATCTGGCCGGATAGTGGCGAATTCAAAGCCATTTGACGCAGGTATTCGTTCAGTGCTTCAGCAGTGACTTCAGAGCCAAGGTTCAGGTTGGCGATGGCCATCGACACGTTCGGAGTCGGAACTCGGATGGCATTACCTGTCAGTTTACCTGTTAGTTCAGGCAAGGCTTTGGCAACGGCTTTGGCTGCACCTGTTGAGGTCAGTACCATGTTCAGAGCGGCAGAACGTCCACGACGCTCACCTTTGTGGAAGTTATCAATCAGGTTCTGATCATTGGTAAATGAGTGAACAGTCTCGATATGACCGGATTCAATGCCGTATTTATCATTAACTGCTTTTAGAATTGGCGTAATGGCATTGGTCGTACAACTTGCCGCTGAGATGATTGAGTCATCATCCTGAATTTCTGATTCGTTAACGCCAAATACTACATTCTTTATATCACCTTTACCCGGTGCGGTAAGCAGGACTTTCGATGCTCCAGTGCAGTTCAGGTGCTGGCTTAGCCCATCGGTATCGCGCCAGATACCCGTGTTATCAACAACAAGCGCATTAACAATATCATAAACGCTGTAATCGACTTCTGCTGGGCTGTTTGCGTAAATCATCTGAATGTAGTTGCCATTAACAATAATGGCTTTGCGCTCTTCGTCTATGGTGATGCTGCCGTTGAATTGACCATGGACAGAGTCGCGGCGCAGCAGGCTGGCACGCTTCTCTAAATCTCCCTGTTTGCCGCCTCGAACTACAATAGCACGAAGGCGCAACGGGTAGCCGGGGCCGCTTTTATCAATCAATAAACGGGCGAGTAGGCGTCCGATACGACCAAAGCCATACAATACAACATCGCGAGGCTCGACGGACTGGGTGCTATTGAGTGACTCTGTCAGCGCCGTCTGCAAAAAGTCGTTGAGATCATCCTCATCATCATGATCTTTCCAGAACTTATGGGCAAGTTGTCCGACATCGACTTTGCAAGGTGATAGTTCAAGTCGGGTAAGAGCCTGAACCAATGGCAGGGTTTGTGCGGGAGACAGTTCAAACCCCGTGTAACGACGGGCTACACGGTGTGCCTTGATGATATCAATAATAGAAGCATTGACGATTTGGCGTCCGAACAGAAGGGTTTCAACGCCTTTCTGTCGGTATAGCTGGCCAAGAAGTGGTGAGATGGATTCTGCGTTAGTTTGGCTTGTTTGCCAGTCTAGAAGGTATTTTTCCGGACTCATCTTTACTTAGGACCTTTCACGTTGGGGAAGAAAAACAGGAGATTATCCTGTGAGACTTTGTAGTTTTTATGGCGGGGAGTGTAACGTTTGCGTCGTTATTGTCCTAGTAAAATTAACAACTTATTAGTGTGATCTTTGTCGAAAGAAATTAGTGATTTGAATCACGCTTTGTATGTATGGAAATGTGATCGGAAGAAGAATACACACACTTAATTTTAACGGGGTATTAACTTTTTGAGCGGTAATGTTGCTTAGCGAGCAATAACCCATATTTGAATTCGCGTTGCAGGATGCAAAAACACGGTTTGGGATTTGTGGGGTAGAATGAAACTGTTCGATTTAACTGCTTGTTTTAAGACGCTAACGTTGTGATAAGGACGACAACAAATATAAAAATAGACGTAAATTGAAGTGGTAAGAAATTTGCTTCTCTATAGCAACCATCATGTATTAATAGCAATTGGTGTTGGACTAGGGAGGTGTTATGCAATTTACCTATTGTTTTGTTGCAACCTGGATAAGGCTTCTGTTGATCGTCGCATTGTCATTTTTCGGGGCTAATGCAACGGCTACTGAAGCAAAATACTCTGTCAGTGCTGATTGGTTAATCGAACGTCTTGGGCGTGATGACGTTATCATTTACGATGCCAGGCCAGAACGAGAATATCTTAATGGCCATATCCCGGGTGCAGTCAGCTTTCCAGTTAATGATACCTATCATGTTAACAATGATGTGTATTATGTGAAAAACAAAGAAAATATAACGCCCTTGTTGAGGAAAAAAGGTTTAGACAAAAACAAACTCGTCATTATTTACGATAACGGTAATTATCTCGATTCATCGCGACTGTTTTGGGTTTTGGAGCTATACGGGCACCGTAACCTTGCAATTTTGGAAACCGGCTACAGCCTATGGCTTCAGGAGTATCCTGTTAGCACAGAGATAATCTTCCCTGATAAAACAAGTTATATTCCCGTTTTTAACTCAGCGGCCTACGCCAGTACGTTGGTTGCCAAAGTGGCAACTTATAGTCCCGATTATCAATTATATGATTCCAGGACCTTGCCTGAATACGAAGGTAACAGATCAGTTACTCACGTATATGGTCATATTCCCCGAGCGCGTCATCTTTCTATAGGCGACTTTTTTACGCCCTCCGTCGGTGGCGTAAAAGTGTTGAAGTCGCAATCAGAGATTGCTCTGGTATTGAGCGACTTTGATAAGAGTAAAAAGAACATTACCTACTGTAATAAAGGTAAAGCATCAACTTTAAGTTATTACTTGCTAAAGCGTTCTGGCTTTGATGTTGCTCATTATGATGGGTCATGGCTGGATTGGTCAGCAAAGAACCTGCCTACCGAAAGATAAGGACAGTCATTATCAGAGGCTGGCAGAATGGCCGAATGTATAGCTTTACCAAAAACAAATAAAAAGGTGCAGAAGACTATGCGTGTCGGGGAGGGATTTTCAAAAGGAACTCTTGTCTGGAAGATCTATCTGATCATCGGACTGGTGATGCTTTGCTCTGTCGCGATATCTCTGTATTTGACTTATAAGAGTAACGTTGATCGTGTGGTAAAAGATGTGCAGGTTCTGATGAATGCTTCAAGTCAGATGATAATAGATGCCACGCTTTTTGGTAGTACAGAGAAGTCGATTGAGTTGAATCGAATGCTGAGTAACTACGAAGAAATAGGTTCAGTCTCGATTTATGATTTAGAAGGAAATCTGACTCATTTATACGTGAAAGCCAATGAACCTTATACATTTGCTTTCGCTTTACCGTATGAAAACGGTGTATCGCTCCTGAACTTCAATTTTAAACTAAGCTTTCCGCTTTTGTTTAACAATAAACCCATTGCAAATTATGTAGTGCATTATTGCTCTACACAGGTTTATTACAACATGCTGCAGCAGTTAATGCTGTTCTCTTTTCCGTTTGTGATCATGCTGGGCTTTATCTTGTTTTATATGCACAGAAAAATCACTCGGCCGCTTAATGCAATGATACAAATTCTGCCTGATGTTGGTAACGGTGATGTTCAAATCGAAGGAATTAATGTAATGGAAGGGGAGGTTGCCTGCCTCGCAAGAAAAATAAAGGCCGTTGATAAGTCGATTTATCGTCGGGATGTGAAAATGGCAGCGTTAAATAAACGTCTGAGCGACAGTACTAAAGAGTTGAATCGGGCGATAAAGCTTAAAAGTGAGTTTATGGCGAATATGAGCCATGAAATCAGAACACCGATGAACGGGGTACTTGGTTTTGTCCAGTGTCTTGAGGAGCATCCGTTAGATGATGAAGCCCGCAGACAGGTTTCTTACATTAAAGAATCTGCCATTTCTCTTTTATCAATTATTAATGAAATTCTGGATTATTCGAAGCTTGAAACAGGCAAAGTTGAATTGATGAAAGCTGAGTTTAAGCCTAAAAACGTAGTCCAGAGTTGCATTAATACGCTGAGGCTTGAGGCAGAAAGCAAAGGCCTTAAATTTGATTACCAGCTTCATGGTTGTGACAAAAGTGTTTTTTGGGGGGATGAACATAGATTGCGACAAATTTTGATTAATCTGCTGGCAAATGCGGTGAAATTTACCGATGAAGGGGCTGTACTGTTAGTGGTAACTCAAAAAGAGGTTAGTTCTGCGGGCACGACATTACAATTTAAAGTTATAGATACCGGAATTGGAATTGAGGCTGAAAAACTTGCTGTCATTTTTGAGTCATATACTCAGGCTGACGGGTCTATTTCCCGCAAATTTGGTGGTACAGGTTTAGGGTTGACTATCTCCAGCAAATTATGTCGCTTGATGAATTCTGAATTGAAGGTAAAGAGCCAGCATGGGGTCGGGACCGAGTTTTACTTTGAAGTGACTTTTGACGAAATTGAGCTGCACGTACAGAAAGAAAACTTAGTATCAGAAGTTATGGATCTATCATCCTATTCGGATAAAAAAGTGCTTGTGGCAGAAGACAGTAAAGTTAATCAGCAATTAATTAAGGCACTGCTCAAAACGTTGGGTATTGAACGGGTCGATATAGTTGATGACGGTTTGCAGGCTTTTAATTACATGAAGGAAAAAGCGGCAGACATAATACTGATGGATTGTCAGATGCCGAATATGGGTGGACTTGAAGCAACAGAAAAAATACGTCAGTTGAATTTATTATGTCAGCCAAAGATTATCGCCCTTACCGCTAATGTATTGGAAGATCAGGAGAAGCTCTGTTATCGACATGGTATGGATGACTATGTTGCCAAGCCTGTTGAGCGCACTAAATTATACGTTAGTCTAAAGCGTATCTTTCAGCAGTTTGAATACTTATAAAATGAAGAACTAGTATAGAACTCTTAAAGAACCTTTAAATACATACAGCCCGATGAGTATATCAGCGGGCTGTTGGTTGGTCATTTCATACTATCTAAGGATAAATAGCGCCAAGAGGGGTGAGCTGTGTGGCTCCTGTTACCTCTGGCAGGTTACCGGGTAACTTGTGAAGAGTGCGATAAGCAAGCCATGCAAAGGCCATGGCTTCCATATTATCTATGTCTACACCGCGATCTGCCGTTGTCATTACCTGCCATTGGGGTAAGAGTTCTGCCAGGCGTTGCATGATTAGCGGATTATGCGCGCCTCCGCCACACACCAGTAATTCTCCCGGTGTTTCTTTCGTGACATCGTTACTGATACTAACTGCGGTAAATTCAGCTAATGTACGCTGAACATCTTCTGCTGACAGAGTGGATTGTTCCAGATGATTCTCAAGCCAGTGGAGATTGAAGAGCTCTCGCCCCGTACTCTTTGGCGGTTGTAGAGCAAAGTAGGGGTCACACATCAGGCTGTTAAGCAGATCGTTATTTACGTTACCGGTTAAAGCCCACTCGGCATTAGCATCAAAGCGTTTTCCGAGCTGTTTGGTGATCCAGGCGTCCATTAACATGTTGCCGGGGCCAGTATCAAAGCCTGTGACAGGTTTGGCAGGATCTAAAACGGTGATGTTAGCGATACCGCCAATATTCAAAATAACTCGGGTCAGATCCGGCTGACTGAAAAGTTGCTGGTGGAATGCAGGTACAAGAGGTGCACCCTGGCCACCGAATGCCATGTCTTTACGCCTGAAATCAGCCACGGTAGTAATACCAGTTTTTGCTGAAATAATATTGGCATCACCTAACTGCATGGTAAAGGGATGTTCGGTAGTCGGGGAGTGAAATACTGTCTGACCATGACTGCCAATTGCTTTGACAGATGAGGAGGCAATGTTAGCTTTTTCCAGCAGAGCCAGCACAGCATCTGAAAACAGATGACCCAGACGGTGATCTAGTTCGCCTATAGCCTGCAGGCTGGTTGGCTGGCCAAGACAGATATCCAGTAGGGATTGCTTAAGGTTTTTCCCCATCGGGAAGGCGTGTTCACAGAGTAAGTTAATGCGGTTATCGTCAATTTCGACCAGTACAGTATCGACACCGTCCATACTGGTTCCTGACATTATGCCTATGTAACGTTCTGCGCTCATCGTCTCTCCTCCGGCTAAAATCAATCAGCATAAGTAATTAACAAATAATTAATTATTCCGATTGGTATGAGTGATTCACTGTACATCTTAGCTAGATTTCCGGCAACGCAATTTCTGTGAATCCTTTGTTGCCTCCAAAAGAAAATGGCCGGCAATGAGCCAGCCATTTAACCAAACTGAATAAGAATCTGATTGGTATTATTTACGTATAGAGCCGATCACGCTTTGGTAAGCAGGAGTCCTTCCTTACCCGCGAGTGTCATTGAAAGTATGCCATCTTTTACTTGCCACTCATCTTCAGTCAGCAGGTCTTTCAGAATTGCTTGTTCCATACCTAGCTGCCAGAGAGGTACTTCGACAGGCTTGGCATTTTCACTGTTGTTGATTAGACAGACATAAGCTTCATCATCCAGCATTCGGGCAAATGCCAGTTGTTTATGTTCGGCCATCAGCCATTGCAGGCTCCCTTCTTGCAGACATTTCGCTTGTTTGCGAAGCTCAATAAGCTTTTGTACATAATCAAATGTCGGATGCTGAGCTTCGGCACGGTCCCATGGGAAACAGCGCCGGTTATCTGGATCCTGGCCGCCTTCCATACCCACTTCTGTGCCGTAGTAAATACATGGTGCTCCCACGTAAGCAAACAGCATCAGCAGTGCCAGCTGCATAGTTTCATCGTCGTTTTCCAGCATTGTCAGGAACCGCATGGTGTCATGGCTGTCCAGCTGATTAAGCTGGGCTAACTGGTTTTGCCACGGCATTTTACTGCGGGATTCATTCAGCCAGTTAACTAGCTCTTCAGCATCAATCTGGCAGTTGTGATAGGCAATATCCTTTTGTGCAAAAAAGGCGCGAAGAGGGTGGGCGAAACCATAGTAGTTCATGGCGCCGTCTTCCTGATCCCCCTGAAGCCAATTGCTGGCCTCGAAAAAGTGCTCGCCCAGGATGTAACAATCGTTATTGGCTGACTTGGCGGCTTCCCGGAATTGGCGCACATAATGTGGATTGTTTTTGGCTCCGGCACCTTCGCCCAGCATATGAATAACGTCAAATCGCCAGCCATCGATATTGTACGGAGGTCGCAGCCAGTGTTTGATAACCGCATCTTCACCGCTGTAAATATAATCACGGACTTCCGGGTTGGAGAAGTTGAGTTTTGGCAGGCTTGAAATACCATTCCAGCCGATATAGTCGTTACTGTTACCGTCAAACTGGTAGTGGTTACGGTATTTTGAATCCGGGTTGCCGTAAGCGCCGGGCTCATCAGGGTTACGTCCGTGTTTATCAAACCACGGATGATCCGTCGATGTATGATTGAATACGGCGTCTAAGGTGATTTTCATTCCACGAGCGTGCAGGTCGCTGACCATATCGGCAAACTGCTCATTGGTACCCAGGTGTGGATCGATTCGTAAATAATCAGTTGTATCGTATTTGTGGTTGCTTGGTGCTGAGAAGATTGGGTTCAGATACAGTGCAGTAATACCAAGATTTTGCAGGTAATCGAATTTACCCTGGATCCCTTTCAGGTCACCACCGAAGAATTCATTGGGGCCGTTTTCACCATGGCTGCTGACAGGGGCTCCCCACTCTTTAGCTATAGTCGGGCGATCATCGCCATTAAGGCTGTATTCATTATCCAGAACGCTAATTGATGGATCGCCGTTCGCGAAACGATCGGGGAAAATCTGGTAGAAAACCTGTTCTTTCACCCATGCTGGTGGCTGATCTTGCCGATTGTATTTGAAGTGTGCCTCTTTGCCAGGCACACGAGGTGAGATGCCATTGCCGTGCAGCCACCACTGACGACTGTTTTGCATCACTTTAAAGCAATAGTGTGTGACAGGTTTGTCGGCGTTAAGAGGTATTTCACCATGCCAGTACTGGAGACGCCCACGAGTTTCACCTCGCTCCATATCTACCAGTTTTTCTTCATTATCGGGTTCGCAACGAATGAAAATCGCTGATATTAATGTACTTGCCTCGCTGACTAATGTCAGCTTCATTGTGTCCCGGGTTGGGGTAGCCCAGAACAGATCTTGTCCGTGATATAAGTAAGGTGCTTTCATCATTTTTATTAATAGTTAGTTATCTTTCAGTGATATCAAGATACGTCTTCTGGCACAAAATAAAATCCTCCCTGGTGAAAAATTAGACGGAGTAGACACCCGGGCGTAGATCAGGCTGAACAGCGACTTGGGCGAGAGGTCATTTCCACTTTTCGTAAAGGCATTTTATCGATGAGTTCTGTAATGAAAATCCAGTTAGTAGTCTCTCCCCAGCGGTGTTTTTCCAGGCCATCTTTGCCGATCAAAATAGTGGTGTGATCGTTGCCTTTGATTTTGTATTTTTTCCTCAGATGCCGGATATCTTCTGGGCTAAACAGGTTAGCCGGTTTATTGAAGCCGTCTTTAGTGATTACCAGAGTTCTGATGTCCCGTTCTTGCAGCAGGCAATCATTCATCAGAGTTTGCATCATGAAAGCTTTTACGTGTTCATCTTTCTCAGGGGCAAAAAACACGATGCTGCGATGATTCCAGTGGATGGAGTTCATCGGGTAGGAGAAGGTTGTGGTGCTGAAAATAAGACTAAGAATTGAGTATAAACAACAACGTAATACTTTCATTGCTGTCCTCCTGAAATGAGTCCTTCATACCCGGTGGACGATAGCTTTGAGATAACTACATTTGTAAAAGAGAGCGCTTTGCAAATCCACAGGGTCTTATTGGTAAAAAACGGCGAACATAGCGATTAGGATCAATCTGCTTTTGTTTATATGTCGCCGTTGATACCAACTGAGTCTGTAAGAATCAGTATAGTCTATTGCGTATTTGCCAAATCAGGATGATTTTGTGCTGTAGTGAGAGCTGGTCTCAGTTAAGCGAGAATCAGTGTGCAGTGTACTGATATAGGTGCTCAGAGACATAGTCTATGAATGCCCGCAAACGGGCCGGCATGAATTTTGTCTGGGCAAATTGCAGCGCAATATCACCCTGATAGTTGCCTTTCAGAGTCCAGTCAGTAAGTACTTGCTTAACCTTGCCTTCCTTCAGAGCATTTTTAATGACGAAATCAGGAAAAATTCCAATCCCGAGACCATCCGTTACCCCTTTAAGGCGCATTTGGGAGTGGTTTACTGCGTAGCGTCCTTTCACTGGGATGCTGTGGAACTCATCATCTTTTACAAAATCCCAGATATGGTCTGTGGCTGTTTCACCAAGGTAAATACAGTCATGGTTAAGCAATTCAGTAGGGTGTTCAGGTATACCGCGACGTTCAAGGTAATCCGGGCTGGCGCAGAGGGAAAGACTGACTTTACCCATCTGTTTAAGCACCAGCCCTTCAGAAGGTTTTTCTGTTAGACGGAATACCACGTCAATGCCTTCTGAAATCAGGTCGATTTCACCGTCTCGCGCTTTTAGCTTCAGTTCGATATCAGGGTATTTGGTCAGAAAAGGAGTGACCATTGGTTGTAATATGATGCTAAGAAATGCTTTTGGCGCGGCAACTGTTAGCGTACCTGAAGGAGTGGTGTGCTCCGAGCTGGTGTACTCAACAGCTTGCTTGGCGGCTTCCAGTATGGTGCTGCACTGCTCGTAAATGCCTTTTCCTGACTCGGTTATTACCAGCTTACGGGTGGTTCGTTCGAGTAGTTTGGCAGATAGCTCGCGTTCGAGGTGGGAAATCTGTTTGCTCAGCGCAGAAGGAGTGACTCCGAGCTTTCTGGCTGCACCGGTGAAGCTTCCTTCATCAACCACAATCTTAAAAACAGCCAGTTCTGGCATAAGGGCAATCAGTTTATTTGTGTCCATTTGTGTCCGTAGCTCAAGAGTCCTTTTCCCGTTGGGGGGATAATAGTCTGATTACGCTTGAATTAGAATGGACTCAGAACAAAGATCCTGAAAAATGTACATTTTTTCAGGCAAATAACCTAACCTGACTATATGGAATTAACTTTGTGAATGTGACCTTAAGTTGCATGAACATAAGTTATGCTTGAGAGGAACATCATGTCAGCTGCATTCTACGACCAAATCAATCAGCAACTTGAACAAGTTAAAGCTGAAGGTTTATACAAATCCGAACGTGTCATCACTTCCGCACAAAAAGCATCTGTTGCTATTCAATCTGGTGAAGAAGTATTAAACTTCTGTGCCAATAACTACCTGGGCCTTGCTAACCACCCTGATCTGATTCAGGCGGCGAAAGACGGCATGGACAAACATGGCTTTGGTATGGCGTCTGTCCGCTTCATTTGTGGTACTCAGGACATCCACAAGGAACTTGAGCGTAAGCTGTCAAACTTCCTTGGTATGGAAGATACCATCCTGTACACATCTTGCTTTGACGCTAATGCCGGTTTGTTTGAAACCATTCTTGGCGCAGAAGATGCCATCATCTCTGACGCTTTGAACCACGCATCAATCATTGATGGTGTTCGTTTGTGTAAAGCGAAACGCTTCCGTTACTCAAACAACAACATGCAAGAGCTTGAAGAGCAGCTAATCGCTGCTAACGAAGCGGGTGTTCGTCACAAGCTGATTGTGACTGACGGTGTGTTCTCGATGGACGGTGTGGTAGCCAACCTACCTGCTATCTGTGACCTGGCTGAGAAGTACGACGCTCTGGTAATGGTGGATGATTCTCACGCTGTTGGTTTCATGGGCGCGCATGGTCGCGGTACACATGAGTACCACAATGTGATGGATCGCGTAGACATCATCACTGGTACGCTGGGTAAAGCGATGGGTGGTGCTTCAGGTGGTTATACTGCTGGTAAAAAAGAAGTGATTGACTGGTTGCGTCAGCGTTCACGTCCATACCTGTTCTCTAATTCAGTAGCCCCGGGCATTGTCTCTGCATCACTGCGTGTACTTGACCTGCTTGAAGCTAGTGATTCACTGCGTGATCAGCTATGGGACAATGCGACTCACTTCCGCAGCCGTATGACAGAAGCTGGCTTCACATTAGCTGGTGCTGATCATGCCATCATTCCAATTATGCTGGGTGATGCGAAGGTAGCCGCGGAATTTGCAGAGCGTTCGTTGGCGAAAGGTATCTACGTCATTGGCTTCTCTTTCCCTGTAGTGCCGAAAGGACAGGCCCGTATCCGTACTCAGATGTCAGCTGCACATACCCGCGAGCAGTTGGATAAGGCAATTGATGCCTTCATCGAAGTCGGTAAAGACATGGGCATCATTTAAGCGACAACGCTTGAATGAACATTCTTAAGACAGGGACGGGAAGAATGTACACCAATCAAAAGAGTTGTAGCTCGTTCCTGATATCTTCAATGCAATACAGTTGTTGAGATAAAAGCCATGAAAATTAAAGCTCTATCTAAACTAAAGCCTGAAGAAGGCATTTGGATGACAGAAGTGGATAAGCCAGAGCTGGGTCATAACGATCTGCTTATCCGAATCAAGAAAACGGCAATTTGCGGTACTGATGTTCACATCTATAACTGGGATGAGTGGTCTCAGAAAACCATTCCGGTTCCAATGGTTGTCGGCCACGAATACGTAGGTGAAGTGGTCGGCATCGGTCAGGAAGTCCGTGGCTTCAAGGTTGGTGACCGTGTTTCTGGTGAAGGTCATATCACTTGCGGTCACTGCCGTAACTGTCGCGGCGGTCGTACACATCTTTGCCGCAACACTATCGGTGTTGGTGTAAACCGTGAAGGTGCATTTGCAGAATATCTGGTTATTCCTGCTTTCAACGCATTCAAAATCCCTGAAGGCATTTCTGATGATTTGGCTTCAATTTTTGACCCGTTCGGTAACGCTGTACACACAGCATTGTCTTTCGACCTTGTTGGTGAAGACGTACTGATCACTGGTGCTGGCCCAATCGGTATCATGGCAGCAGCTGTTGCTAAGCACGTAGGTGCTCGTCACGTTGTTATCACTGATGTGAACGACTACCGTTTGGATCTTGCCCGTGAAATGGGCGTAACCCGTGCTGTGAACGTTGCTAACGAGAAGCTGGAAGATGTAATGGCTGAACTGGGCATGACAGAAGGCTTCGATGTGGGTCTTGAAATGTCCGGTAACCCATCTGCATTCAACAGCATGCTTACCAGTATGAACCACGGCGGTAAGATTGCATTGCTGGGTATTCCACCGTCAGATATGGGCATCGACTGGAATCAGGTTATCTTCAAAGGTTTGATCATTAAGGGCATCTACGGCCGTGAAATGTTCGAAACCTGGTACAAGATGGCAAGCCTGATCCAATCTGGTCTGAACCTGAACCCAATCATCACTCACCACTATAAGATTGATGATTTCCAGAAAGGCTTTGATGTAATGCGTTCTGGTATGTCAGGTAAGGTTATTTTGGACTGGGAATAATCCAACCTTCATAGGTAACTGAATGAAAAGCGAGCTTATCAGCTCGCTTTTTTTATGCTTTTGAATATTATCTACGAGATTTGTTAAATGAACACCTGGTGAGTGATGTGGCTCACGTAATCTGATATACTCACCGTCTATTTATAGAAAAGTTAAAGAAAAGTCGCCGATGCTGGCGACTTTTTTCATGCCTGACAGACTAATCACGATTGGAACAGTACATTGATTTCAACAGCTAACATTACAATGCAGTTCGGCGATAAGCCGCTGTTTGAGAATATTTCCGTTAAGTTTGGTGAAGGTAACCGTTACGGCCTAATTGGGGCGAACGGTTGCGGTAAGTCAACCTTCATGAAAATCCTGGGTGGCGAACTAGAGCAATCCGCGGGTACTGTTTCAAAAGATCCTAACGAGCGTATGGCTAAGTTGGGTCAGGATCAGTTTGCATTCGAAGAATACACAGTTGTTGATACTGTGATCATGGGTCACAAAGAGCTTTGGGAAGTCAAAGCAGAGCGTGACCGCATTTACTCTATGGCAGAAATGTCAGAAGAAGATGGTATGCGCGTTGCCGACCTGGAAGTTCAGTTCGCTGAAATGGACGGTTACTCTGCTGAAGCTCGTGCTGGTGAACTGCTGCTTGGTCTTGGTATTCCTGAGGAGCTGCACTTTGGCCTGATGAGTGCTGTTGCGCCTGGCCTGAAAGTTCGAGTGCTACTGGCTCAGGTTCTTTTTGCTGACCCAGATATCATGCTGCTTGACGAACCGACGAACAACCTGGATATTCATACCATCTCATGGCTGGAACGCGTTCTGCTTGAGCGTAACTGCACCATGATTATCATCTCGCACGACCGTCACTTCCTGAACAGTGTTTGTACGCACATGGCTGATCTGGATTACGGTGATCTGCGCCTGTTCCCTGGTAACTACGATGAGTACATGGTTGCAGCTACACAAGCTCGTGAGCGCCTTCTGGCTGACAACGCTAAGAAGAAAGCTCAGATTGCTGAACTGAATACTTTCGTTAGCCGTTTCTCTGCAAACGCATCGAAAGCGAAGCAGGCGACTTCTCGCCTGAAGCAGATCGACAAGATCCAGCTGGAAGAAGTGAAAGCATCAAGCCGTCAGAACCCGTTCATCCGTTTTGAGCAGGAAAAAGAGCTGTTCCGTAACGCGCTGGAAGTGGAAGGTCTGAAGCAGGGCTATGGTGACAATATCCTGATCAACGGTGTAAACCTGCTGGTGGAAGTGGGTGAACGTATCGCGATTATCGGTGAGAATGGTATCGGTAAGTCTACCTTCCTGAATACCCTGGCCGGTGCGATGGAACCGATGGACGGTATGATCAAGTGGTCTGAAAACAACAACATCGGTTTCTATGCTCAGGATCACAGTGATGATTTTGATACGGACATGAACCTGATGGAGTGGATGAGCCAGTGGAAGAACGAAGGTGAGGACGATCAGGTTGTCCGCGGTATTCTTGGACGTATGCTGTTCTCGCAGAATGACATCAAGAAGTCTGTACGCGTAATTTCTGGTGGTGAGCAGGGGCGTATGCTGTTTGGTAAGCTGATTATGCAAAAACCAAACATCCTGCTTATGGACGAACCGACTAACCACATGGATATGGAATCCATTGAGTCGCTGAACCTTGCTCTGGAAAACTACAAAGGCACACTGATGTTTGTTTCTCATGACCGTCAGTTTGTATCATCGATTGCAACGCGTATTATCGAAATTACCAAGGATGGCGTGGAAGATTTCCACGGCACTTACGATGAATACCTTGCGAAGAAAGGCCTTGAAGGTTAATTTTCGCCAATTGACTATGAGAAAGCCGCCTATGGGCGGCTTTCGTTTATCAGAGAGAGAATTATGAAAATTTGGGTTGATGCTGATGCTTGCCCGAATGTCATCAAAGACATTCTGTTTCGTGCCGCAGACCGAGTAGGAGTACCAGTTACTCTTGTTGCAAACCAGTTTATTCGTGTTCCGCCGTCACCTCATATTAAATCGGTGCAGGTTGAATCCGGCTTCGATGTTGCTGATAACTATATCGTTCAGATGGTTGAACCTCGAGATTTAGTGATTACTGCGGACATTCCATTGGCTGATGAGGTGATCACCAAAGAGGGGCATGCACTTAACCCAAGAGGGGAGATGTATACCAAAGATACCATTAAGCAGCGTTTGCAAATGCGTGACTTTATGGAAACGATGCGTAGCAGTGGTATTCAGACAGGAGGGCCTGCGCCGTTGAGCCAAGCCGATCGTCAGAACTTTGCCAACAAGCTGGACAGCTTTCTGGCGAAGAACTTTCGTAAGTAAGCGCAAGTTTTAACTACTCTGACTTTTCGTCTTTGTTGTTCGGCTCAGCTTCTTTGCTCTTTTTCTTCTTTTCTTTCTCTGCGGCTTCTTGCTCTAGTAGCCGCTTAGGCGTTGATTTCTCTTTCTTGGCCATTCGATAAGCCATCGCGTAATTGAAATCAGACTTTTTATCAGTGATTAGCTTTTCAAGTGCCTTACTGTCAACCGCCTTGAATTTCCCCATTTCTTTGGCTGTTTTTTCAGATTTTCCAATGACTTCATCGTCAGACAAGTCCACCATTATTGTTGCAGCTTCAGTCAGGGCGGTCGCATATTCATCAGGTACATTGAGATCATACTCTGAAATCTTCATATGCTTTCTTAATGCCAATGCCCAGTTAAGCTCAAAGAAGGGAATTGTTTTCTTGTCTTTGGTTTTCGGGTGGGAATAACTAATCCCCTCAAGCAGGAAAATCAGCGAAAGGTAGCGGTCATGTTTGAGCTGTTTTTGCCCTATATATTCGGGCAGGTCATCCGCCTTAATTTTCTGCCCCTTTGAATTACGTAACCAGACTTCACGATCATTATTCATCTCGGCCCAGAAATCTTCAGCCGAGCCTATCAGGTTATGTGTGACTTTTACCGTCACAGGCACACTGGTTCCCCCGTTTGGCATATCCCAGAAGGTTGAAAAAACATGGTGCCCTTGGGTCAGAAATAGCATTCCTTCTTCAGGGCCGACAACAACGGTATTTAGAGCGTCAGTGTGTGTGCCGGGTTTATTGCGGCACTGATAAGATTCCGGATCCGTCGGCTTTGAATCCTCACTCCACTTTTTTACCCCTTTTCCGCCATTGGCTATGCAAAGGTCGTTATACATCTGTTTAAGGTTTTCGCTATAACGGGCAAGGTTGGCATATTCACGGTCATAACTCAGTACGGCCTGGGTCGGTAACAACTGATCGAGCGTGACAGTAATAACATCACCGCTTTTCAAGTCTGCATAAGTTGTTTTGGCTGCAGATGCATAGGGGGTAAAAAAGCAAAACGTAAAACCGGAGACGGCAAAAAAGATGTCACGCAGACTTAGCATAAATCAGACCCTGTTGCGTCAAAGACGCTTCAAAGTCTAGCAAAGCACTGAGAGGGAGAGTGTAAAAGAAGTAATAACTAACCTGATCTATAGCGATACTGGCGAGGTCTCTGAGAATACAGACCAGGTTAGAGGAATTAGTTGGTAGTTTTGATATTAAATGCCAAGTTCGTCAAGCAGATCCAAGTCAACATCTACAGTGTCATTTTGTGTCTTCTTAGACTGAGCCTTCTTCGCACTCTCAATGATTTCATCAGGATCTACTTCGTCCATCTGCTCAAATTCTTCAAGCTGAATAAACTCAGTTTTATCCATTGCCAGTTCAAGGTAGAAGATGTTGTTGTTTTCTGTTGTGAAGCTCACACGGCGCGCCTGAGGACGATCCAGGTTAGTATCAACAGAAAGCAGAACCTGCTTGTTTAGCGCCAGCATTTTAGGTTGGTTCTGAGTAATGGAAATACGAAGCTCGCGACGGATCTTACCGGTAAAGTCACCAACTACCTGGTTCATCAGTTCACCCAGAACATCAGCCACTTCATCCGCAGTGTGATGAATCGCAAGGTCATCCTTAGACATGCCCATTTTTAGCATGTAGTTCTGGTACAGTTCCAGTGCAGCCTGTTGGGAGAAGTTGGTAACAACCAGGCCGGTAAAACCGCCGTCAAAAAGAACAAAGCAGCCAATATCTGGCTTCAGGCTGGTTTTATTGATTTTCTGAACCATAGCAGAGTAACCAACTTGGCTATCCGTTGCTGTGGTTAATACGTTACCGATTGACTGACAAAGCTTTAGCAGAATGTCGTCAGTAGTGATGGTTTTCGTTTTCTTCATTGAATGCTCGGGTGTCTGTATTGCAATTAACGCAGTGTGTCATTAAATAAGCGAAAATGCCATTAAATGCACAATCATTCAGAAAGCTAATTGATGTGGCTCACTGTTTATGAATAGCTATTAAAGTTAATAGCGTCCTGAAAACTGATTTACTAAAATCTGACATTTTTATGCAGGCAATAAAGTCAGAAATTCGTCACTAAACAGGCTCGATTTTTAGCTGAAGCGTTGCTCCAGATAGCGGATGATATCGTCAGATTCATACATCCATTCAATGTCACCATTCTTATTTTCTATGCGTAGACATGGCACTTTCCGCTTGCCGCCGCCATTGATCAGCTCTTGTTCCCACTGCGATTGTTTTGCATCCCTTGTTTTCAGCGGAAGATTAAGACGCTTTGCAGCTCGGCGAACTTTGACACAGAAGGGGCAGGCATCAAATTGGTAAAGCTGAAGTTGACGCATGGCTTCGTCTATCTTTTTTTGCTCTTCATCGTTACGTGTCAGTGACTTTGGTGAAAATACACAGTTGAGCAGCAGAATAACTCGCCCGAGAACCCATCGAATAACTTTCATTGAAGACTTGTCCCTATCGTTATTATTTAGATATGAGATTGTATTACAGCTGCTGAAAATTAATAACCACAAAGTAAAAGAGGAGAAGGGCAAACCAGTTCACTTATTCAATAAATATCATAATCATTGGGTATAAATTTAGGCGGGCTTTATTATTATAAAGCCGCGATAAATTCACCTAAGGAATACAAGGAGGAAATACAGAGCATATTGGTATGTGATGATTCGCCAATTGTGCATCGGGCTGTATCCGGAGTTTTATCCGGGCAGGAAGGCGTCATGCTTTTTTTTGCGGAGAATGGCGAAGAAGCGCTAGCGTGCCTGCAACACCATGATATTGATCTTATGTTTCTTGATTTAATCATGCCCGTTATGGATGGCTTTGAAGTCCTTAAGTTTTTGCTTGTGACAAAGCATGAAATGAGGGTTGTTGTTTTATCGGCTGATGTACAAAAGCAGGTTATGGACAACATTGATGCAGGTGTTGTGATTATCGATAAGAATTATACCGTTTATGCTTGGAATGTATTTATGGGGGCATACAGTGGTATCGGCTCGGATCAGGTTCTTCGGAAGAACTTATTTGAGGTTGTAGAAGATCTGCCAGTTGAATAGCTTAAGAACAAAATAGCGTCGACAATTAAGCTCAGAATGCGTTCTTTCAGATGCTGGGAGGACAGACCTAGAATTTTTAATTTTTCAAATTTCAGTTCGGTTACCGGTGGCTCATCGTTTATGTACCAGAATATGATGCTGACACTATTGAAGTCCCTTGATGGTAAGATCTCCCATATCTGCCTGACAATAACGGATGTAGCGGACATAGCACGAAATAAAACCCATCTGCGTGAACCTAATGCGCAGCTAACTCACCTGAGTATGACTGATCGTCTAACACAGTTATACAACCGTGGACAATGGGAAGTTTGTCTTGCCGAGGAATTTGAGAGTTGGCAGTAAACCGGTTTACCGTCGACTCTGATCATGTTGGATATCGATCATTTTAAAAAAGTGAATGATACCTTCGGGCATATCATTGGTGATGCTGTCATTCGCACTGTGTCGAGTTTACTGCGAGGAAGCAAACGTCAGAGTGATATAGCAGGGAGGTATGGCGGAGAAGAGCTTGGGGTGATTTTACCGGGCACAACGGCTGAGCATGGGCTTTACTTTACAGAAAGGTTACGCAACAGGGTAGAAGAAGCCACGGTTTCTGTGGATGTCAGGAATATCAGGGTCACAATTAGCTTTGGTGTTTGTGAGTGGGCTCCATGGATGAAAAACTACGAACAGTGGTTGTCACTCTCTGATTCTGCGTTGTACAGCTCCAAAAAAATGGTCGTAATCAAACCACCATTTATTTGCGTGAGGAATGTAGGAATGAGAATTCGTTTTTGAAAACTGTCAATATTTAACAGCAACTTGCATGTGACAGTTTTTTTATCATTTTGATCAAGAGCAAGAACATCGGTTTAGAGTATTGTAATTCCGCTCATTCTTCTTAGAATTGAAACAAACTATTACTAACCCAAAGAATTTTTATGGTTGTTGAGTCTGAAGGCTATCATGCGTTGATAGAATATTTCACTGAGCATCTGTCTCTGTTTGAGAATGCGAGTACAGATGGCGGGAGTGAAACAGTGGAAGATGTTGTTACTGATATGATAGCAACCAATCTGATGGCTGTTTTTACACAGAACCCTGATCTGGATGCGGATTTTCGCTTTAAGTTGATGCAGGAAGCTGATGCTGTGGTTGAAGACCTCTCCGAGGTTCTTGCCGGAGCATGGCATCGTTGCCCGACAAATGAGCAGATTGCGTTCCTTGAAGATTATATTGGGCTGGTTAAGAACTTGTTTGACAGTGCAATTAGTGGTCAGAGCGTTTGATCGCCTGACGACAGATTGATTCGAGTATGATTAAAGGCAGCCTACAGGCTGCTTTTTTGATGCGTAGCATAAGGCCATATAACCTGTCGAATGATAATGCTCAGGCCTTGAGAGAGCTTGTCAGGTTCGCGAGAATAGTGGTTTTTTGTAACCGATATAAAAACACCCCGCTACAAAGCGGGGTGTTTGTTTTTCATAGCTAGAGTTTTAGTGAGTCAGCTGTGTTATTTGCTGATCGCAATAGGGTCTGTACCTTCCGGATGCCATGCACCGTCCAGTTCGTCCAGCTCTGGGAATTTAGAACGGTCAAACTCAGGCGTTTTACCGGCTTTAAGCTGAGTTTCATAGTCCTTGATAACTTTGATTGCCAGTTTAGACAGCATTACAAGAGCGATGATGTTAACCAAAGCCATCAGACCCATTGATGCGTCTGCAAGGTTCCATACAACAGGCAGAGAAGCTACAGAGCCAAACATAACCATTGCCAGAACAATCAGACGGAAAACAAACAGGCCTTTCTTGGTGTTGCCGTTCAGGAACATGATGTTCGTTTCAGCGTAAGTGTAGTTTGCGATAATGGAGGAGAAGCAGAACAACAGGATAGCCGCAGCCATGAAGTAAGTTGTCCAGCCACCCAGTTCACTAGTCAGAGCCTGCTGTAACAGTCCAATACCGGAAGCCGCGTCAGGCTGATCCATTACGCCTGAAAGCATAATCATTGCGGCTGATGCTGTACAGATAACCAAAGTATCAGCAAAAACGCCCAGCATTTGAACAAAGCCCTGTGAAGCAGGGTGGTTAGGGTTTGGCGTTGCACTTGCTGCTACGTTAGCGGCAGAACCCATACCGGCTTCGTTCGAGAACAGACCACGAGCAATACCACTTTGCATCGCCTGCGAGATTGTGTAAGCAACACCACCGGCAGCAGCTTCCTGCCAGCCGAAAGCACTCTTAACAATCAGAGCGATTGCTGCAGGCAGCTCAGAAATGTTCATTACTACGATCACAAGAGCAATTGCCAGGTAGCCAACAGCCATTACAGGGACGATACGCGCAGAAGCTGATGCTACCTTACGCAGGCCACCCATGATGAAGAATGCTGAAGTGGCTACAATCAGCACACCCATGAAGGTTTCATCAATACCGAAAGAGTGGTTCAGTGCGTCAGTAATGGTATTTGCTTGAACAGCATTGAATACCAGGCCGAATGCAATGATCAGGCACACAGAGAATAGTGTACCCATCCAGCGCATACCTAGGCCTTTTTCCATATAGTAAGCTGGTCCACCACGGTACTGGCCATCAACATCTTTGGTTTTATAGATCTGAGCCAGCGTAGATTCAATGAAAGCAGTCGACATACCGAAGACAGCAATAACCCACATCCAGAAGATAGCACCAGGGCCACCAACACTTAGTGCAACCGCAACACCGGCCATGTTACCTGTGCCGACACGGGCTGCCATAGAGGTACAGAATACCTGATAAGAACTGATACCGTTGTCTACATCTGTACCACTTTTAAGTACAGTGACAGCGTGTTTGAATTGGCGGATTTGAATGAAGCCGAGACGTAAAGTGAAGTAAACACCTACTGCAACGAGCAGGTAAACAAGCAGTTGGCCCCAAAGCAAACCATTAACGGCGCCGATGGCAGACATAAGTCCGTCATTCAGCGATGTTAGCCAAGTTTCGTTTGATACACTCATACAATTTTCCTGTAAATGAAGCTCAGCCAGTTCACTCTTAATTAAGAGAACCTGACTGAGAGAACCGGAACGTCCGTTTATGTGACAGTTCGTAAGATGATTCTTGTATTGTTATTTTTGAAAGAATGAATGAACCGCTATCAGATACTGGTTGCATTCACATTTGTGAAACATAGAATCAGATGCTTCGTCTATCTAAGGCGTTGAAAGTTAGCACGAAATCTCAATAACCCAGCGTGATCAAGATCACATTAATGCTATGGAATTTTTGCAATAAATGTAATGGGTATTTTGCCCTGTAAAATTTTACCTTTTATATCAGTATTTTAATGTGTCGCCTGCTGTTGGGTTTATTTAATGTTGAGAACACTGTTCATTTAATAAAAATCAGTGATTTAACCTGGTTTTCACGTAAATTAACAAAAATTAAACTAGTGAATTGGTGTTTTTTATTCACATGGAATTATCATGTGATTGTTATTTGAACACTTTATCGCTTAGTGAGAACCAGAAGTGGTGATGATTTACTACATTAGCAATATGTATTGCGAATGGTCACTGGCAACGAAATAAAGTTATTCACAATATTCTCGCCATTCTAGATTGTGGAATGGTGGCGGAGCTTTTAGGAACATTATTATAAAATGCTTCAATCAGCTTACAGAGCTAAAATAAACTAATGCCTGTACATATATGCCCACAAATACAGATTTAAACATTTCTTCTGACACGAAAAAATCATCAGATTGCCTACAACTAGCGTTGGTAAGAAACAGCATAATTAAAAACGTCTGTATCTTATTTGACTTAATACTGGCTCAACTAATCTCATGTGTTATGAAACAGAATGTTAGAACCTGTGTGAACATTATAGGTGTTAAATGTGAGGAGGGATTTGGCACTATCGAATACATATATGAATGTGCCGTATTTTGTTTCATTTATATCAAACGCTGAAGAAGTGGAGCGGGGCATGTCAGTGATAGATGCTAAAAATAAAGGCCTTATGGTCGGACATACTGGATTCGAACCAGCGACCCCTACTCCCCCAGAGTAGTGCGCTACCAGGCTGCGCTAATGTCCGCCATAAGGCCTTTTATAACTAAGTTGTTGACAGGAAAAGGTTAACAGCAATATTAAACTCACGCAAAAACAAAGTTTTAACTGCGTGGCATGAATCACAAAAGGCCTCTGACGTTATTAATTATTATCGCAGAGAGTGTTCAAAGAGTGGCATGCATCTTAGTAGATGGCTGTACTACTTGGAGACAAAGGGAGAGGAAATGAGTATTTTATTGATCATAAAATTAATCAAATCTGATTTATTGTGTGAATTATATGCCCGATTTAATTATTCACCGGATAGCAAAAATAGTTTCTATTAGTGGTGAAGCTAATGGTTGTGCCAGGGATCGCCGATTTCACAGGTAAGGGAATGTAAGTGATAGTGATACATTAAAGCTTTGGTGGTTAATTTAACAAATTAGTAAAGCTTTGCACTTTCGGCATATTGAGATCGATGTCTTGAAATTCATAGTGGCATGACTAAAAAGTGTGAATTTTTGCCATGTTGACTGTTGCCAATCTGTTTCATTTGAACCAAAATGTTTACAACAAGTCTGAATAGTGTCTTAACAAACACAATTTTGCTTGTGTAATTGATGAAATTCACTAAATATGAGTTCACAAGATAGTCGTCTAGAGGTATTATCGGCGCGTTAGGCAGTCTGGTGGCGTAGTAGTCACAATATTCCATTATAATTAGAGTGTGAGCAGAAATCATTTCAGTCTAATGTTAATTGACAGACCGTCATCAGCTTCGAGTTCTTATTGAGGCTGTCTTTATTTCTAAGCTGAACGTAACGCTTCAAATGCGTGGCTCTTGCTTCAAGGCCATTTAATAAAAATCATTAACCTTGTATTGCTTTGGCAATCACACGCCGGTTTATGATTCAAGAGGTATATTTCATGGATACTTTTGCTGCGGCAGAAAAAGCTCTGACTGCAATGTTGAAAAATGTTGATGCAACTACTGGTACGATTAAAGAAGAACGTGCTGATTATCGTAAAATGCTAATTGATTTCGCTGATGAAGTCCCAGGCCGACAAAAGGCTGTTATCAAGCGTATTCCACTACAGAAAATCAATGATTTGATTGCTGTTCTTTATGAATTTAAAGATGAAGCACGCCAGGTTCGTATGACTGAAATTCTGGCTATGATGGAAAAAGATGGTGTTCACCCAGAAGACCTAGTTGATAACGAAGAGTAATGACATAACTAATATAGTTGTTATTACGCCTGATGCATAAATTTCATGTTATGCCAGGTAGGAGCTGTGTTTCTTTTAGGCACTGACTTCTAAGCTTCATTCGAGAGAACTTCTTTTTCTATATGTTGCTCTAACGGCAATAGGACTTATATTTCTTTTATACTTGAGCTGACGCAACGTAAATAGACCATATAGCATTCATAACAGAACATCATCAAAGGTTCTGAGGTTGTATGTACCTGATGTATATTTCTTTGAAGATCGCTTACAGGTAGCAAGGCTTTAATCCTGGATGTGTGCTGTTTTCATCACTTTTTGGTTATAAACGATCACTGAGTTTAATAGCTACAGTGAGCTTTGGTATGTTGATAGAGGTATAATCCTTCAATATTTCCCTTCCGATTTGGTAACCCTTTGATTAGCCAATCTCTATGAAATTTCAGCATAAGGCGCTGATCATGATCAGCCCTTATTAATTCTGCTTCTCTTTGTTACTATCCCTTTAGCGTGATAGCCAGATGATTTCGTTCTGAAGACATTAGTTTGGTATCAGATATATTAAGAATAGAGAAACAACTTGTGGAATTATTGATAAAAGCCGATCGGCTCGGTAAGACGCATCGACGTGATGAAGTGTTGTCGAGTGTCAGTTTTGAGTTAAGTACAGGACAGGTACTGGGTTTGCTGGGACATAATGGCGCTGGTAAATCGACTTTAATAAAGTCTATTCTTGGCGCACAGCGTTTTGATGGTGAGTTATCTGTATTTGGTTTTCATCCTGATAAAGATCGCGTAAAGGTCATGAGAGATCTGGCTTGTATTTCTGATGTCGCAGTTTTGCCGGGTTGGATGAAGGTTGAGCAGTTAATTAAATACATGTCAGGCGTTCACCCTTCATTTGATCGACAAAAAGCGTATCGATTGCTTGAAGAAACAGATATCCGTCCCGGGAAATGTGTTCATCAGCTGTCAAAAGGGATGAAGATGCAGCTACACCTAGCGTTGGTGATGGCTACTGATGTACGAGTGTTGATCCTTGATGAGCCAACACTCGGGCTAGATTTAATGTATCGCGAGAAGTTTTACCAGGGTTTAATGTCTTGGTTCAGAAAAGGAGAGCGAGCTCTTATCATTGCAAGTCATGAGGTTGCTGAAATTGAACATATGCTTACCGATATTCTGGTATTAAAAAAGGGAAAAACGGTATTACAAGGCAGCATTGCGGAATTAAAAAATCGCTTTTCAACTTTATGTACTACATCAGATAACTTGAATGAAGCTATGGCGTTGAAACCTGTGTATCACAGAGCGCAAAATAAAGATCATATTCTATTGTTCGAAGATGTAATTGAAGAACAACTCCACCCTTTAGGGCAGGTTGTCCACACAGGATTGTCAGATATTTTTATTGCAAAGCAGTTGGAGGTTGGAGAATGAATACTTTGCTGACATTGCTTAAAAAAGAGCTGGCAGAGCATCGTATAGTGCTTCGGTTGCCGTTGATTATTGCATTATTTGCAGTCTTTAATTTTGTGCTGGTGGTTAGCAGTAACAATTTCAGCTTTTCTTTTCATTCGTCCGGATTAGGTGATTTTGGTATTGATTCTGTCTCAACGGTATTTGCCGGGATGATAGGAAAGCTCAATGAGATGATCTCAGGATTAATCTTTCTTGTTCTTTTTATGGTGTATGTGCCGAAGACATTACGTAAGGAGCGCCAGGAAGGTAGCCTGATGTTCTGGCGTTCTATGCCGGTTTCAGATTACATGGCGATTGGAGCTAAATTGATTTTTGCTCTGGTAGTTATTCCTTTGATTACGTCGTTATTACTATTAGTTTCTGATGTTATTGTCTGGGTGTTGACGCATTGGCTGTTGACAGAACAGGTGAGTGCGAGTTTTTCAATTACTCTACCGGCTATGGCGTGGCACTGGAGCAGTTTTGTCGGGCGTCTCGCTGTTATCAGCCTTTCTTTGTTACCGATTGCCTGTGTGTTACTTGTGCTGTCTCAGTTGACAAATCATCCACTAATCACTGCGATAGTTGCGGTACTGGCTGTTAAGCTGACTACTTATATCGTTTTTGCCAGCTCGGTAATCGGAGATTTTATTACTGGTGTTTACTCGTTGCCGTTAATGATTCTGAAAAGTGATTCACCGTTGGTTGCGTATCTAAGTTTAGGCGGGCTTGCTCAGGCTGGGCTTATCTTTATGAGTGGCGGTATGTTTTATATGTGTTGCAGACTAAGAGCTGCCGGTGATTTTCTTCATGAGTAACCTGTAAAAACGGAGAGCATTTGCTCTCCGTTTTGTTATTTGTGAGTGCTGTATTGAATTAAGCAGCAACGACAGTTTTAAGGTATTCAACTTCGTTTTTGTACTTTCGTACGTTACGAGAGAGAGTACCTTTTGGTACCTCAAAACGCTTCTCAGCTTCATAGCTGGATAAGCCCTCAAAGACCACTGCCTCAACAGCAACGCGCTGTTTTTCGGATTTGAAAATACGCTGAGCGATTATCTGATATTGGGAACGGTTCATGCTAATACTCACTAAACACATAAAAATCCCTGCAAGAATATCGGCGCAAGGAATACACGAAATTTTATGCTTTGAGATTAACACCCGAACCCTAACAGAACCTTAATCGAGCAAGCGTAATCCTGAAGGTAATGCATCACCGAATACTCGCTTGGTTTCTGCTTCTGTCAGTACCTTCACTTCCGAAATCATGTTGATCCAACTTTCTGGAGCTTTGCTTTTCTTAAGCTTAGCAATGACTTCAGCACGGTTTTGTTCATCAACATCAAGCGCGCGGTCACCTGTCATACGGCACATCATCACCGCGGCAAAAGCGATATAAGGCTCTTTGCGCCAGTCAAACTCCATTAGCTCAGGTAAACAGTAAGCGATGTGCTGTGGTGTTAGCAGGTTATGCGCACTGCCATAAAACGGACTACGAGTTGCTATACGGCCGATTGCCCACCAGTGAGCCTGTGCATGCTGAGTTTTTTGTAAGCGGCCAAACAGCCACTCGATAAGCTGCAGCTTTTTATCAAACGGTAAGTTTTCCAGTGATGCGGCCAAGCGAACCATGTCCTCGTAGCTGCGCTCATTCATTTCCTTACTGAGCTTGCCGTTACGTAGGGCACTTGGGTTAATGTACTTGGCTATATCTTTAAAGATCACCAATTGCTGTTCCTGAGACAGTCCGCCAGCTACCCGGCGCCAGAGGTTCCACCAGTCGCTCCAGGTTTGAGTGTTGCTGTCGAACTGAACACTATGCTGATACAGTGCCCATAACTGATCCATGCGCCATTCGTCAGACGGATACCCGAATCCCGGACGCATCGTAAACCCTGTAAGCTTCAGCCAGTTTCTTTCGTGAATGTCAGAGCGGCGGCGGCGCTTTTTACTGTCGAGCAGGGCATTGGCCAGTTCACGCAGGCTTGGTGTCTCCCAGTTATCGCGTTTACCCAGCATTTTTTCCAGGTCGTTACGCAGCGTTTTAATCGCTTTATTATCGACGTTTTTGGTACTGCCACCATAGACTTGTTTGATAGCACTGATGGCATCGTCGATACGGGCAGGCAATGCGGACTCAGCCAGGGTTGAACCTTCATGGCCTCGCTGGAGTTTTGCCAGATCTTTTCGAATGGCAAACTCTACTTTCCAGCGTTTGCTTTCATCGTTCACACTGACGCATTCGATCTGAAGGGTTCCGACTTCGGTCAATTGGCAGGCGAGGGTGACTTCTTCACGATCTTTCTGGTTGGCAGCCAGTTCAGCACGGTTTCGCTCGCTGTCTAATGTTGCGATAAATGGCGGTAAAGACACAAAACTTTCGTTATCAATGTCAAATAACTTGCCTGCCTGGGTGTATTCATCATCTGTTGATGAAACAAGGTTGAAACGAACTGGTTCGCCAAGGGTCAGGGCAAACTTACGATCTTTAAATCTGATCTCTGTACCTTCATCAATCCCTTTAGGCAGTATACAAATACCTTGTTTGGCTTTTTTCTTACCTTCCAGGACAAGGAAGAAAGAGCGGGCTGAACCACCACCAATTTTTAGCTGAGCACCGTGGCGAGCTTTCGCATAGGCTACTGCACCGTGGGCGACAGATAGGTCCGGATGCGGGTTTTTTAATTCTGTGACGGTGTCACCTCGCCAGTGCGAGAAAGTATCCAGCACACGGTTTGATAGAATCGGGCTGTTGAATACACCGCCGTTAAGTAGTACTGCCGCAGGAATGGCTGGTTGGTCGTCACCAATGCTAATGTCATTGGCAGTTAATGCTTCACGACATACCTTGTCATGCAAATCAATGAACTGAGCAAGGTGCTTACTGATGGCTGGATCCGCAGCATAGGGCAGGCCGAATTCAACAACTGCTGCCTGGCGCTGGCTTGGCTGATCTTTATATTCTGTTTTCGGGAAAAAACCGTCCAAGGCTATGCAGTGAACTTCTTCTCGGGTCAGCTCAATACTCTTTGAACCGCCAATCAGTTTAGAGCCGCTGCCTAGTAAGGTGACTTTGGCTGTCTCCGGCGCGTTGCCGGACAGCAGCTGTTCTTTCACCTTCCGGGTTTGCTGGATCAGTTTGGACAAACCCGCTGCACTGAGTTTTTTAGCACCGCCATGCAGGCGCTGTTCTGCTTTATGTGCCAGGGCAAGATCCAGGTTATCACCACCAAGCATCAGGTGATCGCCGACACCGATGCGATCCAGCGTGAGCTTGTCATCTTCTGTCCCGACTTTGATCAGGCTTAAATCTGTTGTACCACCGCCAACATCGCACACCATCAGCAGAGGGATGTTTTTAAGCAGTTGTTCGGCTTCCGCTTTATTCTGGGCATACCAGTCATAGCAAACGGCCTGAGGCTCTTCAAGCAGCAGGATATTTGGTAAGCCAGCCATAGCGGCTGCTTCTAGAGTTAAGGCTCGAGCTGATTCGTCGAATGAGGCAGGAACAGTGATAACCACTTCCTGGTGTTTCAGCTTTGCATTCGGATGGTGGTAATCCCATGCCTGACGAACATGGTTGAGGTAGCTGGCACTAGCGACAACTGGCGAGACTTTGACTACCTTGCTATTTGAAGACCATGGCAAGATAGGCTCACTGCGGTCTACACCGGTGTGAGACAGCCAGCTCTTGGCACTGACAACCTGGCGGCCTTCAACTTTAGCGCCGAGTTCACGAGCGAATTCACCAATAATCGCATTATCGATATCACCCGGAACCGGTTCGACATCCCAAGGTAGTACTAATTCAGAAGGATTGATTTCACCTTCAGTCGGATGATAACGGAATGAAGGCAATAGCGGTTTTCTTGCCACTTCGCCCGGTGCGATCAGCTGATCGATTTCAAAGATTTCAATAGGGCTTGATTCGAGATCGTCGGTAATTGGTGTGAATGCGACAACAGTGTGCGTTGTACCTAGATCGATACCGACAAGATAACGAGGGGAAGACATCTGTTACTCCAAAAAAATTACGGCGCATCGTGGATGCGCCGTAATGAGGTAGGGGTTATTTTTCGCGAACGTCGAACTCAACCTGCCATTTTTCGCCGCCATCTGTAGGAATAGCTTCAAGGCAAAGCGTTCCTAGTTCAGTCACGCGGGACGCAAGGCGAACCGGGACAACTTCACCGGCAGTGCGGCCTTCAGAAACAGGCAGAGTTACCTGAATCGCCGGTAGTTCTTCCAGCTCTTCTGGCTGCCACCAGTCCAGGTGAGTACCAGCAGGGTCATCACGACGAACTGTTGAGCCGAAGAACTTGAATTGAACCGGCTGACCGATAATCAGGCCGAACTCACGGCTTGGTACGTCAGCGTGTGTGCCTTCTTCCATACCGAATGGTGCCACACACAGGGCTTCCAGAGGCGGTTCCATACCTGGAATCGCAGGCATAGAGCTTTCGATACCTACGTAGTAGCTGCTTGCGATACCACCACGGATACGAACGCCTTTACCTTTACGAACTGAGCCGTAATATGACGCACCGCTCGCGACTGCAAGATCCAGGTCAACGCCTGTTAGTCGCTTAGCTTCAGGGCTACCGGCTGTAGTCAGCCAGCTGTTGATGATAGACAGCAGACGCTCAGAGAGCAGCTGAGACTTCAGTACACCACCGTTAAACAGAATCGCTGTCGGGCGGATGAAACCGTCATGAACTTGCTCGTACTTTTCAAACAGCTCGTCAACAGCAGAAGACTGGCGGCTCAGGAAGCCGGCAACATGACGGGACACTGCTGCGTCCTGAGCATAAGGCAGACCCATTTGAGTCAGAGCGCCGCGCTGCATTTCAACCGGATGCTCTTCAACGCTGTTGCGAGGGAAGAAACCTTCAACCAGAGTTTGCTGCACTTCTTCCTGAGTCAATTCCGTTTGCAGAGTTCCGCCCAGCAGCTTAGAGCCACGGCTAGGTACTACGATTGGCACAGCCTGAAGCTCAGAGTCGCTCAGCAGGGCTTCTTTTGCATCACGGCAGGCATGTGTGATTGCCTGGATCTGCCATGGTTGAAGCTGCTTGCCTTCCTGCGCCAGTTTCATTTTCAGGCGGTAGGCCAGAGCCAGGTCCATGTTGTCACCACCCAGCAGGATGTGGTCACCAACCGCAACGCGGTTAAGTACCAGGTTGCCTTCTTCTTCAGTTACAGCAACCAGTGAAAGGTCGGTAGTACCACCACCGATATCAACAACCAGTACCACATCACCGACAGAAACCTGGTCACGCCAGCTTTCATCATTGTTCTTCAGCCAGCTGTATACTGCTGCCTGAGGCTCTTCCAGCAGCGTCATGTGTTTGAAGCCGACACTGCGGGCCGCTTCTGCTGTCAGGTCACGGGCTGCCGGATCAAATGATGCAGGAACAGTAATGGTTACATCCTGATCAAACAGCGGTGTTTCAGGGTGTTTGTTGTTCCAGGCTTCAGCCATGTGCTCAAGATAGTTACGGGTCGCTTCAAGTGGAGAAACCTTAGTAACCTCTTCAGGGCTGTTTAGCGGCAGAAAGGCATCACGACGGTTTACACCACCGTGGCACAACCAGCTTTTTGCACTGGCAACCAGGCGGATAGGGGTTTTGCTTCCCAGAGAGCGCGCCATGCTACCTACGATAGCATTCGGCTTAGCGTTCCATGGAAGAGCTGTGTCGCCTTCAGCAAGCTCAGATTCGTGAGCCTGGTACATAAAAGATGGCAGCTGATCTTTTTCTTCAACATTACCTGGGTTGGTAAGCTGAGCCATAGGCATAACGTTAACTGATGCGTCTTCGTCATGCAGATCAACATAGGATAGTACGCAGTGTGTAGTACCCAGGTCGATACCTACACTAAAACGTTGTTCTTGTGTTTCTTGCATTACAGTTCTACCTCAGCGGCGGCAACGATGTGTGCATCGTGACCTTCTGCCAGTTTAGGCAGTTTAACTTCAGTCACTTTCCAGCCGCGGTGGACAAGGGTTCCGGTGAAAGGAGCTTCGCCAACCACATTACCTGTCAGGCGCACCTCAGAGGCATTGAAACCTTGTGGCAGGGTAATGCGAGTTTCTTCTTCTTCGGTACGAACCGGCGCGAAGCTAAAGTATTCGTTTAGTACTTTTTGGCCGCCTTCGTGGATAACACGTGCAGCAGCACCGATTTCAGCATCAGCAAAACCTTTCAGGTCTTCCTGCATGAAATCGATAAAGCGGGCTTCTTGCTGAAGTAATGAAAGCAGCTGAAGCGCAGCGTCTGGCGTTGCGGTTTTCAGCTTTGGTTCTACTTCAACAATTTTTTCTACAATCTTTTCAACTTCTACGATCTTCTCTACTGGTTTTTCAACCTCGACGATTTTCTCTACTTCGACTTCTTTTTCGACAACCTTTTCAACTTCTACCGGTTTTCCTTTTTTAGCGATGTACAAAACTAGTAGTACCAATACCAGTCCGCCTAACCAGGCATGACCCATATCAATAGTTGTCGGCACTGCCGAAAGATCCACAGTCATATTAGAAAAATCAAAAGCCATATCCGTCTTCTCTTTACAGTGAAAAACTCATTCACTATGAACAATTTGGGCTGAATACTAACATACTCATGCTGCAATACATCTAAGGCGGGGGGCTTTTTTGCCTTAAATCAGCTAAGAATTGGTGCCTTAGATTAATTTGCAACCAATCAAGGGTTTGACATAACTCTGTCATTGTAGTCCAGCCGCTGTGATATTCTATTGCGTCCATAAAGTATTTTATGAAAACTTTGATTGCTTCCTTCCATTTTTTGTCTGTTTTTCACGACCTTGTCACTCTTTGTTCATGTTTTCACCCCTTTGCTTGAAACAAAATGACTAAATTATGTTTCAAAATTTCTAAGGGATATTTCTATCAATTAAGCACAATGTGTGATTGATCAGGTTATTGGTGTTGGTTTTGGGTAGACTGACAGCTCAAAAATACAAGCTATGAAAGCTTGAGCCCCCACTACATTGTTTTACTGGAAGAGAGCAATGGATTGGTGGAATATACTTAGCAATGAAGAGATATCAGGCAAGACTATGTCATCAGATTACTACGGCACCAGTGCCGCTTATGCTCGCAAAGAACAGGGTTACCGTGAGAAGGCTCTTAAACTGTTTCCATGGGTTTGCGGGCGTTGTTCACGTGAGTTTGTTTACTCAAATTTGCGTGAATTAACCGTTCATCATGTTGATCATGACCACACAAACAACCCGGAAGACGGGAGTAACTGGGAGTTGCTGTGTCTTTTCTGCCACGACCATGAGCATGAAAAGTATACGGAGCATGAGCAGCAGATGGGAAGTGTTGTAAAAGCCGGTGAGGACGATCACGAGCCTGCGACTTTTAATCCATTTGCCGACTTAAAGGCGATGATGGATAAGAAAAATAAATAAATCTATAGCAGTGGTTCTAAGCTTTTTCAGGTGTGGAACCACTGTTTATGTTTTCTATTCTATTTTCTTCGATACCGTCAGGTTTGGACTTCATGGCCAGCGTAAATACTGGTTGTAAATAAAGGACTATAAAGCAGATTTCCAACAGTCTGATTATGGGTAATCCAGCACAGACTTAATTTCTGTCAGGTTATCATCAATCCACTTCTTATTAATTGCTCCCCAGTCACTGATTTCATAGTGACCAGTTCTGTTTCGTTTTCCTTTCGCCTGAATAAAATTACAGACAATATCGAGATCGGCCAGGCTCTTAATCGTGTCTTGGGCTGTACGCCTTGGCATACCTGTATATTCAAGAATACCGGGCACGGTCGCGATTCCATGATCGATCAGATGGGCAATATAGAGCCTGCGATAAAAGCTTGTTTTTGTTTTGCTTATTGGCATATACGTAGTTAATCCTTCAACTATTTATCCCCTTAGGTTTTCAGAGTAACACTAAAGAGGGAGGCTATCGAGTTATCAATTTTCCAGATGCTGGCTAGATTTATAGTTAACTTGCCTGTTTTGGAGTCGGCAAATGGATAGTGAAAATCAGCGTAAAGCTGAGCTCAAAGCGTTTCTTTTTATCACTATAATTCTTTTCCCGATCCTCGCTGTTGCCGTTGTTGGCGGTTACGGCTTTCTGGTGTGGTTTCTACAGGTGCTTACCGGTTAATTGATCGAAGCGAGTATGTAGAGAGGTCGCAATGAAATTTTCTCGTCGTGCATTTATAAAGGCTCAGGCAGCTGCGTCAGCTGCGGCTGCTGTTGGACTGACGATACCGGTTAAGGCCAGTAACGTTATTACTGACGCTTCGCAAACCAAACTTAAATGGCAAAAGGCACCTTGTCGTTTCTGTGGTACGGGTTGTTCGGTGAACGTGGGTGTTAAAGGCGATACCGTTGTTGCAACACATGGTGATATCAAATCACCGGTAAACCGCGGTCTTAACTGTGTAAAAGGCTATTTCCTCTCGAAGATCATGTACGGCAAGGATCGCCTCACTCAGCCAATGCTCAGGATGAAAGATGGGAAGTATCACAAGAATGGTGATTTCAGCCCTATATCCTGGGATGAGGCATTTGACATCATGGCCGAAAAATGGAAGAAAACCCTGATAGATAAAGGGCCGGAAGCTATCGGAATGTTCGGTTCCGGTCAATGGACTGTGTATGAAGGTTATGCTGCTTCCAAATTGATGAAGGCCGGATTCCGTTCCAATAATATTGAGCCGAATGCACGCCATTGTATGGCATCCGCAGTTGTCGGCTTTATTCGCACCTTTGGTATTGATGAGCCGATGGGGTGCTATGACGATATCGAAGCGGCTGATGCTTTTGTCCTCTGGGGCTCAAATATGGCGGAAATGCATCCCATCTTGTGGACCAGGGTAACGGATCGTCGGTTGTCCAAACCAGACGTTAAAGTGTCGGTTCTTTCTACCTTTGAACACCGCTGTTACGAGTTGGCTGATATTCCAATCGTGTTCACGCCACAGACAGATTTAGCGATTCTCAATTTTATCGCTAACTACATTATCTCCAATGATAAAGTGAACCATGAATTTGTTAATAAGCATGTGAACTTTCGGCGTGGTGCAACGGATATCGGTTATGGTTTGCGCCCAGAGCATCCTTTACAGAAAAAGGCCAAGAATCCTGATAGCGGTAGTTCAGACCCGATGACATTTGATGAGTTCAAAGCGTTTGTTTCTGACTATACCGTTGAAAAAGTCAGCGAGATGTCCGGTGTTAAACCGGAGAAACTGATTGAACTCGCTGAGCTTTATGCGAACCCAGACACGAAAGTTGTCTCTTTTTGGACAATGGGATTCAATCAGCATACTCGTGGTGTGTGGTGTAACAATCTGGTTTATAACATTCATCTGTTGACGGGAAAAATCTCCACTCCGGGTAACAGTCCGTTTTCATTAACCGGGCAGCCATCTGCTTGTGGTACAGCAAGAGAAGTGGGGACATTTGCCCATCGTCTACCTGCCGATTTGGTAGTAGCTAATCCGGAGCATCGTAAAACAGCTGAGAAAATCTGGAAGTTACCTGACGGTACGATTCCTGGGAAAGTCGGTGCTCATGCGGTTTTACAAAATCGTTTGTTACGTGACGGCAAGATTAACGCTTACTGGATTCAGGTAAACAATAACCTGCAAGCTGCAGCTAATATCAATGAAGAAACCCTACCAGGCTATCGTAACCCGGATAACTTTATCGTTGTATCAGAGGCTTATCCGACGGTTACTGCGCAGGCTGCAGATCTTATTCTTCCTACAGCAATGTGGGTGGAAAAAGAAGGTGCTTACGGTAATGCTGAAAGGCGGACACAGCTCTGGCATCAAATGGTGAAAGCGCCGGGAGAATCTAAATCTGATCTCTGGCAGTTGATGGAGTTTTCTAAACGCTTTAAAACTGAAGACGTTTGGCCGAAAGAGTTGCTTGATAAAAATCCGGTTTATAAAAACAAAACCTTGTTTGATGTACTTTTCCTCAATGGTCAGGTAGATAAGTTCCCGTTAACGGATTTGGCTGAAGGTCAAAGTAATGATGAATCAACCGATTACGGCTTTTATGTACAGAAAGGTCTGTTTGAAGAATATGCTGAGTTCGGGCGCGGGCATGGTCACGATTTGGCACCATTTGAGATGTACCACGAAAGCCGTGGGCTGCGTTGGCCTGTTGTAGACGGAAAAGAAACACTATGGCGTTATCGGGAAGGTTCGGATCCTTATGTCAAAAAAGGCGCCGGATTTGAGTTTTATGGAAAACCTGATGGCAGAGCGATTATTTTTGCCTTGCCATATGAGCCGCCAGCTGAGAGCCCGGATAAAGAATACGACTTGTGGTTGGTTACAGGCCGGGTGCTTGAACACTGGCATTCTGGTTCTATGACACAGCGGGTTCCTGAGCTTTATAAATCCTACCCAAATGCTCAGGTCTTTATTCATCCTGATGACGCCAGGTCCAGAGGGCTAAGGCGGGGTGATGCGGTTAAAGTCATATCGCGTCGGGGGGAAATAATTACCAGGGTTGAAACCCGTGGTCGTAACAAACCGCCGAAAGGTCTGATTTTTGTTCCATGGTTCGATGCAAGTCAGCTGATAAATAAAGTGACATTGGATGCAACCGATCCACTGTCAAAGCAGACCGACTTTAAGAAATGTGCTGTAAAACTTGTGAAAGCATAGGAGCCAGCACAATGAAATGGTTAATAACACTAACAACTTTGTTTTTATCATTCTTTGTTTTGGCTGCAAATCCCGTCAGTGATCAAGATTTGGCCACATTGCGTCATTTTGCACTGGATGAGCAGCCTCAACCGCCAATGATGAGTAAAACACTAAATACAGATCGTATTCCAAGCCGTAACTATCCGATGCAGCCACCGCTGATTCCTCACAAGATAGATAACTATCAGGTCGATCTTAAAGTGAACAAATGTATGTCTTGTCATGCCCGTAGTAGGGTGGAAGAAACTCAGGCAAGAATGATCAGTGTGACTCACTATATGGATCGCGACGGTAACTTCCTGGCAGAACTGTCTCCGCGACGTTATTTTTGTCAGCAGTGCCATGTTGTTCAGACCGATGCCAAACCGCTGGTGCATAATAATTTCACTGATCTTGACACCATAATTGGTCAGGAGAAGTGAGGAGGAAGCCGGGATGTGGAATTGGATAAAAAAGTGGTTGAAGTTGATCAGGACGCCACCTAAGCATTTCAGCCTTGGTTTTCTGACGTTAGGAGGATTTATTGCCGGGATTATTTTCTGGGGAGCTTTCAATACCGGGATGGAGTTTACAAATTCTGAAGTGTTCTGTGTAAGCTGCCATGAAGATAATGTCTACCAGGAAATCCAGGGAACCATCCATTTTACGAATCGCACAGGAGTCCGGGCGATTTGCTCCGATTGTCATGTTCCTCATGACTGGACCGATAAAATGGCGAGAAAGATGCAGGCATCTAAAGAAGTTTTTGCCTGGATCACAGGTGCTATATCAACCCCTGAAAAATTTGAAGCAAGACG
Source organism: Photobacterium marinum (assembly GCF_000331515.1). GTDB lineage: Bacteria > Pseudomonadota > Gammaproteobacteria > Enterobacterales > Vibrionaceae > Photobacterium > Photobacterium marinum. Next base: position 179,700 of record NZ_AMZO01000001.1, read on the forward strand.
TTTACACATGGCTGAGCGTGAATGGACTCGGATGAAGAAAAGTGACTCGCTGGAATGCCGAAATTGCCACGAGTTTGTCTATATGGATTTTACCCGACAATCACTAAGAGCATCAGCACAGCACTCTACCGCATTGGCCGATGGTAGTCGCACTTGTATTGATTGCCATAAAGGTATTGCCCATAAATTACCAGATATGCAGGGGGTAGAAGGATTCTGACTTAAATTCTTGTGTTCCGACCTGTTTAATCGAAATTGTGACGTATATTTAAGCCCACGAATGTGGGCTTTGTTGTCATTAGTGGCAGATCTTGGTAATCAGCGTTTATAAGATGGTAGAATTGATCACACCCTATTTTGACGGTGGGTCTTCCGGTTTTTCTTAATCAAGCCTGTACGAAAGGGCAAATGGTATTGGCTTGATCTTGCATGGCTAAATATCCGGGAATAAAATGCGCTATTCGAACGTTTCTGCGCTTTGTTTTCTTTGACCATGATGAAGTCATAATAATAACCATGGGAACATATGTTATATGAGTAAATTTACAGTACCGACGTTTAAAAAAGCGTTTCTGCATCCTCGGTATTGGTTAACGCTATTGATGATTGGCGTTATGTATCTGATGAGCTGGCTGCCTTACTTTATCCAGTTTCGTTTAGGTCAGGGTTTTGGTCGTCTTGCGATGCACTTTATGAAAAAGCGCCGTAAAACTATCGAGCGTAATTTGGAATTATGTTTTCCTGATATGCCAGAACAAGAACGCCAGGAATTAATTCAAAAGAATATCGATAATACAGGTTTGGCTCTGTTTGAAACTTGTATGGCTTGGTTCTGGCCGGATCTTCGAGTCGAACGTCATGTTAAAATAGAAGGTCTGGAGCACCTCTATAAGTTGGAAGAAGAAGGCAAGGGTGTATTGCTGATAGCCATTCACTCATTGAATCTTGAGCTTGGGGCTCGGGCCTTTGGACTAAAGGCTCCGGGCGTTGGTGTTTACAGACCAAATACCAATCCGTGTTTTGACTACTTCCAGTTTAAAGGTCGCGTTCGTTCCAATAAATACATGATTGATCGTAAAGATGTGAAGGGAATGCTGAAGGCTCTGCGCGATGGTGAGCGAGTTTGGTATGCACCAGACCATGATTATGGTCTTCGTCGTTCGTCTTTTGCTCCTTTGTTTGCGGTTGAGAAAGCATGTACAACGACAGGAACAAGTTTGCTGGTTGATGCAACAGATTGTGCAGTAGTGCCATTTGCGATGGTACGTGAAAGTAATTATGGTCGTTATACACTGAAAATTTTCCCGCCACTGGACGAATTTCCACATAACGAGCCGGATGCAGCAGCTGCTTACATAAACAAAGCCATTGAGCGTTCAATAATGGAAGCGCCGGAGCAGTACATGTGGCTTCACCGCCGTTTCAAAACTCGCCCTGAAGGCGAAGCTTCACTGTACTGAGCAGAGACGTTATAAATAATATTAAGGCAGCCTAACGGCTGCCTTTTTTATCACTGATTTTATACAGAAAAGAAAATAGCTTTATCCAACTAGTCGGCCTTCTTGATAATCACTAATGGCTTGTTCAATCTCTTCCATTGTATTCATAACAAACGGCCCGTAATGAACAATAGGTTCATCAATAGGGATGCCAGACAGCAGGAGGACACCTGAATCATCGTTAGCAGAAATTGACAGACCTTCTCCCTGATCCAGAATAACAAGTTGTCCGGCTTTAGCTGTAACTCCTTCAATCTCTATATGTCCCTGATAGACATACAACAGGGCCTGATAATCCGGATTGAGGCAACTCGAGAAATGTTCGCCCTTACTTGCTTGCCAGTCGGCGATGGTGGTCGGGACTCCTGTTTGTTGTAACGGTCCTGTCAGAGTTTCACCTCTAATTGTCAGATCGCCGGCGATCACTCGTACCAGACTATGATCAGATAACAGTTTTTCCGTAATCACTTCTGGTTGAAAATCATGATACTGAGCTTCTGACATTTTCTTGCTGGCGGGCAGGTTTAACCAAATCTGGAAACCGTGCAGGTTGCCGTCAGTCACCATCGGCATTTCGCTGTGGATCACACCGCGACCGGCAGACATCCATTGTGCACCGCCATCGCGTAGTTCACCTACGTTGCCCATATGGTCTTTATGTTGGAAATGACCATTAAGCATATATGTGAGAGTTTCGATGCCGCGATGCGGGTGAGCCGGAAATCCACCAATGTAATCGTCCGGGTTTTCTGATTTGATTTCATCAATCATCAGAAACGGTGAAAACTGAGCATTGTTGAACCCGTGAGTGCGTTGAATTTTAACGCCGTCACCATCCGAAGAAGCATGAGATTGAATAATTTGTTTAATGCGCCTGATAGCCATAAGACCTCCGAATAGTCCCTCGACCTTAACCTGAATAACCTGTTTGTTATAAGTCTAGAGTCGGCACGTATTGGTTAACAGATGGCAAAGTTGGCCGAAATGTTAGAAAAAATTGAATGACTGGATTTGGCAGAGAAGGGCATGACATCTTAGATTTGAGAATTCAATCGTTGCCAGGCTTCACAGATCTTACGGAATTGTTCAGCATCACCATTAGGACGATCCGGATGCCAGCGCAGGGCCAGTTTTCGCCATTGACGACGTACCTGAGACGGGCTTGCGTCTGTCGGCAGCTCCAGCAAGGCATAATCTTCCGGTTGAGCTGTGACGCTTTGAATAGTGCCAGTGCCGATATAACTTTGGTAGCGCTTCCAGAATGAAGACAGCAGAGACTTAATTACATCCGTGTCTGTGTTGTAGTTCTGCCAGTCGAGGTAATAACTTCTCAGTGGATCATCAATATCGACTTGGTTATGGTCGCCGGAAAGGTTATCAGACAAGCAAATATCCATAGCCTGAGCTTGTAGCCATTGATCCGGTAACAGCATTTCCTGCAGTTGATAAAGTGCATTCATTAACAGGAAATTGCGTTTAAAAAGATCTTTTTCGGGATCCTCATCCAGAGTTGTTAGCAGGCCTTTTTGTTTCAGGGCTTCGGAAAGGGTATGAATCATCCAGCCTGATGGTTTTTCTTTTAAAATCGAAATAATCGGCCAGATTAGCGGGTTGTCATACTCTGAATAGCGCTCCAATTCCATTGGCAGGAGGTTCCTAAAAATCTCAAATATATAGAGACTTTAGCAGAGGCATAAAATAATACCAATCAATATATAACCTAAAGGAATAATAAAAAGGCCAATCGAATGATTGGCCTTGTAGATATTTATCTTTATTACTGGTGGTTAATTACTGAGCCAGTGAATAGAAGATTGCTGAAATTGAAACCAGGCCGATAACAACAATGAAAATGTTGCTCAGTGCACCAGAGTATTGGCGCATAGATGGCACTTTCTTAATTGCGTACATTGGCATGATAAATAGCAGCATTGCGATAACCGGGCCACCCAGGCTTTCAATCATACCCAGAATACTTGGGTTAATAGTTGCAACTGCCCAAGTTGTTACCAGCATGAATAGCGCAGTGAACGTATTCAGTGCTTTAGGGCCAACTTGTTTACCACGGCTGCGCGCCATTTTGATTACGATACCATTCAGGCCTTCGCTTGCACCCAGGTAGTGACCAAGGAAAGACTTAGTAATCGCAATAATTGCAACGATTGGTGCAGCATAAGCGATCGCTGGCGTATTAAAGTGGTTCGCTAGGTAAGTCAGGATAGAAACGTTTTGTGCCTTCGCTTCAGCAAGGTTAGCCGGAGACAGGCTCAGAACACAGCTGAATACGAAGAACATTACAGTTACAACCATCATGATGTGGCTGCGAGCCAGAATGCGAGAACATTGCTTCTCGGCATTTGCGCCGTATTCTTTCTGCTTGGCTACAGCGAAAGAAGAGATCACCGGAGAGTGGTTGAATGAGAAAACCATAACCGGAAGGATCAGCCAAACTGCCATCAGAATTGTGCTAAAGCCACCGTCTGCAGGAACGATTTCGTTGAAAATCGTACCGTTCCAGTAAGGAACCAGGTACAGTGCCAGCATCAGCAGTACAGCAACAAATGGGAAGACAAGTACGCTCATCGCTTTAACGATCAGCTGTTCGCCCAGACGTACAATCGCCATAAGAGCAACAATCAGTAGCAGTGCTAGAATAGCGCGCTCCGGTGGCTGGATGCCTAGCTGATGCTCCATGAAGCTTTCAACTGTGTTAGTCAGTGCCACACTGTAAACAAGCAGGATTGGGTAAATAGCGAAGAAGTACAGCAGGGTGATAACTTTACCCATGCCTACACCGAAGTGTTCTTCAACAACTTCTGTAATGTCAGCACCAGGATTAGAGCTGGACAGAACAAAACGAGTCATGCCGCGGTGTGCGAAGAAAGTCATTGGCAGGGCCAGCAGGGCCATAACCAATAGAGGGATAAGACCACCTACACCTGCGTTAATTGGCAGGAATAGTGTACCTGCACCTACAGCAGTACCGTAAAGGCCAAGGACCCAAACCGTATCGCTTTTGCTCCAACCAAGTTTGGTTGTGTTGGTTGAAGAAGTATTAACAGTATTGTTTTGTGTTGTGTCCATTATGGACATCTCCTTTATAGGTATATTGTTATAGCCTTTAAAGGGTTCTGGTAGCATACCTTCCGTGCTTCGCTCAGTAGCGAAGGAATATAAGCAGATCTCAGTACTTAAATAGTACTTATGTTCATTTGAACAGAGAAAGAAGCTAATGGTGAGTTGAATTTAATACTAGATTATATCTGGTATTAATTCATAAGACGGGTCCTGAGTCTGAAGTGCTATCCATGCGGCATTAAGCTGCTGATAAAATGTCTGCTTTATAATCGTTAATTAAATAAAACCTTATAAATACAAATGGAACCCTAAAGGACGGAAGGGAGTATAGGGGATTATTTGTTTCACAACTAATGATTTCGGTTTTTATTGAGATTGTTTGTGCAAATAACAGGCATATGTATCAATACCACAAAAGGATAGTTATGAAAAATTACGTCAAAAGATTGTGAGTTGTTAATACTTGGTTTTAAATATTCAGCTTAGGTATAACCAATAAAATTATCTGATGGCGCTATTTTATCAGGGTGGTGAATATATAGATGTAATAAAAAAGGAAGGCATAATGCCTTCCTTTAAAATTAATATGACTAATTTGAAATCAAATAAGATAAATATTAATCACGGAAATTATCAAACTGGAATGGCTGACCTAATTCTGCTTCGCGAACCAGTGTCATAGTTGCTTGCAGGTCATCGCGTTTTTTACCAGTTACACGAACTTTCTCGCCCTGAATAGAAGCCTGCACTTTGATCTTAGATTCTTTAATTGCCTTAACAACTTTCTTTGCTGTCAGGCTGTCGATACCTTGCTTGAACAGGACTTCCTGGTAAAAGGTTTTACCTGAATGGACAATGTCCTTAAGTTCCATCGCTCTTGCATCAACGCCACGCTTTGCCAGGTTACCGCGGAAAATATCCATCATCTGCTGGATTTGGAAATCAGCTTCGGCAACGACTTTCACAACTTCTTTGTTCAGTTCAAAGCTAGCTTCAACACCGCGGAAGTCGAAACGTGTTGCGAGTTCGCGGTTAGCGTTGTCTACAGCGTTCTTCAGTTCAACGCTATCAACTTCAGAAACAATATCAAAAGATGGCATTTGCAAGATCCTAATAGTTGGTTTGTTCCATTAGCAAGTGGCTTAAATCAGCATGACGGCGAACAGTTTTGCGCCGTCAGATTTCGTTTGGCTGCCTAAGAAACCTGCGTTTCTATTTATAGCTTATTTACGTGCTTTTACCGCATCAGCCAGCATCGTCAGCATGGTTTCAGTATCACCCCAGTTGATGCACGGATCGGTGATAGATTGGCCATAAGTAAGCTGAGCAAGGTTTGCTGCATCGACGCTCTGGTTACCTTCCTCGATAAAGCTCTCGGCCATAATGCCGGCAATGAAATGGCTGCCATTTTTGATCTGTTGACAGATATCAGCAGCAACATCTAACTGAAGTTTGTGTTGTTTCTGGCAGTTGCCGTGGCTGAAATCGACAATCAGGCGTTCAGGCAGTTCGAAGGACTTCAGAGTATCGCATGCTGCTTCGATATCTTCCTGATGGTAGTTCGGCATTTTGCCGCCACGCAGGATGATGTGACCGTGAGGGTTGCCCGAGGTACGGTAGATGGTCATTTCGCCGTGTTTAGACGGAGAGCAGAACACATGAGGTTCACGGGTTGCGCGGATAGCATCGATAGCAATCTTAATATTGCCATCAGTGCCGTTTTTGAAGCCAACAGGGCAGGATAGCGCTGATGCCATTTCACGGTGAATTTGTGATTCTGTAGTACGGGCACCGATAGCCCCCCAGGAAATCAGATCTGCCAGGTATTGGCCAGTGATCATATCCAGAAACTCAGTCGCTGTCGCCACTCCAAGTTTGTTGATATCAACCAGAAGTTTGCGGGCAGTGTGCAAGCCGGAAACCAGATCAAGGCTGCCATCAAGGTGAGGGTCAGAAACCAGACCTTTCCAGCCAACAACGGTACGAGGCTTTTCGAAGTAGGTGCGCATAACAATACAAAGTTGGTCTTTGTATTTGTCCTGAATTTCTTGAATGCGCTTTGCGTAATCAAGTGCAGCTTCAGGATCATGTACCGAGCAAGGGCCAACGATAACCAGAAGCCGGGAGTCTTGTCCCGTTAAAATCGCTTCAACCTGTCGGCGAGAGTTTGCAACATGCTCTGCAATTTCATCAGTGATTGGGTAAGCAGCTTCAACATCTGCTGGCGTTGGCATCGCCCCAAGGCTCACTGTGCGGAGTTCATCTGTTTTCATTGGCATAATACGTTTGCCTATCTCGGTATATCAAAAAATTACGACGCGTAAAGATAGCCCAAATGACCGCAGGAATAAACCAAACTTGTGATATGTCTTAGGTTTTTATGTAGAAATCCATGCTTTGTTAAGCATAGCTGCTGTATTGATAAGCAAACGTTACGAATAAAAAACAATTTGAAAGCGAAAAAATGAGGGAACTATGGCAAATAAAGTGCAAGCTGGATTGCATATAACCGGGATGTTAAAGAAAGCCGAGCAACTTGAAGCACCGGACTTTGAAGTGGGTTTAGTATCAATGGATGATCTTATTCATCATGAGATTGGTATTCACCCTTACGCGATTGCTGAAACGGCAAAATTGGACGAATCAAAGCAGGAAACTGTTATTGCGCGAGTGGGTGAACAGGATGCGCCTGCAGAATGGTATGTTACAACGCTAACGGGCTTATTGATTAAGGCGGCGAAGAAGTGCGAAGGGCAGCCGTTGAAAGTGAAACTGTCTGGTGCTGACTCATACAGCCGAAAATCTTTACTCGGAAGTGAGCTGGAAGCAGATGAAGTCAATCCGTTAATTGGTCTTCGTGGTGTTTCCCGTTTTGCAGATCGGGGTCACCGCAAAGCTTTTGAGCTTGAATGTGAAGTGATTAAGCGGGCTCGTAATGCTGAAGGTATGACTAATATCGAGCTGGTGGTTCCGTTTGTCCGTACCTGCAGTGAAGCGGCAACCATTATAGACTTGCTGGCAGAGCAGGGGCTTTGTCGTGGTATGAATGGTTTGAAGGTTAATCTGTTGTGCGAATTGCCAGCCAATGCACTGTTAGCCGAGAAATTCCTGCCGTATTTTGACGGCATGGTTATCGATATTGATCAACTGGGCCAGTTCGCATTGGGGCTGGACCAGGATCATCCGACGCTGAACTACTTGCATGATGACCAGAATGAGGCAATACAACTTTTGCTCAAACAGGCACTGAGTGCGGCTGAAGCCAGCAACAAGCCTTGTGATGTCGTCAGCCACTATATCCGACAGGCACCTAAGCTACAGAAGTGGTTGCAGGATTTGGGCATAAAAACTGTGGTTAGTCAGTAAGTAAATTGAAAGTTCAAATATAAAGAAACCGGCAACCAATGCCGGTTTCTTTTTGTGCGTCGTTACCTTAGCAGTACGTGTTTTAGTGGTGTTTTGCTTAGAAGGCGAGTAAGTAACAGCGAGATAATAAAAGTCAGCGGTACGGATATGATGTCAATGAGGATCCCTTCAAGTTCCAAAATGGTAAAAATATTGGCGAGGTAAATAAAGATCATTAGGTGGCAGAGATAGATCCCTAAAATATCTTTGCTCAACCTTGTCAATCGCGGGGTGTTACCCAGTTGCGGCTTGTTCAGTAGTAAGAAAAAGATACCTGTTGTCCAAAGTGGCGTTCCGACGAGAAAGTCGTGTTCAACAAAGAACATGTCGTAACTCACAAGATAATAGGCTTCATAAAGGTGAAAGAGCATACCCGCTAGCAACATATACGCAGCTTTAGCTGTCGAAACACTGATGTTTCTAAATCTGACCTCAAAGCCTATTGCGATCATCAATGTGCTGAAGAAAGGACCATTGCGAGTGAATATCGGTGCTTCAAGGCCAAAAACAGGGTGATAACTTCCGGCCATTAATCCGTAAACATAAAGGATAACGGCCAGTGGTAAAGCGATATGTGCTTGTTTGTAATGACAGAGCATCGCATTGATGGCTGTGCCGCAGATTAAACCGGGAATGAACCACAGATGCACAATGCCGCCTTCAAACAATGTGTTGAGCGGAGCTGACAGCAGATAATCCCAGTATCCCATTCGCTCGGCCAGGTAGCTTTCTTCAACAACGGTTCCCAGATTAAACGGGATAACCAGATAAATCACACTCCATGCCAACCAGATTTTAAGTAAAGGTGCACTGTACTTTTTTAGGGTTTCTACAGGCTCGCCGACTAGTTTTGGCATCAGGAAATAGCCAGAGATAATAAAGAAAAGAGGGACCGCGAATCGTGACAGTTGATTAAGAAGCATGCCTAACCAAGGTTGGTCTCCGATTAACGGTTCAACCTGAAGCGGGGCACAATGAATGATGATCACAGCGATAATGGCAAGGAAACGTCCCAGATCTAAACTGGTTATCCGGCTGTTTTTCATAGAATAAATGACCACAAAAATACAAATACTTGCCGAAAATATCAGTGAGGCAGACTTTGTAAAGCCGACTGGATCAGTTTCATGACTATAAAACTATGCCGATATTATGAACCGTGAATCAGCTCCCAGTACTTCCTTAAAAAGCCGTATGTATGAACTTGATATTTAGTGAGGATGGGGTAGTAAATCCCGACATGTGCCGGGATTTCATTATTCGGGGCAGGGGAAGAAGTTATTTAGGTAATAGGTTCAATATCGACGATTTTTGAACGGTTGATAATTACTTTCCAGCGTTGGATCCGCACGGTTTTATCTTCATCTGTTTCTCGGGTGATCAGGTTGATCAGATGGCGTTTTTCAACCGACTCTTTTGATACCTGTCCGTCTTTAAGCTGATAGAAACGTTGAGAACCTTTCCCCATGAGCTTTGACAATACACGTAAATCAAGGGTCAAAGATTCCAGTGTCTGTTCATAACCGGTCAGGAACTTGGTCGGGGACATCCGAGTTGTGCTTTTGTAGTGAAGAATAGTTTCTTCACGCTGCGATACTTTGTGTTTACGGACCTTTTTGATTTCATCATCAATTTTGCGATAGCTGATGTATTCGAGCCACTCAAGCTGACGGCCAATGAGCTTACTTGAGTTGGCGTCGAAAAACTGTTTGCGCCACTTTGGCTTTCCTTTACGCATCCAGCGCCACATCATGGATTTCAAGTCATCTTTGAACACTTCACGGGCGGCATAGATAAACGACAACACCAGAAGGAAAGACGCGGTAATATCACCCAGCACACCACGCGCTTTAATCATCAGAATGGAGACGAAAATCATCACAAAGCCTGCCGCAAAACCGGCAATAAACTTTTTGGTGTTCTTACCAAGAGCAGTTGTTTTTTCCTTCATAGTGACCGGATATTCAATCAAACGGCGCAACAGGCGCATCTTATTCGACATCCGTGTCGGATCCTGAATCGCTTTGGTGGAGTTATAGTCGTTGTCGAGACGGTGCTGTGACTCTTTTTCGCAGATTTCAAGCAACAGGCTTTTGATTTCCGGGTAGTCGGCATTACGTGGTAGGTGTGCCACCAGCGACAACAATCGCTGCTCGGTATACCACGATAGGTAATTATCAATATTCTGGTAGTATTTCAGCAGCTTTTTATCGGTTGGCACATTACGGCGTAACCTTTTCAGGATGCGAACGGCAAGTTGAGCAACCTCGTCAACTTCTTCAAGCGTTCTTTCCTCATTGCCCTCATGAAGCTGGTGGGTCGTTTTTTCCAGCGCCAGAGAATATTGATACGCATAAAGGCTCAGGCTCAGTCGGTACTGTTCAGTAGAGAGACCGCCGCGACTGGCTAGACGACTGTGCACCAATGGCAGGTGAATGACGTCACTGTAGTAAGTTCGCTTACCTAGAATGGCGTTATGGTAGAACTCGTCTTCAGAAATGATATTGGGGTTGAGTCCTAATTCACCGGGCACGAAAACATAGAGGTCAAGCTGTCGATTAGTGGTTTCCTGAATAACATGGGATATCTTTATTTTATGCCCATCTTTCTTTTCAACAGTGATCACTATGCCTTTAAACCTCGCTTGAAAATGATTGAACTGGCTAAGAAAATAACAGCAGTGATTATCACTTACTTTTAATAGAAATGTTAGCAAGAATGCTGAATTTCACTTAATGAAATTTTTATGAGAGGGCAGAATCGCTCCAGATAGCATTAAAAGAAGAAAAAACAGCCAAATAAATGAATATAGGTCAGGCGCATCAGCTTAACATCACGTATAATGCGCGACCTGAACTATAAGAAGATGGCAACTTTCGTACCTTGTTTGTGGTCTTATAAAAGACAGATGTGCGGTGGTTGTTTTTATTTACCCAGAGAGTGTCAAGTAAATGATTAAAATTGGACAATACAACACATTAGAGGTCGTCAAGCTGGTTGATTTTGGCGTTTTCCTTGATGGTGGTGAAGACTTTGGCAATATCCTGTTGCCGAAATCCTCTGTTCCGGCTGGCACTAAGCTGGGGGATGAAATTGAAGTCTTCCTATATTTTGATTCACAAGATGAAATCATCGCAACCACTAAAGAGCCACTGGCTCAGGTTGGCGATTTCGCTTTACTACGTGTTGTTGGTATCTGCGGTGTCGGTGCATTTGTTGACTGGGGACTGGATAAAGACTTGCTAATCCCGTTCAGTGAGCAGCGTCGTCGCCTAGAAGAAGGCCAGGACATTATGGTTCGCGTGTACAGCGATAAGGCATCTGGCCGTATCGTAGGCACAACTAAATTCAACCGCTTCTTGGATAAAACTCCGGCGGAATATAAAATCGGTGATGAAGTGCAGGTGCAGATTGCTGAAGTCACTGATCTTGGTTACAAGGCGGTGATAGAAGAAGCGCACTGGGGCCTGATCTTTAAAACTGAAGCATTCGGTAAACTGTTCCCGGGTAAGAAGCTGAAAGCATTCGTTCAGGAAATTCGTCCGGACGGTAAAATTACTTTGTCACTGCAAAAAGCAGGTCGTGCAAAAGTCGATGATCTGGCAGATAAGATCATGACAACGCTGGCACGTAAAGGCGGTTTTGTACCACTGAGTGATAAGTCTTCACCGGAAGCGATCTTCAAAGAATTCCGCACAAGTAAAGCAACGTTTAAGAAAACGATCGGTGGCCTGTATAAGAAAGGCCTGATTGTGATTGAACGTGAAGGCATCAGACTGAACGACAACTAATCAGTGCCTTTTTAAGCTAAAATTCAATAAGAAGCCGATGATTTTCATCGGCTTTTTTGTGAGCATAGCTCTACCAACTCTATGCATATAAGTGTATGTTACCTGCGAAAATATTCCATTAATCAAGGTAACAGCAAGGAAATGATATGCAAGGAAGTAATATGTCAAAGCTGGCAGCTTTGGTGGCATTGATAGTTGCAGCCCCGGTTATGGCTGCGGAAGTACCGGCAAACGTAACTCTTTCTGATATTCAGGAGATTGTCCGTGGTAACGGTGATGAAGTCCCGACGCTGGATCCTGCCTTCTCTTCTGATACTTCAAGCTCTCGTGTAATCCAGGACATGTTTGAAGGTTTGGTCAGTCAGGATGGTGACGGGAATATCATTCCAGCTCTGGCTACTGGCTGGAAAAAGTCAGACGATGCCAAAGTCTATACTTTTTCACTCCGTAAAGGGGCGAAATGGTCAAATGGTGAGCCAGTAACTGCTTACGATTTTGAATACAGCTTCAAGCGTGTTATCGATCCCGCGACAGGTTCAAACTATGCCTGGTATTACACAATGGCTCATATTCTGAATGCTGATGCGATCAGTGAAAGTAAGATGCCAAAAGATGAACTGGGTGTAAAAGCACTGGATGATCTGACGCTGCAAATTACATTGGATAAGCCAGTACCATATTTTGAAAAGATGCTGGCACATCCCTCCATGTTCCCGGTTTATCGTAAAGTGGTCGAGAAATACGGAGACGCGTGGACGAAACCGGAACACATTGTTACTAACAGTGCATACAAGCTATCTAAATGGGTGATCAACGAGCGTATTGTTCTGGAGCGTAATCCGGCTTACTGGGATGACGCGAAGACGGTGATCAACAAGGTTACTTATTTACCGATCCAGGATATGACTGCGGAATACAATCGCTTCCGTACCGGTGAAATTGATATCACTTCATCCTTCCCGCTTGAGCAGTACAACGCTATTAAGAAGCAGCGTCCGGATGAGTTGCTGACGATGCCGTCACTCGGCACTTATTACTACCTGTTTAACATTGATAAGAAGCCGTTTGATGATGCTCGTGTACGTAAAGCACTGGCTTATGCTATCGACCGTGATGTTGTCACTAAAGTGATTCTGGGACAGGGACAGCTTCCAGCCTACGGCGTGACTCCGCCATCAGTATCTGGCTTTAAAGCGCCGGAACTGGCTTGGGCGGAGATGAGCCAGAAAGAACGTAATGCCAAAGCGAAGGAATTACTTGAAGCTGCCGGTTACAGCAAATCAAACCCGCTAGAGTTTGAGCTGATTTATAACACCATGGAGTCGCACAAGAAGTTGGCGATTGTGATGGCATCCATGTGGAAGAAAAATCTTGGGGTTAAAGTTGAGCTGGCGAACCAGGAATGGAAGACGTTCCTGCAGAAGCTAAGTCAGAAGGACTTTACGGTTGCCCGTTATGCCTGGAACGGCGACTACAATGAAGCGTCCACCTTCCTGTCTTATTTTGAAACGACAGGTATGAATTATTCGAAGTGGAGCAATGCTGCGTATGATGAGGCAATGGAGAACGCAATCAAGGCTGCGGATAATGCCAAGCGAAATCATTATTACCAGCAGGCTGAGTTGGTGTTTGCACAAGATATGCCGGCAATTCCTCTTTATCACTACACTCGCTCTGTGCTGAAGCAGAAGTATGTTGGCGGCTATTCTGTTACCAATGCTGCAGAAGCACGTTTTACGAAAGATCTGTATATTGAGAAACATTAATTAGTATTGATGAGGTCGCTATTGGTAGCGGCATTTGCCAAAGGCAACACAAAGATAAAGCTGAGTATTCGTACTCGGCTTTTTTTTGCTCTGGTTTTTGTTTTTTATGTAACTGATGTGAACGGGAAATAACTATTGCGAACTATCTCCATAATAGTTACTTCAGGTAACAACGCAAATTATTGATTTGATAGAGTTATTGACGAAACAGGTTAATAGGGCGAATTCTATGCACAAGGCGAAAATTACCATTTTTATGTTGATGTCGGCACTTTTGTTCGGCTGTGCTTCTGGCGATAATTTTTCAAGAAAAAAAGTCGATGCATTTCTGAACTATACCTATGATGAGGCTCAGAAGTTTATTGATTCTGAAGACGGTACAGTCAACCGCATCGGTGATCAGGTGATAGTGGTTTTACGTGGTGATCAGAGCTTTAAGCATGACAGTGCGACCGTGCGTAGAGAGACCCACTATGTACTTCGACGTTTATCCACATTATTGAAAGATCATCCTCAGTCGAAGATATTTATTGCCGGGCATACTGACAGTGTCGGAGCAAAGAAATATAACAAATCGTTGTCTGAAAAGCGGGCTTTATCTGTCTCGCAGTTTCTGATTTCACAGGGCGTTGACTCAGAAAGAATCGGGACGTTCGGGTTCGGTGAAATGATCCCAATAACAGATAACGATTCAGCTGTCGGACGCCGTGAAAACCGCCGAATTGAAGTTCGTATTACGCCAGACTTTGAATTGTTCACGGGTTAAGGCGTGTAGAGGGAAAGGGAAAAAGGAAGCTTCGGCTTCCTTCTTCTCTTTTTTTGGGGGGGAAATTAACTGCAAACAGTACAGGATGGCTGTTTGCCGAGTTTCATTTCACGCCAGCTCATACTCATGGCATCAAGCATCAGGATCTTACCAGTCAGCGGTTGTCCCATATTGGCAACAACTTTGATTGCTTCCATCGCTTGAACCGCACCGACAATGCCGACAACTGGGGACATGATCCCTGCTTCCACACAGGTTAGTGCTTGCTGGCCGAACAGTGCGCTCAGACACTGGTAGCAAGGCTCATCATCCTGATAGCTGTAAACACTGATTTGACCTTCCATGCGAATAGCCGCACCGGAAATCAGCGGAGTTTTAGTCTGGTAGCACAGACGGTTCAGTTGGTTACGAGTGTCGACGTTATCACTGCAGTCAAGCACCACAGTGTGTTGCTCAATCAGTGGTAACAGCTCTTCGTCAGTCAGGCGCTTGGCGATAGTATCAACCTGAGTGTTCGGGTTGATGGTTGTCAGCGCTTGCTTTGCTGATTCTACTTTCAGCATACCGACGGTGCTGTCATTGTGAAGCACTTGGCGCTGTAGGTTGGAGACTTCAACTTTGTCATCATCGATGAGCGTCAGTTTGCCAGCACCAGCGGCTGCAAGATACTGGGTTGAGGCACAACCCAGACCACCGGCACCAAGGATCAGCATTGAGGAATCTTTTAGCGCTTCCTGGCCGTCAAAATCGAACTGCTTCAGGATGATTTGACGGTTATAGCGCAGCATTTCTGCATCAGTCAGTTCTGCCACAATGGATCCTTAGTACAGCGTATGATTGAACAGTTCGATAGTGACTTCTTCGCCCGGCATGACGCGACCGCGATCTTTCTCCAGTACGACAAAGCAGTTAGCCTGGTGCATAGAGCTGAATGCGCCGGAGCCTTGGTTACCGGTAGTCGCTACTTCAACCTGACCATCGGCATTGATTTGGTAGATACCACGCTGGAAGTCAGTACGGCCTGGACGTTTCTTAAATACAGTCGTAGCTTTTGCCTTCACGCGCTGCGGTGGCTGGTACTGGCTGTGACCGGCCAGTTTAGCCAGCATTGGCTGTACCAGCTGGTACAGGGTCAGCATTGCAGAAACCGGGTTACCCGGCAGGCCACAGAACCAGGTGTTTTTGATGGTGCCGAATGCAAAAGGTTTGCCCGGCTTCATTGCGATTTTCCAGAAACCAATCTCGCCCTGCTCATCAAGAATATCTTTGGTGTAGTCGGCTTCACCTACACTCACACCGCCAGAGGTGATCAGAACGTCAGCTTTGGTCGCTTTATTGAATGCCTCGCGCAGTTTTTCCGGGTTATCCGGGATAATACCCAGATCCATAACGTCACAGCCGAATTTTTCCAGCAGGGCGCGAATACCGTAGCGGTTGCTATCATAGATCTGACCGGCTTCAAGTGGCTCACCGACAGAACGCAGTTCATCACCGGTAGAGAAAAATGCGACGATAGGGCGACGGTAAGTTTTCACTGTTGCCACACCCAGTGACGCCAGCAGTGGCATTTCACGGGCTGTAATGCGCGTGCCTTTGGCAACCACAACATCACCAAGGCGAACATCATCACCGATTGGGCGAACATGGTCACCGGCTGGTGGTTTGGTCAGGAAGCGGATGTTGTCGCCGTCTGTTTCAGTTTCTTCTTGCATAACGATAGTGTCAGCACCTTCCGGTAACTGGGCACCTGTCATGATGCGGATACACTGGCCTTGTTCACATCGACCGTCGAACGGGATCCCGGCAAAAGACTTACCCGCCATGATTAGGGTGTCAGTGTTTTCCAGATCTTCGCGGCGAAGGGCATAACCGTCCATTGCTGAGTTGGCAAAAGGCGGTACGTTAATTGGAGAGAGAACATCTTCGGCGATGACCAGTCCCATCGCTTCAGACAGGGAAACGGTATTTACTGTTTCCAATGGCTTAACTTCAGCCAGGATTTTGGCCAGAGCAGTTTCTACAGGCATCAGGCCCGGTGCGTCACAACATCCCATAATTGGTATCCGTTACAAGTCGTTCGCTTATTATGATTGGTATAAGAGATCATTATGACAAAAAAATCAGGCTATAACTAATGCCTTAGTTAATGAGAGCTGTAACTATTCAATTTGGTATTCTTGCCAATTACAGGTATCCTTCGGTCTACATTATCGCTGGCAGAGTGAAATAGGGCATTTTCGCATTGCGCCCGTGCCAGTTGGAGGGAAAGAATGACAGCATTAAGTGAATCTGCATTAAAAGTGCGTAACGCACTGCAAGAACGCGGCCTTGAAACACCGATGACAGATAAGGTGATGAGTCGTGACGAGAAAAAAGAACGAATCGAGTACCACATGCGTGAAGTACTTGAGCTGCTTTCATTGGATTTGACCGATGACAGTCTGGTAGAAACGCCGCATCGTATTGCGAAGATGTATGTGGACGAAGTTTTCTCCGGGCTTGATTATGCTAATTTCCCGAAAATCACAGTTATTGAAAACAAAATGAACTGTGATGAGATGGTTCGAGTTAAAGACATTACGCTTACCAGTACTTGTGAACACCACCTAGTTACCATTGATGGTAAAGCAACTGTGGCATATATCCCGCGTGGCAAGATTATCGGTTTGTCGAAAATTAACCGTATCGTTCGCTTTTTTGCCCAGCGTCCTCAGGTGCAGGAACGTATGACGCAGCAGATTCTAGTTGCGCTGCAAACGCTTCTTGAAAGTGAAGATGTCGCTATTACGATGGATGCGACTCACTACTGCGTGAAAGCGCGTGGTGTAATGGATGCGACAAGTTCTACAACGACGACAGCATTGGGCGGGATCTTCAAACGTAACCCGGCTACCCGTGCGGAGTTTTTAAACGGCCTGCGCTAATCGCAGGTGTAGTTTGTTGTAAGTGATTGACTTTAAAAGCTAGTTGGTTACGCCAGCTGGCTTTTTTGTTTTTACGGGTTATCTATGGATTTGATAAAACTATCCCGGGTCAGTATGAAGCACCTGGTTACGCTTCATGTCATGCTGGATACACTCAGCGTGACAGTCTGTGCCGAGCGTCTGTGTCAGAGTCCGTCTTCGGTCAGTAAAACCCTGACTCAGTTGCGTGAAAATCTGAATGACGAGCTGTTCTACCGTCACGGTAACCAGTTGGTTGCAACGCCGCTGGCAAGGCGCCTTGGTCCGACAGTGCATCAGATGATCAATGAAATGAATCAGATGCTGACTCAGGAAGCGTTTGATCCGGCGAGCTATGAAGGACGGTTCTCTCTGGCGATGCGGGAAAGCACCTTCGAGCTGTTAGCCACCAAGCTGAGCGCAAGAGTGTTAGAGCAGGCTCCGCACCTAAGGCTAGAAATCTGGTCTCGTGACAGCATGGGCTTTGATGGCCTAAGTAAAGGTCAGCTGGATTTTATCTTGCTTCCTCATGACCGGAGCCAACCGCCGTCATGCCAGAATAATCTGGTTTGGGAAACCTTACTGGATGATGAAATGGTCTGCCTGATGAATGCAGGTCATCCTTTGGCTGAGAAGGAGCTGGCACTGGATGACTACCTGAGCTATGGCCATATTGGCATTATGGATCAGGATTTAAGTGTGCCATTTTTTGAAATGGAGCTGGCTCAGCAGCACCGCAAGCGACGGATCGCAATTTCTGTTGCCGACTTCGGTGGAGCCGCACTGATGTGTCATAACAGTGATTTGCTCTTCACGTGCTCGAAAAAGTGGGCTCAGACGGCTATGCAGGCAAAAGGGCTGATCACCAAACCGTTGCCGTTTAATTATGGTGAAGTCTCTTACAGCCTAGTTTGGCACCAACCGAGTATGAATGATCCGGCTCACCGTTGGCTCTATGAGCAGATTGTTGAAGTGTGCAGGGAAGAATTGGTTGATGAAGTTAAGGGAAAGTTGCAAGAACCGAGTATAGAAGCTTAAGTCTCGGTTCCTGATATTTGCTCCTTTAATATAGAAAGGACAGAAAAAACCTAACTGAGCACAACTGCTGGGCGCACAACATTTTTCATGCCTCGTTTTTCCAGTTGTTGTGCAAGGGTTTCAATTTCTTCTTTCGTACATATCGGCCACTCTAATGCCTCTCCGGTTACCCCGTGGTGCTGGAAGGCATTCAGCCTTACCTGAGTACTGATTGGCAGTTGCGACAGGTAATCAGCCAAATCGTCAATTTCAGCCTGAAAATCCGTTACAGACGGTATGTGCAGTAAACGGACTTCGTGTAATTTTTGCTGTTCAGCTAATAAGTTTAACGTTTTAAATACTCTGTGATTGTCGCGCCCGGTGATCCACTGGTGCGTTTCTTCCTGCCAGGCTTTCAGATCGATCATTGCGCCGTCCAATACAGGCATGACTTTCAGCCATCCGGTTTCGCTCAGACTGCCGTTACTGTCGATCATACAGGTCAGGTGATTGAGCGCAGGATCGGCTTTGATCTGTGTAAACAGCTCTGTGATGAAATTCAGCTGGAGTGTCGCTTCTCCGCCGGTAACTGTCACGCCAGTAATAAACAGACTGTTTTTTCTAACAACAGCCAGCATTTCCTCCACCGTATAGCGCTGTGTTTTCGGATTCGATTGTTTCGGACAAACGTCTAAACAGGTATCACAGTGCGTACATAGCGCCGGTTCCCAGATAACCTGAGATTTTCCTGAGCCGTTTTGCCTTATTGAAAGCGCATTGGCAGGGCAGTGGCTAACGCAGTCGCCGCAATGATCACAAACGCCGATTGTGTGCGGGTTATGGCAGTTCTTGCATCGGTAGTTGCATCCTTGCAGGAAAATGACGAGCCTGTTGCCAGGCCCGTCGACGCAAGAGAAGTTGAGAATTTTACTGACCGTTGCCACTGTTGTTACCGTAATAAGGCGTTTGTTCATGACTGATCACTCTCGGCTTGCGGTTCAGGATTCCAGTGTTGGCGGCAGCTTCATTGCCAAGCCATGTGGTATTGGTGCGGG
The DNA here is from genome assembly GCF_000331515.1 of Photobacterium marinum. Classification (GTDB taxonomy): domain Bacteria; phylum Pseudomonadota; class Gammaproteobacteria; order Enterobacterales; family Vibrionaceae; genus Photobacterium; species Photobacterium marinum. The sequence continues at coordinate 199,019 of NZ_AMZO01000001.1, forward strand.
AACCCTCTTGATTGAATTTTTCAATGTCAGACAGCTTGATCATGTAGCCGGTAACACGGATCAGGTCATTTGAATCCACATTGGCGGTAAATTCACGCATACCCAGCGTCAGTGCACCTTTGCAAAGCTGGTACATAGCTTCAGGGTTACCTTTAACTGTTTCATCAATGGTAAGGATGTCACTGATGCCGGACGTGTAATACTGGTGGTGCTCAGCCAGTGCCTGAATATGGGTGACCGGATCCGGTTCTGTGCCATATGGAATACGCACACCTGGTGTTACGTCTTTATCCAGGCTGATACCACCCTGAGCATGAAGCAATGCGTGGCCATTGTAGCCATAAGTGACAGGCGTCGATTTAACAATACTGTCTAATGCTGCTGATATTTGATAACTAAGCTGGTTTGCACCGTCATCATGACCATAACTAGCCTGAATACCTTCTTTTTCCAGCAGAATATTGACCGCTTCTGCCATACCGTAAATGCCGAACATAGGCGTAAAGCGAGATTCATCGATTAACCCTTCTTCAACAAGGAAGCTGTTGAAGAAATGCGAATCCTGATGAAGGAATGCAGAACGCGCTTCAATCAGTTCATACATAAGGTCGCTGTAATGCGGCAGAACATGATTGAGGAAATCTACCCGGTTTTCTGCTTTAAGTGCGGCTTGTTTAAGGTTCATGCGAACCAAGGTGTTGGCACCTCCAGCCAGTGGCAGTGAGTTGTAGCAACTGACAATGCCAAAGCCTTTATTGTCAAAAGCATTCGCATGCAGCGGATAGTTGGCGATGTGGGGCTTGCTGGTTTCACAGATGTTTTTCGCTGCGACACGCAGTAAGTCATCAGGTGTGACAGCAGGGTCATACATAAAGGTCAGGTTAGGGGCTACCTGTTTGAGTTCTGCATCAATGCGCAAAATGGTACGGCAGATAATATTATCCGACGGGCCGATATTGGCATGCATGAAAGCATCCGGCAGGGTGCGATCCAGCATGATCCAGAATAGTTTCAGCTTGCGATAAATGGCGTCTTCATCCAGTCCTTCAGCAAACGGCAGCAGAATTTCATCAAGTTGACCTAGGTAAACCGGAATATTGGTAACTGAAGGGACATGGTGATAGAGAATTGTCAGGGCATTAATGGCTTCATCAAGATCCTGCGCAGGTTCAAGCTCAAGGTACGCTGAACCTTGCTTGAGGAATTTTCCGTAATCTGGCAGTACATAACGTGGCTTGAATGGTGCGTTGCCTTCAAACATATCGCAGATAATCCCGTGCTCCATAGCTTCTTTTACAGCTTCAGAAATAGTGAGGTAGGGAATACTGGCATCCGCTTCCAATGCAAGGAAGTTCGATTTTTGCTTTGGCGAAAGCGTAGGATCAGTAATGATTTGATGGAATTTTTCTTGCAAGGCCATGATTAAATACCCGCTAAACTTATGTGGGCTTAACCTTATCCTTTATACGGTATTTCTAGAAGTGAAATCGTTGAAAATATCATTTTCTCAAATGGAAATCCGACATTCCGCATCACAATGACTCAGAGCCACTGAAGAAATAATATTCATATTCTTCACATAAAAATTTCATCATAACTTGGGTGATAGTTCACTTAATTAATCTTTCGAAATATGTTTATTTTGAAGGCTGAATGCTATTCTGCCAACCGCTTTAGTCAGATCCATATTTCTTTAAATTAAATAATGATAGAAACAGCAATTAATGATTAATGTCAGACGGCAATTAAGTATATGAAATATTGAGTTAAAACAGATTGTCGAAAGCTGTTTTTTTGTACTGGCTTGTCATAATGTTAAATTATTGACTACATATTAAAAGCGCCAGATAAGTAAAGATAAAGGCTGAATTGTTTCTATCGGTAAGCAATCATGGATTGACAGCAATAACTAAAACCAACCTCAGTTCAGGACCGTTGGATAATGATTAATACTGTTCTAATTGTAAGTAGATATTGTTGTAGATTACTTATTTTACTCTTCGTGTTTCCTGTGTTTGCGTATGGACAGGAGTTGCTGGGCTGGCAGTTCCTGGATGGTAATCAGCTTGACAGCCAGAAGCAACTTTGCCCCGACAGTGATAACAAAGTCTGTTTTACAAACGCATTAGAAAATATATATAGGGAAAATAATTACTATCCTTTGTGGCTTGATGAGTCATTTCAGAGTGAATTATTACTGCAGTTAAAATCTCTGGTGTACGCAGAACTTGTTCCCGGAATGGATTTGCGACTTAATGAGCTTGAAAAGCTATCTGAAAACAGTGACTTGCGTGGCTTTGACTTATTGGCAACCGACACATTACTGGCTTATAAATCTATTGTTCTGCAGGTTCAGAAAAAGCCGCGGTATTTATTCAAAGGACATAAGTTACGTATTCCTCGACAAACATATCTGGGTACGATCCTTTCAATTTCTCCAAAATACCTTTCTGAAGAATTGCAGCAGCTAAAGCCGAATGTGAAGCGGCTGGAAAATGCCATTGAGGTTGCGGAAGAGTTCATACGATTGCCCTCGCATAACTATGTAGCAAACAAGGGGGCTCGGGTAATCCGTTGTGGTCAGGAAATTATTCATGGTCATGCGATGCTTGAAGTCCTGTATCGCTACGGTGATCTTGCGTTTTCTGATTATCAGTGGCTCAGGCAGCAGCCTGTGATTGAAAATGCCGGACCGGTAAATGATGCAATCAAGGCTTTTCAGCGTCGAAATGGTTTGTCCGTGGATGGGATTATAGGTCCATCAACCAAACGACAACTTGCGCTGCCATATAAAGAAGTAGCCAGGGTGATTGCACTAAACCAGCAACGCAGCCGTTTTGGCGCAGATGGCAGTAAGCGACCAGTAATTAAAGTGAATATTCCGGATTACAGCCTCAGGGTTACTAATCAGGAGCAGTTGTTATTTGAATCTAAGGTGATTGTCGGGCGCGCCAACAGGCCGACAAACCTGTTTTCATCGTCTCTGAATACAATGGTCGTCAATCCGACCTGGAATGTCCCGATGACGATTAAGCAAAAAGATGTGATTCCCAAAGTAAAGAAGTCACGAGAATATTTGACGAATAAGAATATGAAAATCGTGAAAAGCTGGATTGATCGCAGTGAGATCCTGCCGGATCAGATTGAGTGGAGTATGGTCGATCCAGAAACATTCCCCTATGAGTTTCAGCAAGGACCCGGACCGACTAATGCGCTTGGTCGCGTTAAGTTTCTGATGCCGAATGACTATGCGATATTCCTTCACGATACACCGGCACGCAGTTTGTTTAATCGCAACAAGCGAAATTTGAGTTCAGGTTGTGTACGGGTAGAAAAGGCAGAAGAGCTTGCACAGTTCATTCTTGATTATCAGCGTCGTTCTGGAATAGCGCCTTTTGCTCATATGGTCAGGGATGAAGACTCTGATACCGTCAGCCTGGCTCGTCGTCTTGATGTTGAGTTTATGTATATGACAGCCTGGTTAGATGAAAACGACAGGCTGCAGTTACGAGAAGACATTTATGGGTATGACAGGCCCGGTTCTCATCCGGTCGACCCAGAATTTGTGACCCTTAAAGATTTCAGGTACTGAAGCTGGTACTTCTGAAGCGGGTCGTTAAGAAATTGATGTTGGTTGAAACAGATGCTTCTGCAATAAGTGCTCTTGAATAAATCGTGGAGTGAATAACCTAACCACAGCCATCCGCAGTGGTTAGGTTTTTTTTCGTTTAGCTCACAGTCAATTTACTCAGGAAGATACCGCTGCGGCTTTGGTTTTCCACAAAGACCCGATGATTGCGGTTGAAATAGTCACGACAATCACACCCAGGGATACCGGGGTTGGAATTGCCCAAGTAGTTTCCATCAATAGCATCTTCACGCCGATAAAACTCAGAATGAATGCCAGTGCTGGCCGTAGATAACAGAAGCGGGTCAGCATACCTTCCAGAACAAAGTACAAAGAGCGTAACCCGAGCAGGGCAAACACGTTAGCGGTGAATACCAGGAATGGCTCTTTAGTTACGGCAAAGATTGCCGGGATTGAATCCAGTGCAAACATCACGTCAGTAAGTGCAATCACAGCAATGACAATCATCATCGGTGTTGCAATCCAGCCGATGCGGTCTTTATATAGCACCTTGTGTCCCTGGTAAGATTCACTAACACGGAAGCATTTCTTCACCAGTCTGACCGGCAATGATTTGGAAAAGTCTTCTGGTTGTTCATCGTCCTCCTGCCATAGCTTAAAGCCGGTATAAAGCAGGAAGGCTGCAAACACATACAGTACCCAATGGAACTGAGTCAGTAATTCTGCACCAATGGCGATCATCAAGCCGCGCAGCAGCAGGGCTCCCACTACACCTAGCATCAATACGCGCGGGCGTAATGATTCCGGTACAGCAAACTGACCGAAGATCAGCGCAAATACAAACAGGTTGTCGACACTCAATGATTTTTCCAACAAGTAACCTGTCAGAAAAGCCGTTGCAGCTTCACTATTTGTATAACTGCTCTCCGGTGCCATCTGCTGCCAGTAAAGATAAATAAACCCGTTAAAGAGCAGGGCAAGGAATACCCAGAACAAACTCCATAACGCAGCTTTCTTTATTGTGATAACACCGCCACGGGTTTGGTATAAATCCAGCGCCAGCATGATAACAGTCAGAACTGCGAACCCTTCATAACTCAAAAGGCTCATGATTTTCTCCTTTCTAAGATACGCGAAAGGAGGAACAGACTGGGTGTGCTACGACCTTCCACGCATTACTACAATTACACCGGAGTGCATGAATAATGGCGTTGGTCTTGTCAGAATGGTGTCATGTGAGATGTTGATGACAAATCCATCCTCGACTGCCGGAAGCATGAGGCTTCGGGATGACGACAGGCGAACAATTAGTGACTACTCCCCAAACGAACCTGATCTTAATGCTGATAGAAGAAGAATGCCAATGAAAAAAATTTATTCTGTTAATCAGAATGGATGATTGATGCTCAGTCTGTACTTAAGCCGGACTGGAAGTTTTAATGTAAAACCCTTGAAAATAAATTATTTCCCGACTCGTGATAAAGATCAAAATAAACACGGAATTTATTTAAATAAGAGAGATGACCGTAATTGGGATGGGTTTCGATCGCTGATAATATGATACCGCCCGATGTATTGTAAAAGCCAATAGCTTGTTCAGTGTTATCACTCTCGTGATTAATATTGAAATTACATAATGTCGAGCAGCCGATGAATAATATTCATTAATCCATAGTGGAAAATGTTATTAAACATTCATCGTTATTATAATTAATCATATATTAGGGGTTAGTAATGGCAAAAGTATCTCTCGTAAAAAAGATAATTACGGGTGTTTCACTTTTAGTTCTTCTTATTGCTTCTGTCGGCACCTGGCTTGCTGTAAGACGGATTTCTGACTTAACACTGACAAATGTCAGAAGCGGTCTGGCGACACAAGTTAGTGAGAAAGCCGAGTTTGCAAAAGGTTATGTCTCTAAATATCAATCGCTTGCCACAACTTTTCTGATGAGTTCAGATGTTCGCTCCTTTGTAGAAGAACGAGGTGAGTTAAGTGACGAATTACCAAGAGAAAGATATGAAAATGTACTTTCTTATATCCACAGAATGAATGAAACGGATGAAAATCTGTTTAGTTTATTTTTTGCCTTGGAAAATACAGGTGAATATTATGATGCTTCAGGTCGTTATTATGATTCGTCAGTAGACTTGAAACAACGTCCGTGGTGGAGAACAACACTGTCAGAAAGAAAAGCATGGTTCACAACTGCCATCGATGTAAGAAATGGCAATCTTAATGGCGCATTATATATCCCTGTTTATGATAACGCAGGGAGGCTTGAATATATTGGTGGGGCTGATGTAAAAATAACAGCACTTCAGCAAGCCTTATTAGACGAAACCCGTTATATGGGAGAAGGCACGGCTTTTCTGTTTAATGATAAAGGTGAAGTGATTTTATTTTCAGGTATGACACCTGATGACATGAGCGGCTTAACACTGGATAAACTCGATTACAATAATCCAGGATTTGCCAACCTGAGAAAAGCCAGTTTGCAAGGCGAGACCTCATTTGCTGAAGTAACCTGGCAGGGCAACAGCCAGTTAGTGGCAATGCATGACATTGTGCTGGAGTCACCGAAACTTAACTGGAAGTTGGCTCTGATGGTGCCAATGTCAATGGTTGATAAGCCGGTAGAAGAAGCCAGCCACAGAGCGATGTTGCTGGCTTTACTGGGAACGGTTGCGATGGCGACCGCTCTTGGCCTCTTCTGTATGAAAGCACTTGCGCCACTTCATGAGGCCGCGGCAGCAATGCGTGATATTGCTCATGGAGATGGGGATCTGACACAGCGTTTAACCTTCGACAGAAAAGATGAAATTGGCCAGGTTGCAATGGCGTTCAATGACTTTGCCGGCAAAATTCAGGGGCTGATCATTCAAAGCCGTAAACTGGCCGGAAAGGTTGAAGTGAATAGTCAGGGTATGGAGCAGACAATCGTTGCGACGAATAAAGCCGTACAGGTTCAGAAGGGCGAACTGGACCAAATTGCTACTGCTGCAACGGAAATGGGTCATGCGGTAAATGAAATATCGACCAATGCAGAGCAGACCCGAATGATGACCCAACAGGCTGAATCACTGGTTTCAACCAGTAATGACACCGTGCAGTCAGCCATCAAAAATGTTGAGTTACTGACACATGAGATTTTCAGTGCGGAAGAGTTGGTGTTGAATCTGCGGCAGGATGCTGAGCAGATCGGTCAGGTGTTGGGAGTGATAAGTGATATTGCTGAACAAACCAATTTGTTAGCTCTGAACGCAGCGATTGAAGCGGCGCGGGCCGGTGAATACGGACGAGGTTTTGCCGTGGTAGCTGATGAAGTCAGAAGCTTGGCCAGTAAAACACAGGAATCAACTGTTAACATTCAGCGGATTATCGAACAGCTGCAATCGAATACTCATAATGTGACTTCTGTGATGGGTAATAACCGACGACAGGCCGAACAGACGATGGATGAAGCCAGCCATGTCGGTGACGCGTTAAACAAGATCATGCATGCTATTTCCGAGATCCAGGCTCAGACAGAGCAAATTGCCTGTGCAACAGCGGAGCAGACAGAAGTCGTGCAGGAGATTGGACGAAACGTGAATCGGGTAAATGAGATGGCGGATGAAACCGGCACACAGATGACAGCCGCTGTGTCTGAAACTCAGCAGCTGAATAGTAATAATAAAGAGCTGCAATTGGCGATGAACAGTTTCAGAGTGTAACAGTTTCAGAAGGTAGTTAACGTTCCAGACTCAAAAGCTCACATCAGCGTCTTAAGCAGGATGTGAGCTTTTTTATTCTTATCTCGAACATACCACCAACTCGGTGGGGATTGTTTTAGGTTAAGCCTCACAGGAAGCGAGATCTGGAATACAGCGGTTCCTGCCGGACATTTTTGCCTGATAAAGACGCTCATCTGCCACTCTGATCAGATTATCAATGCCGGCACCGGGTGAGCTTTCAATATCAGCAATACCAAAGCTGGCTGTAAGGCTTTTACCATCAACTTTCATATCTTTTTCAATGGTGGCTCTTAATCGCTCTGCTATTGCTACGGCATCATTTAGCTCGGTGTTAAAGCAGATGATCATGAACTCTTCGCCACCCCAGCGACCTAACGTATCCGAGTTACGTAACTGATGCTGTAAAAGCTGCGATAGTGATTTCAGAACATTGTCGCCTTCGAGGTGGCCGTGCTTGTCATTGATGACTTTAAAGTGGTCTATATCAATGATAATGATAGAGAAATTAATATTTGCTCTGAGGAACAGGGAATAAGCCAGCCTTAAGCTTTTATTAATCCCTCGTCTGTTTAGCTGAGAAGTCAGCTCATCTTTAACGGACAGTGCTTTTAATCTTACGCCTTGGGAATAGAAGTAATAAATGGCAAAGCACAGTAAGAGCAATACCGGAGAGATTTGGTATAGCCACTGAAATTCGGGTTTGGGTTCCTTATACCAGAACCATTTTTGCCTTAACTGGTTGAGCTCATCAGTACTGATTGCAGCGATAGCTGGATTTATTTCCTTGATAATACTGGCATTTTCTTTTTTGACTGCGGCACGAAGCTCCCAATATACGCCGGTACCAGAATTGATGCTAAAACCGGGAAACTCTTCCATCAGAATGTATTGCATCACTTCTGATGAGTCGACCATTGCATCAATTTCATTGTTGAATAAAGCAATCAGGCCGGATTTGAGACTACGATAATAGCTGGCGCTTTGTATATTCAGTGAATCTGAAGGTCCGTACTCATCAACCAGACCAAGTCGACTGTTTCTTACAAAAGCTTTGGGATCGGTAATATAGCGTTCCTGCTTATTGGTGACGAAAACCAGTTCGCTTTTATAGATAACATCAGAAAAAACTAAATGCTTTCTGCGCTTTTCTGTCGATTGAATATCAAAAATAACATCACAGCCGCCGTTAAGAATCTCTGAATATGATTCTGACCATGAATTCGTATTATGTAATACAAAACTAAGGCCGGAATGAATTTGAATTCTTTTAATAAGGTCGGCACTAAGGCCTTTATGGGTACCATTGTCGGTATAACTAAGAGGATACCAGTTGGGGTCGATGCAATACGATAACTCACTCTTCTGAGCTGACCATGCGCTAGGAGAGAGAATAATACCTAATATAAACAGTATCTTAGAGTCTGGAAGTTTGAGCATCTCTTTCTTGTTCACTGTATTGCATATTTTGTCACCTGAAGAGTAATACTCGTGTGACGATTATTTATTTCGATTTTATTTCTTTTGTAAATAAAGCTCAAACGTTGTTTTTAATAATTTGCTTAATTAAAGCGGTTGGATAACGCTTAGTGTGTGTTGTTTCATATTTTGGTTATATTGGCTTGTTTTTCTTAATCTTGGCTTTATTTATCCGGTTGGAGTGGTAAATTGAATAAGTAAACTATTCAATACAAACATGGAAGAAATCTCATACAAGCCTGATTAACTAATGATTAAAGTAAAAGTTTGCCATCAAAAAAAGTCAATCCTTAACGGAGGTTGAACAGAAAATTAATATAAAAAGCAAAAAAAGATTTTGAAATGAAAGAGGCATTTTAGAAAGGGTGGTTCTGATAGTATCTTTTTGAGTTGGTGTGATTAGTGTTTAAGGATAAAAACATGGAAAGAAAAATGCTAATACGGAACATTGCTTATATGGAACGCGAATTATCAGAAATGAAAAAAGAACTGGCATTGTTAGATGCCAGATGGGAACAGCAACAGATTGTGACCAACAAGAGTCAAAATGATGAGAGCCTGATGTATGTTGAAGAACATTAGGTAGTTATTTGAATCAGTCAAAACTTACAAAGAAGCGATGGTCTAGGCCATCGCTTCTTTTTCTATATTTGTTTCACTACCACCATGTTTGTTTCACCATGAAATGATGTGCTGCTACATTTTGGTGCATCGCATTAACGACTTCACTCATATAGGGCAGTCAGGTGTTCATTTTGGTGAATCCTGAGCAAAAAATTTGGGGCAATTGACGAAATATGCTGGTTCTACATACTTAGTTCAGGTGGCTTGATAGTTGCTAAGTGATAGTTGAAAAGCTTGTTAATGGAAATAGTTACAGATAAATCAACAGAAGTGTGCTGACAGTATGTCTTGAACCGCTATCAACTATTAAGCAGAGGAAGCCCGATGATTGATGAAACCATAACCGTCATTTTGGCTGGTGGAGAAGGAAAACGTCTTACCCCTTTAACGGATAATCGAGCTAAACCGGCTGTGCCGTTCGGCGGTAAATATCGAATCATTGATTTCACCCTTGCGAACTGCCTTCATTCAGGGTTACGAAAAATTCTGGTGCTTACGCAGTACAAATCCCACTCATTGCAAAAACACCTTAGGGATGGCTGGTCGATTTTCAATCCTGAGCTCGGAGAATATATCACAGCCGTGCCGCCTCAAATGCGTACCGGAGACAGTTGGTATCAGGGCACTGCGGATGCCATTTACCAGAACCTTTATTTACTCCAGCGCAGCAATGCAAAGTATGTTGTTGTCCTTTCCGGGGATCATATCTACCGCATGGATTATGCGCCCATGCTTCGCCAGCACATTGAAACCGATGCGGCATTGACGGTTGCCTGTATGAATGTAACAAAAAAAGAAGCGACAGCCTTTGGTGTGATGCAGGCCGATGTTGACCATCGTGTTATTGCATTTGAGGAGAAGCCGGCAAATCCGGCTACGTTGCCAGACAACCCTGATGTTTGCCTGGCATCAATGGGGATTTATATTTTTTCTCTCGATGTACTGGAAAAGGTATTACAGCAAGATGCGATAAATAAAGGCTCCAGCCATGATTTTGGTAAAGACATTATCCCGGCAATGATCGACAGGGCACATGTTTACGCATATCGGTTTGGTGGTGAAGCCGGGCGGGTAACTCAGGATGCTTATTGGCGTGATGTCGGGACCATAGATGCGTTTTATCAGGCTAATATGGATTTGCTCTTAGCTGAATCCCCGGTGGATTTATATCAACAGGACTGGCCGATAAGAACTTATGAGCCTCAGTTACCACCAGCAAGAACGGTGTCATCGGCACAAGGAAATGAAGGGATCTTCATCAACTCAATCATTTCAAGTGGTGTGGTGATCGCCGGAGGCTCTGCTCAAAATTCAGTTCTGTTTCCGAGAGTATCCATAGGGAACGCTGCTGTGGTAATTAACAGCATTCTTTTTGAAGGAGTAAAGCTGGGGGAGGGGGCGCATCTTGAAAACTGCGTTGTAGATAAATATGTCGAGATACCACCGGGAACGGTTATCGGCGTTGATAAAAAGAAAGATGCTGAGCGTTTTCATATTTCAGATAATGGTGTGGTTGTTATCTCATCATCACATCAGTTTAATTGAACGTTGAAATAAATAATTCATTTATCATCATGCTTATGTGGAATGTAAGACTTATTCCATGGCTATGAATTAATAGTTGATGTCCGTTATCAAAGCGCCGCTAAACAAGCGGCGCTTATGTTTTTAATCTGTGAAACACATGATCCATAATGGTTTTTTGAATGTTTCAGTACATTAAATTGTGCAATATTTCCACAAAGTAACGCTTGTATTTTTAAGGTGCTCTTGATGTTAATCAAATGTGTACCCAATATTTTCACTTTGGTTTTTTGGCTCAAAAAGCAGGATCGAGTGCAAAATTTGCACAATTGAGAATTCCTCAGAGGCAAGTTAATCGTATAGTGAGGGAACACTTGATGTATATGCAATCGGTATACTGCTTCTAACCAACAGTTGTAATGTTTCTTTTAAGGATGATTATGGAAACATCAGTTGATAGCACAAACAACAGTAACGTTGTATTCGATTACACATCGTTCCTTTCTGCGTCTTGCCATCACAGATGGACGTTTCTGGATGCGCTGAAAGCACTGCTTCCTGCTTTTGAAGTTTCATGGACGTCTTCATTACCGGCAGGGTTATCTGAATCTGAAAAACTACAGATGCAGGCACTGAAAGTACTTTCGACCAATGTGAGTGATTCCAGTAACCTGATTCGTTTGCTTCGCCTTGCACGGGCCGAGAGTATTCCCGAGTTGGTCATCACCTTGCCGTACTCATTGGATGATGAACAACTTGAGCAGATTGAAGAGAAAGCAGAATGCAGGATTACGCTTGCGGAAGAGAGCGGTGAAATCCTAAGAGTTCATATGATTGAACCGCATTGATCGTGAACGATAAAGAAAAAGCCAGCATTGCTGGCTTTTTTGTGTTTATTTAGTGGCTCTTAGAGCATTCCTTTCCATAGCATTCCAGCTGCCAAAAATGCTGCTGCAGTCAGCATACTGGCTGCGGCTTTTTCACTGCCGATAAACGCCTGAGTGTTTTGCTCGCGCTTAGCCTGAACATAGAAGTAGAGGCCTGGAAGGTAGAGCAGGGCAGACAGCAGCAGGTAATTCAATCCTGATGCATACAACAGCCACAGGCCGTATAAGCTTGCGCCTGTACCTACCATCAGCAATGAGCCGCGGTTTTTAGTGTCAATAGCAAGCTTCAGCGTATATGCGCCAACCAGGAAGTAAGGCACCAGGATCATTTCAGATGCGATTGCCAGTAGTGTGTCATACGTACTGCCTGCAAACACAACGAATACCAGAGAAATCTGCACACAGATGTTAGTCAGTGTTAGTGCTTTCACCGGGCTGCCAGCTTCATTTTGCTTCGAAAAACTTTCCGGGAACATCTTATCTTTAGCTGCAAGATAAGGGGCTTCGGATGCCAGTACAGTCCAGCTCAGGAATGCACCGCAAACAGAGATAAGCAGGCCACCACCGATGATCACTGAACCCCATGGGCCAAGAATTTCAGTCAATACTCTTGCCATTGACGGATTCTGGAATGTTGCCAACTTTTCTGTGCTTACAACACCCATTGAAAGCAGAGTTACCAGGATATAAATAGTCAGAGCAGTCAGCAGGCCAAGAATGGTTGCACGACCGATATCCTTGCGGCTCTTTGCTCGTCCTGAAACAACGACCGCTCCCTCGATACCGATAAACACCCACACTGTGATCAGCATGGTGCTTTTAACCTGAGAGAGTAGATCATGGCCGTCACCGAAGTGTAAACCGGTGAAGTCGAATACAAAGGTATCCCAGCGGAAAGCGATAAGAGAGCAGAGGATAAAGAGGACGAGGGGAATGAGTTTAGCGATGGTGGTGATCATATTGATTACTGCGGCCGTTTGAACACCTCTTCGTACCAGCGAGTGTACCATCCAGAGGAGAACAGATGCACCGGCAATGGCATACCAGGTATTACCGGCACCGAAAATGATCATATCGGGCTGGTCGACAAACATTCCTAATGTACTGAACACAATAACAAGGTAGGAAACATTGGCCAGCATTGCGCTTAGCCAGTAGCCCCAAGCGGAGCAGAATCCAACAAAGTCACCGAAGCCTGCCTGTGCGTAACCGAAAACGCCACTTTCGATTTCAGGTTTTAGTCGGGATAGATGCTGAAAGGCGAGAGCAAGAAAAATCATCCCGATGCCCGTGATGGTCCAACCGATCATGACGGCCGCTGGGCTGGCGACCGAGGCCATATTTTGGGGAAGGCTGAAGACACCAGCACCTATCATTGAACCGATAACTAGTGCAGTCAACGAGCCTAATCCCAGTTTCTTTTCCATGTTCATTTTCCGGTTTTTGTATCTAGTGATGCTTTGTTCTGAGGTATTTTATGGTAGTTGCAATCAAAATTGCATAGAAAATGTGAGGTATTATGAAGAAAAGGTGGTTAAATAAACTGTTCTGTGGTTGCGATCAAAAAAGCCACCAAAATTCTTTTTGATGGCAATGATTTAGTGAAATTTGCTACTCAGTTAACAGATATCAGTGAAAAGTAATTTTCCGCTTTGCTTCATGATTTATCACGAAAGCGTACGAAGCCCCGTATTCTGCGGCCTGGCGGATGTTATCGTTGGTAAAATGCTCAATATCACCGCAAGCAATTACGGCACTGCAATTGCCAGATTCCAGCGCCATCTCCATTAAACGTGGATCAGAAATCTGCTTCTTATTATTCAGTACAAGCACTTTATTGATATCAATCCCGGCACTTCCTAGCAGTTTCTTATCAACCAGAGCTTCTTCACCAATAAACATAATCCAGCGGTTCTGTTCACTGGCCTGTTTAAGAATACGTAAGAAATAAGCCAGCTGTGCCTGATGTTCATCAGAGAAGCAAACCTCAATCGGACATTTAACAGGCTGAAGGACAGACGGCGAGGCAGTATCAGTAGCAAAAGTAGATTTGTATGCCTGAGAAACAGAGACAGATTGTAGGTTGTCAAATAGTACTGCCATAGCTCGCCATCCTTAATAGTGGTTATATATACATACTGTATGCCTATACAGTAGTAATGGTAAGGTCAGTTTGCAAGCTTTTTTTTTGTCAGTTCCAGTCTCATTTGGGATTTTGTCCGGCTAAATGGGATTCTGTTTTTTGGTTTATCTTTTTGTTTATAAAGTGATTTTTTGAGTTGTGGATACTTGGGGCGAAATGAGTTGTCCAACTTTGCGCTTCATACAACCAGAAAATGAGAGCCTTGAAGTTTGAACTAGTTCACGCAGCAAGCTGAGTGGCAGGCTTTGTTTCTATGGGCGCAATGGAGCTACATTGGTCAGGTGTTGAGAATGGCGGGTGCCGAATGGGACAACAACTGTATCTAGCGGAGGGTAATTGGTGGGGCTGGAACGGTTAGCCCCATAGTTTCTTATGAATTATTGAAGTATCAGCTGAACTAAGCGCCATTTGGCCTATTTGTTTTGGTGTCTATGAAGTCGATAGCTATTTAGTTTCACTCATCGGCTTGTATTTAACTCATAGCTTTAATCACTCAACAGTTTCGAAGTAAAACTTGTATTCACGTACACCATCTATCTGGACACCTTTTTCTCTTAGCTCGAGGTACTGCTGGATCTTAACCGTTCTGAAATCCATGGCTTTCAGCGCAAGGATTATCCGTAGTTCATCCATCGAACGTGACTTAGCAACAGAACTGCAAGTACCGCAGACAACATGAGTCTTTGCCTTAAAACCAGTCTTATCAAGCCAGTTAAGCTCTTTCGGTTCTTTTTGCTTACCACAAAAGTAACAGCGGTTGTCTTGTTTCAATGCTGCCTGTTCTCTTAAAGCTTTAGGGCTAAGTGGTTTGTTTGGTGGGGTAGTGTTGACCTTCTTATTACCACTGAACATAGAAAATTGAACTACATTAGACATTTGGATAACTCTTACTAATCAAGGTGTATTCGTTTAGTTGACAGCGTAAAACTGAACATTATTGTCATGTTCTTTCGTATCCTATTGCTTGTGTACTCAATTAGTCAAATTACTACTGTACTCATTGCACAGATTAATTGACTTAGCCAATGTGATCGGCTAGAGCAATATTAGACACTGATCTATGCGAGTTTTGCCTTACTTTAGATAATGGTTGTGGGGAGGGTATTTTTGATTATGGTAATTCGCTTGATAAACACTTTTTAGTCCAACATATCCATCAGTGGTACATAAAATGCGTGTCTGACTTTTACCAGTGTTAACTAAGTCATTAAATGGCTTTTTCAAAATTGACATGCGAAATGAGAATCAGGATGCGATTATGGAGCAATTTATTAAGCTTTATCGTGATACTGCAAAAGGTAAATGTACGACCCCCGATAGCTACAAAGGCTTACCCATACATGCTCATCAAGGGTTACATCAACGCTCGCTTGAAATAGTCAATAACAATCGAATACTAAATAATGCAGAAGTACTTGATATTGCTGCAGGTTCTGGTGCTATGTCACTGCGCCTAATTGACAACGGGGCAAAAGTTACTTCAATAGATTTAGTTGAAGAAAATTTCAGAGTGAATCACCCTTCATGTGACTTCAACAAACTGGACCTAAACACTAACTTCTCTACCAGCATAAACAAAAAGTTTGATGTGATTATTGCGTTGGAAATAATAGAACATATCAATAACTCTCGTCAGTTTATCAAAAGTTGTCGAGAGTTATTAAAACCTGGAGGTTTATTAATAATATCAACACCTAACATCAGCTCTGACTATGCAATAGCAGAACTGATATGTAAAGGTACATACCCTTATTTTGATAATGATCATTATTACAATGGTGGGCATGTAAATCCCATCTCTTCCTGGTTGGTTGAGTTATTACTAAAAGATCATCAACTTGAATTGATACAATTTGAAAGCTTTGGTAAAGCACAATTGCGGTTTTGGGAATGGCCTAAGTTGTATCTTACGCATAAGTTCGTGTCTGTTCTGAGAACGGAGCAAACTAGACCAAATGGCATAATAAACCTATTTGTTATCACAAAAAGTACTTAGTCCCAACTTCAACAGTGAAGTGCGACACTCGCCAATATCAGGCAGCCATTGCCATTTTCTCAATTACTATGGCAGGGGCTTGAAGTTTAAACACTTTATTGCTCAATGTGCTCTGCTCCATTAATGCAGGGCACCGAGTTAAGTGACTTTGCCATACTTGAGTTAATCCATTAGTTAGTCATATTCGATTGTCCGAGCCTCATTTAGGCCACTTCAGATTAGCTTGGGAGTGTTGAGCGTTATAGTATTAGCTTAGTGAACAGCGTTACCTCGCTCTGCGCTCCGCACAAAATCATCCACGGCAATCCAGTTTTCAATGTCTACTGAGATGGTATTTTTTTAGAAAACGCGCATAATCTTGCTATACAACACTCAAAGAAGAAATTATCTATGACTGATTTTCAATATTACTTTCACCAACTACCTTGTTTTAACTGTAAAAAAACCACAGTAAGTACTGATCTTGGTTGGTTGACGGCTGCAATGAAAGATGATGTCCTAGCGCAAGTGGGTGCGATTATCGCGCAAGGCAACGTCGAGCCAGATCTTTCGGTGAATGTGACTTGTACTAAAGATGAAGCGCGTGATTACTTATTGCTGAATTTCTACGGCTACTCTGAAGAAGAACTAGCGAATCAAGTTGAAGCGGAAGATGAGCAAGAAGTAGCGGATGAAATAGCAGAGCTACTGGCAGAAGGTAACGATACAGCAGTCTTTGAACACGAAATTGCACTACAAAGTTGTACTGATTGCGACATTGATTAAGAGTCAAACCAAGCGTGATTATTAAACTTAAACATGTTCATCATAGATAACATGATGTTCTATTTATTTAAGGCGTTAGCAGAGTAGCGTTTGCTAACGCCTTTTTCGTTTCTGCGGTTTTTAGTTAAGCACAATTCAAGAGGGTAGGTATTGCTTTTTGCCTATCGCAACCGCCAATACTTGAGATAATCCATGAAATGCTAATTTGGTAAAATCAGTGACTCACCTATGTCCGATAGTGATTTAACTACCTACCAAGCTCATGCATTCTCTACCTAAGAATTGTAGCGGCAAACTACAATGTCTTGTTGTTTAAGACTGAATAATCAATCCCAACTCTATCGCTGTATTGAACGTGATTTTTTTGATTACCAAGTTATGAAGTGCTGCTTCCGATATTAGTAATATCTGAGCTCCTGCATCGGGAGCATCAACGTGTACTGACAATTTCTTGTCTGATTGATACTTCGACCATAGCTTGCTATCGACCAAATAAATGTAGGTATCTGAAGGTAGTTCAGGGTAGAGGCCAACCATCAAATTTAGCCACCAACTGGCTCGACGTAGCCCTTTTTGACCTTCTAGGCTTTGTGGTCGCTCTATAGACTGTGCTCTTATCGCTTGTTGAGTAGCAATAGCAATATCTAACGAGCCAGGATAACTTTCAGAAAAAGGGTTATTAAATTGCCCATCATAAGAACAAGCCCAGCTAAGTGGGCTTGTTGATGTGATAAGAGCAGTAGACAGCAACAACGTGCTTTTCTTCATACTGCACTCCTCGTTTATGGGGTAACGATATTAAACCAGAATTTAAACGTATCAAGCATACCGACAAAGTCTTTAAAGACATCTTTATCGCCATCAAGCTCAATATCGCCATTGGCGATGGCTTGCTCTAATGTAACGTTTCCCAGTTGAACATCATCCAATGCTAATTTTGTTAACGTCAGTGTTACATCCGGTTTATCTGCTTGCTTCTTTGTATGGTTTAATACGGAGTTTTCAATATAAAGCGTATATTTCTCATCCAGATCGGTGAAGTTTAGATTAATTGCAAAGCTTTTACCTGCGGCTTTATCTGGCAGTATGCGCACTGCAAGGTAGTCGAATAACATCTCTGGTGGCATATTCTTTATAATATCGGGAGAGGCGGTGTTTGTTCCTCCTGCCGATGGGGTGCCATTTCTAAGCTCATAAGCACCTTGTAAATATACAGAGCGCCATGGGCCCGATTCAGCTTGATATCCCAACTGCTCGTATGTATCAGCCAGTAACTTTTTACCTTGTTCACTTTGCGGATTGGCAAACACAACATGTTTTAATACTTCTGCTACCCAGCGATATTTTCCCGCTTCATAATCCGCTTTTGCTTTCTTGATGATCTCTTGTTCTCCCCCCATATACGCTACATAGTTAACTGCAGCATCTGTAGGTGGTAGGTTGTTAAGATCTGATGGATTACCGCTGTACCATCCCATATAACGTTGATATACCGCACGGCTATTATGGCGTAATGTTCCATAGTAACCACGTGTGCTCCAATTGTTTTCTATCTCATCCGGGAACTGAATGATTTCTGAAATTTCGGAACCAATGAAGCCTTGGTTCATCAAACGAACAGTTTGATCGTGAGTGTATTTATACATGTCACGCTGTTTCTTAAAGTAGTCGACAATCTTTGATTGCCCCCACATGGGCCAGTGATGGCTTTGAAATTTCACTTCAACTTCATCCCCCCACATTTCTATAGTTTCCTGCAAATAGCTCGACCACTTAAGCGCATCACGTACCTGAGCTCCGCGTAAAGTCAGAATGTTGTGCATCGTGTTGGTAGAATTCTCTGCCATCCATAGTGCTTTTTTGTCAGGGAAGTAAGTATTGATTTCAGTAGGAGCCTCTGTGCCTGGTGTATACTGAAACACCATTTTCACGCCATCAATTGTGCGTTCTTCACCTGTTTTCTTGATGATATCTGTCGGTTTGATAAGGGTTGCCAGACCTGTGGATGTTGTTTGTCCTAAACCGCCATTGACTCCCCCTTGTACATTTCGAGGCAATAAAGCACCGTACATATAAACTGCGCGGCGACCCATCGCATTACCTGCAATTACATTTTCTGATACGGCATGCTCAGTAAAACCATAGGACGCGATAATATCGACTTTACCGGCCAATACATCTTTCTCATCGACAATCCCACGAACACCACCAAAATGGTCGATGTGGCTGTGGCTGTATATAACGGCAACGACGGGCCTTTCTCCTAACTCACTGTTTATAAAAGCTAGAGCGGCCTTAGCAGTTTCTTGAGATATCAAAGGGTCGAATACAATCCAACCAGTATCGCCTTTTACAAATGTGATATTTGATAGGTCATAACCACGAATTTGATAGATGCCATCTGTCACCTCAAATAGCCCGTTAATCATGTTTAACTGAGCGTTTCGCCATAAACTTGGATTCACACTGTCTGGCGCAGGTGTCTCTAATGTGATGTATTTCTTGTAAGCTTCTAGATCCCAAACAATATCGCCATTGGCATTTTTTATGGTGACAACGTCTTGCTTGGCGATGAAACCACGCTGTGCATCTTTAAAATCTTGTTTGTCGTTAAAAGGTAAAGTTTGCTTAACTTTATTGTTCGCAGTAATCGTTGTTTCGGTTGCTGGTTTAGGTTCGCCAGCAATTAGTCCTGATGAGACAAATAATGTTATTGCTATCGCCGCTATTGGCTTCATGACTCACTCCCTATGAACTGTCCTAACAATCACTGTTAGTCTAGGACCTTCCTTTAATAACAACTTCGCACTGTTGATAAAATATTGGTATGCAAGGGCTGCGGTGGGATGAGCATTCGAAAAATGTTCAGTGATACCTTTTGGGTATTGTGTTCGGGAATAGCATGGCGTGACATTCCAGAGCGCTTCTGCATAGTTTGAGCCGGTAGCTATATGCCTAAGAATTAAAGCCCCAATATTGCTGCATTTGTAATTTTTTTCGACACAATCAGCGGAGGCGTAGACGGCTATTTTCCCAATTGTTTAATTACACATATTCTTGGGCGTAAAAATAATAAATGCGTAAAAGTCATTTGAAACATGACAAACATTCATTTTACTCATAATGATAAATCTATAAGATTCGCAGGATTAGGATATGAGGGAGATGCGCTCTTTCATGTCAAGATCAATCTGTAGGAATGGAGCGAATTAATGGACCAGCTAGTCGGTGAAATGTTATTTCAGTCTGGTGGAAAGCTAAAGAATCGTATTGTTATGGCACCAATGACGATTCAGTCTGCTTTTTTTGATGGCAGTGTTACTCAGGAAATGATCGAGTATTATGCAATGCGCTCTGGTGACGCCGGCGCCGTTATTGTGGAAAGCGCATTTGTTGAAAATTACGGTAGAGCGTTTCCTGGCGCTTTAGGTATTGATAGCGATGACAAAATTCCGGGTTTAAAAAAACTAGCCGAAGCGATTAAAGCGAAAGGCTCAAAAGCTATCCTACAGATTTATCATGCAGGTCGTATGGCTAACCCTGAATATAATGGGGGACATCAGCCTATTTCTGCCAGTCCTGTTGCCGCGCTTCGGGATAATGCAGAAACACCACTGGAAATGACCAAAGAACAGATCGAATTAATGATTGAGAAATTTGGTGATGCAGTGAACAGAGCCATCTTAGCCAATTTTGATGGTGTCGAAATCCATGGCGCAAATACCTACCTCATTCAGCAATTTTTCTCTCCTCATTCAAATCGTAGAAACGACATGTGGGGCGGGAATATTGAAAAACGAACCACGTTCCCTTTAGCGATTCTGGAAAAGACAAAGCAGATCGTAAAATCGCATAAGAAAGAGGGATTCATTGTCGGCTATCGTTTTTCACCAGAGGAAATTGAAGAGCCAGGTATTCGCTTCTCCGATTCAATGTACCTCCTGGATAAATTAGCCGCTCATGGCCTGGATTATTTCCACTTTTCTATGGGCAGCTGGGCTAGAAATTCCATTGTAGAGCCTGACGATAAAGAGTTGCTAATTACTAAATACCGTAAATTGCAGTCAGAAAATGTCGCTAAAGTGCTGGTGATTGGCGTTGGTAATATCGCTCAACGAGAAGATGCAGAAAAAGCACTCGCACAGGGCTACGATATGGTTAGCGTTGGTAAAGGTTATTTGGTTGAACCAGAATGGGCAACGAAGGCTCTCAACTCAGAACAGTGTGCGCAATTTGCTGATATTGCACAGCAGGAAGAGCTTAAAATCCCGACCCCTTTATGGCAAATCATGGATTACATGATCGTTGATAGCAAAGCTGAAGCCCTGAAGCATCAACGTATCAAAGAATTACAAAACGTCAAAATCCATTTTAATCCTGGCGAGTATACCGCGTATGGTCGTGGGCATAACGGTGATTTACCGATTACAGTTTCGTTTTCAGAAGACGAAATCCTGAATATTTCTGTTGATTCTTCAAAAGAGTCTGATGGAATCGCGAACCCTGCATTTGAACGTATTCCTCAGCAGATCATCAACGGGCAAACGCTGAATATTGATGTTATTTCTGGCGCAACGGTCAGCAGCCAGGCGGTACTGGATGGTGTTGCCAATGCTGTTGATCTGGCCGGAGGAAATTCAGAAGCACTGCGTTGTAAGGCACAAGCAGCGGTTGAGTGGTCTTCAGAAGTAGTTGAAGAGACGGTTGATATCGTTGTTGTCGGTGGTGGAGGTGCAGGTTTGAGTGCTACGCTGTCTGCGCTCGATAAAGGCAAGTCTGTTATTTTGCTGGAGAAGTATCCTGCGATTGGTGGCAATACTGTCCGTACAGGCGGGTGGGTGAATGCTGCTGAACCAGAATGGCAGAGTGAATTCCCGCCGCTACCGGGTGAGAAAGAAAACCTGATTGCGCTTGCTAAAACTCCGGAATCAGAATTCACAGCCGAATACCTTATAGATTTTAAGAGACTGAAACAGCAGATTGCTGAATATCTCAAAGCGACAGAAAGTGGAAAGCATTACCTTTTCGATTCTGTGGAGTTGCACCGTATTCAGAGCTATCTCGGCGGTAAAAGAACGGATCTGAACGGTCAGACCATTTATGGGGATTATGATTTGGTCAAGACACTAACCGATCGTTCGATGGAATCCATACACTGGCTGAGTGAAGCGGGTATTGATTTTGACCGCAGTGTCGTTGAAATTCCTGTTGGTGCACTCTGGCGTCGAGCTCATAAACCTAAGCGTCCTAAAGGCGTTGAGTTTATCGATAAACTACAAAAACGGGTTTTAGAAAAATCCGGACGTATCATGGTTGATACGCGGGCGACCGATCTGATCGTCAAGAATAATAAAGTCGTAGGTATTGAAGCTCAGCAGGCTGATGGCAAAAAGTTAATCTTCAATGTTAATCATGGTGTGGTACTTGCCTCTGGTGGTTTCGGTGCTAATACGAAGATGATTAAAAAGTACAATACGTACTGGAATGACATTGCCGATGATATTAAAACCACTAACTCACCGGCGTTAGTGGGGGATGGTATTGAAATTGGTGAAAAGGTTAACGCTGAGCTGGTTGGTATGGGATTCACTCAGCTAATGCCTGTTGGTGACCCCAAATCTGGTGCCTTGCTGACCGGACTGATTGTACCGCCTGAGAACTTCGTTTTTGTTAATAAACAGGGCAAACGCTTTATTGACGAATGTGAAAGTCGTGATGTTTTGTCTAACGCATTTCTCGATAACGGCGGTTTAATCTATATGATTGCCGATCAGCGGATACGTCAGACAGCGGCGAATACTTCTGATGAAACTATCGAAAGAGAAATCGAAGAAGGAATTATCTTTCAGGCCGATACACTTGAAGCTTTGGCTGAAAAAATTGGTGTTCCGGCAGCCGGGTTGCAAGAGACAATTAAAAAATACAATGAGTATGTGGACCAGGGAAGCGATCCGGAATTCCATAAAAGCGCTTTCGGCCTGAAAGTAGAGCAGGCACCTTTCTATGCAACCCCACGCAAGCCATCCGTTCATCATACGATGGGGGGATTAAAAATCGATACCAGTGCCCGAGTTATCGATAAACAAGGTGACATCATTCCTGGCTTATACGCCGCAGGGGAAGTTGCTGGTGGGATACATGCCGGGAACCGCCTGGGAGGTAATGCCCTGATTGATATCTTCACTTATGGACGAATTGCCGGAGAGAGTGCCGCTGATTTGATTTAATATCAATAAAACCAAAAGGGAAGCATAGATACATTCTGCTTCCCTTTTTACTATTTATAACGTTTACATTAAGTGTAATTAAGATGGTTAAGTTTCAGTCAAGATTTCAGATGATGGGTACCTTTATTGATTTACTTATTTACCATCGTGATGGTGAAAAGCTAATTAAAGATACCTATCATCAGCTTAATAAATATTCCGAGCGTTTTACTGTAAATCAGCCAGGATCTGAGCTGATGACGGTCAACAAGAATGCGGGTGTTGCTCCTGTGTCAGTTGAGCATGATCTTTTTCAATTAATAAAAATGGCTAAAAGGATTAGTGAAGATAGAGTGAATCCGTTCAATATCGCTATTGGTCCACTGGTGAAAACCTGGCGCATCGGTTTCAAAGATGCAAGGGTCCCCGCTCAGGAAGATATTTCGAAAAAGTTATCCTTGGTTGAACCTGAAAACATCATATTAGATGATCAAAAGCAGTCGGTTTACTTGAGTCAGCCAGGAATGGAAATTGATTTAGGGGCTATTGCTAAAGGTTACTTTGCCGATGAAATCAAGAAAAGGTTGATTAACAACGGAGTTGAAAGTGGTTTTATCAATTTAGGTGGCAATGTGCTGACCATCGGCCATTCACCGGATAACCCTCATCAGGCATGGACAGTTGGTATCCAGAATCCTTTAGCAGACCGTGGCACTATCATACGCGCTATATCACTAAAAGGTGCGTCCATCGTTACGTCCGGGATTAATGAACGTTTTTTCCATACCAATGGGCAGCTATATCACCATCTTCTTGATTCCCAAACAGGCATGCCGATTTCAACGGATATAGCCAGCATTACTATTGTTTCACCACACTCTGTTGATGGTGAAATATGGAGTACAGCAGGTTTTCTATCAACAGTGACAGACAGTATTTGTTATTTAAATAAGCAGGATAATATTGAAGCTGTCGTTATTTCGAAAAGCGGCAGTATTCATTTAACCGATGGCCTGGCTGATGATGGTAGCTATATTTATCCTGTCAATTAGAGCCATCTGTCCTTTGTTGATACCATAATGTAATTATCATCACTGAGTTTGGCGAATAAAATGATTATGGAATATACAACATCCAGATTGACGGTATCTGAAATATCGGATGATATTGCTCAGCTTGAGCTAACAGAGCTTTTTGACCGTGTAGCAGAATTACTTACACCATCAGTAGTGAAGAACCTTCCTCCTTATTTTCATGGTGTTACGTCACAGTCTGATGCTCAGCGATGGTTTGAGCGAATGGTATCTGAGAGTCGGTTATTCGTGGTAAAACACAATGGTCTGGACACAATAATTGGTTTCTTATTTGCTTATGTTGAACACGACCTCGATGCGCATATTGGTTACCTCCTCGGCGAGTCTTATTGGGGGAAAGGGTATGCGAGTGAACTACTAAGTGGCTTTATTAATAAGACGAGCAAAGAGACAAAGTGGGTTAAGTTAGTTGGCGGTGTCGATAAAAGTAATAAAGCTTCTTCGTGTTTGTTGTTGAAACTCGGTTTTGTTGAGCAGTCTGATGATGGACTGGTGGTGTTTTACGAATATCCTTTAACTGAAAATGCCCCAATTCGTGAAGGAGTCAAAAAAAGCTGACTGGCAGAAACTACCAGTCAGTTATTGTTTGCCGAATTTACACTAAGTTTAGCTACGAGAACTCTGCCTGCATTACTAGTTATTTATCGAAATATCGTAGCGAGGTATTTGGAAATACTAATACTTATGCTTGGTCAGAAACAATTTCTACTGGCCCATGATCATCACAATGATCACCATGTTGGTGGTGCAAGCGACCATCAACAATATAGTCAATATGATCCCCATGTTTGACGGCTTCATGACCACATCCAGGTCCATGTATATGCTCTTCACAAGAATAAGCGGAATTACATTCATTGGGATTGCTTTCACTGACATCGATGACGTGCTCGTCACAGTGATCTCCGTGCGGGTGGTGCAATACGCCATCGACTATGTAGTCAACATGACCACCATGACGTATTGCGGTGTGCCCGCAATCAGGTCCGTGCACATGTTCGGGATGAGAATGAGTTTTAGAACATGACATCCGTGTTTCTCCTTTGGATAGGTAACTAAAATCACATAGAATTTTAGTTAATAATTCCGAGAAAACATCAACTTTAGCGTGAAGTGTTATATGTGCATCAACATTAATATTGGCGCGTAAGTTGGGGGAGAATTATAGCTGTAAATTGAGTCCTTACTTATCCCTTGTAGTCAACAATTTGCATTGTACGAGCAGGTGATAGCTTATTAACTTTTCACTATTGTTTATGAACTGCGTCCTTTTTTAATGTTTCGCCTTCTTTTTTCAGAAAATCAATCAAGGTGCGTGTTTTTAGCGGCATTAAAGCTTTGTTTTGATAGACGGCATATAAAGGAATCGTAACATCGTGAATGTTTGGGAGGATTCTGACTAGTTCACCACTTGCCAGTTCTTTTTTAACCGCAAAGTCTGGCAAAACACCAAATCCTACATGTTTGATCAGGAAGTCTTTCAAGGTGTTAGTGGTGCGCACCTGCACTTTGGGTTTCATGTTTAGTTTAACGACTTCGCCTTGTGACGATTTTAAGAGCAGTTGCTTATCACCGTGGACAATATGGTGACTAATCCAGTCGAGTTTTAGCAAGTCTTGTGCTGACTTTAGTTCATGAAAACGCCTTATGTAATCCGGTGATGCACAAAGAATATCGTTAAATTCACCAATTCTTGTGGCATACAGGCTGGAATCCTCAAGTGCTGAAGAAGCGCGGATTGCAATATCACAGCGAGATTCGATTAAGTCGCTATAACTATCACTCTCCAACAAATCAAGCTGAACCTGTGGGTATTGGTTGAGAAACTTACTGAAGATATTGGTGTAAGTTGCATTACCGATCGGCGTTGAAATTCGTATCAGACCACTAGGCTCACTACTGAATTTCTGCGCTTCAGTGTTGGCTTGGGTTGCCAGCTCTTGAATCATTTGACACTTTTCGTAGTAACCTAATCCAGTGTCAGTCAGCGACAGAGATCGTGTTGTCCGGTGGAGCAGGCGAGTGTTTAATTCTTTTTCCAGCTTGGTAACTATTTGAGAAACGCGCGCTTTACCAATTCCTAACTGATCGGCTGCTTTGGTAAAAGATTGAGTTTCGACAACCCGGGTAAACACCATCATGTCATCTAATGAAATCATTTCTTATACATAGTTTAGTAAAAATTAACTATTAGTTTATTTGAATAATAATTATCAATCAAATTCGAAACGATATAGTTATCGCCAGACAGAAAAGACATGTATGGAGTTAGAAAATGATTGTTGTAACAGGTGCTAATGGTCAACTTGGTCGTCTGGTTATCAAACACTTAATCAGTAAAGTCGATGCTTCAGAAATTGTGGCGGCGGTACGTACGCCTGAAAAGGCAAGTGACTTAGCTGCCCTGGGAGTACAAGTTCGTGAAGCCGACTATTCAAAGCCGGAAACTCTAAAAAAGGCATTCGAAGGTGCAGAAAAAGTTCTGTTGATCTCATCAAGTGAGGTAGGCCAAAGAACACAGCAACATATAAATGTGATTGATGCAGCGAAAAACGAAGGTGTGTCTCTTATTGCCTACACTAGCTTACTGCATGTAGATATTTCACCTCTAGGATTAGCTACAGAGCACATTGAAACAGAAAAGTATTTGAAGGAAAACAAAGTACCATTTGTGTTACTTCGTAATGGTTGGTACACGGAAAACTACCTGGCAAGTGTTGCGCCTTCCATCGAGCATGGAGCCTTTATTGGTAGTGCGGGTGAAGGTCAAATTAGCTCTGCATCTCGAAATGATTATGCAGAAGCGGCTGCTGTGGTTTTGACATCGGAAGAGCCTCAAGCTGGCAAAGTTTATGAGCTTGCTGGTGATGAGTCATACACACTTGCTAATCTAGCTGCTGTAATTAGCCGTGAAACAGGCAAGCAAATTCCTTATGTGAATCTGCCTCAAAATGAATTTAAAGAGGCGCTTATAGGAGCTGGGCTATCAGAGCCATTTGCGGCATTACTTGCAAATTCTGATGCTGGTGCTTCGCTAGGGGGGTTATTTGACGATAGTAGAGAATTAAACGGTTTAATTGGTCGTCCTACTACAGATCTAAGTGAAATGATTAAAGCGATTATCGCGTAATATACCAAGTCATAATTGTATTGTTTTAAATAAAGAGCTTCTTTCATAAGGGGCTCTTTTTTTATGTGCTCGTTTTCAAATAGAACCCCGATTTTGCTTATACATTGTGATCCAGTCGGAGTCGCTTTCTTCGTTACTCTTGTACAGTTTTATTATCACTATGTTCCTCTATATTTTGTTGCCTTGAGGAAAGACAGAGATAGTGAAGAGTTTAATTATAGGTTCTTAAGGGAAGTTTTGCGGTATTCCTGAGTGTTTGGCAGTAATTGTTGAAACGAGAAGGGAATAGGATATGAAAAGGATTTTGCTTGGCGGTTTGTTATTTCTATTACAGGGTTGTGTAAGTTATCAGGAAGAAAGTGATTTTGTTACCAGTCAGGTTTGTGAAGGCAGTTCAGATTTACCTTCGGTACTAGCAGGGCAGTTTGAGCCTGTGCAGGATGAACAGTTGCTCAATGAGGCTTTAGGTGAGCCGGAGAAGGGTAAGTTATGTCAGGGTAAGGTTTATGTCAGTAAGTCTGATTCAGAAGTCAAAATCTATCGTGCATGGAATAGCACTAATCCCAATAGCCGGTATGGAAAATGGTGGGCATTCAATAAGCCAGATGGCAGTGTTGCACAATACCGAGAAGATTACGAAATCTGTTATCAGTGGTCGCCGTTGGACAAAATGGTTAGTTGTACCTTAAAGCCGGAAACCAAAATTGTAGTTGGAAACGGACAGAGTGCTAAATGTTCTGAGTATCTGACATATCCTGTTTCGGCAAAACAACAGGTTTATATTATTAATGCATCTGATGCTGTGCTTAATTGTACAGAGTATGACGGTGTCCTGAGCTGGAAATCATCTCTTTAATAGAACGTTTTATAGATTAGGCGGTGCAACTTGTAATGGGGTGCACCGCTTTGTTGTATTTAATCACAGATGCTTTTTGGGGTGCGTAGGGAACCATAAGTATGATAAATGATATAAATTGAGCTAGAAGTCATAGTTATCATAGGCTTGTTTGTTGTATTGTATTGTATTGTATTGTTTGTCTGTCTTCGTTAAATCGCACTGATTTAGTTTGAATTGAAGTTTTTGTAAGTCATTTAATGAAGAGAGAAATCGATGTATAAAAAATCGAATATGTACCTGAAAGGCAGTGTTCTGGTTGTTAATAAGGAAGAATACAGGCTTTCAAGAATGCTTAACATCCGAGCCAAAGAACTAAGGCTGAAAGATCAACTGATTCGGATATTGTCTATTTCACTGGCTTTGTCAGTGTTTGGTTGGATTATTCTGCCAATAACAGGGCCGATTTTGATGCTGGTTGGAGCTCTCATTGCTGTTTTTACCATGAAGAAATACGAGCTTTGCGTCGAAATCAGAGCTACAGATGAAAGTGGTGATCAGTGGATTCCTATAGCAAGGGGAAGAAAGCCGGAAGAGTTTTTGTTATTTAAAAATACTGCAGAGCTTGTGGCGGGGTACCTTAAGTAATATCGCACTCTATGAGGAAAGGACAGGCACAGTTATTTGGTAATCTTACCTCAGTGTCTGTCCTTTAACATGAAGCTGTTTTTTTAATTAATACAGCTTTGTTGAATTAATATCGTGCTTTATTTGTTTTCACTACGGCTTAAGCGACGAATGATTTCTTCGTGCTGAGGGTAGTCAGCCAATAGCGTTTCCTGATTAAACAATTCGAAGTCTTCAAAAGTAAAGCCCGGTGATACCATACAGCCGACCAGAGAGTATCCCGGTTTGTTCATTGCAGAACCGAAAATACAGCCTTTAGGTACAAGAACTTGAGGGCGTTCGCCGTTAGCAATATCAAGGCCGAGCTGCGCTGTTGTCAATTCGCCGTCTTCAGAGATCATATAAATAGTCAGCGATTCACCTGCATGGAAGTACCACATTTCATCAGCAGTTAAACGGTGGAAATGCGACACTTCACCTGTTTTCAGTAGAAAATAGATGCTGGTCCACAGTGAGCGCTTTTCGTCGAAATCACTTTCAGACTTAAAAGAGGAGCGGTAGTAGCCGCCTTCAACATGCTGTTCTAGTTCCAGCAGTTCAATGAATTCTTCGGCTGTTTTCATAAGTCAGTACCTGTTGTTTTCAGATTATACGTTTGGTCAGAGTAAAATGTCTGTCTGCGAGATAGAGAATTGAAATCGCATTGTGAAAGAGTCATCAAACAGAAAAGCTCACAGAATCATGGAAATGGATTATATCAGTAGTGGTGATGTTTGGTTAGATCTGGTTGATATTATAGGGAATTATCGTCAGAAAACTGTTGCCTAAAAAATATGCAGCAACAAATGTTTTTGCTGATTTATATCTGTTTGACTGCACGTTAAATTGAATTGATGTCAAAGTTTCTATTCAATTTGTTGGTATTTTACTGAGCGATTATAGATAGTCCACGGGGCAAAACTGTACGCTTGTTTTTCGTTAAATATAAACAACAACTTTTGGTTGAATTAAGAGAAATACTTATGGATGAACTACGTTCGCCGGCATATTGGGTCGGGCACTTTTTTACTATTGCCGCAACTATTATTGGTGTTTATTACGCAGCTGTGGTGGGCTTTGACGCTGCACTGAAACTTGATCTTGTTAAAGCAGACAGAAGCACCTATTTTGTCGCTGAGTCAATGTATAAAGAGCTGGATTTTAATGTTCACAATATAGACAAATACATTGAGCGCGTGAAGAATGAACGTTATGTCTACAATGAACATCTTGCCAGCATAAAGCTTAATGATTATGTATTTCAGGCATCGAAAAACTCAGAATCAATGTTTGAGATTGAACCAAAGCTGCTTACAGAAGTTTCGATTTATTACTTCACGGTTGGTAATGCTATTGAACATTACTATGAGTCGGGCAAGCAATCCCCGAGTAGCTTAATGAAAGTTGTGCAACGTGAAACCCAAAAGCTGAAAGAGCAAAAGACCTTAGAACGCCTTGCCGCTTATAACAAAGGGCTTGCTGATAGTGTAGAAGCTCGTGGTATAAGCCTGGATCAACCGGGTATTGCTATCTGATCTTGTAAATTTATTTAGAAGTGTAAATGAATACTCATTAAAAAGGCCGCAATTGCGGCCTTTTTCTTATTTATGTCAGCCTTTGAGGCTTCTATTCTATTGTGATCTCACCACTGCGAACCATGTGGCAAAAACGAGAATAGTCGTGGCTGTATACACAAAAAGCCGCAGGAGTTGATGCATCTGTCATGAACTCATCGAAGGCTTTACGTGTCTGGTTTGGTAGCTCTACCGGGTCTACGACTTTGAACGGAACGTCCGGAATCGAAAACTCTTTTAGTTCAGGCAGTAACGCGTCTAGTTCAGTTGCCATATAACCATCACCTTCCACTGTTGGGTTAATGATACTTAGATCATTATAGTCAACGAAAAATACGCCCTGATCAGACTGTTTGTATAGTTGTAGCTTTGTATTATTTTGACCAGAGTAAAAACTATCCGTTTTGTAAGTCTCATTGCGTTTTTAACGACTAACACGATTTTCTGGTGGTATTACTGCCAGTTACCATGCGCCTTCAACAAGGTCGCATGGTATGTCCTGAATATACGGAGTTTGATTAAAGCAAATTAGGCCTTTGACCAGCTACGGATTTTTTTGATTTCTTCCGCATCAATACGCAGGGACTCAAGGAACTCCTGGTGGGCTTCCGGTTCCATTTGTTCGAACCGTTTGTGCCAGTTCTTCATATCTTGCTCATTCAGGCCTGCTGCTCTCATAATCTCGACCCAGCGTTCTTTAGTAACCATGTTTTGCTCCAATAAAGAGGGTTGTTCAAGTAGCATGACAATGGCTTTTTGTTGCTGTCGTAACCGTTGAATTTCTCGTTCAAGGGCATTGAACTGGTCACGCAGAATTTGCTCTTGTGTCATGTCATCATTATGGTCAAGAAGAGGTGCTATTTGTGTTATTGGCACACCAAAAGAGCGGTAGGCAATGATAGCCTCAAGCCTTTTGAGTTCATTATCACCGTACCAACGATAACCGTTTTCAGAACGGCAAGTAGGCGAAAGCAGTCCTGCACGCTCGTAGTAAAGGACAGTGGTACGTGATAATTGATATTTTTTAGCCAATTGACTGATTGTTAGCATAGCTCGTTCTCTTCGTTAACCTGAGAAGGATTCTGAACCCAGCACCTGTAGACGGGTCAACAATACGTCAGGGGGAATTTTTGTGCCACTTAAACAGTTCCTGTGCGGCCTGTTTATTAGTTACTGGGTGATAAGGCGTCTCTGCCCAATACCTCTCGTTTGATCACATGATGTGATTTTAAATCCAGATAATATGGCCCGTTATTCTTACGTTCATCGGGCAATAAAAAGCTAAGGACTTTCAGTGGATATAACGAACGCAGTAGGAAGTGTAATCTCGACAACTATTGGAGAACTTGAGATCATCAAATTTCTCGGAAAAGGTAAATCAGGTTATTAAGAGGATGCTATGAAAATTACCGCTCTTGTTGAAAATACCCGGCTTAAAAGCCGTCCTGATCTTGCTGTTGAGAAAGGCTTGTCTTTTCATGTGAGCACAATGGACAGGCAAATACTGTTTGATGCCGGTAATGATCACAAGTTCTGTGATAATGCAGCTCGACTGGATGTCAGCATTCCTGATGTCGATGCGGCGGTTGTCTCGCACTGGCATCACGATCATGGTGGCGGCATGGGCTACTTCCTGAAGCAGAACAGCAAAGCCAAAGTTTATATGCGTCAGGCTGACAATGTCGGTTATGCGTTTAAGTTTTTAGGCCTGAAGTTTGATGTTGGTATTAATTTCGAGATGTTTGATGGGGCAGAGAAGCGTGTCGAGCTCGTTTCAAAACTGACTGAGATTTATCCCAACATCTTTATCGTTACAGATTTGGCGAGCAAGCATCCGCAGCCGCAGGGTAATCAATACCTGTATACAAAAGGTGCTGCCGGCTACCAGCTAGATTCTTTTGATCATGAACTGATGATGATAGTGAAAGAAGATGATGGCTTGGTGATTTTTACCGGTTGTGCACATAACGGCGTGCTAAATATGATTGATACCGCGGCAGAATTGTTTCCTGATACACATATAAAAGCGGTTGTCGGTGGCTTTCATCTTGTGGGTTTGCCAATGTTTAACACAATAGGCGGAACTAAAGAAGACATAGAAGAGCTTGGCAAACGGCTAATGTGTTACTCGGTTGATAAGTTTTATACATGTCATTGTACTGGTCTTAAGGCTTATGAAATTCTTAAGGGTGTTCTTGGTTCTCAGCTTGAATATTTGCCAACCGGAAAAACAATTGAGATCTAAAGTTATTGAGTCGGGTCTGAGTAATATCACTTATAAGTTAAATTACTGATATGATGCGTCGTGTGAAAGCTACTAAAACGCAAGTTGAGCTTCTCTTTGTCGTAAAAGCCGTTCAAGAAGTAGGTAATTAACATTGAAAATTTTAGTCACAGGGACAGCTGGGCGAGTAGGGCGCGCAATCTATATTAACCTGATGAAAAAATACCAGGTTGTCGGTATTGATAAAACGCCATGTTCGACTGCGGATTATGTTGGTGATATTCGTGATACAGAGCTACTGGACAAAGCATTGGAAGACGTTGAGGTTGTTGTTCATACCGCAGCGTTGCATGCTCCTCATGTAGGCTTGTTTTCTGATGATGAGTTTGAGCAAATCAATGTTACAGCTACCGAGCATCTGGCTTTACAGGGGCTTAAAAAAGGTGTGAAACATTTTGTTCTGACTAGCACCACAGCGCTTTATGGCTATGCTTCTACGCCTGAAGGAGTTGCCGGTTGGGTCAATGAAACAGTTACCCCGCAGCCGAAAACGATCTACCACAGGTCGAAAATACAGGCAGAAAAGACATTAGAGCGCATCTCTCATTTATTCAATCTGCCTGTGACCGTACTACAAATGTCACGCTGTTTTCCTGAGCCGGCTGATATGATGGCAGTATATCGCTTAACGCGTGGCGTAGATGCCCGAGATGTTGCCAGTGCTCATGCCTGTGCAATTGAAAAACGTCCGTCAGGATTTAAGCGTTACATCATTTCAGGACGAACACCCTTCAATAAATCTTGTTGTGAGCAGCTTTATCAGAATGCAGAAGAAGCGATACAGCAATTTGCTCCTGAACTGGCTGAAGAGTTCGCAAATAGGGGATGGCGATTACCACGGTCACTTGATCGCGTTTACGATTCTGCCCTGGCGCAGAATGAATTGGGTTGGCAACCTAAATATGGCTATGAAGGCGTATTGAACTATCTGGATAATGACATTGCCGAAGTTTTGCCAGTTATGAGCCATAACAAATAATTTGTGCACCTGTCGGGAAATTGAGTTGTATTGAATAATGGAACTTGTTGAATACTCAAGGGCTTTAGTCCCTTTTATAGCGCTTTTAACATTTTTATTTATTGATCGTAAGCGAAAAGAGTTTGATGAACAGTACTCAGGTATGAAGTGTTTATCGCTGACCTACTTTGGCCGGGTCATTGTGTGGTTTTCAGTTTTGGTGAGTTCAATTTTACTCTCCCAACTGATAATTACGCCGCCGGAAGCCACTTACTCCGCTTTTCTTTTTCTTCTGTTGATCGCTGCTATTCTCACTATTGCTGTAGAACATCTAACTTATAGAGTGTACTTCAATGATCATCGACTGGTTATTATAAGTGCACTGAGAAAACCTAATTGCTGTGAGTTTTATGATGTTTTATCAGTAAAAGAAAAGGTCTATGGTGGCGATAATGGCAAAGTTTACGTGATCATCCTTGAAAATAAGAAGATACGAATTCCAACCTCCATGCTTGGCGGAGATTATTTTCATGAATTTGATCCTCTGTTACGGAGAAAGTTTACAGGTAAAGCGCTATAGAAACAGGAATCACATAAAGAATGACAACACCAACGCTATACATTTTCTCTGGCCTGCCTGCCACGGGGAAGTCGACATTAGGCCAAGCCCTGGCACAACAACTGGGTGCTGTTTACCTGAGGATTGATACAGTAGAGCAGGCATTAAGGGACTTATGTGATTTTAAAGTTGAAGGGGAAGGATACAGGTTAAGTTATCGTTTAGCCGCTGATAACCTGAACCTTGGTAATTGTGTCATTGCGGACTCTTGTAATCCGATAACACTCACTCGTGATGAGTGGCGTGACGTTGCGAAGTCTTCTAATGCCAGATATGTCGATATAGAGATTTATTGTTCGGACTCAGAAGAGCATAAAAACCGTGCCGAGCAGCGCAATACAACCGTGACAAATTTAACGTTGCCAACCTGGAAGCAGATTCAGAACAGAGAATATCACCCGTGGAATGATGATATCGTTCGAATTAATACCGCTGGAAAAACACCAGAAGAGTCGCTCAGAGAATTGCTCTTAGTCTTAAAAAGATGATATTTACTTTAATTGCTGTTTTGATTGGGCTGCTTTAAGCCCAGTTTTTTATCTTTCCGTTATCCTCTCTCCATGTAGCCCAGTAAAATATCACTTTTTGAATCCATTTATAATAACCTATTGATTTGCAATTACATTAATGTGATAACTTGTTCAGTACTTTTAAATCTGCATTAAAAGTGGTGTCGTCTGGCAGATGAGACCCAAGGTTTGTTTTACTTTTTCAATGGTGTAAGTGATGAAGCAAGAAAGAATTGAAACAGAGCGGCTAATACTTCGACCTTTTGAATTAAACGATGCTGATCGTGTTGCAGTATTGCTCCGTGAAAAATGTATCTCGGATATGACGGCCAATATTCCTTACCCGTATTCACCTCAGATGGCTGTGGAGTGGATTAGTCTTCATCAGGATGCATTTAAGGAAAGAATCGCGCTTGTTTATGCCATTGTGGATAAGAGAAATGATGAACTTATCGGTGCCGTTAGCTTTCCGTTATGGGATGATAATGAGGCCGTGATTGGCTATTGGCTGGGTGTTGAATATTGGGGTAATGGCTATATGCCAGAAGCCGCGACTGCTTTAATTAATTTCGCCGTATCTTATTTGGGTATAAGTAAAGTGACGGCATTGCATTTAGTGGAGAACGCCCAGTCTCGCTCTGTGATACAAAAACTTGGGTTGTCATATATTGAAAACCGCTTTGATCTGATTGGTGGCGAGAGACGTGAAGTGTGTTGTTATCAAGCGATTGTTGGGGCAGGAGTATGAAAAAATATCGTTTATCCATTGTCTTGCTGTTATTAAGCATGGTGTGCTACGTAGCATTTCAAATTACTGGCTCTTACATTGATGAAACTGGCATCTTAGTTGAGCCTTTTGCTTTAATTCCGTTGTTTTGGCTCTTGTTGCTTTTTGCTTTCGTTACTTTTGCTTTTCAATATCTGAAAGGACGAAGAAAACGTTAATCAGATAATCTTTAACAGCCGACAAGTGCCAGAAAGTGTTATAGCAAGTTTAAAAAGGAGGTTTTGTGGAAATACTTATTGAGCAGGAAATCGCGTTACATCAGCATGAAGTAAGAACGAACAAGACTGAAGCGAAAAGGCTGTTGCATCCGGATTTTCGTGAAGTCGGTATCTCAGGAATAAGCTTTGACTATAAGAGTATTATGGCGATGATGGAAGAGGAAGAACCATCATCTCTGCGCATTCACTCCCAGGATTATGAATGTATCGAACTATCACATAACGTGATGCTGCTGCTCTATAAATCCGCTTTTATTGATAATTCAGGTAATTACAAGCATTTTGCTAAGCGTTCGTCTGTCTGGGTATTTAACGGACAGCAGTGGCAGATGAAGTATCATCAGGGGACTGAGTGTGAGTCATTTGAAATATCGTGAGGCTGATTGTTTCTTTAGTGTTTATTCTTTGAATAAAAAGGCCTGCAAAAGTGCAGGCCTTAGCTAATATTCGAAATAAGACTTAAGGAAGGTACTTCTTGTGAGTAAAGTTATTCCATATGGTCATTCTGATAAAGCGATAGAATCGGTATAGCTCTCGCGTTACTTTCCTTATCAGGGATACCTTTTGTTTTTGACCGAACTGTATAGTTGTCTCAAATTCCTCTGTCTCTTCTACTCCCTTAATGGCATTAGGCAAAAGTGCAGTAGATACTAGTTTGTTTCGATATGCTTCACCAATGAAGTTATCCACTGAACACAACCATTCATGGCTATTATCTAGTAGCTTTTTTGCACCTGATGGGGAAAGACTGTAGCCACGCGTTGCTGTACAGTTGTCATGCAAGAAAAATAACTGAAATCCGTCACCACTTTCTAGTGGTGTATGTGTGTTTGCATTAGGTTCCAGTTTGATGTATTCGTAACCTTTACTATGAAGGGATGGAAGTTTCTGTAATGTATCAAGAAAAAAGGTTGTAGGCAGAATGTCATCTTCAAGCACAACAATTGGCTCATTCAGTTCGACACATTTTCGCCACAATAAGAAGTGGCTTGCATAGCAGCCACGCTCACCTGGTGATAATGGTCTACTTCTAAACCAAATTCGGTGGTTATCGTTAGGGTAGTGCTCAAGATCTTTTCCTAATCCTTCTCGACCATTGACGGCTTCAAATATTTCAAAGCTCACACCTAACTGCGACAAGGATTTTTCTACACATTCTCGTCTATCAACTGATGATGGAAGATTGACAACAAAAATTTTCATAAAAGTACACTGCTGAGCTTAATAATAATTAGTATTTCCCATTTTAGACGATTAATTCACGGTAAAGTGTTTTGGATATTCACTTTAACTGTTAGAACATGCCTGTATTATGGGCCATAAGCTTCTTAAGTTTTATATTAAAGCGAACATCGTAATATGGGGGTAGTATTCATAACTGCGATAAAATAATCTAACTAGCAAATTTTTACAAGTATAAACTGACTTTTATTCCTTTTATTGTCGGCTCAATCTTGATTTGTAAATTAAGGAATAGTTTAGGTATATGTGTATATTAACCACAAGTGCAACTGGTTGCTTTTGTGCGCTGTTGGTATTTAATACAAGTATTGTTGTAGGTGGCATGCTTTTTAAGCAAAAGCAGCGTATGAAGGTTTCCAATCGGTTACTTTTGTATTTTATGGTACAAGTGCTGCTGTCGTCATGATGGTGAAAGGGAAGTGATGGATATTAGAAGTATTCGATGGGGTGAAGCGTTATCTGTTAGGCATCAGGTTTTATGGCCGGATAAAGCACCTCTGTTTTGTAAGGTGGAAGGAGATGAAACAGCTAATCACTTCGGTGTATATGTCGACAGTAAGTTGGTTAGCGTTGCTTCAGTCTATATTGATGGAAATACAGCGAGGTTGAGGAAATTTGCTACCTTGGCTGAATATCAGGGAAAAGGAATTGGATCGGGGTTAATAGCCTACATTCTTCAATGGCTTGAATCGGTGGCTATTGAGATTTTCTGGTGCGATGCTCGAAAAACAGCAGTTGGATTTTATAAAAGGTTTGGTATGAGGTCGGATGGTGATGAATTTACCAAGTCTGGTATTCAGTACTATCGGATGGAGCTCAATCTTGTGTGAGGATCAAGATGGGTATGGCGATATTATGAATTGGGTAATGGAAATATAACAAGATGATGGTACAAAAGAAGTAAGTACCATCATTTTTATATATTACGCTGTTTTTTCTTTTAGCCTATGAGTGTCACGGAGAGACTTGATTTCTTGAATAAATGCAATGTAAAAGTATGGAAACATCAGAAACATGACAAAAACATAGCTGACTTTATATCGAAATGGCATAACCTCACTTTGATTACTTTCGAAGATTGTTTTTCCTGTAATGAAATAGAGGGCAATAACATATAAAGTTACAAATACGCCAATAACGGCATATGCAGACAGTAAATAAGTCAGAGTTTCAAACATAAATCCTCCTGAGTAGAAGTTCATTTGAAATCATTTTTCATTCATAAGAATAAGCGTATAAGTTATTGATTCCAAGGTGTTAATGTTGACTTTTACACTTAAAAGCCCGAAAGGCAAAGCACTTCAAAAAAACAATGAAATAAGCATGTAATTCTATGATTTCAAATGGCATGGAATTATTATCAATGATGTTGTTATTACAATGTGTTATTAATGCATATTGAAAGAGGTTAGTCGTAATTAGTGCACAAATAATAACGCGTTAATTAATGGGTGCTTTGAAGTTAATGACATAATTAATAAAGGAATTGGCTATGGTCACTGAGCTGGAAACCGAAAGACTGATCTTGAGGCGATGGAAACAGTCTGATTACACATCTTTTGCCGCAATGTCAGCAGACCCGGCTGTAATGAGGTACTTTCCATCTGTTCTATCCAGAGAAGAAAGTAATCAACTGGCAAATAAAATTGATTCACTGATGGAACAAAAAGGCTGGGGGTTCTGGGCGGTTGAGCTAAAAGAAACGGCTGAATTTATAGGTACTATCGGATTGCACTATCAGGACAAAGATATTCCTGAAGCGCCGTTTGTTGAAGTTGGTTGGCGTTTGTCTTCTGAACACTGGGGAGCGGGTTACGCTACTGAAGCTGCACAGGCTTCTTTGAAGTTCGCATTTGAGTTGCTTGGGTTGCCAGAGGTTTATGCTTTTACTGCGCTGCAAAATACACCCTCACGTAAGGTAATGGAGAAAATAGGAATGACTGATACAAACACGAGGTTTTTTCATCCTTCTGTGCCTGAAGGTCACTCGTTACAACGTCATTGCTTGTATAGAATTAGCAGGGAAGAGTGGCAAAAAACCGCCTTGTAGAAGGCGGTTTTTCTTTCGTTGCTAAATTTTGCTTGTAAGTATTAAGCGACCTTCATCCATGGGCCCCATTCACCGGATTTCTCTGGATCGTCACCCTTCGTCCAGTATTTGGCTTCATAGGTCACTCCGTTTACTACAACACGATCACCTTTGTCGTAGGGGGTGTTTGCATCCCAGCCGTTTGGGTCAGGATTTGGGTTTGGATTGGGATTTGGTCCCGGTGTTGGTTCAACTTTATCTACAACTCGAACTTCAGGCCAGCCTGGGTGAGATTCGTACACGTTCGTAATACATTTCTCGTAGTCACCCGGTACAAGAGCTGAGTAGGCGGTCTGGTAGGCAACCAGTTTACATTCGAAAGACTTTCCTTCAGGGCGATCTGCGTGATAACTCCAGTCACCATCCCAGTTGGTGTAAAGCACATCAGTGGCTCCTTCAAGGTTCAGGCTGCCGTATGGAGTCTGCTGCCAGCAAGTGTTCTTTTCGTCAGCCTCAATAGGGATTTGATAGTGAGAGGCTAAGCCTTCCCAGTAACGAATTCGGTTAACTGGCTGCCCTTTATTCTTATTGTGTTCACCACACTCGATACCACCGTTAATGATGTTGATAGTTGTACCGAAGCCATAGCCGATACCGGCATCAATTTCACGTTGTGATGGTTTCCAAGTGCGGTCAATGACATGCAGCATGGCAGGTTTCGGTGCTTGAGGTGTTAGGAAGAACCAGATGGCAGAGGCGAGGTTAAGCCATGAGTCTGCAACGCGGCCCGGATCATTCAGTAACACTGAGGCATCGCCGTCAAACATCACTTCAGAGAAAGGCCCGTAATTGAAGTGATAGGAGAGTTGTTTTGCTCCTCGACCAAAATAACCCTGACCTGCAGCACATGGCCAACGCTTATTTTGCCAGTCATTCTGACCACAACCGGTTGTATAGCCGACTTGACCTTCTGACCAGCCCATTTCACGTACGTGTACCAGCGCCTGTTGCCATTCTTCAAGGGCCAGAGGGTTATCCCATACGTTGTCTTTTGCGATATGGCCTCCGGTTTCCTGTGCGAAGTGGGCAAATGCCGTAACGATGGATTTCTTACAGATTGCATCAGAGTTCCTGCCATCGGTGTACTCACCACAGAATGCCGGGAACTTACCGATAGCACGAAGGAAACGGGTATAGGTATACTCCTGCGCAGCCATTTGGGTCAGGAAGTCCCATTCAGACTGAGAAAAAACACGCTCTGCGCGTTTAACGTTATCGGGATTGCTGGCAAGGCCGGGTTCAATGGCTTCAACAACAGTGTTTGGTTGGGTTGCCAGTGCTTTAGCCCAAATTGCATACATAGGATCAGCGGTTTTCGCTTTTTCAGCCGCTTCAACATCGGATCGTAAAACTACGTATCCGGTTGGGTTTTGAGGATCCGGTTGAGGATTCATTGCAAAGCTGTTGGCAGCTAAAGTACATCCTATCAGTGTTGTCAGAACTCCTAGCTTAAACATGTGAGAAACTCCTTGTAATTTTCGAGGTACCTGGCAAATCTGCCAGACTTCAGATGTCCCACGCTTTGACAGTGCTATGCCAACATGAGAAAGCCGCTAGAGGTAGTGATATACGAAGGAGTAAGATGTATCCCTGTTAGTCTGTAATTTCTGAACCGGGAAAAACCGCCGTATTCGCTCAATAGCTATTGTTGTCAGCGAAACTGTCTAACAAAAACCAGCGCAGTAAATTGAATATAAAATGACCGTGAAGGCTGACTCAATGGTTATTTTTTATAGATAATTATCTGTTATATGAGGTTGAAGAGGAATAATAAACTAAGAATATTAATTGACTAGATTTAAAATACTCACTTTTTAAGCAAAAGTTATAAATCCAGGATAAAAATCCGAATTGCATGTTGATAATTAAAGAGAGCCTCTGCGAGTCATTTCAAAGCATTATAGAAACGTTTAATTTGCTGGCTATATTTCTGGAAGGTATATAACGGTTTTTATTATGAAATAATGTGGCCGGTATTATTGTTGCTATTAATTAAATGAAAGCAGTTGGTCACAATTGTATTTAAATACGTGATCTCTGACAAGAATGATATATATGGTTTTAACTTTGTTTGTTATTATTTTGAATGAAATAAAAGCTATAGTTTAGATAGTTGCTTTCAGGGGCTGAGCAAAATGAAACAAGTTACTCGTGTTCTGATTTTTCTTGTCATTCTGGTAATAGGTTGTGGAGCATGGTTCAAAACGGAACTGACGCAACTTTATTATACCGTGCGCCTTTTTGATGAAGATGTGATTGTTAGTAATTTTTCTAACATGAAGCAAATGGCTCCGACTAAAACCGTCAGGCGCTCAGGTGAAGTTTATCGGTTTGGTGAGCATCACCGTTTATTACCGACTTATTTTACTTATAACGACAGATATGTTGATACAGGCCGGTGGCTGAAAGAGACGAACACAACGGCAATGATCGTACTAAAAGGTAACGATATCAGCTATGAAGAATATTTTTTGGGCACGGGCGAATTTGATTATCGGATTTCATGGTCGGTCGCAAAATCCTTTTTGAGTGCGATTTTTGGGGTTGCTGTGGAGGAGGGGCTCATAGCAGACCTTAATGACCCTGTTACGGATTATGTCCCGGATCTTGTCGGTTCCGGCTACGAGGGTGTCAGTATTAAGAACATCTTACAGATGTCGAGTGGTATCTATTTTAATGAAGACTATAGCGATTTCTTCAGTGACATTAATCGAATGGGACGAATTCTTGCGCTTGGTGGCAGTTTCGATGAGTTTGCTTCAACGTTGACCCGATATCGGGATCAAGGAACATACATGCATTATGTCAGTATGGATACGCATGTACTTGGAATGGTTTTACGGGCAGCAACCGGACGTGAGTTTATTGACTACTTTCGTGAAAAATTATGGTCAAAGCTGAAGACCGAAGGTGACGCCATTTTTGTTACAGACAGTATGGGGGAACCTATGGTGTTGGGTGGGCTGAATTTACTCACTCGTGACTATCTACGGCTGGGTAAGTTGTACCGTGATAATGGTCGTCTGGACGGAGAACAGATTATTCCCGAACAATGGATCGAAAACAGCATAACTCCGGATGAACCTCATTTGATGCCTGGTCCGCGGGACAGCGCGAAAACTCACTTTGGTTATGGCTATCAATGGTGGATCCCTGAACATGCCGATGAAGAGTTCATGGCTATCGGGATTTATGGTCAGTATATCTATATCAACCGCAAAGCCGATGTGGTGATTGTAAAAAACAGTGCTGATCGTCGTTTTATGGAAAATAACTACGAAAGTATGGATTATGCGGTGGCTGCCTTCAGGCAAATTGCTCATTCACTGGCTGATAATA
This sequence comes from Photobacterium marinum, assembly GCF_000331515.1. Lineage (GTDB taxonomy): Bacteria > Pseudomonadota > Gammaproteobacteria > Enterobacterales > Vibrionaceae > Photobacterium > Photobacterium marinum. Next base: position 241,308 of record NZ_AMZO01000001.1, read on the forward strand.
CGGTAACCAATTAAGTTTGCATGCTATTTGTTCAAGGAATTATTAATTGGCTTAAATATCACTGAATAAGGCGGAATATCGTATTACACTTTGCAGATATCTTTTTATTTTCCGTAATGAGAATTCCCATGCAAAAAATAAGAAGCTTGCTCGTTGAGCTGGATAAGCTGAAGTCGGTATACCGGATGACTTATCTTTCAGATATTTCCCGTACGGAAAACTCCGCAGAGCATAGTTGGCATCTTGCCGTTGCCTTGATGGCATTGAGAGATCTTATCCCCGAGTCTGTCGATATAGATCATGCAATTAAGATGGCCTTGCTGCATGATGTTTGTGAAATCGGTGCCGGGGATATTTCTGTTTATGATCCTAAGCGCGGTGAGAAAGCAAAAGAAGAAGCTGAATTCATGCAGGCTTTTGCTGAGCGCCACGACACCTTTGGTAAAGAGGCGTCTGCAATGTGGTATGAGTACGAAGAACAGCTCACAGAGGAAAGCCGGTGGGTTAAAGTCGTCGATCGCTTACTGCCTTTCATTTTGAATATAGCAACGGAAGGTAAACGCTGGCAGGAGCAGGGCATAGCCCGCAGCCAGGTGTTGGGAATTAACCGTTGTATTGAAGAAATAGCGCCTGAACTTTATGAATGGATGAAACAGGAAATTGATGAAGCAGTTAAAAAAGGCTGGCTTCAGGATTCCTGAATATCCATAAATAAAAGTAAAACAGAAAGCAAAAATAAGAAGCATAACGTTGCTTTGTTTTTCTTGTTCAGGTGTTATGTCATTGATTTTGAATGTTTTGCTGGGATGATTGAGCCGTGCTACAGAAAGGCTCATTGAAAAATAAGAAGGATGAAATGTATAAGAAGGCGTTAACGTTGGCTGTCATGGTTGCACTTGCAGGTTGTGATACACCTGTGGATCTTAAAAATACAAATAGCAATGTTCAGGAACAACCTGTTCTGGAAAGTACTGAACAGCTTGTTAAATACCCGGAAACCAAAAAAGTGGATGTCGTTGACGAGTATTTCGGTACTAAAGTTGCGGATCCGTATCGTTGGCTTGAAGATGACATGAGCCAGGAAACGGCGAAGTGGGTGAAGTCGCAAAACAAAGTTACTTTTGATTATCTGTCACACATTCCTTATCGCGAACAGATTGAAGCGCGTCTGACTAAGCTGATGGATTATGAAAAGGTAGGTCAGCCTTTTAAAGAAGGTAAGTACACCTATTTTTATAAGAATGACGGGCTGCAAAACCAGTATGTCCTCTATCGTCAGCTTGGCGATGGTAAAGAGGAGGTTTTCCTCGATCCGAATATTTTCAGTGAAGACGGGACGACGTCACTGGCCGGAACCAGTTTCTCTAAAGGTGGTTCTTTGATGGCTTATCAGATATCGGAAGGTGGTAGCGATTGGCGTAAAGTCATTGTGCTTGATACTGAAACGAAAAAGCAGGTCGGTGAAGTGCTGGTTGATGTTAAATTTAGTGAGCTTTCCTGGCTTGGTAATGAAGGATTCTATTACTCCAGCTATGATAAACCACAGGGCAGTGAGTTATCTGCGAAGACAGATCAACACAAGCTTTATTATCACAAGCTAGGAACTCGCCAGGATGAAGATAAATTGGTCTTTGGTGGTACTGAAGCGCAGAAGCACCGCTATGTTCAGGGGGACACCAGTGACGACGATCGCTATTTGGCAATTTCTGCCAGTGTATCGACTTCCGGTAATAAGCTGTATCTGAAAGATCTGACCAAACCGGACAGTGAACTTATTACTGTGTTGGACGACACGAAATCTGATACTTATGTGGTTGAAAATCAGGGTTCAAAGCTGTATTTGGTTACCAACCTTAATGCGCCTTATAAACGGCTTGTTAGCGTTGATGCTTCGAATCCGACCCCAGATAATTGGAAGGATGTGATCCCTGAGTCCGATAGTGTGTTGAACGTCTCGACTGGCGGCGGTTATTTTTTTGCTTTGTATGAAGTCGATGCCGTTTCAAAAGTGAAGCAGTATGATATGGACGGTAAGCTGATCCGCGAGATTCAGTTGCCGGATATAGGCACTGTCAGCGGCTTTTATGGTGAGAAAGAAGATAAAGAGATTTACTACACCTTCACTAACTTTAAGACTCCGGGAACAACTTACAGTTTTGATGTAAACAGTGGTGAAAGCCGGGTCTATCATAAGTCAGCTGCGCCGTTTAATGCTGACGATTACCAGTCCCAACAGGTATTTTATACCTCCAAAGATGGTACGAAAGTACCGATGACAATCACCTATAAAAAGGGTACGTCACTTGATGGTACTACACCGACAATTTTGTATGGCTATGGTGGTTTTAATGTCAGTCTGACACCGTGGTTCAGTCCGACACGGGCGGCATGGCTGGAAATGGGCGGTATCTATGCGGTTGCCAATATCCGTGGTGGTGGTGAATATGGAAAAGAGTGGCATAAGGCTGGCACTCAGCTACATAAGCAGAATGTTTTTGAGGACTTCATTGCCGCTGCAGAGTATTTGACTGCGGAAGGCTATACCTCAAGTGAGAAACTGGCGATCAATGGCGGTTCTAACGGTGGTTTGTTGGTGGGAGCGGTGATGACGCAGCGGCCGGACTTATTTAAGGTTGCTATTCCTTCTGTCGGTGTGTTGGACATGCTTCGTTACCATACCTTCACAGCTGGAGCTGGCTGGGCATACGACTATGGTACGGCTAACCAAAGTAAGGAAATGTTTGATTACCTGAAAGGCTACTCTCCGGTTCATAATGTGCATGCAGGAACTCAATATCCGGCAACACTGGTAACCACTGGCGATCATGATGACCGCGTTGTACCAGCTCACTCTTACAAGTTTGTGGCAGAGCTGCAATCGAAGCAGGCTGGAATTAATCCGACCTTGATCCGTATTGAAACGAATGCCGGGCATGGAGCTGGAACCCCGACGAGTAAGATCATCGAACAGTATGCCGATATATACAGCTTCACACTGTATAACATGGGGGTTCAGAAGATCTGAACCAAGTGAGAGTTCATTTCTCTTAGCAAAGCGCAGGCAATTGGCTGCGCTTTTTTGTAATTGTTCCAAAATGATCAGGATTGCAAGAAGGGGGCTGAGTCGCACTTTGATGATTTTTTGCACATCATCGTTGACTCATCTATTAATCGCCATTAAATTGACGCTAATTAGAGTTATAACTCAATTTCGTTTCTGATTAAGATAGCGCCTGATGAAAAAGAACGGATTTACATTAATAGAGCTTGTTGTTGTGACTGTTGGGCTGGGGATTTTGGCTGTTACGGCTGCGCCACGATTTTTGCATCTGCAAAGTGATGCTCGAAATTCGGCGTTGGAAGGACTAAAAGGCGCTGTCATATCAGGCTTAGAAGTGGGGTACGGCAAAATGACCATGGCTGGCATAGAGAGCGTTGCTTACATCACGAATAAAAGCACAGACGATAATAAGTATGTGGCGGAAATGATCCCGATTACTGGCTGTGAAAAAGAAGGGGCTGACAGGTGTATTTTCCGTTACGGTTATCCGGAAGCTAATTTCTATACGATTACGACTCTGGTTGACGGTATTAATAAACATTACCGACAAGATAAAGACTGGGGTATTACGAAGATAATTGGTGAAGACAATGTACTTGTTATCACGGATACATCGAACCTTGATTATACCAAAGTGCCTCCCAAACTGGTGAATAATAGCTGCTATCTTCGTTATATTGATCCAACTCAGGTAAGCGAGACTTACAGCCTTGAAATTGTTCCCTGCCAGTAACTCATATCGCTGTTGAATTTATCGTGTTGACATGAATGAGCCCCGTATTCTACGGGGGTTTTTTGACTCTATAACCTCCTAACTTCTGTTTGATTTTTACTCTCGCTTTAACTTTAGTTATAAATATCTGTTTGAAATTAAAACTTATTTACCGGTATTTGGTTTACAGAATCTAAGTAATCAATGACATTTGGGTTTACACTCAAAGTAGATATGAAGTGCTCTTAGTCACTGGTTATGGGGTGAACTCATGGCAAATACTGGTATTAAGCTGATCCCGAATATTCTGACAACATCGAGGATGTTTCTGGCGATACCTATCTGCTGGTTAATTCTGGAACAAAGCTACGGTATTGTGTTGATACTTGCTTTTATCGCCGGGGTCAGCGACGGCCTTGATGGTTGGCTGGCACGAAAGCTTGATGCTCCGAGTGTATATGGTGCCGTGGCTGATCCGGTCTCAGATAAAATCATGCTGGTTGGTACTTATGTCTGCCTTGCGATTGTTGGCTTGATCCCATGGTGGGTTGCCGGAATTCTTGTGCTTAGAGACTTAGTGATAGTTAGTGGTGCCATTGCTTATTTCTTCGTTGTTGGGGGCTATGAAATGGAGCCTAGCATATGGGGTAAGAGCAGTACCGGTTTGCAGATAGTGTTCGCATTGATGGTATTGACTCAGCAGGTGACACCGGTTTTCCCGGATCTTGTGATGCAAGCCGGGCTATGGCTGGTGGTTTTACTGGCCTTTATCAGTGGCGGTCATTACGTTTATGTCTGGAGTTCCAAGGCATTAAATGAGAAGCGTCACCAGTAGCTTCAGATTAAGAAACTCAGAAAATTACACATTGATCACTGAACCGTTATGAAAACGGGAGGTTATCAGTTTTTAAATGGAACAGAGGTGATAAATTTAAACGAATTATTGTTCAGGAACAGTTAGTAGCATTATTCATACTACAATTGGTTTTGGCAGTTAATGTCAGATCAAAGGATGATAATTATGAATAATATCGCTGGTGGCTGGACGCCATATTCTACACATATTGATGACGAAATGCGGCATGTATTCGATCAGGCGATGGAAGGTTTGCTGGGTGTTAGTTATGAACCTTTCGCTGTATCAACTCAGATTGTTGCTGGCGTCAATTATCACTTCTTATGTAATGCTAAAGTGGCTGATCGCGAGGGCACAGAATACGCGGTAATGGTCACTATCAGTGAACTGATTAACGCTAAACCTGTTATTAATGAGATCCATAAAATTTAGCTGAAATCAGGTTTGAACCTGGAGTAAGGCTGAGTAATTACAATTACTCAGCCTGTTTTGTTTATGCCTGTCCCGGTTGGGTTCGTTTCGGGTTCCAGCCCATTGCATTGTATACATGGTAACGGACGACACCGATATATTCGTGTAGTGCAAAATCTGTAATAGCCAGGTTGTATGAAAGCGGCAGCGTCGATGGAATGGCATCCAGGTAATCGGCACGTACGGGAATAGGTACTACACCAAAGTGACGGAAGTAAATCAAGCTGCGGCGCAGGTGGATGCCGGAAGAAACTAGTACCACCTGATCGGCTTCTTCTTCATTCAGAATGGCACTGGTGAATTGTGCATTTTGCCAGGTATTCATACTGTTCGTTTCTGGGATAATATCAATTTTACTGATACCAAGTTGAACCAGGCTTTTTAGATAAACCGTTGCTTCATCTTCGCCGTTGTGTCGGGCATCACCGCCACTGACGATGATTTTACACTTCGCTCCGGTTTCCTTGCAGTCTTTATATAACGCGGCTGATTCAAATAATCGTCCAAAGGAAAACATGCCGGGTTCAATTGAATTAGTATTCGCAATCTTTTCTGTGCCAGCACCAAGTAGCACAATAGCATTGTTTTCTCCCCATCGAATTACAGGCTTAGTGTCATAAGTAGACTGAAGATCATCCAAAAGGTGGGCAGGGACAAAACCACAGCCAGCTGCCAGGAAGATAAACCCGGAAAGCGCAAACAGACTGATGCCTGTACGGCGCCATTTTATAGCAGTAAATGCTGTTGCAATGGTGAGCAAAAGAAGAAGCGTGATAATAACCATTTATTTTCTCTAGTTTATTATTGTGATTGTGTTGTTATATTTTTAGGTCGCGACAATAGCAAATTTGTTGATATGCTGCGACATTTTGCCATTCGTATCACAACAAAACAGACCAGTTGCCGTCACAAAAATGAGCCTGGTTTAGTATCTGTTCTTAGTGAAACCGAAGCTAACCAGTTATAAGGACATTAAAATGGAACCACGGATTAGTATCATCACTCTTGGTGTTAGTGACTTAGAAAGATCATTTCACTTCTACCAGTCCTTGGGTTTTCCGACAACGCGAAAGCCTGAATCCGGTATTATTTTTTTCCAAACCAGCGGTGTATGTTTGGCGCTATATCCGTTAGAAGAATTAGCGAAAGATGTATCTCCCGACATGCCTGTGGCAAAAAGTCGTTTTACCGGGATCACACTGGCGCATAACACCAAGAAGAAAGAAGAGGTTGATGATATTCTTCGTCGGGCTGAAACCGCTGGAGGAGTGATCGAAAAGCCAGCTCAGGATGCTTTCTGGGGAGGTTACAGTGGCTATTTTTCAGACCCGGATGGCTATCTGTGGGAGGTCGCTTATGCAGACTGTTGGCAGTTTAATCCAGATGGTAGCTTGGTAATTGATTAAACTATCTTTAATATCAAACACCTCACATTAGAATATGATCCTATGCTTAAGCAATCAGTCTGTGCAGTTTTGCATTATTGCCTGAATGAAATGCTTAAGGTAGGAGATAGGTATGATTCACCAGTTGGCTTTGCTCTTGATGGCTCCGGTATTTGTTGCACAGGGCGAGTACGTAAAGCGGAGTACACCTAAGTTAGAAGAAGCCATGGGCCCCAGAAGCGGCACTTGCGGAAAGGGAAAAAAATTGCGGCTCTTGCTGCTAGGTGACTCTGCTGCCGCGGGTGTCGGGGTCCAGTACCAGTCTCAGGCGTTATCCGGACATTTAGCTAATGAGCTGTCTGATTACTTTCGGCTGAAATGGCATCTGGTTGCTAAATCCGGAATGACAACCAGAGCCATGAGCCAGCAACTTGTCTACCATCCACGAGAGCCTTATGACATTGTTGTGTTATCACTAGGAGTGAATGATATTGCCCAGCCAATTAGTTCGATGAAATGGGTAGAACAACAGAAGATGTTGGTTAATCAGCTTCGTCATCGCTTTTCCTGCAAACAGATAATCCTTACCAAAATTCCACCGATAGAAAGGTTTCCGGCTCTGCCGTCCCCTTTACGCTGGTATATGGGCAATAAAGCAAAATCATTTAACCAGCGACTGACTTATTGGGTCAATAAAGAGCATGACTGTGACCTGATAGACCTGAATCATAAATTAGAACCTCACCACATGGCGATTGATGGTTTTCATCCCGGAGAGGCTGTTTATCAGTGCTGGGGAGAGGCTATTGCAAGCGTTATTAAAGCTCGGTGGAGGGATTAAACGGAGATAGCTTTCTGCCTGTCTATACTCATAAACATGTTTGTTATCAGGAGTGAATTATGATTGCCAAGCCGTCCAAGCAGTATTTAAAGATGAAACAGAAGCACCCGGATTTTATTGATGCCGTAGAAACTCTCGGTAAAGCCGTGAGGCAAGAAGGGCCCGTTGATGAAAAAACAGCGCAACTGATCCAGTTGGCAGCTGCAACAGCGATTCGTTCTGAAGGTGCCGTTCACAGCCATGCCAGAAGGGCATTTGAAGCTGGCGCAAGTGCCGATGAGATCCGCCATGCTTTGCTTTTACTGACCAGTACATTAGGTTTTCCTTGTGTGATGGCTGCTATCAGTTGGGTTGATGAAAAGCTGGAAAACATGAAGCCGTCAGAAGGCGGCACCGACTGGGAAGTGTAGGGCTGTTAAGTGGGTGATTGGACAAATACAGGTTTGTAGACATAAAGAAACCCGCGATACAGGCGGGTTTCAGAATTACGGATAAGAAAACTGGAGATTGAAAAGCGCGTCGAGAGTTAGCTCTTACAGGGTTCTGCTTCTCTCTCGTTGACCACGCTGCAAGCCCAGAAACTCACGTGGTTGCTACTCTTTCCCCTCATCTCCATAAGACCTATTGGCAGAAAGATACGCTTTCCATTAATCAGTATAGATCAGTACTGTCGATCGTCCAGTTTTTGTACAGTATTAGCTTTTGTTCGATTTGTGCTGAGGTTTTGGTGGGAATCTGATCTGTTTGCGGAAAAGCCTCCGGTAAATATTTATTCAATCTGAGAGCAAATGAGATCGAACGCAAGTAATGAATAAAAACAAACTATTGATAATAATGATAATTTCCTATTGTTGATGCGCTTCACGATCTGGGCTGATCTTAGCTGTTATCTTGCCTGCCTCGAAGGGAATGCACGCTAGCCTTCTGATAATAAAAGCATTTTTTACACTTGCATTTTCTTTCCGTTTTAAAAGGATACACACATGGCAAATATTCGACCAACATCTAATCACCCTAATGGTTTTAGCGGCTTACCTTGGTATGAAATGAGGGAAAACCTGCTTTATCCAACAGTTGCACACCCAAAAGGCTGGAGTGGATTTCCATGGTTTGAAGTCAGAGAAGACAACAAAATCTATGCGACAGCAAATCATCCGGAAGGCCCGTCTGCATTGCCTTGGTTTGAAGTAGATCGTAAATACATCAGTTGCACCATTAACCATCCTAAAGGTTGGCACAGTTGCCCTTGGTATGAAATTGTTTAAAAGTAAATTTCAACGATGATTTGAAATGGTCTCTTAAACAGAAAAGTAAGAGCAGGGCAAAACAAGGTTTGCCCTGTCGGCAATTTCCCGGTCAACCCGGTTTTGGTTCAGTTCTGGTACAGTTCAGAACAGTTTCAACCCAAACGCATTTTTCACTCTGTTTAGCACATCACCTGTTTCATCCTTAGCTCTCTCGGTTCCGGTCTTCAAAACTTCCACCAGTTGTCCTTTGTCGCTCATTAATTTTTCTCTGCGCTGGCGTATAGGCTGAATCAACTCTTGCAGGCAGGATTCAAGAATGGCTTTAGTTTTCCCGTCACCTAATCCACCGGCACGGTATTGAGCCTTCAGTTCTTCAACGTAAACTTTATCCGGATAGAAAGCATCAAGGTAGGTAAACACCACATTGCCTTCCACTTTGCCCGGATCTTCAATTTGCAGGTGGCCCGGATCGGTATACATGGCTCTAACGGCTTGTTTTATTTCTCGTTCGGTTGCGCTGAGTAAAATGGCATTTCCCATCGATTTGGACATTTTGTTTTTACCGTCAGTGCTTGGCAGGCGTGAAACAGGGCTTAGTAGTGGCTTACATTCTTTGAGAATCGGCTTGTTGGCAATGCTATTGAGTTTGCGCACAATTTCATTGGTTTGTTCAATCATCGGTAGTTGGTCATCACCGACTGGGATCAAGGTGGCGTTAAAAGCCGTGATATCAGCTGCCTGACTGATCGGGTAGGTCAGAAACCCAGCCGGAATAGAACGACCGAAGTCTTTTGATTTGATCTCGTTTTTTACTGTGGGGTTGCGTTCAAGCCGGGAGATAGAAACAAGGTTTGAATAGAACATAGAAAGCTCAGCTAATGCCGGAATAGCCGATTGCAGGCAAATGGTTGTCAGCGCCGGATCAATGCCGACAGCCAGGTAGTCAGCCACTACATTCAAAATATTGGATGAGACTTTTTTCGGGTTATGACCGTTATCGGTTAAACCCTGCATATCTGCTACCAGAATAGTCTGATGATATTGATGCTGGAGCTGGACACGTTGCTGAAGGGAGCCGACATAATGGCCTAAATGAAGCTGTCCGGTTGCACGATCGCCGGTCAGAATTTTTTCTTGCGATACTTGATTAGAGAGTGTTGCAGACATATATCTTACCTCGAATTTGGCCGTCCAGAGGCAAGACATTGGTGATCTGTTGTGATCCTATTGCTGCCATCTGGCGGCAATAGAACAAATACAGTTAAGCGCCGCGCTTTAATTCAAAGCACGCCACCAAGATGGGATGAAAAATACGGGTTTATTAATTTTCATGAACTCCAAGCTATCAGCCCGAAAGGGGATACGCAAGTTCTTATTTATGAAAATGTTCTGGTGATAACTTGTGATGCCCAAAACAACCATCTGTTCGACTATTATGGAAATAGGCACCTAGGTATGGAATCTATGAATGGGTGTTGGAATAGGTGTCGGGAGTGGAAATGCTTGAGATTGATGCCGCGCGTGCAGTTATAGCGATTGAACAATACATCTCTGATCTATGTGATGAGAGAAATAAGCATTGCGTGGTGATGGGATTAAGCGGTGGAATTGATTCTGCTGTACTCATCACCCTTGCTGTACGGGCGGTAGGTGCTGACAGGGTAAAAGCGTATTTTCTGAAAGACAGGGACAGCGAATCAGACTCCGAAGTTAAAGCCCGCACTATGGCTGATTGGTTAGGCATTGAACTTCAGATCCGGGACATCTCACAAGTGATGGGGCAAAAGGGGGTCTATGCCCCTTTGATAATGCGTATAAGTCGGCTGGGTGCACCAACCAAGCGATTTTTATTGTGGCTATATCAGGTTGTTTTTCGCGAAACCGCACATTTGACGACTATTAAGGGCGGCAGTGGTCACTTGGGACGAAATCCTTTAAAGCGCCTGATTTATCGTTTTTGTATTACACCGCTGGTGAAGAGTTTTAATATCCGCCATATATTCCGGCGCAAATTAATTGAAAAGGAAGCAGAGAGGTACGACGGAATTATTATTGGTGCAGCGAACAGAACTGAAGAGCAAGCCGGCTGGTTTGTTAAGAAAGGAATTGACGATATGCCCCTGCAACCGATGGCCGGGTTATATAAAACTCAGGTTTGGCAACTCGCTGATTTTCTCGGGCTACCGCAAACAATACGTGAACAGCTTCCTTCTCCGGATATGGTCAAAGGTGTTACTTCCGAGATGAGTATAGGAATAACCTACCGGCGGTTGGATGAAATACTGGATTACATTGATCGCGGTTTAACCGAAGAGGCGATTATAGCCCGAGGAATTACAAAACAAGAGCTGACTAATACCCGCGATATTCAGTTTTATTCTTCCTGGATGCGCGACTCACCACATGAGACACCACCGATAAACGGCCTGGCAGGAAGTTCTTACAGAACAGACTCGTGATATCTCTCTATTCTTGTCATTGTTATGACACAGTTTGTTTTTCTGCTCGTGTAATATTTGACCATTGAATGGTGAATTACATTAAGGATGTCGTAATGGACAATAATCAAAAAGGACTCTTTTTTCTCGGTATATTTCTAGCAATTGGTTTGAGTATTGCCGGTTATTTTATCAGTCAGACAATTTATAACTCGAAAGTGGCATTAAATACTGCGGAAGCGAAAGGTTTGGCAGAAAGGCGAGTTCGGGCAGATACCGCAAACTGGGATTTGGTTTTCTCAGTATCAGGTAAAGCCAAAGCAGAATTACCTGATCTTTATGCCGAAGCAGAAAAACGTCAGAAAATAATAATCGAGATGCTGAAAGAAAAAGGCTTCGAAGAAAATGAAATTGAAATCGGAGTGATTGATTATTATCCGGAAGAATATCGCGATGAAAATCAGAACCTGGTTGACCAGAAACATAACTTAGTCGGCTCTATTACGGTGAATACTCATAAAGTAGATTTGGTTGCAAAAGTGCGAGCAGATGTGAATACCTTGATTGCCCGCGGGATTGATATTGAAAACCGTGCGCCAGTTTACCTGTTTACCAAACTGAATGACATCAAGCCTGACATGTTAAGAGAAGCAACCAAGAATGCTCGCCTTGCTGCTAACGAGTTCGCGCAGAATGCTGGAGTGACGGTTGGGGGAATCCGCAGTGCCCGTCAGGGAAGCTTCTATATCAAGGATGCCGGTAACAGCTACGGTGACACCGAGAAGATTGAAAAAGATGTGCGCGTTGTCACCACAATCACTTTCTACCTGACTGATTAATAGATGCTTTTGCTTTAGCAAATGAGAAGAGATTCTGTTTTGGACTCTTCTCATTTTTTTGTTTTTAACTCGTTATATGTTTCAACTCTCTCGTCAATTCGCCTATTGATATCCCTGCTTATAGACATGAATTAACCCTTACAAGTAAAATACGCCCCCTTCAAATAAAGCAAAATAGACAAGTGGGTTATGTCGCTATGAGAAACAAGTTTGAGTTATTGGCACCGGGTGGCGATATTGAGTCTATAAAAGCGGCGATTGTTGCAGGTGCAGATGCAATATATTGCGGGCTTGATAATTTTAATGCCAGAAATCGAGCGACAAATTTAACATTTGATAACTTAAACGGTGTGGTAAGGCTTGCTCATAAACGTAACTGCAAAGTATTTCTGACGCTTAACATTATTATTCTTGAAAGTGAAATCCCTGCGATTATCCGCCTGCTGAATAAGCTGGTGAATACCAAAATTGACGGGGTAATTGTTCAGGATCTGGGTCTGTTCTATATCCTGAAAGAGCATTTTAAAGATCTGGATGTACATGCTTCCACCCAGGTAAACACCCATAATACAGGGCAAATCCGCTTTCTGAGTAAGCTGACAGCCAGCCGGGTGAATTTGTCCCGAGAGCTGAATATCGGTGAAATCAAACACTTGTCCTATTTTGGCATCGAGCATAACGTTCTGACAGAAGTCTTTGTTCACGGCTCATACTGTATCGGTTTCTCCGGCTTGTGCTATATCAGCTCGGTTCGTAATGGCAGCTCAGGTAACCGTGGTCGTTGCAGTCAGCCATGTCGTGATCAGTACCAGACCACGACCGTCGGTAAAGATTACCCGCTTAACATGAAAGATAACTCCGCATTTTCAGATCTGAAGGAGTTGGTTGATGCCGGTGTCTATTCCCTGAAAGTGGAAGGGCGAATTAAGAAATCTCATTACGTTTATACGGCTGTCGATAACTGGAATCGTCAGTTGAATAGCTACTGCAACAGCGGTGAGGTGTTGACAGATAACAGCGAGCTTTACACCGTATTTAACCGTGACTTCTCGAACGGTTATCTGATGGGGGATATCCACAAAGGGATGTTCATTGATAACCCGCGTGATAACTCGGCGAAGCATTTTGCCAGCCTGAGCAACTGCAATACGGAAGACGGCTTTAAGCAGATTAAGAAAAAACTCTACGATGATAAGACAGAGATCATCAAGACAGTTGAAGCCAAAATCAAAGATCTGAGTATTGATAAGTTGCCGCTGGTTGTGACCGTATCCGGGCAGGCTGGTACAAAACTGAAAGTCACAGTGACTTCGCCGGAAAACACGTTTGAGGTTTATTCTGAGTCTGAGCTGATTAACTCTGACAAGTACACCATCGATCGTACTTGTAACGAAAAGTGGCTTAAGTGCCTGAATAATGAAGATTATATTATTGAATCGTTCAACAGCGAAGAACTCGCAGGTAGCTTATATGTACCGTTTTATGAATTGGCTGAGATGAAAGATCATATCGCCTTTATCATAAATGGTTCGAAGACGCGGATTAAGGCGATTGATACTCCTAAGCTGGAAAAAACGGCATCGCTTGCAACCCAGCCGAGTTTGTCTGTTTTGATTTCAGCAGAGAATGATGTGGCGCTGTGTGACAGCACATCAGCTGATATTTATTATCAGCTGCCTGATGGTTTGCATGCTGAATTATCTAAGCTGGTTGAGCTGTTCAAGCAGAACCCGAAATTGATCCCATGGTTCCCTGCAATTCTGATTGGGGAAAACTATGAAGCGGCAGTCGCGTTCTTAGAGCAGGTTAAACCTGAGCTTATTGTTACGAACAATACTGGTGTGGCTTATGCAGCATATGAGCAGGGTATCGATTGGGTAGCAGGCCCGCAACTGAACGTCACTAACTCCTTCAGCCTGCAATGTATGAAAGAAGAGTTCAACTGCACAGGCTCTTTCATTTCCAATGAGATTAAGAAGCAGCAAATCAAACATATTGTCAGGCCGCATAACTTTAAGCTGTTCTACAGCATCTATCATCCGATTATGCTGTTAACCAGTCGCCAGTGTTTGTTCCATCAAACCGTTGGCTGTAAGAAGAAGCGCTTTGATCATCGCTGCCTGAAAAAGTGTGATAAGTCGGCATCGATTTTAAGCCTGAAGGATTCCGCTTTTGTGGTGGATAAGCAGCGTGGCAGTCATAACACCATGTACAGTGAGCACAATTACCTCAACCTGGATATCCTGACAGATCTGCCGGGAATGTTCTCCAGCTACTTCATTGATTTGAGAAATATTCAGACTGCGACGCAGGTGACGGTAGATAAAACGTCTGTCATTGAAAGGTTCCAGCATCTTATTGATGGGACGTCGACTGTAAGAAGTGAAATTGAGTCAGTGATAGCTCCGACTACTAAGTCGCAATATATCAAGGGACTATAGCATAGCTGAGGGTTATACCCTAGTATCCAATTAGTTCATACCTCAGGCGCCGGATAGAGATATCCGGCGCTTTTTTTGCGGTGGTGAAATTGAGCGTACTGATTAAAAAGGCAATATTGTACTTTGTATTTTTATTTGTGTGACATATTATTCCACCTGACGCATGTGCAGTGGTGCTCATTGCTTGGTTGATGGGACATTTTTGACTGATATTAATGGTTGATAGCAGATGAATGTCTGGTTCTTGTTTTCTGTCGATTAAAACTTATTGACTTTCGATAAGAAGTTGCTGTTTAATGAATTCGAACGCTGTATAATTCTATACAATAAATGACAAAGTGCTACATAAACTCGCGCATGGCTTCGGCATAATTTTGCTTTGAGAACTGTGGGATTCGGGCCGGTGGTCTGAAGGCGTTCTGTATTAATTTCTTATCAACGACGGAATAGATTATGAAAAAGCGCTGGATCGCAGCGTCACTGACAGCTGTTTGTTTGGCCGGAGCAGGGTATTACGCTTATCCGGACGCAGAGACTAATGACATGTTGCCTTTGATTACGGCTGCAACAGGAACAATTGAAAAGCAGGCAGTGGCTGTCGGACAGATTGTTCCGGCTCACTCGGTACAGATTAAATCTCAGATCGAGGGCATAGTAGGTGAGGTTTACCATAAAGTTGGTGAAAACGTTGAAGCAGGTACACCGCTTTTCAAAATTCGACCGAATCCTACACCGGTTCGCCTCACCGAAGCCGTGACACAGCTGATGACAAGTGAAGCTGAGTTGGAATCTTCGCAACGAAAGCTGGAAAACTTGCAGCGTTTGGTAGACCAGAAAGTCGTACCGGAAAACTACGGTCAGTACATTGAAGCTAGGGCTAACGTTAAGCGGGCCAAAGCTGATTTACAGCAGAAGCAACAGAATCTGGATCTAATTCGAAGCGGTGAGTCTTCAGTAGGCGAGTCAAAGCTGACGTCAACCATTTATGCTCCGGTCAGCGGGACGATTCTTAACGTAAAAGTAGAAGTTGGTGAGCCGATTATCTCTACTGAATCCAGCCAGTCAGCATCCGAGATGATGACGCTGGCAAATATGGACGACATGATTTTTAAAGGCAGTGTCAGTGAGCATGATGCCGCACAGTTGCATGATGGTATGCCTGTAACCATCACGCTTGCACCATACCCGGAAGCTGAGCTGACAGGCACTTTGAGTAAAGTTGCTGTTCAGTCAGAAAAGCTGAACTCTTCATCCAGTAATAGCAGTAACAGTTTTGACAACGGATTTGAAGTTGAAGTCAGCAATATTTATTTTCCTAAAGGGCTGACCATTCGTTCCGGTTTTTCAGCAACTGCGAAAATCATTTTGAAAAAGGCGGAATCAGTGACCACGATTCCTGAGCGTGTTCTTCAGTTTAGCGGTGAAAATCCGGAAGTGCTGGTGGCTGATGACTCTGAACAAGGTTTTCACACAGAGCCAGTTAAGTTAGGGCTTTCTGATGGAATAAACGTTGAAGTGGTATCCGGGCTGAAAGAAGGCGATGAAATCGTTGACTCCAGTATGATGGGTGCGCCGAATGTTTAGTACTCAGCAGCTGATTAAGCATCAGAAAATCGTAAAGCACAGCGTAATGGCCAAGGCCATTTTATCTGGACTATCTCTGGCATTAATGACTGCGAGTTTTCAAAGCCATGCGATGACGATTGAACAGGCCTGGAAAGCAGCAAAAGCGTACGATCCTGATTATCAGAAAGCGCAGATTGGTGAAAAGATCGGAGAAACTAATGTTCGCAGTAGCCGAAGTGACTTGCTGCCTGATTTAACCCTTAGTGCAAATAGCAATTGGTATGAGCATAACGACAATACGACAGGTTACAGTGTCACGCTTAATCAGGTGTTGTGGGACAGCAGTAAGTGGTCAAAGCTTGATGCCAGTGAAGCTTTGGCAATGGAAGCGCGGTTAAAAGTTCAGCAGGCTCACAATGAATTAGCTGAGAAACTGATAACTGCTTATCTGAATCTGGCGCAGGCTCAGGGCGATTTTCGTCTTGCTCAGCAAAAGCTGGTTGAGGGTGAAAAGCAGCTTAACATTATTGAGCAGAACTTCCGTGCCGGTAAGTCAATGTCGACGGAGCTGGAAGATGCTAAAGCCAACCAGGTTGATATAGACGCAGAACTTCTCGCTAAGCAATCTTTGGTTGAAGAGCGGAAAGCCGGACTGGCAGCTTTAATTAGCAGCTTTCCGGAGCAAGTTGATGAAATCAGTACGAGTGATTTAAACAAGCCGCAAATGGCAGTGCAGAGCCAGGATGAATGGCTGACTCTGGCAAAAAATAATAGTCCTGAACTATTGGCGGCGAAACAAAAGCTTAAATCGGTCGAATTTGGTCAGGAGCAGGCCGAGTCCGGGTATTATCCGACAGTTACCGGGCAGGTGAGCTATAGCGATAATGATCGCTCAAGCCAGCATGATTTGAATGCCGGGATTACGCTGTCTTTGCCGATTGACCTTAATGGTTCCACCAAAGCAAACGTTGATCTTTCTAAGTTGGAAGTGATGCAGGCCAAACAGGATGTTCGCAGTGTTGAAATTCGCATTAGCGAACAAATCCAGACTCGTTTTAACCAGATTGATTTTGACTGGCAGCGGGTCGAAATGGCTCAGCAACAAGTAAATTCACGAGAAAGGGCACTAAAAAGCAAGCAGGCTGTCTACAATGCTGGTCTTGCGACAGCAGATGACGTTATTGATGCTCACAACAGGCTTTATGACAGTAAGAACAGCCTTCAGTCTCTGTTGTATCAATACTGGTTGCATCGGGTTGCTCTGTTAAAGTCTGTCGGTCAGTTAAACGACGATACGATTAAACATATATCACGGGCACTGCAGTCATGAGTGCGCTGATTCTGCAAACTATTCAGACTTTGTTGGCGCATAGGCTGAGAAGCATGTTGGCGATGATCGCTATCGTTTGGGGGATCGTCTCGGTATTGGTGTTGGTGGCCTTAGGTGAAGGTTTTTATCAGGTTAATACCAAAGCATTTTCAATGTTACTTAGTGATACTCAGCCGGTATGGCCTGAAATGACGAGCAAGCCATGGCAAGGTTTGCCTGCAAGAAGAGAGGTTTCAGTAACAGAAACCGAGATGAGACAGCTTGAACGTCAGCCTGCTGTGGAAGGCATCTCTGTCATTTATCAAAACTGGGAAGCCAGCGTGTCAGATATGCAAGGGCTGGGGTTGCCGGGGTATGTTCGGGGAGTCGATGGGTATTTCTCAACATGGCGGAAGCAAAAGCTAATTAGCGGCTCACGGTCAATTAGTCCGAATGATATTCTTAACCATAATCGTGTTGCTGTCGTGGGTTGGCAGTTGGCCCAAATTGGTGGTTTGAGCCTTGGCGGTGAGTTAAAGATAAATAGTATTCCGTTCACTATCATCGGTGTTACCGAGGAAAGCGAAGGCGGTTTTCGGATGGATAATGATGAGCAGCAGGTGATAATCCCGTCTTCTGTGTTCACGGATATCTGGCAGAAAAATCCAGGGATGTTGATTGTGCAACCGGCGGAAGGTATATCCGGTGTGGTATTGCGCAAAAGTCTGATGTCGTTCTTTGCCAAACAGCAGCACTTTGATCCGAGTGACAATCGCGCTATGTATATGCCTGATTTCAGCAAAGATGCGAAGTTCTTTACTACTTTACTTCGTGGTATTCAGATGTTTCTTGGTGCAAGCGGGGCGATGACCCTTGCTGTTGGTGCTTTGGGTGTAGCCAATATTATGTTTCTGTCCGTAACGGAACGAACCCGTGAGATTGGTATCCGCCTTGCGATAGGAGCAACACCGGGGAGCATTTTGGTTCAGTTCATGACTGAAGGTGGAATTTTAGTGCTGGCTGGAACTGGTGTGGGGCTTTTATTGTCTTATGGTTTTGTTACCGCGATGACAGTTATCGGAATACCTGACTGGCTGGGGATTCCGCAAATCACGCTTGATGCTGTTTTGATGGCGTTGGGGGTAACTGCTGTGCTGGCAATGATGGCGGCATATTTTCCGGCGAAAAGGGCTTCTAAGCTGACACCTGTAATTGCATTGGGGGCGAGGGGATAAGATGTTTTTACTTCGTCAGATATTTCAGGAAATGGCGGCAGAAAAATTGCGCCTTAGCCTGACAATTCTTGCTGTGGTATGGGCAACAGTGTGTATCACAGTGATGTTGTCTGTCGGTGAAGGGGTACGTCAGGGCTTAATCAGAAGTTCAGAAAGTGGCAATGGTAAACTGATTTATTTAAATGGTGGTTATGTCAGCAAAAACTTTGGGCATTTTCACCAGGGGCAGCGTGTAAACCTCAATCCGGAAGATATTGATTTAATTCGTGCTCTGCCTTCGGTAAAAAAAGCGGAGCCAAGTGGTTATTGGAGTGCAGATGTCACAAATGGAGATAATGGAACATGGCAGTCTCCACTGGCTGTTTATCCCGGTTACCGTGACCTGATGGGATTTAAGATGGTACCGGGTAGTCGCTGGTTTAATCCGCTGGATATGAAAGAGCAGCGAAAAGTGATTGTTCTTGGCCAGAGTGCAGCTTACCTGCTCTTTAATGACAGTGATGAATTTGATTGGCTTGATTCACCGAAACTGACGTCAAATCCGGTTGGTAAAACCGTTAAAGTGGGGAATGAAGATTTTACCCTGATAGGTTTAATAGAAAGTAGCAGCGCCAACGTTGAAAACGGTGTGCCGCTGGATTACGCCGTATTTGTGCCTTTTACCACCTGGCGAAGGTTCAATCCGAATGAGGCAATCAATGCTATTAATATTGAACCGGTAAAAAAAGTGGATCGTCTGCAACTGGCGAAGACTGCGAAACAGGTAATCGCCCGTAAATATGAAGCCAGTATGGTGGATGAGCAGCTTATTCAGACTCAGGATCTGCTGTTGCGTCAGAAAACTATGCGACGCTTTTTGATTGGCCTGCAAAGTTTCCTCGGTGTTATTGGTTTGGTCACCTTGGGTGTGGCTGGTATCGGTATCGCCAATGTAATGTATGCAACGGTGAAACGTGCTACACGGGACATCGGTATCCGGATGGCAATCGGTGCGACACCGGGGGATATAAAACGGCATTATTTACTGCAGTCACTGCTGACAATGGCAATTGGCGGCATGTTAGGACTCATGCTGACATTCAGTTTGGTAGAGCTTCTGCAAAGCTTGCCGTTTGATGGCAATGCAATTTATGAAGAATTAGGGAAGCCGAAACCAGAGCTTTCAGTCTCCATCGTAATCATTGTTATTCTGGCTTTGGGCCTCGTTGGTATCGCTGCCGCCTGGTTCCCTGCAAATCGCGCAGCCGGTATCACGCCTTTAGAGGCGCTTCAAAGTGAATGATTACAGGTATAAGAAAAATAGGACAAGTATGTCGACATCGACCCCATTAGTACAGCTAAGCAATATTTGTAAGTATTACCAGAGTGGTGAGGAAACAGTTCGCGCATTGGATCAGGTATCGCTGAACATTCACCATGGGGAATATCTGTCAATTTTAGGCCCTTCAGGTTCGGGCAAGTCAACTTTAATGAATGTGTTGGGCTGCCTCGATAAACCGACGTCAGGGGATTACCACCTTGATAACGAAGATGTTTCAGTGATGAGCAGCAAACAGTTGGCAGCAATCCGTAATCGTAATATCGGTTTTGTGTTCCAGGGTTTTAACTTGCTCGATTATGGCAGTGCTCTGGACAATGTGGCTTTGCCGTTGGTTTACAGCGGTATTAAGGCTAAAGAGCGCAGAGAGAAAGCTGCTTACCTTCTTGAACGTGTTGGGCTGGGTGAGCGTATGGATCACAAACCCAATCAGCTGTCAGGCGGTCAGAAGCAGCGGGTAGCCATTGCCAGAGCTCTGGTGAATGATCCTCAGATCATTCTTGCCGATGAACCGACTGGTGCGCTGGATTCCCGCTCGGGCAGCGAGATCGAAGCATTGTTTAATGAATTGCATCAGGAAGGGCGAACCCTGATTGTGGTGACCCATGATGTTGCACTGGCAAAGCGAACGCACAGAATCATCAATATCAAAGATGGTCAGGTAGTCGGGGACGAGCAATTGGTTCCGCGAGAAACTGAATTAGTTTTATGATCTGAGCTGAGTCGTTTTAGCCTGAGCTCAGGCAGAAAAAAGCCCCGGTGGAGCATGCGGTCACCGGGGCTTTTTCTTACAGCGAATTTAATGATGATTAGTGCTGAGCTACATGGCCTTCGGCAATGCTGTCTTCAGCTTTCATCATACGGTTCAGAACCGGAGTAGTGATTGCCATAACAAACGCTACAGCAAGGGTAACCAGACCGATGTTCTGGAATACTTCAGTATACAGCGGCAGAGTCTTCAGAGGATCTGTCACGTTTTCAGGAACTGCACTGAAGGAAGCAACATAACCACCAATGATGAAGGAAGCTGCCTGTGTCAGGAACCATGCACCCATTGTAAAGCCCATCAGACGCTGAGGTACCAGGCTGGCAACCATCGCAAGGCCAAGACCACTGATCAGCAGTTCACCCAAGCTCTGGAACATGTAAACCAGTACCATCCACCAGATAGAAACCATACCTGTGCTGTCAGCGAACATCATGCCGGCTGCAGCAATAGACAAGAAGCCGAATGCACACATGAACATACCCAGAGTAAATTTACCCGGCATAGACAAATCGCGGCCACGGCTGCCGTAATAAGTGTACATGTAAGCCAGGATTGGGCTACAAAGAACGACCCAGAATGGGTTCAGTGCTTGTAGGCTGACAGGGTTGATATCAAAGCCGAACAGTTCAGTACGGACGTTATAGATAGCGAAGAAGTTCAATGAAGTCGGCATCTGAGCATACAGAACGTAGAACACGATAGCCTGAAGCATCAGTACGAAAGCGACAATCATCTTCTTGCGGGTTGCACCTGTGGTTTTAAACGTCTCTTTCAGGAAGATAGACACTACGCCAACGCCGATCAGACCCAATACCATATTTGCCATGAAGATGTTCTGAAGCAACCAGGCACAAATCAGGGTAGAAACAATCGTACCCGCGATAACAATACCCAGCTTTTTCATTTCGATTGGCTGCGCATCCGGTTCAGAACCGATACCCTGAACAGTATTGCGGAACATTATGTAGCTCAACAGGCTGGCAATCAGACCTAGGCCACAGATAACAAACGCGGTTGCGTAACCGAATTTATCTGCAATGACCGGACTAAGAGACAGAGACACCAGTGAGCCGATGTTGATGGACATGTAGTACAGGGTGAATGCACCATCCAGACGGCTGTCACCTTCTTCATAACACTTAGAAAGCAGGCTTGAAGGGTTAGCCTTGAACAGGCCGTTACCTACAGCAATAGCACCCAGTGCGAAGAAGATGAAATTCGGATGAAGGATTGAAAAGCCCATCATGAAGTAGCCAGCCGCCAGTACAATGGCACCGAAGATCATGGTGCGCTTGGTACCCAGTACGTGGTCACCGACATAACCACCAACAGAAACCAGGCCGTAAACCAGTGCAGCAAATGCACCGAAGGTAACAAATGAGTCCTGTTGGCTGAATCCCAGCTGTTGTACGAAGAAGACCGCAAGAATACCTTGCAGACCGTAGTAACCAAAACGCTCCCATAATTCGATGAAAAATATCATTTTAAATGGTTTTGGTTGGTCGAAAATGCTTACTTTATTGGGCATAATAGAGTAATTCTCTGCTGTTATTGGATTTGGGTGGTGATTAAAACTCTTATGCGAGTTGAATAAAGTGATATTGTCGATCGTTTAAAGATGTTTCATGTGACTGCTGTCGCATAACCGGATGGATGTCGGTAAAAAATCGCGTGCTGAGATGAAAAAACAGTCAAAACTTTGCTTTTAATATGCTGGGGCGTGTAACAATTGTTCCCATAGAGTTTCACTTTATCTTATGGGAGGGGGGCGGTGGGTAGAAACTGTTATTTCAGGATCAGGAAAGCAGGAAATCGAATATTCTTAATAACCACGAATAAACGCATCGCGACGATTAGCAGCATACAAAACGGTGAGGCAATACCTGAAAATACGCCGATGTTTATCAGCAAAATATAAAGGCAGCTGCCCAGGATCACCGGTGTGGCATAAAGCTCTGTGTTGTTAAACATGGTTGGGCGATTGGCAATAATATCCCGGATCACACCGCCAAATACTGCGGTGATCATACCCATAAAAATGGCAACATAAGCAGCGAAACCGAGAGAATACAGGTTTGCCGTCACTAATATCGCAAACAGAGACACACCAATGGTGTCAAACAGTATCACCATTCGTTCTACCAGAGATTTACGAATTTCCTTAATCAGGAAGAAGCCTGCGCAGGCACTGAATAAGGCAACCCAGAAATAGGTTTGATCCCGGATCCAGAATACCTGTTCATCGATAATGATATCCCGAAGCGTGCCGCCCCCCAAAGCTGTTACCCATCCGAGCAGGATTACGCTGACAATGTCTTTTCCTTTATTTGACTCGGCAAGTACACCACTCAGGGCAAAGGCCACAATGCATAACATTTCCAGAAGATATACGAACAGGTCCATCCTTATCCCGTTTTAGTAGCTGTTATTTATGATGAACTTATCATTACATGAATACTGATTTACTTTGCTCTGAATCCTCGCAAAACGAGTATTCAGTTTCGTTTGTCATCATTTTTTCTGCTCGTTTTACTTCGTTGAGAAGCCTTACTTCAGTTATCTCTCGTGAGCAAAGTGCTGTTGACTGTATTAATTTGAAATACGTTTTTGTTAACTGAACAATTTTATTATTCATTGATTTTCCGGCTGTTAAATTTACTTCGATTCATGGCCGTTAAGGTACGCTAAGCTCATGCATGATGTATAATGATTAAAATGTTTTTAGTATGAGCTAAACTAATAATGAAATTGCCACCTTTACGAGCGGTGCAATGTTTTGAAGCTGTGGCGCGATTGGGAAGTTTTTCTAAAGCTGCTGATGACTTACATGTTACTCAAAGTGCAGTCAGCCACCAGGTGAAGTTGCTGGAAGAATACCTCGGAGACACCTTGTTTAATCGTCAGGGAAGATTTTTATCTTTAACTGATGTGGGAGAGCGCTATTTTTCGGAAGTTAGCCAGTCGTTAGTGAATTTATCCAGAGTCAGTGAAGAGATCCGTGAAGGTAAATCCGGACAAATTCGTTTGGCTCTTTATAGTTCACTGGCAGTGAAATGGCTTATACCAAGATTGGATGATTTACGTCAGACATATCCTGAAATTGATGTGGTGCTGACAATGGTTGCGGATGAGCCTGAGTGTTCTGATACGGTTGCTGATTGTTTCATTACAGTGACTCCGCCAGATAAAAATTACGTCAGTGAGTTTTTGTACTCTGAGCGACTATATCCGGTATGCGGAAAAAAACTGTGGTATGAAATTAAAGATAAACCACTTCCTGAAGCGTTATGGCAGCACCCTTTGCTATCGGTGAAATATTCATCATCAGCCACCAATCAGCCGGAAGATTGGACTAAATGGTGTGAACGTGGTGGTTTTGAGTTACCTGAGCACGTCAATATCAGCTATTTTAGCCATGTGTTACTTGCAGCTGAGGCGGCCAGATACGATCAGGGTATCAGCCTTGTTAACGATTATCTGATTACGGAACAAGAACAGCATAATTTTGTGCGAATACCGTTGCACGAGTTGCCAACCGGTGATGATTTTTACTTTGTGTACAAGGCGTCACGAGCCAGACAAAAAGAGCTTATTAAGCTCGGTCGTTGGTTAAAGCAGCAGTGCCTTTAGTAGGCTGATGATCTGCCTGTTTTAGTACTTCATTGAAAGCAGGCTCTGTATGCTTTGCTGATAAGAAAAAAGTGTATATCATAGTCTGTGACCTGAATCGGTCATATCTAACCAATTAGCGCCTGGCTCGCAGGTGCGTTTATATCACTAATATGGAGAGCCTGTTATGGCTAATAAGCGCAAGCAGAAAAAGCTTGAGTTAGTTGTGAATGAAACTAACCCGCAAATTGAAACAGAGCACGGTCGCGGAACTATTCGCGATAATGCATTAAAAGCGGTTGTGACCAGTAAAGTATTTGCAACTCGTGTTGTTAAGGCGAAAAAAGGAAAAGGCAGCTTCAAACGTAAAGGGAAATACGCAGGACGAGAGTCCTATTCAATAGCAGCTTAATTAGCGTTGTTATTGAATAGGACTTTCTTTTTCCCTGTTAACCAGACCAGTCTATACTTTTAATCCGCCTCTCTATTTTTATAGAACAACAATATTGTGGCATGTTTCCCGATACTTAATGTCTATTGTGTATATTGTTGTCTTGTCTGCTATAACCTCTATTATCAATAAAAATTGTTTACTTTCAGTTGGTTATAAAAATCAAACCCTGTGATGGTAATCACCGATTTAATAAACTATTGAATTTAAACTGGCTTTTTTGCAGAAGCTGTCTGTTATTTTGAGAATGGTCAGGTGAATTGTGAACATTAAACCAAAAATCATCATTTCAGAAATGGATGAGATGCGATTAGAAGCCTTGCTGGATACCATTCCTGATTCGGTGTTAACGAAGCAAAGGTTGGAAGATGAATTAGATCGTGCCGATATTGTCGACAGTAAAGAGGTGCCGCCGAATGTTGTGACAATGAATGCGACGGTACGCTTTGCGATTTCAACTTCTGATGAAGAGATGAATCTGACACTGGTTTATCCGAAAGATATGGATGAATCCGGTGAGAAGATTTCAGTATTGGCACCTGTAGGCAGTGCTTTGCTTGGCCTTTCTGTCGGCGATGAAATTGAGTGGCCGGGACCTAATGGCGGTGTGATCAAAGTGAAGATCCTTGAAGTGATTTATCAGCCGGAGCGAGAAGGGGACTTCCACCTCTAACCGGAATTGTGATTTAACTTAAAATAGTTATCTGAATATTCAAGCAGTAGCTGTCTCAGTTACTGCTTTTTTGTTTTTCAATAAATATGCTGGTTGAGTTAGCTGATTGATTTTATTTTTCTAACTCGACTTAATCATCATTATTATCAACATAGCGTTCTGTTTGGTGATAAAGCAGACACTTTAAGCTGCATTGTGTTGCAACACGTTTGTGGGGTTAACATCTGCGTCTCACAGTAACTAAATATTTAACTTTCCGTATGCTATTGATTTAATAATTCAACATTCGTCATAAAATAATATTCGACATCGTGATAGCTTCTGTGGTGCATAATATTGAAGGAGTATGATATGCAAGATGCAAACGCTAGATTTCCGTTCATAGCTAGAGTGTTAATCCTCCGGCAGTTTTTATGGGGTGCCGCATTCTACGGAACCTACGTACTACTTACCAAGTATTTTCTGAACGAACTGAACTACAGTGAAGCTGATACCATCATGATGATGGGTGCTTTCGGTGCTGTAGGGCCGGTATTCTCTGCCGTTGGGGGCTTTGTTGCAGACAGGTTTATCGGTTCATTCCGTGCGGTATATATTGGTTATACCACCTATACAGTCGGCTTCTTCCTGCTGGGTTTTGGCGCAAGTAACCTGAATGTTGAACTCAGTATTTTTGCAATAGCTTTGATCGGCTATGCTCGGGGCTTATCTGCGACCAGCCCGACTGTATTGCTGGGTAATTCTTATTCTTCTGCCAACCGCGATTCATTCCAGCAAGGTCTGACTGTTAACTATTCAATTAACAACCTGGGTTCATTCTCATCACAGTATCTGTTCCCGTTCTTGGTTGCGTTTCTTGCCTATCAGGGCAACTTCTATATTGCTTCCGGTTTAATGTCGCTGACACTTGTTCTGTTCGTCCTTTTCCGTAAACGCCTTGTTGAAGTTGGTAACGACATTGACCGCAGAGAAGTAGACCTTAAAACCTGGCTGTGCTTTATCGTCGGTTCTGCTGCGATGCTGGGTTTGGTTTACTGGGTATTTGCTAACCTGGAAGCCGGTAAATACCTGCTGTATTCCCTTGGCGGTGCAGCGATTTTGTACTTTGTATTTGAAATCTTCCGCGCAACCTCTGCCTATAAATACAAAATGTGCAGTGTGCTGATCATGATTTTCATTATGATCTCGTTCTATTTCTACTACGGCCAGATGATGACCTCCATGAACATCTATGCGATTAACCTGATGGGAGATCACATCTTCGGCTTTATCCCAATTCGACCTGAATCCAACGCAGCATTTAACCCATTATGGTGTTTTGTGCTGGGTGCACCCGTGATCTTTGTTTACGGATGGCTG
The DNA here is from genome assembly GCF_000331515.1 of Photobacterium marinum. GTDB lineage: Bacteria > Pseudomonadota > Gammaproteobacteria > Enterobacterales > Vibrionaceae > Photobacterium > Photobacterium marinum. Next base: position 267,888 of record NZ_AMZO01000001.1, read on the forward strand.
GAACGTAAAGGCTATTCTCCATCAATTCCGACTAAATTTGCTGCGGCATTCGTCTTCAGTGCTATTGCGTTCGGTATGCTTGGCCTTTCTACCGGTTTTGTCGGTGAAAACGGAAAGATCGCCGGTGACTGGATTTTGTGGGTCAACTTTTTCCAGTCCCTGGCTGAGCTGATTGTAGGGGCGCTGGGGGCTGGCTTTATCTTTGAAATGGTACCGCGTTACCTGTCAGCATTTGCAATCGGTCTGCGTTCTGTGGCCTTGTCTCTGAGTGGTATTTTGGCGGCAGTAATCTCAACCCGAATCGCATTGCCTAAAGATCAGGTGTTAACGCCAGAGATCATTGAAGGTGTGTATGCGAATTACTTCTATGGTCTGGCAGCTTTGGCGGTAGTGATGGCGGTTGTAACCCTTATGCTTTCGAAAGTGATTGCCAAACTTATCCGCAAGGGTGAAGAGTTGGAACAGCAGGATGCAGATGAGGAAACTGCAACTCAGCATTAATTCATATCATAATTTAAATTGTTACTTTTAAACGGTTCAGCTCGGTTTTGAGCTGAACCTTTTTTATGCTTTTAACCATATGATTCTAAATGGGAATATCACAAATATTTGTGACTGGTATGGCTGGTGAGACATGGATTCCTTGTTGAGATCTCATCTTTGTAAAAAAGGTTTCACTCAATATGCCATTTGTTCAATAACTTATCTTTGATCATGAAATGATAATTTCCTACATGCTAGTTTTTGCCGTGCATTATATTGAAGGAGCATAACATGCAAGACGCAAACGCTAGATTTCCGATAACAGCCAGGATATTAATCCTAAGGCAATTCCTGTGGGGAGCTGCTTTTTATGGAACTTATGTCCTGCTTACCAAATTCTTCCTGTTTGAGTTAAATTACAGCGAAGCCGACACTATCATGATGATGGGTGCCTTCGGGGCCGTAGGTCCGGTATTTTCCGCTATCGGTGGATTTGTTGCCGACCGTTATATCGGTTCGTTCCGGGCGGTATACATAGGCTATACCATTTATACCATTGGTTTCTTCTTGCTGGGCATAGGGGCTGGCAGCCTGAATGTGCCAATGAGTATTTTTGCGATCGCCTTGATCGGTTATGCTCGCGGCCTGTCAGCTACAAGCCCGACGGTGTTGCTGGGTAACTCCTATTCCGAAACAAACCGGGATGCATTCCAGCAGGGTTTGACAGTGAATTATTCCATTAACAACCTGGGATCTTTCTCTTCTAAATACCTGTTCCCGTTCATGCTGGCCTATATGGCCTACCAGGGTAACTTCTTTATTGCATCAGCTTTGATGTCACTGACTCTGATTCTGTTTGTTGTCTTCCGTAAACGCTTTACTGCTGTCGGTAATGACATTGATCGTCGTGCTGTTAGCATGAAAACCTGGGCTGCCTTTGTTGCTGGTTCTGTGGTTATGCTGGGGCTGGTTTACTGGGTATTCGCCAACCTTGATGCTGGTAAATACCTGCTGTACGCACTGGGCGCGTGCGCGATTCTGTATTTCATCTATGAAATCACTAAAGCAACGCCTGCATACAAGTACAAGATGTGCGGCGTGCTGATCATGATTTTCATTATGATCTCGTTCTATTTCTACTATGGCCAGATGCTGACCTCAATGAACATCTATGCCATTAACTTGATGGGTGAGCAGATTCTGGGCTTCATTCCAATTAAGCCTGAATCCAATGCCGCATTTAACCCGCTGTGGTGTTTCATCCTGGGTGGTCCGGTGATCTTTGTCTATGGCTGGCTTGAGAAGAAAGGATTTTCACCATCTATTCCTACCAAGTTCTCTGCAGCGTTTGTATTCAGTGCTATTGCTTTTGCATTGCTTGGCCTTTCTACCAGTTTTGTCGGTGAAGACGGCAAAATTGCAGCAGACTGGATCCTGTGGGTTCACTTCTTCCAGTCTCTGGCTGAGTTGATTGTAGGTGCATTGGGTGCTGGCTTTATCTTCGAGATGGTGCCACGTTACCTGTCTGCATTTGCGATTGGTCTTCGCTCCGTAGCTTTGTCACTGAGTGGTATTCTGGCAGCTGTGATTTCAACGAAAATTGCGTTGCCGAAAGATCAGGCGATTACGCCGGAAATTATTGAAGGCGTATACGCAAGCTACTTCTACAACCTGGCAATGCTGGCGGTTGTAATGGCTGTCGTAACACTGATTCTGTCAAAAGTGATTTCTAATTTGGTTAATAAAGGTGAAGCACTTGAAAAAGAAGCTGCTTCTCAGGATATGGCAGCAAACCATTAATTCGGTATTCTGTTGCTAGACAATAAGCGTAAGAAAAGCGCCGGCCTTATGTCGGCGCTTTATCGTCTTTATAAGGGATTCTTTAACAAGGGTCATGACTACTTCATTGCAATTGCCTTGGCTGATTTTTCCTTAGTAACAGGGAGCTTGATTTGAGCTGAAGTCATATTAACGATATCGACTTTCAGTTTGCCTTCTCCAAGCAGTTCATCAACCAGCTTTTGCGAGAAAGGCCAGTAGTTCAAAGTGGCATCAAGAGTAATATTACCGCTTATGTCTTCAGGAACCATGAAGGTGTAATCAACAACAGAATAACCGTTCGGGAGTATTCGGGTATCAGACAGGATTCTGTCCACTTCCCAGACATTCAGATCCACTACGTTTCCGTTGGCATCACCTAGGGTGACTTTAAAGTTTCGTGTGCCTTCTTCTGTATGGCCGTCAACTACGGCACCGGAGCGGTAGATTTGTTCCTTATCCGCAGTGTTAACTTTGAAATCAATCCATACTTCACGACCTTCCGGAAAACCGGTCGGCAGTTTATGACCAGCACCGACATTCGAGACCTTGATTTTGATCGTGGCCATCTCTCCGGCAACCAAATTAGCTGGCAGCTCTATAAACTCCATGGTAGCGGCGGAGCGAAGCATTTCGCGGGCGAGTTCTGCACTGTCCGGATCATCGAAATATTGATGCAGGGTAGAATTACCGCCGGTAAATTCATGAGAGTAAATGTGTTCCCGAGGTTTGCCCATAACGGCAGACTTGCCGGGGTTCGCTTTTTTTCCTGGTCCCGGTGTCATATGGCAGTCCTGACAATGGATGCCTTGTTCGTTATAGGTACTTTCCAGCCATTCATCATAGGTGCGTTCAATCGGGGTGCTGTTGAATGGGTGAGAGACATTATGACAAGCAGAGCAGAATTCAGATTTTGTCTGCAAACTCAGAAATTGCGTATTGTGATAGGGGGACTCAGCATCGGTTCGCGGGCCGAGTTTTACGTGCTTGTCTTTGTTCGGGGCCAGGATATAAGCGCCGTTATCACTACCGGTGAGTCCGACTATGTGATGGCAAACCTCACAGTTAACGCCGGGAATGTGTTCGTCGGTATCAAATGACGCGGCATTCGCATTCATACTGGTCAAGCCAATCGGGCTATGGCAGGCGACGCAAAAGTTATCGACTTTACCATCTGTTGCAGCACTGGCTCTTTTGAATAACTCTCTGTAAATCGGGTCTTCCCAGGAGTTCGCCATCACCGAGCGTTCCCACTGTTGGTAGATTTCGTTATGGCAGCCCTGACAGATTTTGGGATCCTCGAACATTTCGGGAGTGAGTTTATGTCCGTTGGTTGAGGCTCGTGATGGGTAGAAAGGAAGCTGCTGTTTGATTTGTTCCTCTGTGAGTGTCTTATGTGGCTTTAACCATTTCTCGTTGTTTCCGTTGGCAAAAGCAAATAAAGAGACAGACATTAGCATCAGGGTTAATACTGTTTGTGATGTTTGGTTGATGAATATCGCGCATTGGCAATACATGGATGAAAAAGTAAACCTGGCCGATGAGTTGTTATTGTGCATAGTTTTATCCATTGGACTGGTTAATTTACGTCAATGTCTAACTTTCAAGCCACAAGTATTGTCAGTGATATGGTGAGCAGCTGTATCGGGTTTGCGACATCAAAAAGGCTTTAAATGAGGAGGACGCCGCCAGACTGTAGAGTGATGAAGCAAAACGTTTGAAAACGATTCAGAAAAAAGAATGTCTGAATTGGAAGTGCGATGTTTAAGTAGCGTTATTCTTTTTGTGATTTAGATATAGCAGACTCTATGATCGACCTGGGAGATGAGTCGTTGGAATATGGGAAACCTTACCAATGAGATGCCTTGTGAGAGAAAAGTGAAATAGAGAATGAAACAGCGTTAAAAGAACATAAACGGATGGGGTTAAGGAAAATGTCGTTAGCCAGTTTAAAAAGTGTGATTATCATTGGCGCCGTTCTGCTTTCAGTTCAGGGCTGTAATGAAGATTTGCAGCTCTCTGCAACACCGATTAAGAATGTAGAAAAAATAACAATCAGAGAGAAGGGCGAACTGGATGTCTTTTGTCCTACCGGGATCTGCCAGTTTGAGCTGGCAGCGAATCAGGAAGCGACTGTTAACGTCAACATGCACTACGATATTTCACGGCAGTTCGACAAAATTGAAGGCGTTAGCGTGGCTGGTAAGCTGTCATCTTCAGTGAAGATGACAGGGGCAAATTCATTTTCAATGGATGTGTCGGGCAATGGTGAGCCAGCTAAAGTTCAGGTCGTCGATTATTACCGTAACTAAGATGTCTACCGAAGCTTAAACGTCAGGCTTTAATTTCCTGTGTTTTGTTTCTCCAGTAATTTGCGTTTGTGTCGGTTAGACGCGCCGGATTCAGGTTTCTCTGGAACAGGGCGTTTTTCCGCGATTAGATGACGGACAGCAAGAATCGGATGTTTGAAAAGCATCTTCGGACCTGAATAGCGCATTATCTTGCGTGACATCTCCCGGTAATCCGTTTTGTAACAGTGAATAGGGCAGAGTCGACAAGTCGGTTTTGCTTCACCATATGGGCAGCGATCAAGGCGGGTAAATGCATACTCAAGAAAGTCTTTGCACTGCTCACAGAGAGTGGGCGTTTTGTGGTGGTTTTTGCAATAGATTTTCACCATTGCCTCGATAGTTCGAAACTCTGTATCCAGGCTGCCATATAGAATAATGGCTTTGTTTGACTCACTCATACTGGTTTTCCTGCAGCACATTGCGCACAAATCTTACTTAAAGTTATATTTTAAATATAACTATATATTGGCGTAAAAATATGATCTTCGTCTAGATTTGTATGATTAAATGGAAGCAAGATGTTATGAACATGAAAAAATATCCGTTTTATCACAAGAATTACCGTCTATGGGTTGATTTACTTGGGTTTGAGCAGTAGTATCCGCACCTCTTTTTTTATGGTGGTGTATATGAGCAGATTTGAGTGCCTAGAAAGAATCGTCGACGAATACCGTAAGAAGGTTCGTGACGCGGAGTTTAATAAACAGAATGACAGTGAAGTCGCAAAAGTCCTGGTTCTGCTTGTTGGTAACTCTATGTTCAGCCTGGCAGATGAATTTGCAGATTGGGTAAATCGTGGCGGTGATCGCAGCTACGGCGGTAAGTTTTTCGTTTCTAAGCAGCTGATGACGTTGCTAGAACCTGTAACTTTCCGTGGTGTAACAGTACGCCGTGATTCGATTAAACTGTTCCGCATCTCGTAAGGGCTGTTTGAATCGTTTATTCAATTACTCTCATAAAGAAAAAATTGAGAACGTATTTAAAATCTAGCTCTGCTTCGGCTCAGCGAGATTGGCGATAAAGGATGCTTCGGCATCCTTTTTTGCGTTTGGTGGATTCAAAAAATCAAGGCTGGATCAGAGCGATAAACTGTGTTCAGATCCTTATCACAAAAAGTAAAGTCAGATAAAAGAGATAAAAAATGGATGCAGAATTCTGGCATAGCCGCTGGGCTGAAAACCGTATTGGTTTCCACTTAAACGACGTTAATCCAAAGCTGATTAAACACTGGCCGGCGGTGAGTACATCGCGGGATGATTCAGTGCTTGTGCCAATGTGTGGCAAGTCACTGGATATGACCTGGCTGGCTGAGAAGCACAACAAAGTTATCGGTATCGAACTGAGCGATATTGCAGTGAGAGCATTTTTCTCTGAGCTGTTTTATATCCCGACAGTGACATCGCTGGGTAACGGCCAAACTATGTATGAACTCGATGAAATCACAATTTACTGTGGCGATTTCTTCTCTACACAGATTGATCCTATTGATGTGGTTTATGATCGTGCCGCACTGATTGCGATGCCTGAGCCGATGCGTCTGATGTATGCCGAGCGCTTGCTGTCTATGGTGAAAGCTGGTGGTCGAATTTTGTTGATCACGCTGGACTACCCACAGCCTGAAATGGATGGTCCTCCGTTTAGCGTAACCCAGAATGAGATCGAAATGCTGTTCAAGGGATGCAAAATTACCGCACTTGAGCGTGATGAAGCAGATGAATCGCATCCTCGCCGTCAGCGTGGTCTTAGCCGCTTTGCGGAAGAAGCCTGGTTGATTGAGGTTTAAAGGGAAAGACAAGGCAGAAGAGGCACGTTGTGTAATAACAGGCACTCTTCTGCTTACATAGTGAAAAAGGAGCCATGATCGGCTCCTTTTTTGCTTGTTGTATACGTCAGTGACGGTGTCACTGAGGTGGGTGTTTCAGGAATTAAAACACCACTTTTACGTCAGCAGCTGTATTTACGGCATCACTGATAGCGTCGACGATATTATCGCGGCGGGTGAGGGCGACACCTAAACGACGGCGTCCATTGATTTCCGGCTTGGCGAAGAGGCGCAATTGAGTTTGCGGACGAGTCATAGCGACAGCCAGGTTATCAAAGCGAACATTTTCTGATGTGCCTTCCGGTAAAATCACCGCTGAAGCCGATGGACCGTATTGGGTAATTGACTGAATCGGCAAACCGAGGAAAGCTCGGACATGCAGAGAAAATTCTGACAGGTCCTGAGAAATCAGGGTCACCATGCCGGTATCGTGCGGACGAGGCGAAACTTCACTGAACAGGACTGTGTCACCTTTAACGAACAACTCAACACCGAACAAGCCATATCCACCAAGAGCATTGACAACTTTCTCCGCCACTTCTTGTGCTGCTTTCAGAGCTGCCGCAGACATTGCCTGAGGCTGCCATGATTCACGGTAATCACCATCCTGCTGGCGGTGACCGATAGGATCACAGAAGTGTACGCCATCCACAGCACGTACAGTCAGCAGAGTGATTTCATAATCAAATTCAACAAAACCTTCCACGATCACACGTCCTGCACCAGCGCGGCCGCCTTCTTGTGCGTACTGCCAAGCAGATTCGATATCAGCAGGAGATTTGATCACGCTCTGGCCCTTACCGGATGAGCTCATGATTGGCTTCACCACACAAGGTGTACCTATTTTTTCAACCGAAGCGGCGAAGTCATCATATTGGTCAGAGAATTCATACGGAGAGGTCGGGATGCCTAAAGTTTCTGCAGCCAGGCGACGGATACCTTCGCGGTTCATTGTTAGCTTGGTAGCGTTGGCAGTCGGTACAACATTCAAGCCATCTTTTTCTAGTTCGACTAGGGTATCTGTGGCAATGGCTTCGATTTCCGGTACCACATAGTGAGGCTGCTCCAGGCTGATGATTTCTTTCAGAGCCTGAGGATTCAGCATATTAATAACATGGCTACGGTGGGCGACCTGCATGGCAGGGGCGTTAGCGTAGCGATCAACAGCAATAACTTCGAGACCTAAGCGTTGGCACTCTATCGCGACTTCTTTTCCAAGTTCACCAGAGCCTAGTAACAAAACACGGGTTGCATCCGGACGAGTAGCTGAACCTAACATTGGGTTTCCTTACGTTTGTGTGTTGATTACCCGGCGGATCATACAGGATTATCAGATTTGCGCAAACGTTTGCTTTTTGGTTTTTCGGCTAAAGTTAAACAACTGAGTATTGTAAGCAGATAAATGCTTTCTGCTTGTGTTTCTGTAGGTTAGAAAGGGGGATTTGTCAAAGTTATGTCATGATTGGTTTTTACCCGTCGAGCTGAATGCGTTTTGCAGTTAAATTACTGTCATTGACTGTTATCGGTTACTTTTTTTTGCTGTAGCTTTTGGCAATAACACTTTTTTGAGCATGAACACTATGATGAAAAAAACACTATTAGGATTAGCGCTGACTCTTGGTGTTTCCTTGACGGCACAGGCTTCACAGAGCATCGGCGTCTTTTTTGGCAGCCCGATGAGCGGCATTCAGTACAAACAGAATGACCTTCGTTTTTCTCTTGGCATTGATGAGTTTGGTGTTGCTGTTGATAAGACCTTTAACCTTGGCAAGTTAGTCAGCAAACCTGAGCTTGATAGCATGTACACTTTTGTCGGCGCACAGTACGTCGATGATAAAGACGACAAACTAGGTGTTCGTTCCGGCGTCGGTTTCCAGGTACCTCTGGACCGTGTTGAGCTTTATGGTGAGGTTGGCCCGACACTGTATGTTGTAGAAGATGTAGACCTGGAACTGGAAGGGGCGATTGGAGTTCGTTACCGTTTCTAAACCGATTCTAAGTTTGGGCTTAGATTAGAGTTAAGAAAAAAAAGAGGCGAGAAACATTTAGTTTCTCGCCTCTTTTGATCTGAAATCCAAAAAAATGAATTCAGCGAATTACTTCACTTTGGTTACTTCTTTCTGTTTTCCCATTGGGTAATGAAAGCCACAGAAGTAATGATAATTGCAGCGCCAAGCCATAGGCGACCCGGTGGAACCCAACCGAATACCACCCAGCCTGCCAGCACGTTAAGCGGCAATTTAGCGTGGTCGAAAGGCTGAACGAAAGACGCATCAGCAACGGCGTAGGCTTTAGCTATTGCCCATTGAGCCAGTGCAGTCAGAAGACCTGCTCCAAGCAGCAGCAACCAGGTCAGGCCTTGATCAGGCATAGTGAATTCAGGTGCCGCCAGGAACACGTTAAACGGTGTAATAAGTAGCAGCAGGTACACAACCATGGTTGTCGGTGAATCGTGCACCGACATCTTTTTCACCATCAGAGAATAACAGGCCCAGAAGAAAGCGGCACCAACAGGCAGTAGGGTTGCCCAGGTAAAACCGTCAGCCCATGGTTCCAGAATAATCATGGCTCCCGCAAAACCGGCAAGAGTCGCCAGCCAGCGGGCTGCACCGACTTTCTCTTTCAGGAACAGGCCAGAGCCGATAGTTGCAAACAGCGGTGATGTCATCAGCAGGGCGATACCCTGCCAGATTGGCACCGGATAGGCCAGTGCCCACAGCCAGAGCTGAATACCGATAACAGACAGGAATACACGAAGACAGTGCATACCAAAGTGTTTGGTTTGTAGTGCCTGACGAAGACCAAGGGTCTTCAGCCAAGGGAAAATGGCAACGAGTGCGATGAAATACTGAAAAAATGCAACCGTCGTCGACGGCAGATGCAGCATCACGCTCAGGTATTGCGCCATGCTGTTTACAATCGCAAAGGCAAGGCCTGCGGTCAGCATCCAGCTGGCACCCTGAATCGGGTTATGTTGATGGGACATGCTCAAGTGACAAAATAATTACTGACAAAAACTTACGGCATCATACTCTTGCCGAGAAAAGGATGAAACTGATTTAAAAAGAAAAACCGCCATCAGGCGGTTTTTAACTTCAATCTTGATACATCGGTCGTTATGCCGCCACGTAAGTCAGCGGGATATCCGGATTCAGTGCTTCAAGAGTGTTCTGAGTATCAGCAAGGTGGCTGATTGTGCTGTCTGAACATTCAACCAGCGCCGCTTCAACAATGTCAGCATGCGGGTAACCGGCCATGTTCATGTTGATTAGTGCAACCTGCAGCGGAGGCAGGCTAGGGTTGAATGCTGCGTTTTCAGCGTACATGCCAACAAACGTTTTACCGTCTTTTGCTTTCAGGGCTACACCACTGAAGTTTTTGGTGTAAGGAGCGTGAGCAGAGTTCGCAGCTTTACATGCAAGCTGAACCAGCTCTTCGGTCGCTTCTGTTTTCAGACCGTGGTCAACTTTAGTCAGCAGGGCATCAGTGATGTTCAGGTCAGCAGGGCCGAATGATTCAGGCAGGTATTCCTGAAGACGTTTAGCTGCGCGCTCAGGTAGCTGAACAACAAGCTCTTTAGCGGTAGTCAGCTCGTTCATAAACTGACGGCAGTGACCGCAAGGGCTGTAGTTGATGGTAATGTCTTGAATGCCGGTTTCGCCTTTCACCCAGGCGTGGCTGATGGCGGATTGTTCTGCGTGGACAGTTTGAGACAGGGAAGCGCCGACAAATTCCATGTTAGCACCGAAATACAGACGACCCGATTCACCACGGACAATTGCACCAACATAGAAATTTGAAATCGGAGCAACGGAATAAGCTGCGGCAACAGGAAGAAGAGCAACACGTAACTCGCTGTCAGTCATGTGTGTTTCAGCAAGTAGTTTCTCGAAAACCTCAGGGCTCAATGTTGCATCAAAGTTAGCATCTTCAATTACAGGCTTAAGTGCCGTCGCCAGATCAGATGGTAAAGCGCCTAAAGCATCCATTACTTTAGTATGCATGAGTTGTCACTCCGTATTGTGTATGGAGAAACATTGTAGGCGCAGAGATGAATTCTATGTGTGATCAAGATCACATAATGCCAATGGTTGTTGCATGCATTACATAAATGAGAGTGGCGTCACACAGATTTTAGAATTCACCTCCTTATTTATCAATAAGTTAACATTGTATTCGATTACGAACACATAGCTAACTCGAAATATTTAGCTGAAAACCTGCAAAATTACAGGAAATAGCACCGGCGCGAGGATAGAAGTAATCACACCACAGATCACTAATGCCAGTGAACTGAAGGCACCTTCTTGTAGATCTTCTTCTGCGGCCTTTGCTGTACCAAGCGCATGAGACACGGTACCGATAGTCAGACCTTTCGCAATTGAAGCCTCAATACCTAACGCGCGGAACAGAGGATAACCCAGCACGGCACCGAACAGGCCGGCAATAATCACCATAATTGCAGCAATGGCAGGAACACCGCCGATTTGCTCTGAAACCGCCATCGCAATTGGTGTAGTGACGGATTTTGGCAAAATACTCGCAGTCAGCTGCGGATCGGCACCCAGAGAAAGTGCGATTGCAGAACCTGTTATCATCGACAGTACACTACCGGCCAGACAAGTAGTGAAGATAATCTTCCACTTCTCACGGATTTGAGTTAGCTGCTCATAAAGCGGGAAGGCCAGTGCGACAACGGCCGGTTCAAGCAGGCTGTTCAACCATTTGTTTTGTTCAAAATAAGTGTCATAAGGTACATGCAGCCACATCAACAAGGGAATAATAACCACAAGGCAGATTAAAAGAGGGTTGATGATAGGGTGTTGCAAGCGTTGAGCAACCAGTCGAGAAACATAAAACACGACTAGAGTGGTGACCAGCCAGATCATTGTTTTTCCTTATAGTGTGTAGCTAAGCCGATAACGATAAATACAACCAGGCTGCTGCCGATAGTGCTTAGAAGAATAGGTAAGGTATTGGATGAAATTAAATCAAGATAGTTAATCAGGCCGACGCCAACAGGCACGAACAGCAAAGCCATATGACGGATCAGAAGATGGCAGCCTTCTTTCGCCCACTTAGCTGGAATAGCCCCGATAGCGAGTGTGAAGAAAAGAATCAGCATACCGATAATACTGCCGGGGATCGCAAGCCCGGAAAAATGCTGAATAGCCTTACCTGCGAACAGGCAAAGAAAGATGATCAAAAAAGAACGTAGATATGCCATGAGCCTGTATTACTAATGAAGTGACCCATTCATCATACAAAATAGATTGAGTGTGATCTAGTCCACAAAATGTGTTTTCAAATTTGCACAGTTAAAGGTTGGTAATTACCAGCGTAGCAATACCGGCTGCAGCAAGCAGAACCACAAAAACCTTATGAATCAGATTGTTTTTGGTCCTTTGTGCTTTTTGGGGGTCGAAACTGGTGTCGTTATTGTGAGGATCGGGTAGTTTGGGCTGTTTTTCGTCATTGTGAACCAAACGACAGGTTTTTTCCGGCAGCGGAACACGAAATCCATAATGGCCGATAGCCTCAATAGGAATCGCCATATTCCCGTCATTGACCAACTTACGGGTGAGTGATCGCAGCAGGATATTAAGATCGAAATGACTGCTGTCGGCATTAGATTCGGCGACAGTAAAGGTTTTATCGTAAAGCGATTGATAGCTGATCACCTCTCCGGCGAAATAGCAGAGGGTCTCCAGTAAGCGAGATTCATAAACGGTAAGAGTCGTTTCCGAGTTATCACGCCAAACCAATAGCTGCAAATCAGGCTCAAAATCTACTTTTTCAAAGCGATAGCATCGTGTTAAGGCTTTAGTTGTCATATCAATCACTTAACTCCAACAAAGAAGGCTTCATGATTTCTTTTGCAACCCTGTTGGAATTCGCAGGCAGGGAACAGCATCAGAGGATCACACAACGTCGGATTTCAGACAGTCTGGTCGAATATTTTCAACCACAGGTATAAGTTTTGACGCGAGAAACACTATCTTCAATCCTGCTGGGCAGAATTATGTCTTAAAAGAAAGCCCACCGACGTAAGACACCGATGGGCTTTGAAAAAAACAGTGTGATTACAGTGAATTAACTACCTAACAAGAGCCGCAATTTTTATTCGATCTCGCCGAATTTTCAAACAAGGTTGTTAACGTAGTCGTACACGGCTTTCAGGATTTTCATCTTTTTCTCATCAGACTGATGCTCCATAGCCGTGGCTTCGAGGTTTTCCATATAAGCAGGCAGGTTAGATTCGAAGTAATCCTGGCAATGGTATTTCCATTGCTGCTGATCTTTGAAATCCAGCGTGTTCGGGAAGTTGCGGGCACGATAACGGAACAACAATGGCTTGATGCGCTTGTCGTCAACTTTCAGATCAAGTTTGCCCAAGTCTTCCGACTGTGTTTCGCGGATAATATCAATTGTCGAGCGGTCGGAGTTTGAGAAGAAACCGTCATATAGCATGGCATCAACATTGGTATTCGGCTCATACTCGCGTTCAGCACTGTACAGGGCAACCAGCTTCTCGCGGATCTCGGGATGAGATTTCAGAATTTGTAGGTGCTTCAGGCACTGTTCGCGGTCAATACCGATTCGTTCAGCATCTTCAGCCTTCAGTGTTTTCGCCGGAGCCAGAACCGGACACTTATTCAGGTGAACCAGCTTCACCGGAACCGGAAGCTCATCCGGCGCAAGGTCAACACGCTTGGTGTAAAGTCTTTCACGCAGAGTATCCGCATCAAGCTCAATAAGAGGTGTCGGATCCATTGCCAGGTTAACCGTAATCACCGCATTCTTGTTGGTCGGGTGCCAGCCCACAGGGACAATCCAACTGGTATTGCCGCACTCAACGCCGAACATACCGGATACATGCACCAGTGGTGTCAGCTCGACAATATCGATAAGCTCTTGCAGCTTACGCTTATTGCGCAGGTTAAACAGGTAGTTGAACAGCTTAGGCTGGTTTTTCTTAATGATTTTCGCCAGCTCGATAGTGGCGTACACATCCGCCATTGCATCGTGGGCATTGGCGTGTTCAATGCCATTGGCAACCGACAGGTGTTCCAGTTTAAAGCTCGGCAGGCCTTCATCATTATTCGGCCAGTTAATGCCATCCGGACGCAGTGCGTAACAGGTACGCATGATATCCAGCATATCCCAGCGTGAATTACCGTTCTGCCAGCTCCATGCATATGGATCGTAGAAGTTACGGTAAAGGGTATAGCGGGTAACTTCATCATCAAAACGGACATTGTTATAGCCGATCACGCAGGTATTCGGCTTAGAAAGCTCCGCGTGAATTTGGGCAATAAACTCCGGCTCAGGCAAGCCTTTTTCAAACGCTTCCTGTGGTGTGATACCTGTGATCAGACAGGCTTCAGGGGAAGGCAGGTAATCAACCGGCGGCTTACAGTAGATAACCAGCGGCTCACCAACGATGTTCAAATCCATATCGGTACGAACACCTGCAAACTGACACGGACGGTCAGTTGCTGGGTTGGCACCGAAGGTTTCATAGTCCAGCCAAAACAGGCTTGGTTCATTTTCGTGATTCATAGTAATTTCCAGAAGCCATCGGCTTGGTATTAAGTGCCTGTTCTAACAATGGCTTTTCAATGCTATACTGTTCATCTATACAGTGGTTAATTCCAGCGCTTTTTCGTTTGGGATTTGCATTTGCGTCCAAATCTGCGTCCAAAAATTTTGGGAGTGCGTCCAAAATTGCTCCGAACCTAGCGCTCAAATCAGCGACTTTACAAGGATTTAGTATGACTATACTCGACCGACAACTAAAATTGATCTCAAAGCTTGAAATCTACGATGGTCCACCTGAACTAAATGACGGAGAAGGGCTGATTGCCCGTATCTCGCCCTCGGCGAACATAACATTTCAGTACCGTTGTCGGTTCAACGGTAAAAGTCTCAGAATTAAGATCGGTAAGTATCCCGCAACTAGCCTGAAGGAGGCAAGGCGGAAACATAAAATCATGATGGAATTGAGGGAATCAGGAAGAAATCCCGAAATTGCCAATACCGGAGAGCTGGAATTCGTTACCTTAGACGACTGCGTGAACTACTGGCTCAAACATTACGTCCCCACGTTAAAGAAGGGCACACAAGCGCTTTACCATTCCTTCGCCAATAACTACTTCCTTGGTGCCTTCCCCGACAGAAACGTCGAAACAATCTCCGCCCGAGAATGGATGCAATGGCTTGATGCCATTAGCGAACAAAAGCCCAAAACTGCCAACTCACTTTTTACTAACCTGCGTTCCTGCCTTAACTTCTGCAAAAACAAATTCATTATTGAAAGAACAGATATAGACCGTATCAAGAAACAAAATGTCGGCGCCCGGCCAGAAACAGGGAGCAGGGTGCCGACCTGGTCTGAACTTGCTCAAATCTGGCTGGCCATAGAAAGAAGCCGAGCCAGCACTTCTAACAAAACCCTTCATCAACTCACGATGCTTTGGGGCAACCGCCTTTCAGAGCTTCGCCTTGCCCGTCGTTCCCACTTCGATATGGAAGCCGGCATCTGGACCGTGCCGAAAGAACTCAGCAAAACCAACAAACCTATCCGCAGGCCAATTCCCACCAAAGCCAGAGCAATTTTAGAACGCGTGATGGAAACCTATGATGATGTCTTGTTTCCCGGCGCTGACCTAAACACACCAATCTCTATTTCCGCAGCTAACCGTTATATCAGAAGAATCCGCGCCAGCCTGCCATTAGAACACTGGCGAACCCACGACTTCCGCCGTTCCCTTTCAACCGGGGCATCAGAGCTAGGCGTGATGCCGCATGTAGTGGAAAAGATGCTCGGCCACGAGCTGGGTGGCGTGCTGGCCGTGTACAACAAGCACGACTGGATCGAAGAGCAAAGAGAAGGGTATGAGCTATACGCCAAAAATCTGTCATACTTTCTAGGCATGGATGACGGATAAGTTATTTACAGAAAGCATTTCATATGGTTTCATATAAGTAGTTGTGCTTTAGGTTTGGGTTGGTCGCGAGCCTTATTGCACAATAAACGAACTTGGTTCGTTAATCTTCTTCGTATATTAGGCGGTACAAGAAAGATATACGAACTTTGTTCGTAGAATAAAATGTTATATGTTTATTTTGTTAAGAGGAAATATAGATGTCAGTGACATTAGCAGCAGGCGTTACGTTAATTGATTTTCTCAATAAATCCTTAGAAACACTAAAGTTAGTACAGCAAGATAATCCTGATTCTAGTGAGTTACAGCTACATTTGGCAACGTTAACCCAGCAACTATCATTAACAATGGTTGAAGCAGCACAATTACAAGGCATTCTAGCTCAAAAGAATGAAGAAATTAGGCAGCTTAAACAGCAGCTAGAACAAAAAATAACAGTAAAATACGATTCTGAAACTGAAGTTTACTGGTCTGAAGGGGATGATACGCCATATTGTACTAAATGTTACGAGCGTGATGGTAAACTAGTTCACCTAAGATTTTATAAGAATAGCGGTTGGGGTGAGACGCCTAGACCACATCATAATTGTTCGGTATGTAATGCTTCATATTACAAGACTCACAAGGGAGCAAACATATAACAAGGCAATCAAGGTGATGCGTTACACTCGGCGGTTTTGGTATGGAGTTCAGTGTGCTTTGTTGGTTCAGTGGGGCACACCTTATCGCAGGCGTTATGCCCTTGAAAGGTAGTTAAGTATGAAGTTTGATTTCCATATTGGAACGATAGATGAAGTTTTAAAAGTTGATGCTCAAATACCAGAGTTTGATGGCAGAACGACAGCAAATAAATTAATAACTAAATTAGCGGATAAAGCCAATTTAATTCTAATTGCATGCCATGATAACAAGCCAATAGCACACAAAATTGGTTATGAGGTTTCTAACACTGAGTTTTATAGTTGGCTTGGAGGAGTTGCTCCAAAGTATAGAAAACAAGGTGTCGCAACCGAGTTACGAAAACAACAAGAATCATGGGTTATTGATAATGGTTATAGCGCAATCAGTGTAAAATCAATGAACAAGTATCCAGCGATGTTGCAGTTGCTAATTTCTAGTGGCTATCAAATATCAGGTTACGAAGATAATGGTTGTGTTACCAGTAGCAAAATTAAGTTTATCAAATACTTAAACTGATGGCATAACAAGGCAATCAAGGTGATGCGTTACACTCGGCGGTTTTGGTATGGAGTTCGGTGCGCTTTGCTGGTTCAGTGGGGCACACCTTATCGCAGGCGTTAGAGCTATGGTGGGAATATATGATGAAAACGGAAAAAATTATAATATGTTTAGCCGCATTATTATTTGCTCATAATAGTTATGCTCAGATGATATGCCCTAAAATCAAATATGAAAAAGATTATAAGAGTAATCTTCCAACGTTGGATGAGGATGAAATAATTAATAAAAATAAGGCGTTAATACCTGGTGGAGAGCTTACATGTAAGGTTTCTTTTAGTTATAAAACACTGAAAAATAATAAAAGATACAGAATAGAAGAAGGTTTGCATGATGGAGTAAAGTATAGAATTTTCTTTTCTGATGGTAGTGGTAGTATTCAAGGTTTAGCTCAAAATAAGCTTGACTATGTCAATGATAAGCTTGGAACTAATTGGTCAATGAGATGTGATGTCGACGGAATGGATGACTCACATTGGTGCTCTATTGACAAAGGCGATCTTCGAGTAGGTATCTGGAAAGATGGTACCTTTTTTGTGAGTGTGGGTAGTAACCATTACCCAAATTCAAAAGTTGTCGTTCGTATCAATAAAAACAAACCAATTTCAGCGTCAGAAAATATAGGTTTTACTAAAGAAAAATCTATCAAAATTATTGAGCAACTAGAAAGTGGTAGTTCGGTGTTAACCAGATACCAAGAGTGGCCATATCAAAGCAATATAGATACATCAACGGATCTTTTTGGCTTTTCACAAGCTTGGTTTATTTTGCAGAAAGTCTATGAGTCAGTAGGGGAGCATAAATAGCTCTAACAAGGCAATCAAGGTGATGCGTTACACTCGGCGGTTTTTGTATAGAGTTCAGTGTGCTTTGTTTGTTTAGTGGGGCACACCTTATCGCAGGCGTTATGTGCAATAAAGAACAATAGGAGCATTTATAGTGAAAGGGATACAAACAACAATATTGTTGGCAATAGTTATCGCGCTACCAGCTATAGCTTATATGCACCCGTTGAACTCAGCTGCAATTGCAGTAGTTTTTGTAATAGCAGCTACAGTATCTGGAATAATATTGGGTTCCATAACGTATATCGCTAAGTGCATAAATATACATGCAACTAACAGATCAATTGTAATACTATCGGGAGTCACAAGTGCGGCAATAGTATTTTCGTCACTATTTTATTTGGTGTCTGATAGATATAGTTCAGAATCTAACATACCACCTCCTGTTTCCTCAATTGTACAACCGCCAAGGGACTCATCACCAATTCCTGCCAGGGAATTCTTATACAGTCATGAAGAACCGAATGAGCGATACGGAGCATATGGCTATCTATTATTTATTTCTCGGCCAACCAAAGAAACTTATGCAAGGTATGAGGAAGTCTGTAAAAATTACATAAGCCACATGGAACACCTAAAGGAGTATCCTCATATATATTCAAGAAGGCTTATGGTTACGTACTGGTTGTTGTCAGGACGTCTTCCGAAAGGTGCGTTAAATGATTGCGCCACATTAATTCAATTTTACGATTATGCAAGGGCTAAAGAAATAGCTAGTGCGGTCGGTGCTTTATCCTTCAATGGGCCAGTTCTTGTTGCGTGGAAATATCCGTACATATACTCAGATGGAACATATGAAGATCATGCAATAACCTTCGATATGTCGCGTTTTTCGAATGAAGATATTTCGCGTGCTACAAATATTTGGTTGAGCATAATAGTTGAACCGGAAAATGGCCTGAGGCACGACACAGTAGTTTTTGCTGAAGAGTTTAGAAATCTTTTGCAGAGATATGGTGAAGATATACTGGCATTTATAGACAAACAGTCATGAGGCGCAAAGCACATAACAAAGCAATCAAGGTGACCCGTTACACTCGGCGGTTTTGGTATGAAGTTCGGTGCGCTTTGTTAGTTGAGTGAGGGACTCCTTATTGCAGGCGTTATTACTACTTCGAGGTATGGAGATTTAAATTGGATAAAAAACACGAGCAATCGATCATTGATGGCTTCTTTGACCATTTCAAAGAAATTGCAGAAGAAAACGGAGAAAGGCTTACAAGGTGTTCTTCGGATGGTCAGGATAGTCTTTTAGGTGGAGACTATATCTTTACAAACAATACTATGTTTGTTTTAGCTGAGTTTAAGTATGAAGAAGAAGATATTAAATCAGAAAAGAAAAAGTCTAGAAGACTAAATCTATGTTTGAGTCTCGAT
Organism: Photobacterium marinum; assembly: GCF_000331515.1. Classification (GTDB taxonomy): domain Bacteria; phylum Pseudomonadota; class Gammaproteobacteria; order Enterobacterales; family Vibrionaceae; genus Photobacterium; species Photobacterium marinum. The sequence goes on from NZ_AMZO01000001.1 coordinate 286,771, forward strand.
GAAGATGTGCGTAGATTACAACAAAGCCTTCAGTGTCATTATATTGGTTGGTCTACTAATTCTAATGGACGTACAGTTGAGTTTAATAAGTATTATTATGAAGTCTGTAATACTACAGTGTTCAGTCCATCCACACCGCTTCAAAAAACAACTCCCAACTATAGAGAGCGTAAAAAGGCAGATAGGCTTATCAACGATTTCCTTAACGGAAGCATCGGAGCAAGTTACAAGGTCTTCGAAGTGTATATTGATTGGTTATTAAGTCTAGAAGAAGGCGGTTCTGATAGTGTTGAGCTTATTTCTCGAGATCCGAATAGCAAAAAAATGAAAATGATAGACTTTAAATCCGTGTACGATTTAAAAGTTTGGCTTGATTACAATAAACCTAAACCAACGAAGAAACCACCGACCCCACCAAGTCCTTTCCACCCATAATAGCTAACAAAGCATTTAAGAGTGATTTCCAACGCTTGGTATTTTCAGTTCAAAGTTGGGTTTCGTGTTAACGGCGCAATGATTTAGGTAAGGTGGTAGCGTTGCTCATACCTTAATGCGCAAGGCAAATATTGAGGTATATATGAAAAAAGTACATATCGGATATAACATTCCGACTCAAGAACATGTTTTTATTGAAAGATATTATAATGACGACGGAACACAGGCAGTAAAAACAGTTATAAGCTGTCCGGATGACAATTGGAACTATAACATGGACTTTTTAACTGAAGATGAATTTGAGATATTGACTGATAGGGATGAATCGCAGTCACTTAAAGAAGAGATTTATTTAGACAATTTAGGTGGTGAAGTTACCTCTTACTTTATATTCTTTTAATAAGCACCACCGTAAGTCACTTGCTTGCTGGCGTTATGTGCCAACATCCGCAGAATTAAAGGTCGTTTTATGAACCTGTTGATTGCAAATCAGTCTATCAAGGAACAAATGGAAAATTGGATTACAGCCGTGATCAAAGAGTACGAGTTGAATGGAGAAGTTCGCAAACACGATAGATGCAATATGATTTCAAACGGTATTTCTTTGCTAATGCGTTGTCAAACAAATGATATAGATGAATTGTGCCTAGTTATTGCCACGGTTAGACTTGATAAATCGTTACAGAGTCAAGGTTGGTTTAAATCATTTCTAAGTTACTGTATCGATATTAATCCATGGGATATCGTAGCGATCGAAGATGTTGACAATCCTAGGTTGCGAGAGTTTTGCAAAAAAAACGGCTTTGCTCCTATTAGTAAGTTTTTTGCAACATCATTTATAGTCAATCAACAGTTTATGAAAACCCTTGCTGTAAAAGAGTTTAATTCGTAGCGAAGGCAACGTTTACCTAACAAATTTTCAAGAGTGATTCCCAACGCTTGGCAATTTTAGCTAAAGGTTGGGATTTGTGCTTAAGGTGAAAAAGTTGAGCTCAGGTGGTAGCGTTGTTCAGCTTAATGCGAAAATTTAAAAGCGGCCCTCCGGCCGCTTCCCTTGTTCACTTCCCACAACCACCAATCCCTTCTTTCCAATCTTCAACTGCGGAACGTAACCATCTTAGTGGCATCAGTGTAACTGGGTTGGGGAAGCCGCGGGTTTGTCGCCATTTGTAGATGGTGGCTTTACTGGTGATGTGGAACATATCCAATACTTCTTGATGGCTGATCAGTTGAGGTGATGACTGCTCATCTAAGGCTTGTACTGGTTGTGATTCTTCGGGTGATTGCTCATGTTTATCTTTAGATTTTAACTGTGACGGTGTCACGTTAATGTCTGATTTCACGTTATATGAGATATCGACAGTAGGGTAGTTAGTGTAGTTGTACATCTTTCTGCTCCTCATCTACTTCAAACCATGCGTTTTCACCATCTGCTTCAATCATTCCGGTGGCGCCGCAGTCTAAACATTTGGCTTGGTCGCCAGAATAAAGCCATTCGTCATTACCTCGTTCGGTGGTAACTTCAATCTGAACACTTTCGCACCGTTCGCATGTCAGCCAGCTTGGTCTTAGTTTCTTACTCATTGCAATGTTCCTGATTCGGGAATTTACTGGTCAGGTAAATTCGGTTAAAAGTTGAAAGGGTGAGGGCTCATGCTTTCCCCCTGGTTCGGTTATGAACTTTTACTTGGTAGCTGATATCAGTCCATTGGTACACGCACTGTTTTACTTGCTTCATAATTCCGAGTTCGCAAAATGCTCGGATGTAGTGATAACCGCGGGAACGGTCGAGTTCCAAAAGGAAAGCGAGCTGGCCGCCGTTGGGAACTTCATTCGTTTTTTCAAAGTGCGCTTTGCATGTTTCAAGTGCGTGGTTTTCCGCTTTGGTGAGTATGATTTCCATTGCCGCTCCTTAGCTTTTTATTGTCCTCACAAAATCGGATGGTTCGGTGATTTGGTGCAGGCGAATTCGGTTTAAGGTGTGCCAGCATTTGGCGTCGCCTTTGAAAACGCCGTCGCATCCGTTCGGTAATTGGCTGTCGCATTTTTCACATTTGCTAAGTGTTACGCGTAACTTTGGTATTACTTCGTGAACGCGGTGAATCATTGAAGATATGGCTTCGTCTTCACTGAGTGTTTCGCCGGGTGGGGCAAAGAATTCGCAGATCTCTTTCAGCATTGCGGATTCTTTTAGGCCGATAACAGATGTAACTTTCCTTTGCCCTAATGCTTTGCGGCGATCGCGAAGGGCTTGTTGCCGACGGCGGCTTTGTAGAATTTTGGTTTCTTTGTTCATAGCTGTTCAACCTCATCCAGTTGTTTGGCTTTTTCGATCAGCTGGTTTGAAAGGTTGTGGATCTCGGCAGAGTTTGCGGCCTGAATATGGTATCTGTTCGGATTGATCATGTTGATCAGGTGTCAGAATCTGACATGAACCTGTTAACCCGCTTGGCCAAGCGTTACGGTGCTGTCAGCAAGCCTGCCAACGGCTAGTGGCTGTTTTTAAAAGAAGGCGAGGGTAAGTCTGCCTCAGGCAAAAAGCTTACTAGTATCACTATCAGGCCGGAGCAGGTAACGAACTGGCAGTGCCGGTTTAGTTCTCGAAACGATGTTCGTCGTGTGACCGCTACTTATCACGATGTTGAATCTGGCGATACCAAAGAAGTGTCAACCGGAACTGGTGAGCCGGAATTTAAAATCGTCTTCAAGTATCCCAATTACGACGAAGCAAAAGCTGCAGTGGCTGCAAGGGCCAAAGCGGTGAAGTCGGGGTGATGTCACCATACCTGCAAATATGTCACTAATGCCGTTAGTGGCTGAAGGACACCTCACGCTTGACGGGTTCGGTAATGTTGAAGACGGTAAGTGGCGATTAAAGATGGTGGAATGGTCACTCAGCGAGTTGGGCTTGCAGTTGCGGTTATCTGGAGTTCATGGGACGTGTGCAAAATTTTAAAAATACTATCATAACTGGTCATTACCACCTATTTTTAGACGTAGGAAACAAACTGTGTAAATCTGCATAGTTTCTGGCGTTAGTTGGATAGCCTCCTTTTATGCGATATACCATAAAAGGAGGAATGCTAACTCTTGATTATATTTGAGGCATTGATAGAAGGTTTATCAGTTTTTCAACTTTTTTCTAACCATATTCGACGATGGAAGAAAATAATTAGAATTAAGTCAAGTACAGAAAAAAACACTAATAAAGATATACCAATCATTAATAAAGGAGATATCATTATGAACCAAGTTACTCCTCCTTCTTGCCCTTTTTTTTTGGAGCATGGGTTTTTACTTTTACTATATTGAGGTAGATCCTGTCCCATACAAAAATTAGAGAAAAAATTAGATGAGCTAAAAACTATATCCCAGCCTGGGTTGTAAAAAACATCATGGCGACTAACTATTTGTTTTGATTCATCTGCAATGTCACCATGTTGGATGACTTTATTGTTGAAGTGGATGATGGAAAATAATGGAAATATGATAAAGAAAAATAAAAAAGCCCCTTGGTAACGACGAGCGAGTTTTGACCGGTAATCTAATCTTTCAAATCCAAAAATAGGAATCGAACTTGCCCAGTTATCCATTGAGTAGTTACGAGCATATACACGGCCAATAGCTGTCAAGATAAGCATCATTACACTTATGATAAAAATAGCCAAATAGGAACCTGGAATGGGACGGTCATCAAGAAGTACTGCTTTAGATATAGGGTTTACACCTTGAGAAACGGAATAAGCATTTACTGCATAAAATAAAGTTGCAGTTCCTATTAGAGACCAAAGTTTATTGAGTTGAGACATATTCATAATGTCAACCTTATTTTAATGTGTTAGAGGCATTAGTTGAAAGTGTAAGTGATAAATTTACTTCTATATTTATACCCGTCTGAGTAATATACATTGAAGGACTATCTTTTTTAATTTGTATAGTTTGGTCAGAAATGTCAACGTAAGCAACTAAACCACTATTAGTTTCAAAAAAATCTATCTCTCCTGAAGTGATTTTAGTATGGTCGGTTTTTATTTTTAATTCTTTATTGATTGGGCCTATACCATAACCGCAAAGATTAAACCTGTCAGTTTTGGCTTTTATTGATATTGATTCAGGGGCTGTTAATGTCGCAGAGTATTTAAAGATGCCACTATTTGTTGGTGTGATATTTATTATGCCATTTAAGGTATTATCACCATCAAGTCTTATTGCTTTTTTATCTGTACATCCCCCTGTAATCCCAGGGTCTACAACAACATATAGTTCACCACTAGCCTTGAGTGACGTTGGAATGGAAAAAGTAATATTTCCATTATTAATCCAGTTAATTTTAGGTTTAGAAACTAACGAGCCTATTATTGGCCCTCCACGATCTAAATTCACCTCCCAAAAAGCTCCAAGTAATTTATCAATTTTATTTCCAGCAAGTCGCCCATGTTTCTGAAATATTTCAAATGGTATTTTAATGGGAGTTTCTGGTGTAAGAGCATCTTCTATCAGTTTTCCAGATAACATAATCCAAAAGTCTTTTTCTACATTGTTCAAGATGTTATTTATATTATCTTTATGAGATTTTCGTCTTTTTTCGATGTTATTTTTTGTGGTTGTTAAATTATTACTATGTAAATCAGGATTGTTTTGTTTTTCAGATAGAAAAACCAGTATCCCATCATTGCTAGGGATAAGAGTGTGTAGATATAAATTTTTGTTTTTATTTGTGGCTGGGATAGTGGCATTTATTTCTATGTTGGAATCACCCAATACACTAATTTCTTTTATTGTTTTTTCAGGAGAGTTAATAGGGATTCTTATGTTTATTGGTACTTTTAATTCTGTGATTCTAGTTGGCTCTACAATGAAATCGGAGCTCAGCGCGATTAACCAAGCTTTAAAATTGCTATAGGGGATTTTTTTATAACTTACATTAATATCAATTAGAAAAATATCGAGTAAAATATTATCACTTGTAGTTCTACTTAGGTCTATAGCACCTTTTGCTTTAATGGGTACTTTTACATCCTCAGTAATTAAATTACCTTCCATACTCAGGTAGATTCCATTGATTGAAAAGTCCAGCTTAGCGGAGTTAACATTAATCTCAGCATCTTTAAGACGGATCTTATAGCCAGATTCAGTGATTAAGGATAGAATGTTGTTAAATATTCTATCTCGTAGAAAAAGCATTGAGAAATTTTTTTCAGGGGTGGAGCCCAAAGCGAGAAATCGGTCCTCATAGATCGTGAAATTGTCATCAGGATTGAATTTGATAATACTCTGATCTTTAGAAAATCCGAGAGATGGAACCAGCACTATAAAAATAAATATCATTACTGCCGTTAAAATACTGCAATCGAGAAAATGCTTATTAAATGCCATTTTGGATATATCCTTTGTTATTTTTAGTGGATATGGCTAGATATGACTATGTTGATAGTATAGATAATTATATATCAGTGTATTACTTTTTTTGAGAACCAATGCAGTATGATATTTAAAAAGAATGAGATTGTTTCTATTCGTGTGAGAAATTTTTTATGGGATGGGATAAGGTGAGTGGGAATAGGTTGAAATAAATAGCTATTAAGCTATGAAACAATTCTGCCGGAACAAGGGATTAATTGGTATAAATTTCAGTAGAAGGATCTCAAATGAGGAATTGAACATTTTTTATATTTTGTCTCCATAATGTGTCCGAATAATTAGCGTATGGTGATTTAATCCTTATAAAACAATATATTAAACTTGATTTTTCGTAGTCCAGCCACGTTAAAGAAGCGTACACAAGCGATTTACCATTCTTTCGTAAAAAACTACTTCCTTGGTGCCTTCCTCGGCAGAAACGTCGAAATCATCCCCGCCCGAGAGTGGATGCAGTGGCTCGATTCCATTAGACCACTACAGTTGTTGAAGTTAAGAAAGACAGTAAATTCAGGCTTATTAGTATTTAAGGGAGCGAAACCCTTCCTTGATATTTTTAGACTCTTATTTTCGTTATGTGATTCGGTTCTCTCTGTTGCATATTGGCTTGTCTATCCTTTATTTCTAGTTAAATGAAAACAATGGGAGCAAAAATACTCTAAACGCTTGCTCAAATCGACACATTTACAAGGCGCGACTAAACCTTTGCTACACATGACCTCTCAGATTTGATCCAAATCAACCGTGCTTTTTGTTTTGTCTATTGAACCATATGTACCAGGTCGACACTGTACTATAGATATTAGTAATAGCCGGAAATACAAGAGGAAGTACAAAGATAGTTATTGGTTGCTGAAGAGTTGTTGTGAGTCTCTTTGCCATAGGATATCGCGTTTGGGGGATGAGAATGATTGAAAGGGAACGTTATATGGGAAAAGCACTAACAAATCACAAATCAAAATATGACGATACCAGCTTCGAAATACCAACAGAAGGACTGACTGATGAACAGAGAACACTCTGCCTAGAAGTGTTCAAGAACTATATCGATGTTCAGAAAAATCATTGTCTCGGTTATCAAGTCAATCAAAGAATGGATTACAAAGAGGATGTGGAGTTCTTTCTCAATTGTCACGTAAACAATGTCGGTGATCCATTTATCAACGGTAACTATACGCTTAGCAGTAAACAGATGGAGAAAGCCGTTCTCAATTATTATGCAAAGCTATGGAATGCGAAAGTTCCCCATGAACCACAAGACATGGAAAGCTTCTGGGGATATGTGTTGTCAATGGGGAGCACAGAAGGGAATTTTTACGGTTTATGGAACGCGAGAGACTATCTTGCCGGAAGAAAGCTTGTTGCTGATGAAGTGCAAGAAAAGTTTAGGCATACCAGTTATCTTCATCCGAAGTATATTGAAAATAAGCCGCATGCATATAAGCCGGTTGCTTTTTTCTCCCAAGATACGCATTACTCTATTATTAAAGCTCTGCGCGTATTGAATATACCCACTTTTAGTGAAATCGGACATACGGATTATCCCGGTCAGAATCCACTTGATACCGATGGTAATTGGCTGAATAACAAGGAAGTGCCTTCTATATATGGAAGTTCTGGGCCAGGTTCAATTGATGTAGATAAATTGGCAATTCTTGTTGAATTTTTTGCAGAGAGAAACTATCCAATTATTATCTGCTGTAACTATGGTTCTACTTTCAAAGGGGCATATGATGATGTTGAAGAAATTCAAAATAAATTAATGCCTATATTTGAAAAGTATGGCTTGGTAAACAGAGATGTGAACTACATTGATCTTGATGAAGAAGGCAATGAAATAGTTAAAGTTGATAAGCGTAATGGTTACTGGATACATGTGGATGGTGCACTAGGAGCATCTTATATGCCGTTTATTGAAATGGCATACAAGAAAAAATTAATAAACCAAAGGGGGCCAATTTTCGACTTCAGGCTTCCTATTGTTAACTCAATAGTAATGAGTGGACACAAATGGCCCGGAGCACCTTGTCCATGTGGAATTTTCATGACAAAAGTTAAGTATCAGCTGTTTCCACCAGCTGATCCTGAATATATTGCTTCCCCGGATACGACTTTTGCAGGTTCCCGTAATGGTTTTTCTCCTATCATCATGTGGAACCATCTGGCAAAACATAGTTATGATACACAGATGCAACAAGCTCTGTATTGTGAAGAACTTACTAGGTATGCAGAAGACCAGTTAAACACTGTAAAAGACTGTCATCCTAATATTGAATTGTTCATAGAGCGGACACCATTGGCGTTGACTATCCGCTTTCGCAAGCCGATCAAACCAATTATTAATAAATATTCGCTCTCGTGTGAATCGCTTAAGGTCCATGGTGATGTGCGTCATTATGTGCATATTTATATAATGCCATCTACCAGTAAGGAAATTATCGATAAGTTGGTTGATGAGCTTAAACAGGATGGGACCTTCGAAAACGATGGTGTAAGCATGCTTCTTGATGAACGAAGTAGTCAAATGGATGTACTAATTAAATAGTAGATATAAAACCGTACTTCCCCAGACATTAACTGTGACGGAGTCACGTTAATGTCTGATGTCATGTTATATAAGACATCGATAGTAGGGTAGTTAGTCTCTTTAAGCCGAGCACACGATTTACAACCAGCCTGATTTCTAACAGGTGTGTAGGCGTTATCTGAGAAGTTAAAATCGATACAACAATCCCACACTAAACAGTCCGGCGCTGGCATCGTAAAAGTTAATATCACTGTCATCTTCAAACCATGAGATGCTTCCGTTGGCGAACCAACCTTCCCAGCCAAATGGTTTGGAATAGAAGGCTGTAAAGCTGGCTCCCAACTGGGTACTGTCTGCTTTCTGCCCATATACCGGGTTGGCTTCATCAAAAGATAGGTCTGCAATATATAGGTTGCTGACCAGTCGCCAACGGTTAACAAAATAGATGTAATTAAATCCGAGTGACAGGCTTTCATAAGCCATTGCTCTGCCGTCACTGTCGTGATCGTTATAAGAAATCGCAGGGACTAATCGATGTTTTGGCTTGTCCCAGTCAAAAGTATACTCAGCCGTAACACGGTGGTTATCACCATTACGATTCAGCAGGGTCCTTTCTGCATCTGATAAAGCGACAGATGCGCCACTGCGTTCATTGTCGATATCGACATCCCGGTAAGAGTATCGAAGTTCCAGCCCAGTTCCGTATACCTTGCTCCAGATTAAGCGATAGCCGTCTGCGCTGCGATCTGTTTTTGTTCTCGGGCTACCGGTCAGAAAAGGGTCTTCCCATACCTCGGTGGCTAATGGGGTGTACAATAAGCTGGCCCCGAGAATACCAGCACTGCCGATTTCCTGCCTGATCCCGGCTAGGGTAGAGAAATCAAATCGTATGTAGTCTTCAAGTTGGTTACCAAGGAAAATCTGGGTGCGAGTATCTGCAAAGGTATAAGCAAGTTCTGCTGCTATTACAGGTATTGCCGAGCTTTCGCTGTCGGGCTTGTCGTTTACTGAGTTAATGGTGTCGTTACTCAAATCTACTGACCCGAATTTAGCGAGGTTATTAGATTCGACTGTCGTGCCGCCAATACCGACATTAACAAAACCACCAAAGCCGTTTTCTTTCGGAATTGGCTCGATTGCGTAGCTGGTAGGAATACTGCACAAAAGTAACACGAGAAGCAGTTGAAACCGCATAGTGATATCCCATGGTAATGCAGAAATTAAGTTAAAAAATTAGGAGAATTAGGCCCGCTTGTAAATTATCGAAGGTGAGAAAATGCCGCAGAAATGTTCATGAAAGTAGCAGAAGAGCCTTGTTTACAGCGCTTTATTCTGATTTTTGATGATGTTATTTAATAGTTAATGCAAGCCTTCAAGATCATCCGGCTGGTAAAGCTTGCCGTTAAACGCCACATAAATACCGGGTTGAGCAAGTCGGGCAGCGATAAAAGCAGAGCCCAAGTTAAATCCGGCATCATTGGGTGAGAAGCCGACTAACGGCCACATTGCGCCGGTAAAAATAACAACTTGCTGATGATTATGTGCTAGTAGTGTTTGCAGGCGACGGGCATTGTCGAACAGGGTAAAGGTGCCATGAGTGATGATGTGTCGGTTGCAGTTACTGAGGCTAATCGCAGTGCTTATTTTTTCAAGGTCCTGATGATTGATCTTTCTGCTGTCTTTCATGCAGATTTCGGTTAGTTCGAATTCACAATCAGGTATTTGAGCGAATTTAGTGATGAACTCGGGGATGGCAGTTTGTTGATGGCACAGCGTTGTGCAGGCATCTATATCATAGTATGAATCAATAGTACCGCCGGTCACGATAATTTGTATTTTTTCCTCATTGTAGTTTTGGTTCATATCTGACTCCTGAAGGATAAAAGGTGCCGGAAGTGTAACTAAAGATTATTGATGTCTTTTTGTTCACTATAGCTTCATTATTGTCCTTTCCTGTAACGAATTGGTGTTTAATAAGAGCAAATTAAAGCTAATGATTTGCGTTCGATTCAAAAATGCATAATGAAAATACGTTCAATTGGTTGATTATGATAAAATGGGCGGCTTATTTATCTCCTTATCAATATTAAGCTTTTCGTTAGGAAACTGGTATGCTGTTAACACCTTCGTTAGCCAGGTTCATCAAGCCCTTTTTTGTGGTTGGCTTGTGTTTGGGAGGAATATTTTCTTCACAGGCTTCCTTGTTAGATGAATACCTTTTCGAAACGTGGAACAGCCGAGATGGCTTGCCTCACAACAGTATTAATGCAATAAGCCAGACACAAGATGGCTATATGTGGTTTGCGACATGGGAAGGGATAGCCCGCTTTAACGGCCGGGAATTTAAGTTGTTTACCAGAGGGCCGGAAAGCGCGCTGAGTGATTCGGGTGTCCAAACACTTTTTGCTGATTCCGATGGAGGACTCCTCGTCGGTGATGCCCGTGGTGGTCTGGCCTACAGGAAACCTCATGACTGGCAACCTCTTCCTTCAATCAATAGCCTTGTTAATGCTGTTTTGCACCAACCTGATGGTGGTATCTGGATTGGGTTGAGGGGGGAAGGACTTATTTTTCGAGCTCATGACCAGGCTGAAAACCAAGTCATTTTACCTTCACTAACTGTTTACAACCTTTCGTTACGCCGCAACGGTGATGTATTGGCATCAACTAGCCAAGGTTTGTATCTTATTTCGTCAGGCAAGATTGAAAATATCAGCCAGTTACTTGGCTTGAAGAATGTTCCGGTTTATTCGAGTGTGGAAGATGCGGATGGGCGAATTATTTTTGGTGGAGAAAATGGTGCGTGGCGTTATGCAAACGGCAGGGTTTCCCGTATTCATGAAAAGTTAAACAATATTTTTGTTTCCAATATTCTAATTGATAACCACGGCAGTTATTGGTTTGGTACCTTCAACCAGGGCATATTTCGCTTTTCTGATAATAAGGTATTGTCGTTAACTGAGCTTAATGGTGAGCCCTATAACCAGATCTTATCTATTTACCAGGATCGTGAAAGTTCAATTTGGGTTGGTACACATACCGGGCTGATCCGTTTACGCCATACTCCTTTTACCACATGGGATAAAACAAGAGGGTTGGCTGGTGATTATATTCGGACTGTCCTTGCTTTGGATTCCGGTGAAATTATCGTCGGAAGCAGCAAAGGGATGAGTGTAATTAAAAATAAGCAAGTCCGTAATTACTCCCCTTCAGCTTCAAACCAACTGGACGGTGAAACTCTTTCGGTCATAAGTTTGGCTCCCCGACGCAAGGGTGGTGCCTGGATTGGTTCATTCAATCATGGCTTATTCAGTTTCGATAACCATGAGTTAAAGCATGTGGCTCTTCAGGGGCTGCCGTCTAATGCTATTCGCACCATTCTTGAAGATAACCAAGGGAATTTGTGGGTTGGAACAACTGCCGGTTTGGTAAAATATTCTGGTGATGGTAAACAGCAATTGTTTACGACAAAGGATGGCCTTCCTGGTGATTATGTTATGGCGCTTAAATTCGATGAGCAGGGTCAACTTTGGGTTGGTACAGGAGCGGGTGTCGGAATTATTAACCACGACCAGATACGAGGTCTGGATTTGCAGCCGTTTGAGAAAGCTGAGTATGTTTTCGGGTTTTATGCTCAAAAAGATTACATGTGGATGACGACAGATCGCGGGCTTATCCGTTATCGGTTCTCAGATCAAAAACTCAGTATTATCGGAAAAAAACACGGTCTTCCAATTGATAAGATTTTCCAGGTTATCTCTGATCTGAATGGCTCTTTTTGGCTCACCTCTAATCGCGGTCTCTGGCGGGTTTCGGAAGATGACGTCAATGCTGTTGCTGACGGTTCGAAATCTCATATTAATTTCGAGCATTATAATGAGTTGGATGGAATGGCAACGGCTCAGCTTAATGGTGGCTCAAACCCGACAGCAGCTATCGATTCTTCCGGCCAGTTATGGTTTGCGACGGCGAAAGGTGTTGCATGTACTCATCCACAACGTTTTAAACAACTGGTGTCGCCAAAGTTTCCGACCGTTATCGAAGGTGTTCAGAGTGGTCAGTCCTGGTTAAACCTAGCAGATAAACAGCTTTCAGTTTTACCGGCAGGAAGCCAGCGGATGACATTTGATTTCGTTGGTCTTGGTTATATTTCCTCTCAACATATACGTTATCGCACTAGGCTAGAGGGGCTTGATTCAGGGTGGATTGAAAGAAATACACAATCCTTTGCTGAGTATACAAACCTTGCTCCCGGTGATTATCGTTTCGTTGTGAACGCATATTACCCTTATCATTCAAATGAGATAAACCAGGCTAGTTTCTCTTTTCGAATTCTGCCTCATTGGTGGCAAAGACAAAGTGTCCAGGTTGGTTTTGCTTTATTACTCTTTCTGTTTATGACACTGTCAGTCAAATGGCGGCTACGCCGTCTCAGAAAGTCTGAGCTGAAACTGAAGCACGAGGTCGAGCAAAAAACTCGAGCTCTGCAAATGCAGGCATCGGCCTTTGAGAAACAGGCAAGAGAAGATCAGTTAACCGGTTTACACAATCGTCGCGCTTTTAATGAATGGGCCAACCATGTTATTTCAACATCCGGCTCTGATAAGGCACTTTCTGTTGTAATGCTGGATATTGATCACTTTAAGGTCATTAATGATACCTACACACACTTGGTTGGTGATCAGGTATTGCGAATTGTTGCTAAGGCGCTGATGAAATTCAGCCGCAATGACTGTTTTATTGCTCGTTGGGGGGGGGAAGAGTTCGTTATCGGTATTGTTGGTTGGCAACCTGATAGAGTGAAATCGTTGTGTGAAAAAATCAACGTCTTAGTCAAAGGGCAGGACTATAGTCCGGTTGCAGAAAATTTATCGGTAACGATAAGTATTGGTATTGTGAATGCAGATACATCCTGTGATTTCGAGTACCTGCTGCGGTGTGCTGACGATGCGCTGTATGAAGTGAAAAAATCAGGACGTGACGGGTTTTTGGTTTATTCACCTAGTGAGTATGTGACCTTTTCAGTTCCTCATCAAATCTAGAATCGATAAGTTAGTGTCTAGTCCTAAAATAGGTT
>NZ_AMZO01000002.1 GCF_000331515.1 Photobacterium marinum
AGCGTCGGCTCAGTGACCTTTGCTGATTACTTCAACGGTAATCGTGCAGATTTGGTTATCGGCATGGGCGAGAAAGATGCAGCCGGTGAGCGTGAATACAGTGCTCTGTCTGATAACGCTGTCGATGCTTTGGTACAGGCGATGAGCAGCTTTGCACCTCAGGCTGGTGACAATGGCTTCATCGACAACCTGGACAGCAAGGCACGTGTTGCCGTGACAACGGCATGGTCTGATGTGACTAACGGCAAGGGCGCGATAGCTTAAGACGTAACTAACATCAGGTTTAAAGACGAAATAAAATCAAAGCCGCTTCCCTTTTGGGAGGCGGCTTTTTTATCACTTGTGCTTTGTCTGCTAATAGAGTCTTACAGACTGATAACTTCTTTTTGTTTGTGATAGATGCCGATCAGGTCGTGCATGGTACCAACACGGCCTACAGCCAACTTGTCTTTGATACCGAAGAAGTCCAGGCAGGTGCCGCAGACGATAATTTCAGTGCCTTTTTCTTCCAGCTTCTGCAGAGCGGCCAGGGCATCAGCACCTTCCACACACAGCTTAGCGGCGGTGTTCATGAAGAAAATTGAAGCCGGAACCTGCTCATAATCGGAGCTGACATTGAAAAATGCATTCATCAGCTTGTGACCAATTACATCATCGCCTTTTCCTAAAGTGTCAGAGCCGACAACATAGGATTTTTGCTTCATGATTTGTTCGTCGGCAAAGCTGGCGATAATGGTTTGCCCTTCTTCTGCCTGAAGTACTTCACAGGTCGCGCCGTGCTGAGCAAGAGCTTTGATCAGCGCAGTGGTGTTTTCCTGATCTGAGCTGAGTATCTCCAGAGAAGCCAGTTCCTGTGCCTTTAATGCCTGCTCGAGAAGAGTAAGGGCTTGATCCTGGTTGATACCGCGAACATCAATTTTGTTGTGCATAATGTTTTACTCCATCGATCAGTTGTCTTGTGTAGATATGTGAGAAGGTCACGGTCAGCTGTTCCAGCTTTGCGGCCAGCTCCTGGCATTCGCAGTTCTCCAGCAGAAGACAAAAGCCGCACTGTGAACTGATTGCCCTTGGTGCTGAAATCAGACGAGAGGCCATGCCTGACTTTTTCAGTGCACTTTCAGCTTTCAGCGCAAAGTGGCTGGAGGTGAAGGTGACGATGTAATCCATCGTCGTTACTGCTGACGCTGTCATAATGTTTCCTGTTACTGATTTTGCGATACGGTCTGGTGGCCGATAATGGCAGCCCCCAGGGCGCCGGTAAGCTGCGGGCTGCACGGCGCAGTAATAGTTGGGTCACCGACATGTTCACGGATGGCTTCCAGTACGCCGGGGTTTTGTGCAACACCACCGGTGAAGACGATTTGTCCCTGAAATCCGACTTTGCGACCGAGCGATACAACGCGCTTGGCAACGGAGCGGAAAACGCCGCGCAGGATCACTTCGGCAGGAATCCCTCTGTGCAGCAGGCCAACGACTTCGGATTCGGCAAAAACGGCGCACATGGATGAGATTTCACAGGTCTCATTGCATGACAAAGCGGCCTGGCCAATTTCTTCTACCGGCATGTTTAAGGTATGCGCTACCATTTCAATAAATTTGCCGGTTCCGGCGGCGCAGCGGTCATTCATGACAAAGTCGGCCACTTTACCCTGTTCGGAAACCTGTACGACTTTGGAATCCTGCCCGCCGATATCAATAATGGTTCTGACGTTCGGGCACAGGAAGGCTACTCCGGCGGTATGGCAGATGATTTCCGATGAGGCTTTATCTGCCAGTTCGAAATAGTTGCGCCCATAGCCGGTCGCGACCGTCATAGCGACATCTGAGCGGGTCATATGGTTGGCCGCAAGCATTTCCAGGTAAGTTCGCTCGGTATTTTCCTGCGGCGCTGAGCCACTCAGGGTAACGGCGGAATCGAGAATTTTTTCGCCATCAAAGAGAACGACTTTGATGGTCCGAGAGCCGATATCGACACCACATGTGATCATTGCGTTAACTCCAGCAGGGTTTGAACACGGACCTTGAGCTGTTCTCGGTCCGAGCTTGAATAATCGGTTTCAACTTTCATGTACGGCAGTCCCAGTTCATTGCGAACGAAGTCATGGAGCAGGACAGATTCGACGTTATAGGTGTGGCAGGCTTGCCAGACCAGGTCGATAACAGCGTCGGCCTGATAATCCCGGGCTAAGGTTTTCAGCATCTCTTCACGTTTTTTGTTCGGCGTCATGCAGGAGCAAGGGATGTTGAAGTGTTTGCGAGCGATAGCTTCCAGCGGATCACCCTGTTCAGACACTTCTTCGTAAACGCCTTTAATACCGGAGCAGGCCTCTTGCACAACGACAACACCGCCGCACTCTTCAATGATTTCAATCAGCTTCTCTGTGCCATGGCCGGTTGGGCAGCCGGTTAACAGGATACGTGGGGCATGAATAGGCGCGGCCTGATAACCCTGAGCGATCCTTTCCTGTGCCATAGTCAGGAAGTTTTCCATTTGTTCCATATGCTGGTAGAACCCAGCTACGCGGTAGCGGGTCTGAGCGACTTCATAACCGGATACGATTGAAGGTTTGTGCTTACCCAGTTCCTGAATAGCAAGGATCAGGCGGCGTTCTTCGTTCATGGCCTTGATGGCATCACGCAATTTCTGTTCGGTGATTTTTAGCTGGAAGGTTTGCTCCAGTTTTTCCTTCATCTCTTCCACTTCTGCCAGCCAATGCTTGAATGCCCGCTCTTCATCCGGCTTTTGTGTCAGCTCAAGCACATGCATGTTTTTGTCACGCGACAGCACTTCATACATTTTCTTTTTGCCGTCGCAGGTGGTTTCCGCAACCAGCAGATCAGAATCGTTGAGCAATGGGCAGCCGCCAGTCAGGGCATAGCCGAAAGAAGATTTGATCATCGGGCACAGGTTGGCTGGTAACAGAGTTTCGGCGTGACTGATGGTGTTCTGGCTGGTACCACACAGACAGATAGGCACTGCATCGGCAGCGAGGATCAGATCGCGTGGAGTGAATTCACAATAGAAGCCGACAATGCCACGTCCTGCGGCCTTTTGCTCCGAAACATAGCGGATTTCATCAGAAATTGCGCTTTTGAAATAGTCGAGAGCTGAAGTGTCGGGGCTTTGAGTGTGTGGTGGTTGAACCGTGGTATTGCTCATTGCCATCATTGCATTCCTTTGTTTCTTATATGAATAATGAAAGTTTGTGCCGGACACTAAACATTCCCGGCACTTTGAATATCGTCATTGGTCCCAAATTATGGGTAGAAGGATTAATGTGAAGCGATTTGCTCGATCACAGTAAGAACCCGGTTAATGTCATCGGCTGTAGTAAATGCGCCGACACTCAGGCGGACTGTGCCGTCAGGGAAGGTCCCCATAGTTTTATGTGAAGCTGGCGAGCAGTGCAGTCCGGTACGACAGTAAATTCCGTGGTCATAGGCCAGCATTTCGTCGACTTCTCCGTTGTCCTTGCCTTCGATAATCAGCGAAACTACACCGACGCGAGGCATTTCGGCTGTCGGGCCGAACACTTTCACCCCGGGAATGGCGTTAAGCCCTTCAAGTAGCTGTGTTGTCAGTTGTTGTTCGTGTTGGAAGACAGATTCCACGCTTTGCTCTTCAAGCCAGCTGATACCAGCATTTAAACCGGCAATGCCGGGAAGGTTAGGGGTGCCGCTTTCAAGCGCGTCGGGCAGAAAATCGGGTTGGTTTTCTAGTTCTGAATTGCTACCGGTGCCGCCGCTAATAAGTGGAGTCAGGCCTGCTTTCTGTGCCCGTGAATTTAATATCAGACCGCCAATCCCCATTGGCCCGAGTAGTCCTTTGTGACCAGTGAAAGCCAGAAAGTCGATGTTGGTTTTGGTCATATCAATCGGAATGCAACCGGCTGTCTGGGCTGTATCAACCAGAAACAAACGGTTTTGCTCTCGGCAGAGTCTGCCGATATCTGCGATTGGCTGTAAGGTGCCAAACGTGTTGGAGCCATGGTTAATTGCTATTAGTTTTGTTGCCGGGGTTATGGCGGCAGCAATGTCTTCGATATCGATCAGCCCGGTTTCAGAGTTGCAGGGAATAACCGTAACAGTGATGCCGTCCTGCTCTAGTTGGCGCAGAGGGCGCATCATGGCGTTGTGTTCCATGCTGCTGACGATAACTTCGTCTCCGGCTTTCAGTAAGCCCTTGAGCGCAAGGTTCAGTGATTCGGTGATGTTGCCGGTGAAAATGGCTTGGGCAGAATCTTCTGCACCGAAAAAATTAAGTAACCTTTCCCGTGTTTCAAAGATCAGTCGGGCACCGTCATTGGCCAGCGGATGACTGGCGCGTCCGGGGTTGGCGCAGCCCTGGCTGATGAAATGGGTCATCGCATCAACAACTGAAGCGGGTTTGGGGTTACTGGTGGCTGCGTGATCAAGGTAAATCATGGCTACAACATCTCTTATCCAACATCGAATACCTTTCCCGTATAACGAGACAGTGCCGCCGGCTCCCGGAGGCGATGATTATAGTCTTGATTTAATTGGTGAACTTCAGTGAGCCTAGTCTCATATCTTTGATTGTAAAGAGGCAATAATTTTGGATTGTTGCAATCGTTACCATTAATGTGTGATGGATGTTGTCTTTGTGGTTGACTGGTAACAATTTTTCCAATGTTAGCACCATTTGTTCACTTGTCGCTTAGTTCTTTAATGATCACCACTTGTGTAAAAATGAGGCGAAATGAACGGTTTTTCAGCTTTTATTGATAGGGTTATCTGATTAAGATCAATTTAATTGACATTAATTCTCATTTGGGGGCAGGCGTTCTGTTTGTTTCTTTATGACTATTTGACAATCCTATCTTCACTGAATGAATTTGCATTGGCAAAAGGTATTACTGTTGTTTTTCTTATTCCTTTTGCTGTTTTTGGTTTTGTTTTTTGACTATTTTGTCAGCGTATTTTATTCAGGTCTGTCCAGTTTTGGGGTTTGTTGATGCCATGAAATGATGCTGTTAGGTTTTTTGGTAGTTCCAATTCAATGGATAAAATAATGAATAAGAAAATATTGCTGCCCTTAATGATGGGCCTTTCCGCAGCTGCGTCAGTTTCTGCTAATGATGTTGTTGAGAGTGTTCTTGTCGACGATATCGCGTTAAACGGTTACACCAAGAAGAGTTATGAGGTGGTGCTGCAAAGCGAACCTGAACTTTTCCCGTACGCTTTCCGAGGCAGCCGGGTTCAGATGAAACTGCTGGTTGAACTTTTCCACAACTCAACCAATGGCAAGAAAGCGGCTCGTGTTATTACTCTGGGCAATGGTTATATTCCGGGTAAACCGGGTGTGGATCTGACCCATGATGCACCACTACTTGCTCGTTTCACTCAGAACTATCCTGTTGCTTTTGATTACAGCATTTACCAAGCAGGTGGTACGCCGATTTTCGGTGAAGATTATTCACCACAGAATGAAACCAATGACATTTCAGTTTCCACTACAACAGTTGCTCCATCGATTGGCCTGACGGCGACAGCTACACCAGGCGCTGCACCTAACTTTACTGGTTCACTGAGCAGCCAGCTAGGTGTTGCTTACACGTCGCGTTATTCCAGCAAGGATTATGTAACTGCGGTTAAGCCACATGCGGCGATTAAGCGCGGTACAGGGGTGAAGTGGAGTACTTCTCTTAACCAGCTTTATACCAATGATTATCAGTACTACGGTAAGTGGGCCGGCGTATATCACTACACAGACTGTTACAACGAAAACCTGTTACCGGAAGAAAACCTGCCTCGCCTGATTTATGGCTTCAAACCTAAGTTCCAGTACGTGTTTACTCCTGAGTTTGAGCAGGGAACAGAGCCGCAAACGGATATGATCGTCCGTGCCGGAATGAAGCAGGTTGAAGAAGGCTTCAGCCGCAGTGCTTGTACTTGGTCAGATTATGGTACTAAGACGCACTACACAGAGGCGCAGGTTCGTTTCACTATCGATTGGAATAACTTAGCGGTAAACAAGCAATAAGATACTTGCTGTTCGGAACTGATAGTTATTTGTATGCGGCTGTTAAAGCCGCATACTGTTCTCTTATCTCTTATCTCTTATCTCTTATCTCTTATCTCTTATCTCGATTCTTACCGAACTCTTAAACTAACCTATTAACAGTGATTCATAGTGAACTCTAACTAATTGTGATCATTGTCTATATTCCTTGAAATAATCGTTTTTCATATCACTAAAACATCGGTTATGCATCACAAGTTGCTGGGGATAGCTGTTACCATGATTTTTTTGACTTTTTACATGGAAAAAAAATGAGAGAAGTTGAATTCAGAACAGTCGATCGCCTGTTTGTCAAAATGTCTATCAATGACAAATTCTGGTTATTGTTCATTGCAATAGCGGCGGTTGTTGTTGGAATCTCAGGTAGCCATTATTATTCTGCACTTGCTCGGATTGAGGCTGCATCCTTGATGCAGGCGGAAGCCAGAGTAACAGCGACGGTGGATACCATTCAGTCAGTAGGGCTCAGTTCTGAGGTACAGACACAAACATTGGCGCGACAGAATATCCGGATTGTGTCGAATAATGTGGTGTCATCCCGTCAAGGGGATGTGCTGACGGCGGCTGTCACTGTTCCTGGAAAAGGTACAGCAGTATTGACTCAGTCTGTTGGTAGCGCTGAGGATGATGCAAAATCGCAGGCCCGCTCTCATTTTCTTTACTCCCTGTTGGTATTGCTGCCTGCTGGTCTACTTTGCTACTGGCTTGCGACTTTCCTTGGTGGTGCGCTGTGGGTGATGTATCAAGCGACTCGTCGTATTGCCGACGGTGATTTAACCTCTCGCCTTGGTTTCCATGTAGGCCGCGATGAATTTGGGATTATCGGTTTTGAGCTGGACCGTACCATGGATACGCTGAGTGAACTGGTTGAAACGGTGAAAGAAAGCTCAGTTACCCTGCATGGCACTGCGTCAACATTCGGTCAGGAAGCTCAGAACTCAGAACAGCAGATCAATCAGCAGTATACCTCTTTGGATTCGGTCGCTACGGCGATGGAAGAGATGACTGCGTCAGCAAAAGATATCGCAGGTATTGCGGTGCAGGCTTGTGATCAGTCCGAACAGGATGCAACCAAAGTTGGCCAGAGCAACGAGAAAGTACAGAACGCCATTGTGGTGATCACTAAGCTGTCTGAACAGACAGACGCTGCTTCGGCAACAGTTAACAGCCTCAATGAAAAAGCAACTGAAATCACGGAAGTGATTACGACCATCAATGCAATTTCAGAACAGACTAACCTGCTAGCGTTGAATGCAGCCATTGAAGCGGCACGTGCCGGTGAACAGGGCCGAGGTTTTGCCGTTGTTGCTGATGAAGTTCGTACCCTAGCCGGACGAACCCAGCAGGCTACGGTTGAGATTCAGACGATGATCGACAAACTTCAGGCTGAAACCAATGGGATCTCCCGGATCACTGAAGAAACGTTGGAGCAGGCATATCAGAGTCGCGAAATGATCACCGAGATCGGCGATGACGTAAACCATATTGCTGAGTCAGCCAAGCTGGTGATGGATATGAGTACTCAGATCGCAGCCGCTGCAGAGCAGCAAACGGCGGTGGCCAACGATATTGCTTCTGAGTTGCATGATATCCGTAACCAGTCGAGTGTAATTCGTTCGGCAACAGAGCAGTCGGTTTCCGGCGTGCAAGAATTAACAGATGCTTCTCAAGCGCTGGGTGATATTCTGGAAAAATACCGGACAGTAGGTGTAAACCAGGTCAACGGTTAATCTCCCCGTTTAGTTTTATTAATCAAATGCCAGTCTGCTCAAGCTGACTGGCATTTTTTTATGAATAAAAGGTTGTGGATTTCGGTGCTTAGAACTGCATTTATGCAATCTTGGCATATAAAAGTATGTTTTTATGCATGGTTAGTATGAGGTGAATCACTGCATAAAGTCAGCTTGCTTGCTAGTCTCAAAGGGTAACCAATATTTTTGTTGTGGTTACAATGCGTTAATACATTGATGTATTTACAGAGGGGGATAGCTTATGAACACTCAGTTGACGATTACCATTGCGGGTCAGGATCACCCTCAATTAATTAATCAGCTTGCAGCGAAAACTCATGAACTGGGCGGCAAATGGTTGATCAGTAAAATTAATCGCCTTGATAACCAGATCGTGGGGATCATAAAAGTTGATATTCCCGCAGATAATGCGCAGCTACTGAAAGGTGAGTTCACCCGAATTCCCGAATTACATGCACGTGTTATTGATGTCACTCAGCCGGTTCCGCTGGGTAAATTTGAGCAGCTTAAGCTTAAAGTTGAATCTAATGATCGCTCTGGACTGGTACACGATCTGACTAATGTTCTGGATGATATCGGTATTGATATTATTCATATCGAAAACCACAGGATTGGTGTTCCGGATCTTGGTAAGGCGTTGTTTGTAGCAGAACTGCTGGTGGATGTTCCTGCTGAAGTGAATGTCGAGCAGCTACTGGAAGCCATGCAGCAGGTCGAAGAAGATATGCGGGTCAGTGTTGTAGATTGATAGTGAACTGAAGAATAAATAACAGAACGGCGTGAAGTATTCACTTCACGCCGTTTTTTATAGATATTAAATAATGTACTGTTTAGTCGCGTCGAGTGCCGTCAGTACGGGTACGGAAGATATTCATGATCCACATGTACTGCTCAGGATTAGAGCGGATCATATCTTCAAGTACTTTATTCATTCGGATCGCGTCGGTACGTTCATCACCGGAAGGGAAGTTCTCCAACGGAGCCTGGATTTTCAGCTCAAATTTTCCAGTATCGATGTTGAAGCCTGGGAAAACCGGGACAACGGCAGAATTTGACAGTTTAGCCAGTTTGCCGACACCTTTCAGGGTCGCTTTCTCATGGCCAAAGAAAGGAGCAAAGACACTCTGGCTGACACCATGATCTTCATCCGGCAGGTAGTAGGCCAGATAACCGTCTTTGATCGATTTCAGGTAAGGTTTGATACCTTGGTTTCGTTGATAAATCCGGCCGCCGAAAAGTCGGCGCTGACGGTTCATCAGCCATTCTGCAATCGGATTTCGCTGCGGGCGAACCATAGCTACCATAGGCATGCCTTTGGCGGCAAAATACAGCGCACTGAAATCAATCGCCCAGGTGTGCGGTACCAACATGATGATGTTCTTGTTTTGTTCACGCAGCTCGTGCAGGAAGTGTTCGCCCTCGACTTTATGACTGTTAAGAACATATCTGCGGCCTTTGATAAAAGGTTGGGCAAAGCCGAGCAAAATTGCTCCGGCTGTTGCGAAGGAATCCTCAAGCATTTTGAGTTGCTCTTCTTCACTTCGCTCCGGATAACACATTTGCAGGTTCATCATCGCCCGCTGTTTAGCTCGGTTGTTCTTCTGGACAAAGAATCGTGCCAGCCGGCGAGACATGGCTGCTCTCAGCTGGTGTGGTAGCAGGGCCAGCAAAATGGCAAACGGGATTCCCAGCCAGGTCAGCCAGTGCCGAGGATGAAGAAATGACGTGGTGAAAACCGGGTCGTACTCGCTGTACGTTTTATTGCTCATGTTGATAAATCCAAAGATGCTGTTTGGCCGTCAGCGAAGTGCTTTCCGCTAAAAGTATTTCCGCTAAATCTGCGCTAGATAAAATCGGGTATATATTCGATTGATATTACCTGTTTATCAATTTATTGCATTGGCATTCATTTTTCTCATTTAAGTGCTGAATTGTAAGTTTTACAGGATGGGAATCAAGCCTAACTAGCAGGAATGTCAGTTTCTTTCTATGTTGTCGGTGATTACTGAAGCAATAAAGGCGATAATTTAATGGATAGCAAGATATGTAGTTTGTTAATAATATCAAAGGTATGCTGAATTCAACGTCAGGAAAAACAGGTTTTTGCATGAAAAAATTATTCGCCCACCGTGGTATGTCGACGCTTGCACCAGAAAATACGTTGGCTGCGTTTTCGCTGTGCCACCAGCATGGTATTAAGTGGATTGAGTGTGATGTCGATATCCTGTCTGATGGAACAGTAGTTGTTTCCCACGATGATACGCTTGATCGTTGTACCGACCACAGCGGCAGCCTTTATGACATGACACAGGCAGATTTGACTGAAATAGATGCCGGAAGCTGGTTTCATGATGATTATATTGGTGAACCGCTCCCGACATTTGAGCAGTTGATTGAGCTGGTTAATCAACATCAGCTCAATATCAATGTTGAGATTAAGTCGTGTACTGCTGGCTGGGAGATGACGGATAAGTTGCTGACTAATGTTACCTCTGGGCTAGAGAAACTGGATTCAGAGCGAGAGTTGATCGTTTCTTGTTTCAATCACTTGGCATTGGCGGAATTTAAACGTCGCCGACCACAGACTCAGGTTGCCTGTCTGTTTGAAAGTGCAACACTTGGGGATGATTGGCAGTCAGTATTGCAGGCCTGTGAGGCAGACTATATCCATCCTGAAGATGAAGGTTTGACCCGGGAGATGGTGGAATCGTTCAAGGCGGCAGGTTACAAGATAAATGTTTATACCGTTAATGACTTAGCTCGGGCCAACCAGCTATTTAATTGGGGCGTGGATGGGGTCTTTACCGATATTGCTCATCGTTTTCCGTCGAAATATAAGCAAAGCTGAAAGTACTTCAAACCATTTATAAAATGTAAAAAACGCAGGTTTCAGCCTGCGTTTTTTGTTCTAAGAGGAATTGATTAGAATTCCTGATTCATTTTCTTTAGATAGCTGAGCAGGTTCTGCCGCTCGGTGTCATCCAGCTTTGCGGTAATGTCCTGAGTCAGTGCCAGGTGCAGGTTATCGTGCTCCTGGTACATTTCCTGCCCTTTCTCTGTCAGCTCAACCAGAATTGAACGGCGGTCAGATTCGTGCGGTCTGCGTTGTATCAGATCTGTATTAACCATTTTGTCGACCTGAACAGTCAGGGTGCCGGTAGTTACACCTATCTTATCTGCCAGTTCCTTCATGCGCATGGCACCGTGAACACCGAGAATTTCTACGATATGCACCTGGGGCAGGGTAAAGCCTTTACCTCTGACGACTGACTGCTCCCATGATGAAAGCTTCTCGTAAAACTCAATGATGGTGTGGTTTAACTGTTCAATCTCGTTCATGAAAAATCCGTTGTCAGTGTGTGTCCTGACAGCTGTTTACTTCTATGGTCAGGTGGCTGATTTTATCGAATTTCTCAAGTAATTGCTTGTAAACCTGCACCGGTTTCGGTTCATGGGTAACCAGAGAAATCATCGCAGCATAGTGGTTGGCACTGATTTTCCAGATATGAATATCACTGATCCTGATATCAGTGCCTTCTTCCAGTGTATTGATGATTTGTTGCTGATAGCCATCTTCAATACTGCTGTCGAGCAGGATAGGACCGGTTTGTTTCATCAGCCCCCAGGCCCAGCGGGTAATAATAACGGCACCGACGATCCCCATAATGGCATCAAGCCAGTTGAAGCCGTAGTACTTGCCAAACAACAGGGCAGCGATTGCCAGCAACGAGGTTAAAGCATCAGCAAGAACGTGGAAATAGGCGGCTTTCAGGTTATGGTCATGATGGTGGTGAGTATGGTCATGACTGTGGTGATCATGATCGTGGTGATGGTGGTGATCGTCTTTGAGTAAGAAGACACTGGCTATGTTAACCGTTAGGCCGATGACCGCAACCAGGATCGCTTCGTTGAAACGGATAGCTTCTGGGGAGAATAAACGCTGAACAGATTCAACCATCATCAGTAACGCAACCAGGCCGAGAGCTATGGCACTGGTGAAACCGCCCAGAACACTTACCTTTCCAGTACCAAATGAAAAGGCTTTGTTGTTGGTGTGCTTTCGGGCGTAGCGGTAGGCAAAAATGGTGATAAGAAAAGCAGCTGCATGGGTACCCATATGCCAGCCATCGGCTAGTAAGGCCA
Organism: Photobacterium marinum; assembly: GCF_000331515.1. GTDB lineage: Bacteria > Pseudomonadota > Gammaproteobacteria > Enterobacterales > Vibrionaceae > Photobacterium > Photobacterium marinum. The sequence continues at coordinate 11,938 of NZ_AMZO01000002.1, forward strand.
TTGAGCCGAAGACGCTGCCGGCTGCAATTTCGGCAACCATAGTGATCAGGGTCAGCCATAACACCCAAAGAGTTCGTTTTTCACCGTTGGGGTTTATGGATACAAAGTCATGTTTATGTTGCCAGTGGTTGATTGAGTGTGAATGCACCGTGTTGCTCCGTGTAAATTAGTTTGAAACTTATATTGTTTGGTTTTCAAAGTATATTTTCATTATATAGTTTGAAGATCAAGGTAAATTTCTTATTTGTCAGGATCTTCATCAAATAGCGTAGATTGGAGATAAAAAAACGCCTCCCTGATGACAGGAAGGCGCTTTTAAATTGAAGTAATGAAGAGGAGCTTTTTAGCCCTGATTAGCGGTGGCTGCTTCTTCGGAAGGTACCTGAACCGGTTGCTCTGGTTGGACCGGAGTTGGTGTCTGAATCTCTGCTGCTTCAGCAGGTGTTGCCGCAGGAGCTGAAGCCGGAGCCTGAACTGGCGCAACTGTAGCTGTCTTAGTTGGTGCTACAGGTACAGGTTGTACTGGTACCGGTGGTGTTAGTGGTAGTACAGGTGCCTGCTGTGCAGCAAGAAGTTGGGCAGACAATTCAGCTACTTTTTGCTCAAGAATTGCAGCTCGGGCTTTTTCATCACCTAGTTCGCTGCGCAGTTTTTGCTGGGCAATTGCAGACTCTTGCTCACCTTGCTGGTTGGCTTTGATAAAGTCGACAAGGTGTTTGCCTTGCTTGCTGATAGGTTGATCACGAACATCTTCTGAGCCAAGTGCAAGCGAGACATTCAGCAGGATCTTCTCGAAGCTCAGGACATGGCGCTCGTAGTCTTTCTCTGGCATCGCCTTTAGCTTTTTCACCACGTTAGCGACTTGCTGAGCGTGCTTCAGTGAGAACATAGCTTCGTCGGCTTTGTCGATGATTTGCGCTGTAGCGCGAGGTTCGGCTGCAATGAAAGCTTCTGCTGCTTTTACTGCTGCTGCACCCTGAGCTAAGGTTTCTGGCGCATGCATGCTGATACGGGCTTGTTTTAAGCGCTTAAGCTCTTTTTGTGCATCGAACAGGTAGATGCGGGTTACCGTGCGAACTTCAAGTGCGCGCTGCTTGCGAACAAGTTCTGGCTGGGCACTGATTGCTCTTTCAGCCTTTTCATCAGCAACATAGTCGACCAGCGTTTTAACTTTTCTCTCTAACTGTTTTGCTGATGTAGGGTAATATTTAACAGCGTTAATTTTATTCAATTGATCGCGGTAGCTAAGAGCTTCTTCTAATACTGTTTGCACTGAAACACGAATAGCTTCTGCTTTAGTTAAATGTGCACTGAATTTAGCAAGGCTTTCTTCTGTAGCCTGAATATTCGTTGTTGAGCTGAAGAAGCCACTGCTGCTATTAGCTTCATTGGGATCAAGCTCATATTCGGCATAATATTCTTTAGCTTCGGCAAGGGCATTTTGCGCATCACGAATTTGAAGTGTAGCAAACCAATCAAGTTTGTTTTCTTTCGCCTCTTGAAGTTTTTTCTCAGCTGAATCAATGGATTGTTTAACCTTGTTGATTTGAACTGAAACTTGCTCCTGGGCCTGGTTGGTTTCCAATGGGAGCGATGATGTGGACGCTGAATCAGATGCACACCCTGACAGTGCAACAGCGGCAGCTAGTGCTGCAATTTTAAATTCCCTCTTCATGAGGACTCCTTGATTGTGGAATTAAACAATAAAAATAAAAACAATTAGCGCTGTAGTAATAATATACGCTGCCCGTATTTTAGATATATTTCACCAGAAATTAAATCGGATGAAACTTATTTATTGTGATTTTTGACGTCTAAATAAAATAGATGATCGATTGACAGTTTGATTAATTATTGGTCATTTTTTTGACGCATTGGTGGTTAGTGAAGTTATTATTTTAACGGAGAACGTAGTGGTGAAAAAATACACAAAAAGAGGGGGCAGCAGCTGTTGAAAACTGCTGCTGGCGGGTAGTTCACTTTATTCTGTTATTGAGCTGCGATAGATATTTTATGTCAGGGGGCTGGTTCAGCTGTTCTGATTCAATTTTGCTTTAAGGTCCTGAGTTACAATCTCAAGGGCTGATAATGCAACTTCCGGTGAGATATCGTTGCTTTCGAGTAGGTAGATAAGGTCAACAGCCAGCTTGATCTCTTCCGGAGCATCATCAAGCGGGTTTTGTGTTTTGTTCTTTGTCATAATGCTTTTTGTCTAAATTCGTCATTAAGTACTTATTGAGCGAGCTTAACATTTTTTCAGGTTTGCCAGCATAGTATGATGGGTTGGCGTTATGGCCTGAACATTCGTTCTGGTTGGTAAACCGCGATAGCCGCATGTACTAACTGAGTATGTAATTTAATTAATTGTTGATGATCTTTACGGTATCCGCCACCTACGACAGCTGCTATAGGTATTCTGTCGCTGTGACAGTGGTTTAATACAAGGCGGTCTCGTTCGAATATTCCATTTAGGCTGATATCGAAATAACCGAGTTCGTCATCCTTATGAATATCAACTCCGGCATCGTATAGGATGAAATCTGGCTGGTGCTGGGCAAGAGCTAAGTTAAGAATGCTTTCGAAGGTTTCGATGTATTCGTTGGTTGTTGTCGATTTGGGTAAGGCAAGATCGATATCCGAATCCGGCTTTCGGGCCGGGAAATTTTTGTCACAGTGGACAGAAAACGTAATGATGTTTGGCTCATCGGCTAACAAGGTTGCGGTGCCATCGCCTTGATGGACATCGCAGTCAATGATCATTACTTTTTCGATACCATCTAATGTCAGGGCATGGCGGGCAGCAAAAGCCAAGTCATTTATCAGGCAGAAACCGCTGCCAAAATCATGATGGGCATGGTGATAACCGCCGCTGAGGTGGATTCCGATCCCATGTTCAAATGCAAGATCAACGGTGAGCCGGGTACCGGCAGCGGACATCAAAGTACGATCGATCAGCTGTTGACTCCATGGGAAGCCGATTCTGCGCATTTTTGCAGCAGGCAGGGAATTGTTTACCAGCGCCTCAATATAATCAGGGCAATGCAGGCTTTTCAGTTCATGTGCTTCGATGGGTATTGGCTGATGAAAGGCTGTAATGGCGCGATTGGTTATGTTTAACTCGCAATTGAGGTAATCGTAAAGCAGCCGATATTTGGTTATCGGGTAGCGGTGGCCTTCAGGCAGATCGAGCTGGGAATAAATCGGATGATAAACAAGCGGTAGCATGAATTATCCTTTTCGCTCTCTCTGGCTGATCTCTTTTTCGATTTTGGCGAGTGATGCACGGCAACGGCTCAGACGACCATCTAGCGCCAATACTTCTTTTTGCATTTTCTGCTGTTCTGCCAGTGTAGTACAGCGAGTGAGCATCATTTCTTTGTCTCGCTGCATGGCAGCCAGTCTGCGCTCCCAGTCCTGGTGTTGTGCCAGATCCTGATAGAGCTCATGAATCGGTCGGCGCCAGCCTTGATTTCGTTTAGGTTCATTTTTACGAATCTGCTTAGTTGCCAGTTCTCGCTGGATTGCCTGAATCTGTGCGACTAACTTTTCACAGATATGCTGAGTACGGGTTGTATTCAACTTTCCAGCCCTGCGCTCATCCCTCAATGCTTTGATTTCGCTGCGGACTTCATTGACACAGGGGGTCAGTAGTTTACTCCGGCACAGGAATAGCTGCTCATCAAACAGGGGGCGTTGTGCTTCTCCGCGTTTGCGATCGGTCTGAGCCGCTTCGTGTGCCAGTTGGTCAAGGATATTTTCCAGGCGTTTTAAATCAGGCATAGAGTTTCCGTAAATCAGAACCAGGCTTGCCAGGCTAGTTTAATGGCTAATACGATAACGACAGTCACAAATACCGGACGGATGAATTTGGCACCGAACCGAATGGCAGAGTGGGCACCAATGTAAGCACCCAGCATTAAGCATAAGCCCATGGTCAGGCCGAGGGCGAAATTAATATGTCCCAATACAGCAAAGGTAATGAGGGAAGTCATATTACTGGTGAAGTTCATGGCTTTTGCCAGTCCGGATGCCATCAGGATATCCAGACGGTAGAGTGCCATATTTGAAACGGTCCAAAATGCTCCGGTTCCGGGGCCGGCGAGGCCATCGTAAAAACCGAGAGTGCTTCCCTGCAGCCACTGTTTTTTTGTCAGCTGGCGACATTTTTCCGGTAGTTTGTGCTCTTTGCCTTTTGGCTGCGGGTGCCAGACTGTGTAAATAGCAACCGCCAAAATGATTAGAGGTAGTACTTTTTCAAGCCAGTCGGTACTGATGAGATCTACAACTAAAGTACCGCCAATGGCACCGCAAAGGGTGGCCAGGAATGATGCACGCCAGAACGCCGGAGAAAACAGTTGCTTCCGGTAATAGGTCCATGCCGCAGTTGAAGAAGCAAAGGTAGCTGCCAGTTTATTGGTACCCAGGGCGATATGCGGCGGTAGCCCGAGAGACAATAGGGCCGGGACAGTCAGCATTCCGCCTCCGCCGGCAACGGCATCAATAAATCCTGCAGCGAAAGCTACCAGACCAAGTATGATCATCACACCTGGTTCAATCATTTCTATCATTAATCGTTATCTTGGTTGATCAGTATTATGGATATTCGATGACGCGTTTAAATGGCGGTAAAGAGTCCAGCAACGCCTTGCCGTAGCGGCGGTTAATCACCCTGCGGTCAAGCAGCACGACTCTACCAGAATCCTGTTCTTTTCGCAGCAGGCGTCCGGCAGATTGGATCAGCTTTTTACTGGCTTCCGGTACTGAAATTTGCAGGAAAGGATTGCCGCCACGGCTTTCAATATATTCGGCATGAGCTTCTTCGACCGGTGAGGTCGGTACTGCAAATGGGATTTTTGTAATAATAAGGTTAGTCAGCAAGTCTCCCGGCAGGTCGAGCCCTTCAGAAAAACTTCCTGTGCCGAATAAAATGCTGGTTTTACCTTTTTTACAGTTTTCTTTATGTTTTTTTAGGGTTTCATTTCGGGATTCTTCCCCCTGAACCAGTAGTTCCCACTTGTTTTTCTTCGCTAAAGGTTTGAGTTCTTCGGCGACTTTGTTCATCTGCCAGTAGGAAGAGAACAGAACCAGGCTCGATTTCTCACCTTCCAGATACTCCGGCAGCGTTTTGACTAGTAGGTCTGTGAATTTTTCTGATTGTGGTTCCAGCGACATTGCCGGAATAACTAATCTGGCATTATTTTGGTAGTCAAAAGGAGAAGCCAGCGCCAGAAAGCGGGTTCCGTCTGTCTCAAAGATTCCTGCTTGTCTACAGAAGTAGTCAAATTTGTTCAGTGCTCTAATGGTTGCCGATACCAGCACCGAGCCAGCAGCTCGGCTCCAGAGCTGCTGATCAAGGCGATAGCCGACTTCAAGCGGTGAGACTTCAATAATATAGTCGCCTTCCCGATCCGGGTTCTTTTCAATCCAGCGCGCAAGCGGAGCACCTTTATCCTTATTTGGTTGGGCCATTAATGCCCAGACTTTTTCCAGGTTCTCCAGACGTTGCAAATAAAAGCCGGATTCAGCCAGAGCAGGTTCGCCAAGGCGAACCATGATTTCATTGTCTTTAAGGCGTTCTGCAATTAAGTCATGGATTTTACCGAGTGATTGCAGTGCTTTTTTGCTGGCTTCTTTACAACTTTTTGCTTCTTCTGTCAGCCAGGTTGGCAGTTCGCCGTGTTCAAAACGATAGATGCCATCCTTATTAAACAGGCTTGGGTCGATATTTTTAGCGATTTGTCTCAACGCCGGGATCAGGTGGGCGATGTTTTCGTTTAGTGTGGTCTGGAAGCGGCCTGACTTTTTATAGTCGGCAAGTTCCGCCATTTTTGCTGTTGATTGATTCAGCTTTTCAAGCCAGTTTGAGGCCCCGATCAAGCTCGCAGCTGCAGCAGAGAAATCACGGGCAACCTGAGGCAAGTGATGGGCTTCATCAATTACATAAATTGTCTGTTCTGGTTCGGGCAGGATGATGCCTCCGCCGAGTTCAATATCAGCCATCAGTAGAGCATGGTTCGCAATGATCACATCAGCTTTTTCCAAATGCTCACGGGCTTTGGCAAAAGGGCAGTTACGGTGCTTGGGCAAACCGGCATGACAGCTGTGCTTGTCAGCAACGATTTGTTGCCAGATTCGGTCCGGTATCGTTGTCGGCCAGCTGTCACGGTCTCCATCCCACTTCTGAGCCTCTTTTGCTTTGAGCATTCGCTTCAAAAGTTCTAAATCGGACTTTTTAGGTTTTTCTTCCCAAAGTGCAACCTGTTGGTCGGCTTCTGTACTACAGCTGGCTTCAAGTTTATGGCTACAGCAATAGCGCTGCCTACCTTTAGCCAGAATGAAGCTGAACTCTTTAGGAAAAATGCGGTTGAACAGAGGCAGGTCTTTATGGATTAGCTGCTCCTGTAGCGCAACGGTAGCTGTGGAGATCAAGATTTTTTTATTGTTGAACAAAGCAAACGGAATGCCGCCCAACAGATATGAAAGAGATTTACCTATCCCCGTTCCGGCTTCAGCAACCAGCATTCGGTGTTTTGGGTGATATTCACCAGCCAGGGTTTTGGCTATTTCTGCCACAAGATAGTTTTGTGCTCGTCTGGGAATGAAGTTGTCGAGCTGGTTTCCCAGGTTCTCATAGCATTGTTTGATATCACGTTTTATCTGGCTGTGTAGCATAACTGAAACATTGTCGGGACAGGGGCGGGCAGTATACCACGAACCGATAAATGTGAGCGTTGGCGTGTTCTGGATAATTTCATGAGCAAAATGAGATTTGGCTCACGAAATAAGATTGAACCTAATTTAGAAAAAGTGATGAGCTGTTTATAAACAAGGGATTAACTATATAAACCGCAAAGCGGTAGGGTTTTATTCTGTATTTTGTGTTTTTTTGTTCTTTATGAAGTTTTTTGTCTTGTTATTTGTGGTTGTTAATTAAGCGTTCAGCAAGGAATTTAGCAATGAATGGTGTTCAATAAATACTCAATGGTGGTCGTAACTCGTTGATAATTATTCTCTTTGATGTTTTTTGATGCCTGTTTTAGGTTATTTGACATCAAGATAAAACTTCTGTCAGGATGATGCCCACAAGTTACTCATCTTTGGTTTTTTTATCTTTCTTTATACGAGAAAGCGATGGAAACCAGAGGCGATATAAAGAAAAGGAATTCTGGAAACAGGAATTCCAGTCTAAATAAGAAAAGGCAGTGGATATCATGAAAAAGACTCTTCTTGCACTATCAGTTCTAGCAGCAGGTACTGCTAACGCAGGCGTTAACCTTTACGACCAAGACGGCGTTCTAGTTGACCTTTCTGCTGCAGCTGAAGTTCAATACATTCAGGAAATCGTAAACAAAGATTCAAACGATGACGCAGGCATTCGTCTAGACGACGGTGATCTTGCTCTGAACACAACTATCGCAGTTAACGACCAGCTAAACGCTCTGGGTGGTATTGCGTTCAAGTTCGAATCTAAAGAAGTTAAGAACGACGAACTATGGGTTGGTCTAGGCGGTGACTTCGGTACGCTAACTTTCGGTCGTCAGCTACTAATCTCTGATGACTCTGGTATCGGTAAAGATATCGAGCTAGGTTTTGAACAAATCAGCTTTGGTACTACTGAAGGCGAAGAAACTGTCAAGTATGTATTTGACAACGGTCAGTTCTACTTTGGTTTCTCTCACGATCTAGATGCTGAAGGTTCTAAGCCTGCTGATGAGCGCTTCCAGAAGAACGACGGTACTATCACTGATGCTCGTCTAGGTGCGCGTTTTGCTGACTTTGACGTACGTGGCTACTACTACACTTCTGAAACTGCTTCTTCTGTAACTCCTAAAGTTGAGACTGATGCATTCAACCTAGAAGCAGAGTACGTAATGGATGCATTCGCATTCGCTGCTTCTTACGGCCAGGTTGAAAAGAAATCAGGTGGTGTTGTTGAGAACGATATCGATGCTATCGAAATCAATGGCTCTTACACTCTAGGCAAGAACACTTTTGCTCTGGGTTACAACCGTCTAGATGACAGCAAAAAAGACAATACTGTTGATAACGTTTACGCGAACGTTACTCACCAGCTACACAGCAATGTTAAAGCATACGCTGAGCTAGGTTGGGCTGATGCTGACAAGGCTGACTACGATCTAGGTTACCTAGTTGGTATGGAAGTTCTATTCTAAGATTACTTTAATCTGAGAATAAGAAAAAGCCGCCTTTTGGCGGCTTTTTTGTTATTTTATACTCCTGTTTCAATGTGTTGATTAGGGATGAAAATGAAAAAGATTTTATTTGCCGGGGTGATGGCATTGCCATTGAGTTTGCAGGCTGCAACACTGTCGACGGGTGACAATATTGAGTTAATGGCCGTTGACGGGAAGAAAGTTGAATCGACTTTTTGGAATCCGATAGAGAGTGTTGATCTGGCGCCGGGTAAGCATCAGGTTGTGGTTCGTTTTGATGGCGAACTTAAAAATGGTTCTAAGTCTAAAATGTACACCACGCGACCTTACTTGTTTGAGTTACAGGTGCCCGAGCAGGATTCTGTTATTATGCTGCCACGTTTGAACTCTGTAACACAAGCAAAGGCGCATTTTGAGCGAGGTCCGGAGTGGAAGCTTGAACTTTCTGATGGTTCAGTACGTGCGCTGAATTATGTTCCGCTTCATGGAAAAGGCTTTATTGCTCATAAAGACATTGAAGGTCTGGTTGCAGAGTATAACCGTCAGCACGGCATTACATTTGAGCAGGGCTATGCGGTTGACCTGAAAAAAGCAGCAGTAGAAGTCACGGACAAAGGTGAAGTGAAGATCACCGGTGATGCGCTTGCTCAGCTGAAGCTATGGTACAGCAAAGCGAATGCTGAAGAAAAAGCAGCGTTCCAGCAGTGGGCTAAAGAGCAGGACGCACTGTGATTTAATGCTCATTGTTATTAATTCTAACGGGTTAAAGCAACCGGAATTTTGCGGGGCAATCTGACTTTCGGATATTAGTATTGGAATCTGATTGGTGATTTGTCCCGCTTGTTTTGTTCAGGCATGATGATAACGGCTGTGAATGCGGCAAGCGCGACAGCGTGGTTGTGCCGGATCAGCTTGCAGATCTTCCATTTCAATTTCTTCTTCACAGTCCACACACAGCCCGTACATGCCCAGTTTTATTGAGCATACGGCGGCATCCACTTTTTCCATTCTAACGGCCATATCAAAAAGATTCGGAATAAAGGATGATTTCGCCATAGTGATCAGCTCACTGAGGTCGGCGTTTTTAATCGCTTCTGCTGACGGCACCAGCGTGTTGAGCTGCATTTCGAGCCTTAGTTCACTGGCTAGAGCACCATGTTCCTGAGCCAGCTGTTCTTGCAGAAGCTGGTAAGTAATCTCTGACGTTGTCATATCTCTGTATTGTCTTAATTTGTAATATTTTCAGTCTAAGGTTGCTGACGCGATTGATTGTGATTTGAATCAAACCTTTAGAGGGTAATCAGGTTAATAACCCTAATTTTGTTCGGTTTTTGTCGCATAACTAATCCGATATAGTGATTTTGCTTAAGAACGAACCCCAATTGGTTCCAGAACTGGCCCCAACGAAGGGCTGGAAAAGTATTAGTTATAACCCTCAATAAAGGAAGCGTAACATGGAACAAGGATTTAAAGACCCTTATAATTTTAAGTATTTTGTCGGTTTTCTGATGGCATTAGCATTGCCGACATTGCCTGCAAGTTTGACCTGGCTGGGTGTGTTGGCTTCATAATACCAACAGCTCTCTGCTCGGCAGGAGAGGGGATGTGAAAGACTTAGTTAAGCGAGCTTTACTGCTCAGTATCGGTTGGTTATCTGTGGTTTTAGGCGTACTTGGTGTATTTCTGCCATTATTGCCGACTACGCCTTTCCTGCTATTGGCCAGTGCCTGCTTTATGCGCGGTTCCCCCCGCCTGAGCCGCTGGCTACATCAACATCCTCATTTTGGTCCTGTTTTGCGTAACTGGCATGAAAACCGGGCTATATCAAAAACAGTGAAGCGACGGGCTAATATCACCATTGTTGCCAGCTTTTCGCTGTCGATTCTTCTGGTGCCTTTGCTTTGGCATAAAGTCATGCTGGTAGTGATTGGTACGGTTCTGCTGGTTTGGTTTAATCGGCTGCCTGTAATTGAAAATCAAAGTAAACCATTACATCAGCAGGTTATCAGTAAGTAATCCGACCTGTGTCAAATTTAGCTCTGATTGGTGGTAAAGTTACAAGCATATTTGTTGCTCCGTCTGGGGAAAATCAATAATATTTGCGTTTGGATTTTATTTGCCTGCTGATAATGGGTAACCACAGCAGGCTTTTTAATTAGCTCTACAGCCCTTGCCTGAAAGGTGCACGGAAAATGATTATGACTCAAGAAAACCTCGCTTTGATCAAGAGCAGCATCAAATCAATCCCAGACTATCCAAAGCCGGGCATTTTGTTCCGCGACGTAACAAGCCTGATGGAAAACCCAACGGCATATAGCCTGACGATGAAAGTGTTGCTTGAACAGTTCCGTGATAAAGGTATTACCAAGGTGATCGGAACTGAAGCGCGTGGTTTTCTGTTTGGTGCTCCTTTAGCACTGGAACTGGGTGTAGGTTTCGTTCCTGTTCGTAAGCCTGGCAAACTACCACGTGAAGTGATTGGCGAAAGCTATGAATTGGAATATGGTCAGGATACGCTGGAAATTCACGTTGATGCCATTGAAGAAGGCGACAAGGTACTGCTTGTTGATGACCTGCTGGCAACCGGTGGTACCATTGAAGCAACAACCAAACTGGTTCGTCGCCTTGGTGGTGTTGTTGAAGACGCGGCGTTTGTGATTAACCTGCCTGAGCTGGGTGGCGCTAAACGTTTGGAAGGCATGGGCCTTAACATCTTCAGCATTTGTGACTTCGAAGGTCACTAATTCCTCCCCGCCGGTCTTTCTGGCGAATCATTGGGCGCTCATGGTAGCGCCCTCTCGCTCAAAAATTCTCCCTGTGCTAGCATTGAGCTCTTGATTTTGTAAGGTTAGTTAACATGAGTTATCAGGTTCTGGCACGGAAGTGGCGACCGCATCACTTTGAGGATGTGGTAGGACAGTCACACGTCTTAACAGCGCTGTCTAATGCGCTTGCCCACAACCGTCTTCATCACGCTTATCTGTTCAGTGGCACCCGAGGTGTTGGTAAAACCACGATAGCCCGTATTTTTGCCAAAGGGCTTAACTGTGAACAGGGTATTACAGATAAACCATGCGGCCAGTGTGAGACTTGTCGTGAAATAGATGAAGGCCGCTTTGTCGATCTGCTAGAGATCGATGCGGCGTCACGGACAAAAGTCGAAGATACCCGCGAGCTATTGGATAACGTCCAGTACAAGCCGGCACGGGGCCGATTTAAGGTGTACCTGATTGACGAGGTTCACATGTTGTCCCGTCACAGTTTCAATGCCTTGCTGAAGACTCTGGAAGAACCGCCTGAGTATGTAAAATTCATTCTGGCGACGACTGATCCGCAAAAGCTGCCGGTGACCATCCTGTCGCGCTGTCTGCAGTTCCACCTCAAACATCTTGATAATACTCAGATCCAGTCTCAGCTTGAGAATGTTCTGGGTCAGGAACAGGTTGAATTTGAACTTCGCGCTCTGAGTTTGCTGGCCCGTGCTGCTGAAGGCAGTATGCGTGATGCGCTCAGTTTGACTGATCAGGCGATTGCGCTTGGCAATGGCAAGGTGAGTGCCGATTCGGTTTCTGCCATGCTGGGAACCCTGAATACAGACCAGGCGCTGTATTTGCTGGAAGCGATGGCCAATGGACAAGCTGAGCCTGCGATGGCTGCGCTTGAAGAACTGGCTGGTGTTGGCGTGGAGTGGGACAGCCTGCTGCGTGAGCTTGCAGCCCAGCTTCACCGTGTGGCAATGTACCAGGCCTTGCCTGCAGCGCTGGATGACAGTGCACCGGATGCAGATCGTGTAATCACACTTAGCAAAGAACTGTCACCTCAGGATGTGCAGCTTTGCTATCAGATCGCTTTGCAGGGACGCCAGGATTTGGTTTATGCGCCGGACGGCCGCACAGGCCTAGAAATGGTTTTGCTGCGCATGCTGGCATTCCGTCCGGTTTCCGGTCAGGGAATCATGCCTCAGCCTGTTGCCGTACCTGCGACACAGCCTCAGGCTCCAATGCAACCGACTCAACCTGTGTCTCATGCGCCGAATCAGGCTTCTCAGGGACAGCAAGGTATGCAGCGGGTGCAGGCGCTCAAAGCGCAGATGCAGGGTGCACAGCCACAACAACAGGCGGCTCAGCCTCAGCATACAACTCAGCCTGGACTGCAACAGCAGCCCTCGGCTCCTGTTAACCAACCGGCACAGTATTCGCAATCAGCTCCGGCACAACCGAATGTTTCGCAGCCTGCGCCGTCGATGCCGCCTGAAATGCCTCCGCATATGGCTCCGCACCAGGAGGCGGAGCCGCAGGTTCAGCAAAATGTACCGCCACAAACTCAGGCCAGACCTTCGTCTCCGGCTTCCGGTTTGTTGGCCGCAAGAAACAAACTGCGTAGTCAGACCAAGCGCGGTAACGGGGAACAGTCTTCAGTAAAAAAGACTGAATCGGCGCCAGCTAAAAAAGTCGCAACGAATGTGCTAGATCGGATTGCCAGCAAGCATCAGGATCAGCCAGCTCCGGTTTCCGGAGCACCAGCGATGCCAGCGCCGGACGCACCTGTAATGCAGGCGAATACTGCGGTTGAAGAGTACCAATGGAAACCTCAGGCTCGTCCTGAAATTGCTGAGAAGAAGCCGGAAGTGGATCCGGCGACTTTAAAGCGGGCGCTGGAGCATGAAAAAACGCCTGAGATGGCGAAACAGCTTGTCAAAGAAGCGGCAAATCAGGATAGTTGGTCAGATTTAGTGACTAAGCTAAACGTAGGGCGTATGGTTCAACAGCTGGCATTAAACTCGGCGTTTGAACAAAATGGCGGGAACGTGACTCTGTTCCTGCGTCATTCGCAGAAGCACCTGGATACACCTAAGGCGCGCGAGCAGCTGGTACCTGCGTTGTCCGAGCTTCTTGAAGGCCCGGTAGAGCTGACAATTGAATTAAGTGATAAAGGCCGCTCGCCACTGGAATGGCGTGAGGCGATTTATCATCAGAAACTGGATCAGGCAAAACAGAGTTTGCTCAGTGATCCGAACGTGAACTTCATCTGCCAGCGGTTTGCAGCCGTATTGGATGAAGATAGCGTGAGACCCTTATAGATTAACCAGACCAATAGAGAGAGAAAATATGTTTGGTAAAGGCGGTATGGCTAACATGATGAAGCAGGCGCAGCAGATGCAAGAGCGCATGCAGAAGATGCAGGAAGAAATCGCAAATATGGAAGTAACCGGTGAGTCTGGTGCTGGCCTTGTGAAAGTAACGATCACTGGTAGCCACAGTGTGCGTCGTGTTGAGCTGGATGAAAGCCTGATGGAAGACGACAAAGATATGCTGGAAGATCTGATTGCGGCAGCTTTCAATGATGCTGCTCGTCGTGTTGAAGAAGCGCAGAAAGAGAAAATGGCTAGCGTTACAGGTGGCATGAACCTGCCAGCTGGCTTCAAGATGCCATTCTAATCAATGCGTACCAGTCTTCTGCTGGAGCAGCTAATGGAGGCTTTACGCTGTTTGCCCGGGGTTGGTCCCAAGTCAGCACAGCGTATGGCCTTCAGTCTGCTACAGCGCAATCGTCAGGGCGGTTTGCAGCTTGCAGATGCCCTGAACAAGGCAATGACGGAAATCGGCCATTGCCAGAGCTGTCGTACTTTCACTGAAGAAGACACCTGCGCGATTTGTGCTAATCCGCGACGTCAGGAAAATGGCCAGATCTGCGTAGTTGAGAGTCCGGCTGATATCGTTGCCATTGAGGCGACAGGTCAGTTTTCGGGGCGTTACTTTGTCCTGATGGGGCACTTGTCTCCGCTGGACGGCATTGGTCCTTCAGACATCGGTCTGGATATGCTTGAGCAGCGTTTGCAGAATGAGCAGATTGCCGAGCTGATTCTTGCTACCAACCCGACTGTGGAAGGTGAAGCGACTGCACACTATATTGCAGAGCTATGTAGTGAGTATGGTATTCCGGCAACGCGTATTGCTCACGGTGTCCCTGTCGGCGGTGAACTTGAACTGGTCGATGGTACTACTCTGTCTCACTCTTTTGCGGGACGTCACAAGCTCTATTAAGTTTGCAGATTGCTCTTCAAACTGTTTTGAAAAATGCCAACTGACAGAATTATCTGGAGGTTGGTATTTTTTTGTCTTTTCGAAATTAAACCCGTTCTTTCAATAGCTTAAATTTTAGTTGTTTTAGTTCTTTAAAGACGCCTTTAGTTTTTAGCTCTGGTTAATTTCTAACTCGTTCTATATAAATAATATTTCAGGCTGTTTTTCTTCATAACTCATTGTTATTTCGTATTTAATTATTTCATCTCGGAACTATCTGAGCTGTCGGGAACTGGCCATCTCCATCATGTGGTGAAGAGGTCTGTTATCCGGCTTAAAGGATAAAAATACAAAAGCAGACCTGCATTTCTTACTCCAACAGAGGGTAAAGCAGGGGTGGAATTATTAGGAGTAACCATGAAAAAAACAGTAGTTGCAGCCGTAATTGGTTCAGTGGTCGCAAGTGCATCGGCAATGGCTGCCGAAGTCTATAAGTCAGATGAACTGTCTGTGAATGCCTACGGTAACCTGCGTGCCCGTTATGAGACTACAGATAACGGTGTAATGGGGGCGGACAGCACGTTCACTGGCGAGGGTACAGAGCTTGGCCTGGGTGTGACTTACTTCCTGCAAGATGGCCTGTACGTAAACGGTGATGTTCTGAGTGAGATGAACATTATCCCTGAAGACGGTGACGGTAATGATGATGACAGCTTCCTGAAGTTCGGCTCGATTGCCCTTGGCGGTGACTTCGGTGAGTTTCGTATCGGTCGTATGTCAGCGATTCAGGATACATTGGCTGGCCAATACGATATCTCTTGGGAGTACGCTGGTACGGCGAACATCAAAGATGACGCGTATGCGACTGATCGCCTGACAAATGGCTTCCAGTACAAATACGATATGGCACCTTATGGTCTGACTATGATGGTTCAGTACCACACGGGTGATGAAGGTGTTGATGCCTCCGGTAATGCAAATCCGAACAACGGTGAGCTGGGTATCGATCAGGCATATGCTCTGGGTGTGGCATGGGAATCTGAGTTCGGTCTGGGTCTGTCCGGTACTTACACATACTCTGAGCGTACTAAGCAGGACGTGAAGTATGGCGGTGATGACGATACATCATGGACTTTGAACGCCACCTATCGTATCCAGGAGCTGTCTCTGGCTGCAATGTACTCTGATTACGACTTTGCCGGTAATGAGCAGACAGGTATCGGTGCCATGGCTCGCTACGACCTGCCGGTAGGTATTGGTCTGTACGGTATTTATGATTACGTTGATTATGACACTGATGACAATACGCTGGATCAGTACACAATCGGTGCTGATTACTGGTTGAACGACAGCGTTGTGTCTTACATGGAATACGCAGATATGAGCTACGATAAGCAGAGCTCAAACGGTGAGACTTTCCAGGATGACAGCGCGTTTACTATCGGTATGCGTGTGTACTTCTAAGCTTCTGACAATCTGAATAAAGAGCTTAGTTTTAAATAATAGGAATGTTCATTGTCTTGGGGGAAGCGGATGCTTCCCCCCTTTTTTGTTTTACAGCGAGTAAAGAATATTTGAACCGTAGGTCAGACTGGTCAGCAACAATGATTTTTCATTAATCACATCAATTCGACGGCTTTGCTGAGCATCCATACGGAAAACTTGCTTGATCACAGCCAGGTGATGCTTCTTGAAGTCTTCATTCTTGCCGGAAGTAATGTCTTTAAACTCAAGTGGTTCAGTCAGCAGATAACCACCACTGACATCCCAGTTACCGGACTCAGAAATGTGAAGCGTCAGTGGTTGCTCATTATCACTGAACAGTCTGAGCTGGGTAATCCGAGAGTAGGAGTGGTTAGGCAGGTAAACCACATGGCTGGTTTGTTCAACCCGGCGCAACATGCCAAGTTCATCCAGCTGAGTTGGTTGGATTCGGCTAACCGAAGTAGATAACCATTCACGTGACATCAGAAGCTGTTCCTGCTTGTAATCGCTGGAGAAATATAGCCAGGTGCTGAATATTGCTGACAGCGCCAGGATGACGAATGCCCAGTACCGTTTGATGAAAGATGGCATTAGTTCACGTTTGTTAATTACTGACATAGCTGAGTATTGTCCTCATGGCTTGTTAGTAAACGCAGAGTTACGTTTTCTGATGGCTCAGACGGGCTGTGAATGTAGTTGAGCCATAGCTGTTTGTTCTGTCCGCCTGTCGCGATGACCTCTATCGGGCGAGCTCCGCTCTCATGGTATTGAAGGTAATTTTGTACACAGCTGGTGATCATCGTGCTCCACTGAGAAACGGATGGATGATTTTTCGGTGTCAGTATCTGGACACTGTCGACTTCCAGTAGCGGCTCAAAAGCAGCAGACTTTGGCGGCACACTCATATTTACCAAGATAGGAAACAGGCAGGCGATAAGAATTGCGATGCCACTGAGCAGGTTCAGGTTGGCTTTTGTGCTATGCGGCTTAGCTTTAGCTGCTGGGATAGTCCTGGCAATATCTGTCGCATTTTGTACCGGTGGCACTGATGCTGGCTGTAAGCTGCCTGATTCCGGTTCAGCTGAGTCAGAGAGGTTTTTCTTATAGTTCGGCTCGACGACAGCTTCAACTTTTGCGCTGAATTGCTCAATAACGGCAATCATTTGATAGCCACGTTTCGGCACCGTTTTAATAAATTCCGGTGATTTAGTGGAATCTTTCAGGGCTTTGCGAAGGGTTGAAATTGCCTGGGTCAGGCTGGAATCATCAACTTCAAAGCCTTGCTCACGCCAGACATAGTCGTGCAGGCGATTGCGGGGAATGATCGCCCCTGGCTCTTCGATGAGCAGGCTCAAAGCCCGGCTTTCATTACTGCCAAGCCGGGTTAGTTCGTCGTTTTCAAATTGGTCTATAAGGCTGTTGTCATATGGATCGAATATAAATCGATTCCCAATCAGAAACTTATTAGAAGCGTTATTCATTGTAAGCACCAATGGTACAGTTGAGCAGCATATATATCATCAGTTCCCTGAATCTGATCTGAATATAAATAATGATAAGAATTGGCTGAAAAAATCTAAAGTCGGTATTTTAGGTTGAAATTACCGGTAGTGACCATATCTATGTAATGAATTGTTATAAATTGCGTAATATACCCGGGCACTTCTTGATATTGGTTAAGCAAAAAATCAGTTGGGGCTTGGGTATACAACTATTACGGAGTTGAAATGAGCGAACAAACTACCCACAAAAACAAAGAAACGCGCGGCTTTCAGTCAGAAGTAAAACAGCTGCTGCACCTGATGATCCACTCACTGTATTCAAATAAAGAGATCTTTTTACGTGAGTTGATTTCCAACGCATCTGATGCCGCAGACAAACTGCGTTTCCGTGCACTATCACAATCTGATTTGTATGAAAACGATGCTGAACTTGGCGTTAAGCTGTCATACAACGAAGAAGCGGGTACGCTTACCGTAAGTGATAATGGTATTGGTATGACCCGCGATGAGGTGATTGAACATCTTGGTACCATTGCTAAATCTGGCACTAAAGATTTCTTTGCCAAGCTGAGTGAAGAAGAGACCAAAGACTCGCAACTGATCGGCCAGTTTGGTGTTGGTTTTTATTCTGCATTTATTGTTGCTGATGCGGTAACTGTAAATACTCGTGCTGCCGGAACCCCAGCTGATCAGGCTGTACGCTGGCATTCAACCGGTGAAGGTGATTACTCGGTTGAAGATATCGAGAAAGCAGGCCGTGGTACCGAGATCATTCTGCATCTGCGTGAAGAAGAAAAAGAGTTTCTGAGCGAGTACCGCCTGCGCGATATCATCGGTAAATACTCAGACCATATCGGTATCCCAGTACAGATTCAGACTGCCGAACGTGATGAGGAAGGCAAGGAAACAGGCAATAAGAAGTGGGAGCAGATCAACAAGGCACAAGCCTTGTGGACCCGTAATAAGTCTGACATTACCGACGAAGAGTATCAGGAATTCTATAAGCATGTTTCCCATGACTTTGCAGAACCGCTGATCTGGAGTCACAACCGTGTGGAAGGTAAACAGGATTACACCAGCCTGTTGTATATTCCTTCAAAAGCGCCGTGGGATATGTACAACCGCGATAGTAAACATGGTTTGAAGCTTTATGTGCAGCGCGTGTTCATTATGGACGATGCGCAGCAGTTTATGCCGTCTTACCTGCGCTTTATGCGTGGTTTGATTGACTCGAATGATCTGCCATTGAACGTATCCCGTGAAATCCTGCAGGACAACAAAGTCACTCAGTCATTGCGCAAAGCTTGTACCAAGCGTGCACTGACGATGATGGAACGTTTGGCGAACAATGATGCTGAAAAATACCAGACACTGTGGGATGAATTCGGTCAGGTACTGAAAGAAGGCCCGGCAGAAGATTTCGCTAACCGTGACAAGATTGCCAAATTGTTGCGTTTTAGCTCAACCCATACTGACAGCACCGAGCAGAACGTATCTCTGGCTGCTTATGTTGAGCGTATGAAAGAAGGCCAGGATAAGATTTACTACCTGACAGCAGATACTTTCACCGCAGCGAAAAACAGCCCACACCTGGAGCAGTTCCGAGCGAAAGGCCTGGAAGTGCTGCTGATGCATGATCGTATTGATGAGTGGCTGATGGGTAACTTGCCGGAGTTTGACGGTAAGGCATTCCAGGCGATTACCAAGGCTGATCTGGACCTGTCCACGTTCGAAGACGAGGAAGAGAAAGAGAAGCACAAAGAGACAGAAGAAGCATTCCAGTCTGTGATTGAACGCACAAAATCATACTTGGGTGAGCGTGTTCAGGATGTTCGTGCGACATTTAAGCTGCATGATACGCCAGCCGTTGTTGTGACCGGTGAACACGAAATGGGTACACAAATGGCGAAGCTGCTGGCGGCAGCGGGTCACGAAGCTCCGGAAGTGAAATACATTCTTGAGCTGAACCCTGAACACAAACTGGTTAACAAGATGGCTGATGAAGCTGATGAAGAGCAATTTGGCCTTTGGGTTGAAATGCTGCTGGGCCAGGCTCTGTTGGCGGAACGCGGCTCTGTTGAAGACCCGTCTCAATTCCTGTCTGCGGTTAACAAACTGCTGGCATAACAGGGTTGGAAAATCGGTTTGACCAAGGGGCTTATCGATGTTTTTGTCAGCATCAAATACCATCCTGATAAAGCATGAAATTGCAGCCCGGTCAGTGTGCCGGGCTTGCTACATCAGGCTAATCAGTGTATTTTTCATTTTTTTGCAAAACTCCATTTTATTAAAAGGGGATCAAAATGCGCATCATCCTTCTGGGCGCTCCAGGTGCCGGTAAAGGTACTCAGGCTCAATTCATCATGGAGAAATTTGGTATTCCTCAAATTTCAACTGGTGACATGCTACGTGCTGCAATTAAAGCGGGTACTGAACTAGGCAAGCAAGCTAAAGCTGTTATCGATGCTGGTCAGCTAGTATCTGATGACATCATCCTGGGTCTGGTTAAAGAGCGCATCGCTGAAGAAGATTGTGCAAATGGCTTCCTGCTGGACGGTTTCCCTCGCACAATTCCTCAGGCTGACGGCCTGAAAGAAATTGGCGTAAACGTAGATTACGTTATCGAGTTTGACGTTCCTGACCAAGTTATCGTTGAGCGTATGGCTGGCCGTCGTGCGCACCTGCCTTCAGGTCGTACATACCACGTTGTTTACAACCCGCCTAAAGTTGAAGGCAAAGATGACGTAACTGGTGAAGATCTTGTTGTTCGTGACGACGACAAAGAAGAAACAGTACGTGCTCGCCTGGGTGTATACCACGATCAAACTGCACCACTGATTGCTTACTACGGCAAAGAAGCTGAAGCAGGTAACACAACTTACCTGAAATTCGACGGTACTCAGACTGTTGAAGCTGTTAGCGCAGAACTGGAAAAAGCACTGGCTTAATCGCATAGATAAGCGATTAAACGAAAGTGACAGACGGGTTGGCCCTGAGGCCGGCCCGTTTTTTTATGGGTGTTCAGTTTAGCCTAAAGCTGTTAAAGTTTTGATATGTCAGCACTTAACGAAGCATACTATGAGCCAGAAAAGCAATAACAATAAATATGGGGTGTTACTGGTTAATCTTGGCACTCCTGATGAAGCCTCCCCGGCGGCAGTGAAACGTTTCTTGTCTGAATTTTTGCATGATCAGCGTGTGGTCGATCTTACCCGCTGGTTATGGTGCCCAATCCTGCACGGTGTGATCCTGCCGGTCCGTTCACCGAAAGTTGCCAAATTGTACCAGTCTGTCTGGATGGATGAAGGTTCACCGTTAATGGTGTATTCGCGCCGCCAGCAGAAGCAGCTTGGTGCTAAGCTTG
This sequence comes from Photobacterium marinum, assembly GCF_000331515.1. Taxonomy (GTDB): domain Bacteria; phylum Pseudomonadota; class Gammaproteobacteria; order Enterobacterales; family Vibrionaceae; genus Photobacterium; species Photobacterium marinum. The sequence continues at coordinate 32,486 of NZ_AMZO01000002.1, forward strand.
GAATTCAGGTTGAGTTGGGAATGACTTACGGTAACCCAAGTATTCTTTCCGGTCTTGACAGCCTTAAGCAGCAAGGTTGCGACAGGGTGCTGGTATTGCCGCTTTATCCGCAGTATTCACGAACTACAACGGCGGCGGTTTTCGATAAAGTTGCCAAAGTACTAAAACAGCGCGCAGAAATTCCTGAGTTGCGTTTTGTTAATCAGTACTTTGACCATCCTGATTATATTTCGGCGCTGGCGGGCTCGGTGACAGATTTCTGGAATAAGCATGGTAAGCCGGATTACCTGCTGTGTTCCTATCATGGTATCCCCAAACGTTATGCTGATAACGGTGATCCTTATCCGGAGCACTGTAACGGTACAACGGCTTTGCTGGCTGACGCTCTGGATATGCCGCGCGAAAAAATGAGTATGAGCTATCAGTCAATTTTCGGTAGGGAAGAGTGGCTAAAGCCTTATACGGATAAGACCATTGAAGAGTTGGCTAAAAAAGGCGTTAAGCGTCTGGATGTGATGTGCCCGGCGTTTTCTGTTGATTGTCTCGAAACACTGGAAGAAATCGCTGAACAGTGCAAAGAGATCTTCTTGGAAGCCGGAGGGAAAGAATTTAATCTGATCCCTTGCCTGAACGATAACCCGGCCCATATCAATATGATGGCAGCGCTGGTGGAACAACACTGTCAGGGCTGGTAACGACTTGTAAAGGCTGTACTCAAAACTTTCCTTAAAAAAAGTTGAAGCTCTCAAAAAGTGTGAGAGCTTTTTCTTTTCTGTTCTATATTCTGTGATAGAATTCGCAAAATTTCCCAACAGACAGCTCATTAACATGAAATTTCCAGGTCAAAGAAAATCAAAGCATTATTTTCCAGTACATGCGCGTGATCCTCTTCTGAGTCAAACCAAACAAGAAAAACGTCTGACGCGTACCCATGTGGTAGGGATCGATCAGACTTTGGTTGATATCGAAGCGTGTGTCGATGATGAATTCCTGGATCGTTATGAGCTGAGTAAAGGTCACTCTCTGGTTATTACCGACGAGAAAGCAGAAGCCCTGTATCAGGAGCTGAAAGAAAATGATCTGATCAGCCATGAATTTGCCGGTGGTACAATCGGTAATACCCTGCACAACTACTCGGTACTGGCTGATGACCGTTCAGTACTTCTGGGTGTGATGAGTAAAGATATTGAAATCGGCAGCTATGCTTACCGCTATCTTTGCAACACATCAAGCCGCATGGATATGAACCACCTGCAGCCTGTTGAAGGTCCTATTGGTCGTTGTTTTGCCCTGATTTCCAAAGAAGGTGAGCGTACCTTTGCAATCAACGAAGGTCGTATGAACCAGCTTTGCCCGAACAGCATTCCTGAGTCAGTGTTTGAGCGTGCATCTGCACTGGTTCTGACTGCGTACTTGGTTCGCTGTAAAGATGGTGACCCGATGCCTGAAGCAACCATGCGTGCTATCGAATATGCGAAAAAGCATGATGTTCCGGTTGTACTGACACTGGGTACTAAGTTTGTAATCGAAGACGATCCACAGTGGTGGCGTGATTTCCTGCGTGATCACGTATCAGTGGTTGCGATGAACGAAGACGAAGCAGAAGCGCTGACCGGCATCGCGGATCCGCTGATGGCTTCTGAAAAAACGCTGGAGTGGGTTGACCTGGTTCTTTGTACTGCCGGACCTGTTGGTCTGTACACTGCTGGCTACACTGAAAATTCAGCTAAGCGTGAAACCAGCCTGCCACTGCTACCGGGTGAAATCCCAGAATTCAACCGCTACGAATTCAGCCGTCCGATGATCAAGAAAGATTGTAGCGATCCGATCAAGGTATTCTCGCATATCGCGCCATACATGGGTGGACCAGAGCGAATCAAGAATACTAACGGTGCTGGTGACGGTGCACTGTCTGCACTGCTGCATGATATGGCTGCAAATCGTTACCACAAAGAGAATGTGCCTAAGTCGAGCAAGCATCAGTATAACTACCTGACTTATTCTTCTTTCTCTCAGGTATGTCTGTACTCTAACCGTGTAAGTTACGAGGTACTGGCGCAGCACTCTCCACGTCTTTCTCGTTGTCTGCCTGAGCGTGAAGATAGCCTGGAAGAAGCATACTGGGAACGTTAATTCCTGCTCTTTGTCCTTGAAAAAATAGTTTTGAGCAAGTGATTCGCCGTAATAGACAGAAAAACCGCCGGAAGGCGGTTTTTTTATGTTTGTACATCAGTCATTAATTGAGTAGAGATAAACACTTATCGCTACTTTTAATATAAAAAAGCGGGAACCATTGGTTCCCGCTTAAGTTTTGTTTCAGAAACTGATACTTATTTGTCGTACGCTTCGTTGTGAACGGCTGCTACGGCACGGCCTGATGGATCGGCGCTGTTCTTGAAGCTTTCATCCCACTCAATTGCTTTAGCGCTTGAGCATGCGATTGAAGGTCCGCCCGGAACACATTTCGCAGCATCAGCCAGCGGGAACAGCTCTTCGAAGATCTCACGGTACATGTAGCCTTCTTTTGTCGTTGGCGTGTTGTACGGGAAGCGGAACTTCGCTGTTTCAAGTTGTTGCTCAGTAATCTTAGCTTCTGCAACTTCTCGCAGGGTATCAATCCAGCTGTAACCTACACCATCAGAGAACTGTTCTTTCTGACGCCATGCCACTGATTCTGGCAGGTAGTGACCGAAACATTCACGGATGATGTGTTTTTCCATTTTGCCGCCGCCACACATCTTGTCTTCAGGGTTCAGGCGCATTGCCACTTCCAGGAATTCCTTATCCAGGAATGGTACGCGTGCTTCGATACCCCATGCAGCCATCGACTTGTTGGCACGGGCACAGTCAAACATGTTCAGCGCAAGCAGCTTACGAACGGTTTCTTCATGGAACTCTTTCGCGTTTGGTGCTTTGTGGAAGTACAGGTAGCCACCGAATACTTCGTCTGCACCTTCGCCGGAAAGTACCATCTTGATACCCATAGCGCGGATTTTACGTGACATCAGGTACATCGGTGTTGATGCACGGATAGTTGTCACATCATAAGTTTCGATGTGGTAAATCACATCGCGGATTGCATCCAAACCTTCCTGAATGGTGTAAGTCAGCTCGTGGTGAACGGTACCGATATGGTCGGCAACTTCTTTAGCTGCTTTAAGATCAGGTGCACCTTCAAGGCCGATAGCAAAAGAGTGCAGGGTTGGCCACCAGGCTTCTGATTGCTCGTCATCTTCGATTCGGCGAGCAGCAAATTTCTTAGTAATCGCTGAGATAACTGATGAATCCAAGCCACCGGATAGCAGTACACCGTAAGGTACGTCTGTCATCAGTTGACGTTTAACCGCGCCTTCCAGGGCTTCAGCCAGTTCAACTTTATCTGTTTTCGCTTCGGCTACGCTGTCGTATTCCATCCAGTCACGTTTGTAGTAACGAACTGGCTCGCCTTTCTTGCTCCACAGGTAGTGACCTGGAGGGAATTCACTGATGCTCTTACAAACCGGAACCAGGGCTTTCATTTCAGAAGCAACATAGTAGTTACCGTGCTCATCGTAGCCGTGGTAAAGCGGGATGATACCAATATGATCACGGCCGATCAGGTAAGCATCTTCTACTTCATCGTACAGGATGAAACCGAAAATACCGTTCAGGTAATCCAGCAGTTCAGGGCCTTTCTCTTTGTACAATGCCAGGATGATTTCGCAGTCAGATTGGGTCTGGAAAGGGTAGTCCGGTGCGAATTCCGCTTCGAGTTCTTTGTGGTTGTAGATCTCACCGTTAACAGCAAGGGCATGTGTTTTATCGGCGTTATACAGAGGCTGCTCACCGCTGTTCAGGTCAACGATAGCCAGGCGTTCGTGCACTAGGATCGCTTTGTCTGATGAATAGATGCCTGACCAGTCAGGGCCGCGATGGCGCATTTTTTTAGACATTTCCAGTGCGGTTTCACGCAATGCTGCTGCATCGCTTTTAATGTCTAAGATACCAAAAATTGAACACATACTTCCCACTCCAACTTTAAATTGCTTGTTGCTGTCCCTGAATTTCTTGGCGAGTAAGTTCCATGTGTAAGGAACTTACTATTCGGGCTTAGAACCTTGCCTCGCCGTTCTTGATTTTTAAAATTGCGTATTCAGCAAATAAATGCAACCAGAAACCTTAATTCAATTAAAGAAAAGGCTTTGCGGTGAATTTTATTTAATAAAATTGGATTTAAATGAATTTCATCTAATATTGGTTGGTGTTTTGAGCAGAAAAACGAACGGCAGCCGAAGCTGCCGTTGGAAGAAAAGAACAGAATAATGCGCTAGAGAGGCTTTATTTGAGGTGATAAATGTTCGCAAACATGACGGGCAAAGCCGCTGCCGGCCTCATTGTAGATGTTGAAAGCGGCATCAACCCCCATTTCATTCAGCAGATCCACATCATCACTGTATTTCGCAATAGCTGCGATTTTACCTTGGTAATTGCGTTCGCGGATTTGTTCAAGTGCAAAGCTGTTGGCCTGGCTGTGTGGCATCGCCAGCAAAATGAGCTCGGTATTGTGGCGGGAGATGACTCTAGCCCAAAAGTCGGGGTCAGTTGCATCGCCATGAATCACGTTACGTCCTTCATCGCGATGGCCTTGTACTGAGTCTTCACGGGTTTCAATACCGATAACTTGTTGGCCATAGCGTTGAACCAGTTCGTCATAGGCTCCGGTACCGATACGTCCCATCCCGAGGATCATGATCTTCTTGTCACCAAGGTCGATAAGACGATCGCCTGCGTTCAGTTTTTCCGGTTCATATTCTTTGAGCCATTTTGAGGCATCTTTATAGATGCGGTGACTGATACTGTTCAGCGGCGCAGCAAGCAGGAAGGAAATGGAAACCGCAATAGCGATGGCAACCAGGAAGCTGCCCGGCAGAAGCCCCATGTTGTAGGCCAAACCGCTCACAATTAGGCCGAATTCACTGTAGTTGAACAGAGTCAGGGTCCCCAGTAGTGAAGTACGGACCCGGAACCGGAAAAGGTTGAAGATAACGTAGTAGAGCACGCCTTTGATCGGCAGCAGCAGAATAAAGACCATGGCCATGAGGAAGCCGTTAACGGTTGGTTCTTCTGACAAGCCGATGTTGAGGAAAAAACAAACTAACAGTAGTTCTTTCAGGTTGAATAAAGATTTGGATAACTCTGAAGCTTTCGGGTGAGCTGCCAGCATCATCCCCATAATCAGAGCCCCCAGGTCAGCTTTCATGCCAACGGCTTCAAATAAACCGGCTCCGGCGACCAGCGCCAGGAAGATACCGTACAATACCAGCATTTCACCGTGACCGGCCCGATCAAGGATCTTAAACAGAGAAGGGCGTAGCAACGGCAGGGCAAACAATCCCAGAGCGGTAATTTCAGGAATTTTTCCGGTAGAAACCGTCAGGAAAATTACCGCAAAGACATCCTGCATTACCAGAATACCGATTGCCAGTGTGCCGTAGGTGGCATTCAGTTCACCTTTCTCCTGTAGTGCTTTGATGGCAAATACGGTGCTGGAGAAGGAGAGTGCAAAGGCCAGCAGAGCAAGCTGCATGATATCGAGTTCAACCAGCATACCAATGCCCAGCTGTTTAAGCGCAAGCAGTATCAGGGTGAATAAACCGGTTGAAAGCAAATTGTGCAAGGTTGCACCGCCCCAGATTTCTTTGGCGAGCAAGGTTTTTACATCGAGCTTCAGTCCGATCGAGAACAGCAATAGGGTGACCCCTAAATCTGCCAGTGACGTTAGGACTTCTGTGGAATGATAGCCAGCGCTATTGAGAGCAAAGCCGGCAATCAGAAATCCCACTAGCGGTGGGAGCTTACACCTGAGTGCAATGAAGCCTGCCAGAAAGGCGGCAATAATATAAACAAGTTCCATAATGAGCTTAGCAATCCTTTCTTATGGTCTTGGTGGGATGCTGGTACAGCAGTTATTGTTGCAATATAACACAAGGGGCATGTATCTGTCTGATACATGCCCCTTGGCGCTATTCTGAGTAAGCCTGATTAACTATTCGTGACGATCTCTTCCATCTTCATCTGAGTGCAGTCTGACACCTTAATCTTCCAGTAAACGTTGTAGAAGAACGCCGTTAAGCATCGCACGTTTGATCATTGAGAAGGCGCCAATCGTCGGTTGGTTATAAAGTTCTGATTCAACAATGGGTAAATCTTTGTTGAATGTAGACAGAGATTGAGTCTCAATGCAGCGACGAATAGCCGGGAACACGACATCTTTGGCTTGGGTGATATCGCCTGCAATTACAATCTTTTGCGGGTTAAACAGATTGATGGTCATTGCTAGTGCTTTACCAAGTTGATTACCGACTTTGATCAATGCCTGGCTGGCAAGCTCATCACCTTTGTTTGCAGCTTCACAAATAGCAGGCATTGTTACGTCTTCAAGTTCTTGTAGGCTGCTTTGGTAACCTTGATCCAGTAGCTTCTGAACGTGAGTAATAATAGCCGGATTAGAAGCAACAGTTTCAAGACAACCGAAGTTGCCACACTGGCATTTATCACCCAAAGGATCGATTTGGATGTGACCAATTTCACCGACGTTACGGTTATGGCCAAGGAATACCTGTCCGTTAACGATAATACCGGCACCGGTACCGTGATGGACACTGACCAGGATAGAGTCAACACAGTCCTGGCTGGCACCAAAATAATGTTCAGCCAAAGCTAAGCCACGAATGTCATTACCGACAAAGCAGGAAACGCCAAACTTCTCACTGATGATTTCAGAAAGCGGGAATCGGTCAACTGAAATATGCGGCATGTATTCGATAATGCCATTTTCAGGGTCAATCAGGCCCGGCAGGGTAATACCAAATGCAACCAGTTCGCGCATGACTCCCTGGTTTTCACCAATAAACTGGCGAATGTGGTTAAGTAACCCGTCGGTCAACTCTTGTTGATTGGTATAGATAAATTGATGTGCTGTACCGGCAAGGTGTTTGCCGCTCAGATCAAATAAAGAAAGCTCAATGTAATCACGTCCAAGGCGGATCGCAATTGAGTGGAATGGGGCTGACTCTGTGGTCAGCGAGATAGCACGTCGACCACCGGTCGATGCTTGCTGCGCGACCTCTTTGATCAGGCCGCGCTCAAGCAATTGGCGGGTGATTTTAGTAACACTTGCTGGGGCCAGCTGACTGACATCAGCAACCTGAATGCGTGATATAGGGCCTTGCAAGTCAATGAGTCTGTAAACAGCTGCACTGTTCAGCTGCTTTACCAGATCGACATTACCAATTTGTCCGCCTGTCATAGTTAGTTCTGCTCGTATTCACCGTTAACAACAGTCGCCCGAACGTTGAAGTCACGATCAAAAATAGCCAGGTTAGCAACCATACCTTTTTTGATAGCTCCCAGTTTGTTGTCCACACTGATTGCTCGAGCGGGATATAGGGTAGCCATACGAATCGCTTCGTCCAGGGCGATACCTGCATGTTCGACGCTGTTCTGAACTGCTTCGATCATTGTCAGCGCCGAACCACCGAGTGTGCCGTTTTCATCAACACACTTTCCATCACGGTAATATACTTTCTTGCCGACAAAAATAAAGTGATCAATGTCTGCTCCTGCTGGCGCAGTTGCGTCGGTCACTAAAATAAGTTTATCGCCCTTCAGGCGGTGAGCGATGCGGATGTTGGCATAATCGACGTGGAAACCATCGGCAATGACGCCGGTGTAAACTTCCGGTGTGTCGTAGATTGCACCGACAACGCCTGGTTCACGCCCTGCGATTGGTGTCATTGCGTTGAACAGGTGGGTAGCAAAGGTCATACCGGCAGCGAAGCCTTTACGAGTTTCTGCATAAGTAGCATTTGTATGACCGGCAGAGACAACAATACCCGCATCAACCAGCTGCTCAATATGTTCATGCCGGTTCTGTTCAGGTGCCATGGTTACTTTGGTTACCACATCGGCATTATCACAGATGTATTGGATCATATCGTCGTCAGAACGGCGGATGTGATCCACACAGTGAATACCTTTTTTCATGACGCTAAGGTAAGGGCCTTCCAGGTGCAGGCCAAGAGTGTGGTTCTGGTAACGACTCTGATACTCTCGTTCTGCTGTGATAGCTGCTTTCATATCCTCATCAGATGAGGTGATCAGCGTTGGCAGGAAGCTTGTGCAACCTGATTTAAGGTTTGCCCTGTGCATGGTATGCAGGCTATCAGCGTTAATTTGGTCGTTAAACATAACGCCGCCACAGCCATTCAGTTGCAGGTCGATGAAGCCTGGTGTCAGGTTAGCCTCTTCAAGATCCAGGGTTTTAATGTCTTGCGGTAGCTCTGCGATGGGGCAAACAGCGTGAATGTTCACGCCGTTAATAATAACGGCGTGGTTATTCAGCACATCGCTACCGGTGAATATGCGGCAGTTGGTAAGCGCGTACATGAACAAGTCCTTTGTTAAAGATGTTTAATATTTTCTGCTTCGAGCTCTTTGAAGTATTTAACTGTTTTTACTTTCAATTCCTGAGTCGCGGGCTCGTCACAGACAATCAGTGATTTAGGATGAATTTGCAGGGCGGAAACCGTCCACAGGTGGTTGACTGAACCTTCTACTGCAGCTTCTAGTGCTAGCGCTTTGTTGTGACCGGTAACCAGAATCATGATCTCTTCAGAATCAAGCAGAGTGCCTACACCAATTGTCAGTGCGTATTTAGGTACTTGGTTGATATCGTTATCGAAAAATCGAGAATTAGCAATACGTGTATCTTCTGTCAGCGTCTTAATACGGGTGCGAGATGCCAGAGATGAGGCTGGTTCATTGAAGGCAATGTGACCATCGTTGCCTACGCCGCCCATGAATAGGTTAATTTTGCCATAAGATTTAATCTTTTCTTCGTAACGCTGGCATTCTGCTTCGTGATCTAGCGTATTGCCATTGAGCAGATTGATATTTCCTTCTTGAATATCAATATGGTTGAAGAAGTTGTTGTACATGAAACTACGGTAGGATTCTGGGTGATCGGATGGAATTCCGATATATTCATCCATGTTGAAAGTAACAACGTGTTTAAAACTTACTTCACCTGCTTCATAAAGTTCGATTAAGCGTTTGTATGTTGCCAATGGAGTACCACCAGTTGGCAGACCAAGGACAAAAGGACGCTCTGCTGTAGGCTGAAATTTATTAATACGATCAGCAATATAGCGAGCAGACCACAAACCGACATCTCTTGCATTATTCAGTGGGATAAGTCTCACGGTTACACCTCGTTTCAAGAAAAAATAACAATAGAATAATAGCGTATTACAACTCTTGTTTTGGATAATAAAATAAGTTTTATGATCGAGCTAGCAAAATCGCTCCGTCATCGTTCATCCGGGTGATAATGATCACAAAAGATGAGAGTTTAATTTGCGGGGCGAATTTAAACTCTTAAACTGCATATTACTTAATCGGGTAACTAAAATAAGTTATCTGTTTCGAATCTAAGATAAGAAAACCATAGGGGGAACTAAGGGTGAACATTCTTGGATATTTTCAAAAAGTAGGTAAGGCGTTGATGGTGCCAGTCGCCACGCTGCCTGCCGCAGCAATTCTTATGGGTGTCGGTTACTGGCTCGATCCAACAGGCTGGGGTGCGAACAGTGCATTGGCGGCCTTCTTGATTAAAGCAGGGGCGGCCATTATTGATAATATGTCGGTACTGTTTGCTGTAGGTGTTGCTTACGGTATGTCTAAAGATAAAGACGGTGCGGCTGCATTGTCCGGTTTTGTTGGCTTCCTGGTCGTTACAACACTGCTTGCTCCTGCAACTGTGGCTCACATTCAAGGTATTGAACTAAGTGCCGTTCCTGCTGCATTCGCTAAGATTAACAACCAGTTTGTTGGTATTCTTGTGGGTATTGTTGCAGCGGAAATTTACAACCGTTATTCACATGTTGAGCTGCACAAAGCGTTGGCCTTCTTCTCTGGTAAGCGTCTGGTTCCTATCCTGATGTCTGTTGCCGGTATCCTGATTTCTTTTATTCTTATGTATATCTGGCCTGCTGTATACGGCGGCTTGGTATCTTTCGGTGAAGGTATCCAGGGCTTGGGTGAAGTTGGTGCCGGTATTTACGCATTCTTCAACCGTCTTCTGATTCCTGTTGGTCTACACCATGCCCTGAACTCAGTATTCTGGTTTGACGTTGCAGGTATAAATGATCTGCCAAACTTCCTTGGTGGTCAGGCTTCTATTGATGCTGGTCTTGCAACTCCGGGTGTGACTGGTATTTACATGGGTGGTTTCTTCCCAATCATGATGTTTGGTCTGCCTGGTGCAGCACTAGCTATGTACCACACAGCTAAGCCTCAGAACAAAGAAAAAGTTGCTTCTATCATGATCGCTGCCGGCTTTGCATCATTCTTCACTGGGGTTACAGAGCCTCTTGAGTTTGCGTTCATGTTCCTGGCTCCTGCCCTGTATGTTGTTCACGCATTGCTGACAGGTATCTCTGTATACATCGCAGCGTCAATGCAGTGGATTTCAGGCTTCGGTTTCTCTGCAGGTTTCGTAGATATGGTTCTGCAGACACGTAACCCACTGGCAACTAACTGGTACATGCTGGTTGTACAGGGGCTGGTATTCTTCGGTCTGTACTACTCAATCTTCCGTACTGTTATCATCAAGTTCAACCTGAAAACGCCAGGCCGTGAAGATGATGATGCAGAAGAAGGTGCTGTTGCTGCGGGCTCTGCTGAAACAGGTGAACTGGCTAAGCAGTACCTGAAAGCACTGGGTGGTCACGGTAACCTTGAGAATATCGATGCATGTATTACCCGTCTGCGTCTTACTCTTAAAGACAGCAGCCTGGCTGATGAGAAAACGCTGAAAGCTCTGGGTGCAATGGGTGTTGTTAAACTGGGCTCAAACAACCTTCAGGTTATTCTTGGCCCACTGGCTGAAATCGTAGCTGGTGAGATGAAGAAAATCCCGGTTTCAGAAGACCTATCTTCAGTAAAACTACCTTAATTACTTCATTGCAGTAAGTAATCCTGATTGTTACCGGTCCTGATAAGGGCCGGTAACTCCCTCACAAGACTAATACGAACTTTATCCTTTAATTAGATGCGATTATCTTTGGTAAATAATTGCAGGTTTTACGACGTTACTGTTTGAATGGTTGTTTCTGAGTGTGCTTAATGCTGAGTACAATCAGAAGCTGCTGAGGCGGTTTCATATTTCAGGTTTTCTTTTTCCGTTGTGAAATCCTGAGTGGAATGTTGTCTATTAGGTCTGCTTTTAGACCTATACTTATATTTCACCCCGCAATTGCGGGGTTTTTTTATACATATCGGCAAACAATGCACACTATTTGTTGAGTCGTGACCCATATTTATGGATCATAGAGAGTTCGAAAATCCTGTCAGCACACGAGGTATAATTGATGAGTGAATCTGAAGCTCGTCCAACTAACTTTATCCGTCAAATTATCGATGCGGATTTAGCAAGTGGCAAACATACAAGCGTACATACCCGATTTCCGCCGGAGCCAAATGGCTACCTGCACATCGGCCATGCGAAATCAATTTGTTTGAACTTCGGTATTGCTCAGGACTATCAGGGTCAATGTAACTTACGTTTTGATGATACAAACCCTGAGAAAGAAGACATCGAATACGTTGAGTCTATTAAGAGCGATGTTAACTGGTTGGGCTTTGAGTGGAGCGGTGAGATTTGTTACTCATCAAACTACTTCGACAAGCTATACGGGTTTGCTATTGAATTGATTAATAAAGGCTTAGCGTACGTTGATGAGCTAAGTCCAGAGCAAATGCGTCAGTACCGCGGTACACTTACTGAGCCTGGTAAGCCAAGCCCATACCGCGATCGCAGCGTAGAAGAAAACTTAGAGCTGTTCGATAAAATGAAGAACGGCGAAGTAGAAGAAGGCAAGATGTGTCTTCGTGCAAAAATCGACATGGCGTCACCGTTCATGGTTATGCGTGATCCGGTAATTTACCGTGTTCGTTTTGCACATCACCACCAGACTGGTGATAAGTGGTGCATCTACCCAATGTACGACTTTACTCACTGTATTTCTGATGCACTTGAAGGCATTACGCACTCTATCTGTACATTGGAATTCATGGACAACCGTCGTCTGTACGATTGGGTTCTGGATAACATTACGATTGATTGCCAGCCTCGTCAGTATGAATTCAGCCGTCTGAACCTAGAATACACGGTGATGTCTAAGCGTAAGCTGAACCAGCTGGTAACAGATAACTTGGTTTCAGGCTGGGATGATCCTCGTATGCCGACTATTTCAGGTCTGCGTCGCCGTGGTTTCACGTCTGCATCTATTCGTGAGTTCTGTAAGCGTATCGGTGTTACTAAGCAGGAAAACACCATCGAGATGGGCTCTCTGGAATCTTGTATCCGAGATGACCTGAACGAGAATGCACCTCGTGCGATGGCTGTAATGGATCCGGTTAAGATTGTTATCGAAAATTTCGATGGTGAAGCTGAGATGCTGGAAGTTGCTAACCATCCGAACAAGCCTGAGATGGGTACCCGTCAGGTTCCGTTTACCAGTGAAATCTACATTGAGCGTGAAGACTTCCGCGAAGAAGCAAATAAGAAGTACAAGCGTCTGGTTCTGGGTAAAGAAGTTCGCCTGCGTGGTGCATACGTGGTTAAGGCTGAGCGCATCGAAAAAGATGAAGCTGGCAATATCACTACTATCTTCTGTACTTACGACAACGAAACACTGGGTAAGAACCCGGCTGATGGTCGTAAAGTTAAAGGTGTTATTCACTGGGTATCAGCTGATGCAGGTGTTTCTGCTGAGTTCCGCCTTTACGACCGTCTGTTCACAGTACCAAACCCAGGTTCAGCAGAAGATTTTGTTTCAGTGATCAACCCAGAGTCTCTGACAGTGAAGAAAGGCTTTGTTGAGCCGTCATTGGTATCTGCAGAAGCTGAGAAGGCGTTCCAGTTCGAGCGTACCGGTTACTTCTGTGCTGATAATAAAGATTCATCAGCAGAGAATCTGGTATTTAACCGCACTGTTGGTCTGCGTGATACGTGGGCTAAGATCGGCGACTAATCACAAATTGTGAGTAAAACCGGACTGATAAAAAAGCCAGATTAATTCTGGCTTTTTTTTTATGCGTGATCGTTTTCGATAAGATTATTCTTCAGTTTGGTATAACAAAAAAACCAGCCATTTGGCTGGTTTTTTTACTTAGGGTTGAGCACCTAAGTGATAAGTCGTTAATTTGAAGGTCTGTTGTCAGTTAATTATTTATTATCATGCAGACTTGGGTCTTCAGTACAGTCACCTTCCATGCAGTGACCGTATAGATACAGGCTGTGGTTTGTCAGGCGAACATTGAAGTTAGCTGCAATTTCTTTCTGGCGCTGCTCGATAATTTCATCTGAAAACTCAATTACTTTGCCGCAATCAAGACAAACCAGATGATCGTGATGATGCTGAGTTGCCAACTCAAACACAGACTTACCGCCCTCAAAGTGGTGACGGGTAACAATACCGGCATCATCGAACTGGTTCAGAACACGATAAACTGTCGCCAGGCCAATTTCTTCACCAATATCGATTAATTTCTTATACAAGTCTTCAGCACTAATGTGTTGGCAGTCAGGTTGTTGAAGAACTTCCAGAATCTTAAGGCGCGGAAGTGTAACTTTTAAACCTGCTTGTTTAAGTGCGTGATTATTATCTGACATCCGAGTTTCCTATTGGCTAGCCGCAACAACATGATGCGGTAGTCTTCTCATATAACTTCATTATAAGTGACCACAAGGTAACAATAAACCTTAAAAAACGATGAATCTACCTGATCTGTAACTTTTCTTTATTTTGCAGGTTTGTTATAAAAATGTACAGTATGCGTGTTGTAACATAACAAGGGGAGGTTATGGAGAACCAATTTTATCGTCCGGGTTTGCTCCGTTTTGCCCTGAATATGTGGCCGCCGTTTTGGGGAGCCGGTATTAAAGTAGAGAGCATTTCTGAAGACTACCGACGGGTAAGGTTGCGTCTGAAACTCAGGTGGTGGAACAGGAACCCTTACCGAACCCAATTCGGTGGCAGTATATTTTCTCTGACAGATCCTATTTATACACTGATGCTTATGGGGATATTAGGGGATGAATATTATGTTTGGGATAAACAGGCTGAGATTAGTTTTATTAAGCCGGGTGATACAGATCTGACGGCTGACTTTATCTTGTCTGACGAAACTGTACAGGAAATCAAACAGGCTACCGTCAATGGCGAGAAATACTTGCCTGAGTTTATTGTTAATGTGATGAACGACAGGGGAGAGGCCGTTTCAAGAGTTCGAAGAGTGCTATATGTGAGAAAGAAGCCTCAGCACAGGCAGCAGGCATGGTTTGATGAGATTGGCGATTATGATTCAAAATAAAAACGCGCCCTGAGGCGCGTTTTTAAATGCTGAAAAAGCGAAGGATTAGTCTTCCAGCTCAGACAGACACATTTCTTCGTAGACTTGCTTAACCCACTTTTCAACGCGTTCTTCAGTCAGTTCTGGCTGGCGGTCTTCGTCGACACAGAGGCCAACAAAGTGGTTGTCATCAACTAGTGCTTTAGAAGCTTCAAACTCAAAGCCTTCAGTCGAGAAGTGACCGATGATAGTTGCGCCACGACCTTCTACGATCTCGCGTAGAGTACCCATTGCATCACAGAAGTACTCTGCGTAGTCTTCCTGATCACCACAACCGAAGATTGCTACCAGCTTGGTTGAGAAATCGATGTTTTCCAGTTCAGGGAAGAAGTCATCCCAGTCGCACTGTGCTTCACCGTAATACCAGGTTGGGATACCCAAGATCAGCAGGTCAAAATTGTCGATATCTTCTTTGCTGCTTTTCGCGATATCTTTTACTTCAACCAGGTGTTTACCCAGTTGTTTTTGAATCATTTTAGCGACAGCTTCTGTGTTACCAGTGTCGCTACCAAAGAAGAGTCCTACACTCGCCATAGTAGAGATTACCTGTATTTAGTTGTTGACCGTCACCTCTATTGGTAACGGTATACAAAAATCCTGTCAGGGGAATACCCTGAGTTTCAATGACATTTAGTTCGATCTACGAGTTTAACTAAGCGAGAGATCGAATGCGCTTAACCGGGTGCTGTTTTTTAATGTGCACGCAGTTTTTGCGCTGTGTTCAGGCATCATGCTCTTCATGTGATTACTGACATGAAGCTCAATGGCTGCTGAAGCTAACTTCTGATGCCTGAAAGATATGTTAACCGATCCCGGCTCCTTCCCAACTTAGTTGGATCAGACCCTTGGCTACAAAACCGGCACAGCCGAGAAAAAGAACCAGCCAGACGATTTTACGGCCAAAAGGTGGCACATTGCCCTGCTTCAGAACATCTTTAATGGCCATGCCAATAAAGAAAAAAATGGCAGCAAACAGCAAGTCCAGCCCAATCGATTCAAGCAACTCCATATGCTCGTATAGCATTTCAGTCTCCATACCGCGGTCGAAACCGAGCCAGTCGCGCACTATAACACAGAGAACAGGCGACTGTTAACGGTTAGGCCGATTGTAAGAAGTTAAGAATAATACGATTTACGATTTCCGGTTTCTCTGCATGAAGCCAGTGGCCGGTGTTGGCTACCATATGGGCCTTGGCAGCCGGGAATTGGCGGGCGATAGATTCGCGGTGTTCTGGCAGGATGTACTCTGAATCCTGGCCTTTGATAAAAAGGGTTTTGCCGTGAAATGCCGGGATTTCTTCCCAACCCATGATGGTGTCGTAATTGGCAATCAGGCCTTCAACATTGAAACGCCAGTCATAGCCGGTGTCGGTTTTCGCAAATGATTTGAGCAGGAATTGGCGAACGCCGGGTTCAACAACATGTTGGGCGAGATAGCTTTCGGCTTCTTTCCGGTTGCTGACGCTCTGCCTGGCGACTGCTTGGAGCCCTGCGAACACATTTTGATGGCGGTGAACGTGGTAATGTACCGGCGCCATATCAAGTACGATCAGGTGGTTTAGTCTGTTTGTAACCAGCTGTGTCATCGCCATGGCCACTTTTCCGCCCATAGAATGACCAATCAGTGAGAAGCGTTCTATATCACATTGATCGATCACTTTGACGACATCAGAAGCCATTTCATGATAGGTAAAGGTTTCGGTGTGAGGGGATCGTCCGTGGTTACGAAGATCAATGCTGATGACTTTGTATTTATCTTTCAATGCTCTGGCGATAAGGCCTAAATTGTCGGCACTGCCGAACAGGCCGTGGATCAAAATGATCGCATCGCCTTGTCCTTCCACTTGATAATGAAGATTCACTGACTATTTTCTCTTGTTGATAACGCTTTACCGTAGAGTATAACCTCGGATCACGTTATAATCTCACGGTGATTTTCAAACGGAACGATAATGAACACTACGATGAAGAGTATTGAGGTAGACGAAGAGCTATATCGTTATATCGCCAGCCAAACCCAGCATATTGGTGAGAGTGCATCTGACATTTTGCGCCGCTTGCTTATGATGCCGGATCAAACCTCAGCACAGCCGGAAGTTGTGATGCCTGTGCGTCCAAAGGGTGTTGTGGTAAGTAAAGACGCGGGTAACGTGGTTAAAGTGGATCGTGTTAAGGAAATGCGATCTGTGCTGATTTCTGATGAGTTTGCTGCTCAGGAAAAGGCGATCGGCCGATTTATGCTGATCCTGTCCTCGCTCTATCGTATCGATCCGGAAAGCTTTACTGATGCCACGGCAATTAAAGGTCGTACACGCGTATACTTTGCCAAGGATGAAGATACCTTGCTGGCAAGTGGTAAAACGACTAAGCCGAAAGCCATTCCTAACACCCCATTCTGGGTGATTACCAATACGAATACTGATCGCAAACGCCAGATGGTAGAGCAACTGATGACCAAGATGGGCTTCGGTGCGGATATCGTTGAAAAAGTTTGCGGCGAAATTTAATCGGCTATATGCCTCACAATTTACAAGGATAAGTTAATGGCGATCCATCCTCGTGCTGGGCAGCGTGCCCAGCAAGAAGATATGCACAACATTCCCGCACTGGTTGCGAACTATTTCCTGATTGAGCCGAGTGCTTCTGAACCACAGCAGCGAGTTGCCTTTGGTACTTCTGGTCACCGTGGTACGGCTGATAAGGGAACATTTAACCAGCACCATATCTGGGCTATTGCTCAGGCTGTTGCGGAAGTTCGTGCCGCTAACGGTGTTACAGGTCCGCTATTCTTGGGTAAAGATACCCACGCATTGTCTGAGCCTGCATTCACGTCAACACTTGAAGTGCTGGTTGCGAACAATGTGAAAGTTGTTATTCAGAAAGATCGTGGTTATACACCGACACCGGGTATTTCTCACTCTATTCTTTGCTACAACTGTGCCAATGAAGATAAGGCTGACGGCATTGTAATCACGCCTTCTCACAACCCGCCTCAGGACGGTGGTATCAAGTACAATCCAGTACATGGTGGCCCGGCTGAAGGTGAGCTGACATCAGCTATCGAAAAACGCGCGAACGAAATCATTGCCAACGGTATGGTAGATGTTAAGCGTGTATCTATCCAGGATGCTTTTGCCAGCGAGCTGGTACAGGAGCATGATCTGGTTGCACCGTATGTTGATGATCTGGTGAATGTCATTGATATGGCAGCGATCCAGAAAGCCAACCTGAAAATCGGTGTCGATCCGCTGGGTGGTTCTGGTATCGAATACTGGCGCCAAATTGCTAGCCATTACGGTCTGGATCTGACTCTGGTTGATGAGTCTATTGATCCGTCTTTCCGTTTCATGTCTCTTGATAAAGACGGCGTGGTTCGTATGGACTGTTCATCACCTTACGCAATGGCTGGTCTGCTGGCTCACAAAGACAAGTACGATCTTGCTTTTGGTAATGACCCTGATTACGACCGCCACGGTATTGTTACTCCGTCTGGTCTGATGAATCCTAACCACTTCCTGGCAGTGTGCATTGATTATCTTTATCGTCACCGCCCTGACTGGAGTCAGGAAGTTGCTGTTGGTAAAACGCTGGTTTCCAGTGCCTTGATCGATCGCGTTGTTGCTGACCTTGGTCGTGAGCTGTGTGAAGTACCGGTTGGTTTCAAATGGTTTGTTGATGGCCTTTACTCCGGCAAACTGGGCTTTGGCGGTGAAGAAAGTGCCGGTGCATCTTTCTTGCGTATGGATGGCACACCATGGTCAACAGACAAAGACGGCATTTTGCTGTGTCTGCTTGCTGCCGAAATCACCGCAGTTACGGGTAAGAACCCACAGCAGTACTACGAAGAGTTGGCTGCTAAGCACGGTGCATCTGAGTACAACCGTCTTCAGGCTGTTGCGAATGGTGAGCAGAAAGCGGTACTTAGCAAGCTGTCGCCTGAAATGGTTGCTGCGGAAACGCTGGCTGGTGATCCAATTACAGCCCGTTTGACCCATGCACCGGGTAACGGTGCTGCAATTGGTGGCCTGAAAGTAACCACTGAAAATGGCTGGTTTGCTGCTCGTCCGTCAGGTACTGAAGAAATCTATAAGATTTACTGTGAAAGCTTCAAGGGTAAGGAGCACCTTGCTCTGATTGAAAAAGAAGCACAGGAAATTGTAAGTAAAGTCTTCTCGGATGCTGGCTTGTAAGGTTTAATTACCATCGATTGAAGCATCAATTAATTAAAACGCCCCGATTTGAATAATATCAAGTCGGGGCGTTTTTTGATGTTATTTACAGTTGCTTTGATTATGTGGCCAGTCATCTGGCATGATGAACCAGATCCTGTTATCAGGATCAACTGCCTGAACCGGCGTACTAATTGGGTCGGGGACCTGTGTCATTTCCAGGGCATGATAGGTTGGCGGGCTGATCCAGTTTTCTTTGCCAATGCATTTTAGTGGCCGTTCCTTGGTCTCAGAACGATAGCCCCATAATCCGGTAAATGCCTTGGGGTTTAGCTGTATATCAGAACCAGGGCTAGAACCATAAGCATTGTTCTGCACCGGGTAGAAAAGACGCCCTTGCATGATCAGTCGCTTTTTAGTCGGTTGACCATATCTTTTCGCCAGTTGTGATTGGTATGCTGGATGTTCACATAACCTTAGCTGGTGGTCGAGCATGCGCTGAATTTTCTTATCCAGATTATCTTTGGCATTGGGACCGGGCCAGGACCATTGATACGCAAGGTAGAACTTAATCGCAACTTCCCAGTGTTCCAGTTCTCCGCTCATTAGGTTTCGGACCAGAAAATCAATGGCTCCCACTGTCTGTTTTTGCCATTGAATCTGGACTTCTTCAGCAACCAGTTCATAGTCCGGGTGAGCCTTTATCAGTTGTTTCCAGAGCCACTGATAATAAAAGCCAAGCCTCCGGTTGCCCTGATAACCGGATGGCTCAGGGATGGTAGCTCTGCGACGAAATTGACTTAACCAGTCGTCATCTGCCGCAAAGGGAGCACTGTCAAAAAGTAGGGGATAGTGGAGAATTGATATTAAATCAGTTGTATATTGTTGAGGCTTTGTTTCTGTCATGTAAACAAAAGGAATCAAAGGATATTAATTTAGCTATTTAGTTCAAACTTGGGTAAAAAACAAGCTTTATGGTATAGAGACACAGGACGTCATCAATTAGAGTGTTTACAGGTTGGACCAGTTTTGGAGGTCTCATGTATACACCATTCTCAGTTCCTCGCATTATTCTACGTCGTAGCTTGGCTATTATTGTCGGTGTGTTTGCCTTTCCCGTCATGGTATGCCTGCCTGTTTCAACTCGGTCAAAATTTTATAGCTATCTGTATCGATATTGGCTCAAAACCAGTGATAAACCTGTTTGGTTACAGCAGGCGGAATCCTGGTCCAAAGAGTTAAAGATCCAGACGGCTCCTCGTGTAAATAATTAAACGATTTTACAGCTGTCATCGTCTTGTTTAACGGTGATAATTTCCGGTTTGATTCTGTCAGTTGGTATAGAATAACGCTAACCGTAATACCCTGAATGGTATAAAAGGAAGCGAAAATGAATAACCTAAAACTGGAAGCCGTACTCAACGAGCTGCTGAGCCCTCACCTGATCAAAGACTATTGCCCGAATGGTTTGCAGGTTGAAGGTAAGTCCGAAGTTAAGAAAATTATTACTGGTGTTACGGCATGCCAGGCTCTGATAGAACGCGCTATCGAAGAAAAGGCAGATGCGCTGCTTGTTCATCATGGTTTCTTCTGGAAAGGGGAGCCGGCGGAAATTCGCGGCATGAAATTTCGTCGAATTAAGGCACTGATTGAAAACGGTATTAATTTGTACGCCTATCACCTGCCATTGGATGTTCATCCGCGCCTTGGTAATAACGCTAAGCTGGCTGAACTGATGGAAATTGAAGTGTTGGGTGGTCTTGAAGACGGTAATCCAAATTCTGTCTCTGTCTATGGTCAGTTTGAGCAACCGCTGACAGGTGAAGAGCTGGCATCCCGTTTATCTATTGCGCTGCATCGTGAGCCGCTGCATATCGGCGATAATGCGCCAGCAGAGATCAAAACGGTGGGTTGGTGTACAGGTGGCGGTCAGGATTTTATTGAGCTGGCTGCGCAAAAAGGCCTTGATGCATTTATCTCCGGTGAGATTTCAGAGCGTACTGTGCATACCGCCCGTGAGTTGGGGATCCATTACTTCAGCGCCGGACATCATGCTACTGAACGCTATGGTGTGAAATCGTTAGGTGAGTGGCTGGCTCAGGAGCACGATTTCGACGTCACTTTCATCGATATTGATAACCCGGTATAACATTTTTTGCTGATTGAAAAGAAAAAGGTTGAGCCTTGCAACTCAACCTTTTTTGTTTAATACCTTAAGGTACGTTAGTTTTACTCTCGTTCGTGAATTGGCTGGAAGTCTCGTTGCTTGTAGCCAGTGTATAGCTGACGAGGACGACCGATACGATTATGCGGATCGTTGTGCATTTCATTCCAGTGGGCAATCCAGCCAATAGTACGGGACATGGCAAAGATCACGGTAAACATAGATACCGGAATACCAATCGCTTTCAGGATGATACCTGAGTAGAAATCGACATTCGGATATAGTTTTTTATCGATAAAATACTCATCTGAAAGGGCAATACGCTCAAGCTCCATTGCCACATCGAGCAGTGGGTCTTGAATATTCAGCTCCTCCAGAACGTCATGGCAAGCTTCGCGCATCACAGTTGCCCGCGGGTCATAGTTCTTGTAAACACGGTGACCGAAGCCCATCAGGCGGAATGGATCATCCTTGTCTTTCGCTCGTTCTATGAACTCTGGGATTTTGTCTACGGAACCAATTTCTTCAAGCATCTTCAGGCATGCTTCGTTGGCGCCCCCGTGTGCCGGTCCCCAAAGTGAAGCAATACCAGCTGCAATACAGGCAAACGGGTTTGCACCGGAAGAGCCTGCAAGTCGCACTGTTGAGGTTGATGCGTTCTGCTCGTGATCGGCGTGCAAAGTGAAAATCTTATCCATTGCACGGGCAACAACCGGACTGACTTCATATTCTTCACACGGAGTTGCAAACATCATATGCAGGAAGTTCTCTGCATAATCGAGGTCATTGCGTGGGAAGATAAATGGCTGACCGATAGAGTATTTGTAACACATCGCAGCCAGTGTCGGCATTTTTGACAACAGACGGAATGCCGTGATCTCACGGTGGGTATCGTTATTGATATCCAGAGAGTCGTGATAGAAAGCAGCCAGTGCACCAACTACACCACACATAATTGCCATTGGGTGAGCATCGCGGCGGAAGCCGTGGAAGAAGCTGGCAATTTGTTCATGGACCATAGTGTGGCGTGTGACCGTAGTCCTGAATGTCTCGTATTGCTCACGAGTTGGCACTTCGCCGTATAAAAGGATGTAACAGACTTCCAAGTAATCAGCATTATTGGCTAATTGGTCGATCGGATAACCGCGGTGTAGCAGGATACCTTTATCGCCATCAATGTAAGTAATTTGAGATTCACATGATGCAGTAGCCATAAATCCAGGGTCGAATGTGAAGTAACCGTTGGCGCCAAGTTTGCGCACGTCAATTACTTCAGGACCTTGTGTGCCCCCGAGAATCGGCAGTTCGACTGGCGCTTTCCCTTCAATATGAAGAGTCGCTTTCTTGTCTGCCATAACAATCTCCTTTGCTTTTATAGTCCTGATCCAAAAACGGATGTTTAAATGTTGTACCGTTAGGTGGCTCGTTTGTCAATTTTTGTGCCGTTATGTGTGCGCTTGTTAATAAGAGTGTGTGAAAATCTGAAAAGTTCCCAAATCGTGTTAGAGGTCATGTTACAAGGTTTGTAATTGGTTGTTACGGGGCGTATACTCGCGACAGGCCTCTGGTTCTGTCGTTGCCAGAATCCAATGTTTAAGTTATTAACAATATTAAGCACTTAGCCGCGGTAATGTTTCACGGCTCAAAAAAAACATTATCGTAACGAAAAGTTGCAAAATTGTTTAATTGGATGACGAGGGTTAGCACTGAACCGGAGAGATCAATAAGAATAAATGCTTCAATGGAGCTGAGTGGGCAAATACCGTGAAAGTAAATAAGCCAAGACCTGTCAACCTCGACCTGCAGACGATTCGCTTTCCTTTGACTGCGATAGCGTCAATCCTACACCGTGTATCGGGCGTCATTACGTTCATTTCTGTTGCAATCTTACTTTGGTTATTAGGCCTGTCCCTTTCTTCCCCGGAAGGTTTCGCAAGTGCTGCCAGCATTGTTGACAGCTTCTTCGTGAAATTTGTGCTCTGGGGTGTGCTGACGGCTCTTTTCTACCACATTGTGGTGGGGATACGTCATTTGCTGATGGATATGGGATATTTCGAAGAAATGGAAACCGGCATTGCGAGTGCGAAAATTAGTTTCGTGATCGTTGGTGTGCTTTCCCTCTTTGCAGGAGGCTTAGTATGGTAAACAACGTATCAACAGTCGGCCGTAATGGTGTTCATGACTTCATTCTTGTACGTGCAACCGCAGTAATTCTTACCTTTTACACCATTTATATGGTCGGATTTTTTACTTTCGGCCCTGACCTTAACTACGAAACATGGACGGCATTTTTCGGCAAGCTGAGCACCAAGGTGTTTACTATGCTGGCACTGCTTTCGGTGCTGATCCACGCATGGATTGGCTTGTGGCAGGTATTGACTGATTACATTAAACCCGCGGCGATTAGGGCATTGATCCAGTTTGCTGTGGTAACCGTTTTATTTGTTTACCTGTTTTCTGGTTTCTTTATTGTGTGGGGTGCGTAAGTGAGCATTGCAGTTCGTGAATTTGATGCCGTAGTAATCGGTGCTGGTGGTGCTGGCATGCGTGCCGCACTTCAAATTTCTGAGCAGGGCCTGAAATGTGCCTTGCTGTCTAAAGTTTTCCCGACCCGTTCTCATACCGTATCGGCTCAGGGCGGTATTACTGTTGCGCTGGGGAATTCCCATCCGGATAACTGGCAGTGGCATATGTACGATACAGTCAAAGGTTCTGACTATATCGGTGATCAGAATGCCATCGAGTACATGTGTAAGAATGGGCCGAAGTCAGTTATTGAGCTGGAAAAAATGGGACTGCCGTTTTCGCGCTTTGATAATGGCTCTATTTATCAACGTCCTTTTGGTGGACAGTCTAAAGAGTTTGGCGGCGAGCAGGCAGCTCGTACAGCCGCTGCTGCTGACCGTACTGGTCATGCCTTATTACACACCTTGTATCAGCAGAACATTAAGCACCAGACGACGATTTTCTCTGAGTGGTACGCCTTGGATCTGGTGAAAAATCAGGATGGTGCAATTTTAGGTTGTACCGCTATATGCATGGAAACCGGTGAGCTTTGCTATTTCAAATCCAAAGCGACGATTCTGGCAACAGGTGGTGCAGGCCGTATTTATGCTTCGACAACTAATGCCCATATTAACACCGGTGACGGTGTCGGAATGGCGTTACGTGCCGGTGTACCGATGCAGGATATGGAAATGTGGCAGTTCCACCCGACAGGCATTGCCGGAGCCGGGGTTCTGGTAACAGAAGGTTGTCGTGGTGAAGGTGGTTACCTGCTTAATAAAGATGGTGAACGCTTCATGGAGCGTTATGCACCAAATGCGAAGGATTTGGCCGGCCGTGATGTTGTTGCCCGTTCCATGATGGTTGAAATTCGCGAAGGTCGTGGTTGTGATGGCCCATGGGGACCTCATATCAAACTGAAGTTGGATCACCTTGGTAAAGATGTGCTTGAATCCCGCCTGCCGGGTATTTGTGAGCTTTCTCGTACCTTTGCCCATGTTGACCCGGTGAAAGAGCCGATCCCTGTTATTCCTACCTGTCACTATATGATGGGTGGTGTACCGACTCAGGTATCCGGTCAGGCGATCAAACAAAATGAAGCCGGTCAGGATGTCGAAGTACAGGGGCTGTTCGCCTGTGGTGAAATTGCATCAGTATCTGTGCACGGTGCCAACCGTTTGGGTGGTAACTCGCTGCTTGATTTGGTGGTATTTGGTCGTGCGACTGGTTTGCATCTTGGTGAAACGCTGTTGGCGCAGGCTGAAGCCCGTCCGGCGACAGAGTCAGACATAGAAGCATCGCTTGCCCGCCTTAACCGTTGGAATAATACCCAGAAGGGTGAAGATCCGGTTCAAATTCGAAAAGACCTGCAAACTTGTATGCAGAATAACTTCTCGGTATTCCGTGAAGGCGAAGCAATGGCAACAGGGCTTGAAGAGCTGAAGGTTATCCGCGAGCGCTTGAAAGAAGCACGACTGGACGACACGTCGACTGAGTTTAATACTCAGCGTATCGAATGCCTGGAGCTGGATAACCTGATGGAAACGGCTTATGCCACAGCAGTAGCGGCAAACTACCGGACAGAGAGCCGTGGTGCCCATGCCCGTTTCGACTTTCCTGAGCGCGATGATACACAATGGTTGTGTCACTCTATTTACAACCCTGTGACAGAAGAAATGTCAAAGCGTGATGTGAATATGACACCGATTTATCGTGAGGCATTTCCGCCGAAAGCGCGTACTTACTAAGGGGTGGAAGGGATTATGAAGCTGAATTTCTCAATTTACCGTTACAACCCTGATGTAGATAACGCGCCGCACATGAAAGGTTATATCCTTGAAGTGCCTGATGGTTCTGACATGATGGTGCTTGACGCCTTGATCTTGCTGAAAGAGCAGGACCCGAGTCTGGCATTTCGCCGTTCATGCCGGGAAGGTGTTTGTGGTTCTGACGGTATCAATATGAATGGCAAAAATGGTTTGGCGTGTATTACACCGCTTTCAGCCCTAACCGGCGAGAAAACCATTGTACTGCGTCCTTTGCCCGGACTGCCGGTGATCCGTGATTTGATCATCGACATGGAACAGTTCTATGCCAACTATGCCAAAGTAAAACCGTTCCTGATTAACGACGGTGCTCAGCCGCCAGCGCGTGAAAACTTACAGTCGCCGGAAGAGCGAGCGCATTTGGATGGCCTGTACGAATGTATTATGTGTGCTTGCTGCTCAACGTCCTGCCCGTCATTCTGGTGGAACCCGGATAAATTCATTGGTCCGGCTGGCTTGTTAGCTGCGTATCGTTGGCTAATTGACAGTCGTGATACTGCAACCGATGAACGATTGTCCGATCTCGACGATGCTTTTAGTGTTTTTCGTTGCCATGGCATCATGAACTGTGTAAATGTTTGTCCTAAAGGGTTAAATCCAACAAAAGCGATTGGTCACATTAAGTCAATGTTGCTAAAGCGCGCAGTATAATTAATAGAATTATCGATATGCTGGCTCCAGGCTCGCAACCGGAGTCAGCCTCAATGGCCGGTCGTCAGATGATCGGTGCAAATGGCGATAACTAGTGGTTAAGGGAAAACAATGCAGAACGGCGTTATGAAGGCATGGCTTGAGTCTTCACACCTGGCTGGCGCCAATGCAACTTATGTAGAGGATCTCTACGAGTTGTATCTTAGCGACCCAGAATTAGTTAACGAAGAGTGGCGTCATGTATTTGATGACCTGCCTGTCGTGAGCGAAGCTGTTGTTGAGCAGCCACACTCGCGTGTACGTGACTATTTCCGTCGGCTCGCAAAAGAAACAACCCATCTAAGTGCTACCGTCAGCGACCCGGATGTTGATGCCAAGCAGGTTAAGGTATTGCAGCTTATTAACGCATACCGTTTCCGAGGTCATCAACATGCAAATCTAGATCCGCTGGGGTTGTGGCAGCAGGACCGAGTATCTGATCTCGATCCTGAGTTCCATAACCTGACAGCAGATGATTTCGATCAGGACTTCAATGTGGGTTCTTTTGCCATTGGCCAGGAAACCATGAAGCTCTCTGAAATCTTCAATGCACTGAAAAAAACCTACTGTGGTTCTATCGGTGCGGAGTATATGCACATAACTGACACTGATGAGAAGCGTTGGATTCAACAGCGTCTTGAATCAGTTGTCGGTAAAGGAACGTTTACTAAAGAAGAAAAGATCAACTTTCTTGATGAGCTAACAGCGGCCGAAGGCCTTGAACGTTATCTTGGCGCAAAATTCCCCGGTGCCAAGCGCTTCTCTCTCGAAGGCGGCGATGCGCTCATTCCTATGGTTAAAGAGTTGATACGTCACGCCGGTACGAACGGTGTCCGTGAAGTGGTTGTCGGTATGGCACACCGCGGTCGCTTGAATATGCTGGTTAACGTGCTCGGCAAGAAACCGCAGGATCTGTTTGATGAGTTTGCTGGTAAGCATGACGAAACCTGGGGCACCGGTGACGTGAAATATCACCAGGGCTTCTCGGCAGACTTTGCGACACCAGGTGGTGATGTGCATTTGGCGTTGGCATTCAACCCATCACACCTTGAGATTGTAAACCCGGTGGTTATGGGCTCGGTCCGCGCCCGCCAAGACCGTCTGGGAGATAAAGACGGTTCTCTAGTATTACCGATCACCATTC
The DNA here is from genome assembly GCF_000331515.1 of Photobacterium marinum. GTDB lineage: Bacteria > Pseudomonadota > Gammaproteobacteria > Enterobacterales > Vibrionaceae > Photobacterium > Photobacterium marinum. The sequence goes on from NZ_AMZO01000002.1 coordinate 59,441, forward strand.
ATGGTGATTCGGCGGTGGCGGGCCAGGGGGTTGTCGCAGAAACCTTTAACATGTCGCAGGCGCGAGGTTATCGTGTCGGCGGTACAGTCCGCATTGTGGTGAACAACCAGATTGGTTTCACGACATCTAACCCGAACGATACTCGTTCTACTCAGTACTGTACTGATATCGCGAAAATGGTTCAGGCACCAATCTTCCATGTTAATGCTGATGATCCGGAAGCAGTTGCTTTCGTTACTCGCATTGCGATGGATTTCCGCAATACATTTAAGCGCGACGTTGTTATTGATCTGGTGTGTTACCGTCGTCATGGGCACAACGAAGCGGATGAGCCGAATGCGACTCAGCCGCTGATGTACCAGAAAATCAAGAAGCATCCGACACCGCGTAAGCTGTATGCTGATGCCCTGACTGATGAAGGTACTGTCGATCTGGAAACCGCAACAGGCCTGATCAACGAATACCGTGATGCTTTGGATCATGGTGAATGTGTGGTCAAAGAGTGGCGTCCGATGAAGCTTCACTCCGTCGACTGGGCACCATACTTGGGGCACGACTGGAATGAAGAGTGGCCGAACACGATTGAGCAGCCTCGTCTGCTTGAACTGGCACAGCGAGTTTGCCAGCATCCGGACAGCCATAAACTGCAAAGTCGTGTTCAGAAGCTGTACAACGATCGACAGGCGATGATTGTCGGTGATAAGCCTGTTGACTGGGGTATGGCCGAAATACTGGCTTACGCGACATTGGTTGATGAAAACAAGCGTATCCGAATTACAGGTCAGGATTCAGGTCGTGGTACTTTCTTCCACCGTCATGCGGTCCTGCATAATCAGGCCGATGCCAGCACCTATGTACCGCTGGCGAACATCCATGATAAGCAGGGCTCATTCCAGGTCTTTGACTCGGTACTATCTGAAGAAGCGGTGCTTGCTTTTGAATACGGTTATGCAACTGCAGAGCCGGGCGGTCTGACGGTTTGGGAAGCCCAGTTCGGTGATTTCGCCAATGGTGCCCAGGTGGTGATTGACCAGTTCATTAGTTCTGGTGAGCAGAAGTGGGGCCGTATGTGTGGTCTGACAATGCTGCTGCCACATGGCTATGAAGGTCAGGGACCGGAACACTCATCAGCTCGCCTTGAGCGTTATCTTCAGCTTTGTGCCGAGCAGAACATGCAGGTGGTGATCCCATCGACTCCGGCTCAGGTTTATCACATGCTGCGTCGTCAGGTAATGCGTCCGATGCGTCGTCCATTGATTGTTATGTCACCGAAGTCGTTGCTGCGTCATCCGTTATGTGTATCAACAATGGATGAACTGTCAGACGGCAACTTCCAGCCAGCTATCGGTGAGATTGATGATCTTGACTCGAAACAGGTCAAACGCGTCGTGCTGTGTTCAGGTAAAGTCTACTACGATTTGCTGGAGCAGCGCCGTAAGAATGAGCAGGTTGATGTGGCCATTGTTCGTATTGAACAGATTTACCCATTCCCTAAAGAAGATGTTGAAGCCGCATTAGCGAATTATCAGCACGTTTCTGATTTCGTCTGGTGTCAGGAAGAACCGCAAAACCAGGGAGCCTGGTATTCAAGTCAGCACAACTTCCGTGCTGCGTTGCCTAAAGGCGCTGAGTTAAATTATGCGGGGCGTCCGGCATCTGCATCACCGGCTGTAGGTTACATGTCGGTTCACTTGAAACAACAGAAAGCGCTTGTCGATGCTGCGCTTACAATAGATTAATAAGAACTGGAACAAAAAGGACAAAGCCGATATGACGATCGAAATTCTGGTTCCCGATTTACCTGAATCAGTTGCTGATGCGACAGTGGCTACTTGGCACAAACAGCCAGGTGATACCGTTACACGTGATGAAGTTCTGGTTGATATCGAAACAGACAAAGTGGTGCTGGAAGTACCTGCACCGGAAGATGGTATTCTTGAGTCTATCCTCGAGGATGAAGGTACAACGGTTTTAACTAAGCAGCTTATTGGTAAGATCAAGACTGGTGCCGTTGCCGGTGAGCCGACAGCTGACGTGCCTGCTGAAGCTGAGGCATCGCCAACTAAGCGCACAACTGCTTCTCTAAGTGAAGAGACCAGTGAGGCTCTGAGTCCTGCTGTACGTCGCCTGCTGGGTGAGCACAGCATCAGCCCTTCAGATGTGAAAGGTACGGGTGTTGGTGGCCGCATTACACGCGAAGACGTTGAAGCTTACCTGAAAGAAGTGAAGACAAAAGCACCGGAAGCGCCTGCCCCTGTTGCGGAAGCCAAAGTTGAAGTGCCGCTTGCTCATCGTAGCCAGAAGCGTGTTCCTATGACCCGCCTGCGTAAGCGTGTAGCTGAGCGACTGCTGGAAGCGAAAAACAGCACAGCTATGCTGACAACGTTTAACGAAGTGAACATGAAGCCAATCATGGATCTTCGTAAGCAGTACAAAGACATCTTTGAAGAGCGCCACGGAATCCGCCTTGGCTTTATGTCTTTCTACGTTAAAGCTGTGGTTGAAGCGCTGAAACGCTACCCTGAAGTTAATGCGTCAATTGATGGCGATGATATCGTTTACCACAACTTCTTCGATGTCAGTATTGCTGTATCGACACCACGCGGCTTGGTTACTCCGGTTCTGCGTGATTGCGACAAGTTGAGCCTGGCTGAAATCGAGAAAGGTATTCGGGATCTTGCGATTAAAGGACGTGATGGCAAGCTGACTGTCGATGAGCTGACCGGCGGTAACTTCACCATTACCAATGGTGGTGTGTTTGGCTCTCTGATGTCTACTCCAATCATCAATCCACCTCAGTCGGCTATTCTGGGCATGCATAAGATCCAGGACCGTCCGATGGCGGTTGACGGTAAAGTTGAAATCCTGCCGATGATGTACCTGGCCCTGTCTTATGACCACCGCTTGGTTGATGGTCGTGAGTCAGTGGGCTACCTGGTCACCATCAAAGAACTTCTTGAAGATCCTACTCGTCTGTTACTGGACGTTTAATTTCGGGCCAAGCCGGGCTGGCTCGGCCCGGCATAAATTGGTTCCGACTTTCACTGATGCGGAAATACCATAGTATTTCAGATGGATAACAAGTCCCCAAGGGATATGAGAACGGATGGAACATAATGAATCTGCACGAATATCAGGCAAAACAGCTATTTGCTGAATACGGTTTGCCAGTTCCGGAAGGCTACGCTTGTGATACCCCACAAGAAGCGGCTGAAGCCGCAGGGAAAATTGGTAGTGATAAGTGGGTTGTAAAATGTCAGGTTCACGCCGGTGGCCGTGGTAAAGCGGGTGGTGTTGAGCTGCATGATACAAAGGAAGGAATCAAAGAATTTGCGCAGAAGTGGCTGGGTAAAAACCTGGTGACTTATCAGACTGATGCCAACGGTCAGCCTGTTGCGAAAATTCTTGTTGAAGAAGCGTCAAACATCGCCAACGAACTCTATCTGGGTGCGGTTGTAGACCGTGCATCTCGACGTATTGTTTTCATGGCTTCAACCGAAGGCGGTGTTGAAATTGAGAAGGTGGCTGAAGAGACACCTGAGCTTATCCATAAAGCCGCGATTGATCCGCTGGTGGGGCCTCAGCCTTATCAGGGGCGTGAACTGGCCTTTAAACTGGGGCTGGAAGGCGAGCAGATCAAGCAGTTCACCAAAATATTCCTGGGGCTTGGCACCATGTTCAGTGATTATGATCTTGCCTTGCTTGAAATCAATCCGTTGGTGATCACAGGTGACGGTAACCTGCTGTGCCTGGACGGTAAGATTAATATTGACTCCAATGCCTTGTACCGCCAACCGAAATTGCGTGAAATGCACGACCCTTCACAGGAAGATGAGCGTGAAGCGCATGCTGCCCAGTGGGAACTTAACTATGTTGCGCTGGACGGCAGTATCGGTTGTATGGTCAACGGTGCCGGTTTGGCGATGGGCACAATGGACATCGTTAACCTTTATGGTGGTCAGCCTGCTAATTTCCTCGATGTCGGTGGTGGTGCAACCAAAGAGCGTGTCACCGAAGCATTTAAGATCATTCTGTCAGACAGCAATGTTAAAGCTGTGCTGGTCAATATTTTCGGCGGTATCGTGCGTTGTGATTTAATTGCTGAAGGTATTATCGGTGCGGTTGAAGAAGTTGGCGTTGAAGTGCCGGTTGTTGTTCGTCTCGAAGGTAACAACGCAGTGCTGGGGGCAGAAACTCTGGCGAAGAGTGGTCTGAATATCATTGCTGCGACTTCCCTGACTGAAGCAGCGGAAAAAGTGGTTGCTGCAGCGGAGGGTAAATAATGTCTGTTCTAATTAATAAAGATACTAAAGTCATTTGCCAGGGATTCACCGGCGGTCAGGGTACTTTCCATTCCGAGCAGGCCATTGAGTACGGTACACAAATGGTCGGCGGTGTGTCTCCGGGTAAAGGCGGAACGACACATCTTGGTTTGCCTGTGTTTAACACCGTTCGCGAAGCCGTTGAAGCAACTGGTGCGACAGCGACTGTGATCTATGTTCCGGCACCTTTTTGTAAGGATGCCATCCTGGAAGCTATTGATGCAGGTATTGAGCTCATCGTCACCATCACCGAAGGTATTCCGACACTGGATATGCTGGAAGTGAAAATCCGCCTGGATGAAACCGGTGTTCGCATGATCGGCCCTAACTGTCCGGGTGTGATCACGCCAGATGAATGTAAGATCGGTATTATGCCAGGTCATATTCACCGTCCGGGTAAAGTCGGTATTGTTTCCCGTTCAGGTACGCTGACTTATGAAGCGGTGAAACAGACCACGGATGAAGGCTTTGGTCAGTCAACTTGTGTTGGTATTGGTGGTGACCCGATCCCTGGTTCAAACTTTATCGATGTTCTGGCAATGTTCGAAAATGATCCCGCTACGGAAGCGATTGTGATGATCGGTGAGATTGGCGGTACGGCGGAAGAAGAAGCAGCGGCTTATATCAAAGAGCATGTCACTAAGCCGGTGGTTTCTTATATTGCCGGTGTTACAGCTCCTCCGGGTAAGCGCATGGGCCATGCCGGCGCTATTATCTCTGGTGGTAAAGGTACTGCAGAAGATAAGTTTGCAGCTCTGGAAGCGGCAGGTGTGAGAACCGTCAAGAGCTTGGCTGAAATTGGTAAAGCTTTGCGCGAAGTGACCGGTTGGTAATACCGACCTGAGAAGGTTGATTTAAGTATTAAAAACCCGCCTTTATATACTGTATATGAAGGCGGGTTTTCTTTGTGTCTTAGTTTGTCCGTGCAGTGATTATTTAGCTTTCAGCTCGCTTGAGCTGGCTGAGCATAAAGATAGCAGCTGCCGAAACGACCACAGAAGGGCCTGCTGGGGTGTCGTAATGCCACGACATTGCAAGGCCGAGCATAACGGCAATTGCGCCAATGACAGATGCAAGGCCTGCCATGAATTCCGGACTTTGAGAGAAGCGTCGTGCTGTTGCTGCCGGGATAATCAGCAGTGAGGTAATGATAAGGGCACCGACAAACTTCATTGCGACAGCAATCACCAGGCCGACCATCAGCATTAGGATCAAACGCATAAATTCAACGTTCACTCCCTCAACTTGAGCCAGTTCTTCATTGATTGTCATCGACAGTAACGGACGCCACAGAGCGACCAGCAGCGCAAGAACAATAAACCCGCCTCCATAAATCCACATGATGTCCTGAGTAGTAACTGCCAGCAGATCACCGAACAAATAGGCCATCAAATCAATACGGACATTATCGAGGAAACTGACGGCAACCATACCCAGTGAAAGGGCACTATGTGACAGTATGCCTAGTAGCGTATCTGTGGCGATGTATTTTTGCTTTTGCAGGCTGACCAGAATCACGGCAATAGACAGGCAGCAGATAATTAAAGCCAGATTCAGGTTAATGTTAAACAGAAAGCCCAACGCAATACCCAGCAGGGAAGCATGGGAGAGGGTATCGCCGAAATACGCCATTTTACGCCAGACAATAAAAGAGCCAAGCGGTCCTGCCAGCGCTGCAATACCAATACCGGCAATCAGGGCCGGAAGAATAAATTCAAGCATGATTTGTTATTTTTCCTGGTGGTGTTGGCAAGGACCTACCGGGTTGCCTGCCAGGTTGTGTTCGTGATTATGATGGTGGTGATATAGTGCCAGCTGCTCACTTTGTTGTTGACCAAATAGAGCGACATAAGACGGATGACTGGTAATTGTTTCCGGCTCGCCTGAGCAGCAAACATGATGGTGCAGGCAAATGACATGATCGGTTTTGGCCATGACTAAGTGCAGATCGTGTGAAACCATCAAAATTGCGCAATTCAGCTTATCGCGAAGCGATTGGATCAGGCTGTAGAGTTCAAGCTGGCCATTCACATCGACACCCTGAACTGGCTCATCAAGCACCAGTACATCCGGAGATTGAAGCAGAGCCCGAGCCAGCAGTACACGCTGCATTTCCCCGCCGGACAGCGAGTGCATGTTGCTGTGATGCAGGTGTGCGCCACCTACCAGATTTAAAGCGTTAGTTCTGTCGCTTTCAGAATAACGGCCAGCCAGTCGTAAGAAGCGATCAACCGTGAGCGGTAACGCTGAGTTCAACTGGAGCTTCTGCGGAACATAACCGATCCGGACTCCTTTCTGGCGAATAACCTTCCCTGATGTTGGTTTGCGAAGACCGGTAATTACTTTTACCAGTGTTGATTTACCCGCGCCGTTTGGACCAATCAAAGTCGTGATTTGGCCTCGTTCAAGCTTTATTGATACTTGATCGAGCACGTGACGCTCCCCGAAGGTAACGGTAACAGTTTGTAGTTCAACTAGGGTTGTCATAAAAAAGTGCTTAAGGTATTTGCCAAACTGAGATGTTATAATATAACATTCTCAGCCCGGTTTTGTAATTAATTATTATTTCGGAAAATATTATGCGCCGATTGTTTCTTTGTTGCAGCTCTTTAGCTTTACTTTTTTCATCTTATCTTTCAGCCAGCGAGTTAAACGTGGTTACAACAGTAAAACCACTGAATTTAATTGTTCAGGAGCTGACTGACGGTATCGCTCAGACTGAATATTTGTTGCCACCAGGGACATCTCCGCATGATTATGCGCTTCGTCCGTCAGATGTCAAAAAGCTACGTGATGCAGATCTGGTTGTTTGGGGCGGCCCTGAGCTAGAAATGTTCCTTACTAAGATTCTGGAAAATAAGAAAAACAGTCTAGCTATAACGAAGCAGCACGCCATTGATTTCCGCCATTATGAGCATGGTGCGGAGATCCACCACGGTGACCATACTCACAGCCATGATGGCGTTGATCCACACTTTTGGCTGGGTCCAAAGCAATCGGTCCAAGTTGCGCAGGTGATCACGGAAGCCTTGATTCAGCTGGATCCATTGAATAAAAATCGATATAAAGATAACCTTTCACAGTTCGCTTCAAATGTGGAAAAAGCAGTTGATGAACTCAATGCGGAACTCAAACCGTTAGCAGATCGTGGCTATTACGTTTTCCACGATGCTTACGGCTATTTTGAAGAACAGTTTAAATTAAATAACCTGGGGCATTTTACTGTCGATCCGGATCGCCGTCCGGGCGCGAAAACCCTGGTGACTATTCGACGGTCATTGCAGAACAAGCAGGCACAGTGTGTATTCAGTGAGCCGCAGTTCTCTCCGTCTGTTGTTAAAAGTGTAGTAAGTGGAACTCATGTTAATGTAGGAACCCTTGATCCTATGGCAACGGAGATTGCTGAGGGGAAAGGTGGTTATATTCGATTCCTGCATGAACTGGGACAAAGTTATATTAAGTGTCTTAAACAATAATGAAAAAATTTAAGGTTGCGGTTTTATCTTTAAAACAACTTCCTCGACAGCACAGGATTGCTTTAGTCTCAACTTCATTAATTGTGGCGGCTGCAGTGATGTGGCAGCCGTCATCCCCGTTCAATAAGTCTTCATCGTTTTCATCTGACGGGCGGGTTGAAGTTGATATTGCTGTAGATGATTTGGAAGTGCTGTCTGATCAGCACAGTGAGCCTATGGGGGTTGTTCTTGACCCTCATGATCCTGAATTCCTTGCCCCGAAAGATGAGCTTGAACAGCAACTGGAAAATGTTGTTCCTGAAGCTCACAGCCATAAGGTTGCTTCTGGTGAAACGCTGGGGGTAATCTTTTCTCAGTATGCGCTTCCACTTTCAGATATGTATCGCCTGATTGATGTGAATAAATCGATTCAGAACCTTGGCGTTGGCCAGATGCTGGAGTGGGCGTTAAATGATGAAGGGCACGTTGAATCGCTGAGTATCAAGCGTAGCGCAAAGAGAACAGACGTTTATACACTAACGCCACAGGGCTATAAGTATAAAGCTCAAGAAGAGAATGGCGAGATTAAACCGGTTATGCTAACCGGGCGCATTTCAGGCAGTTTCTATCAGTCAGCTCGTTCTGCTGGTTTGTCTCCAAATCAGATTCAAACTCTGGTTCAGGCACTGCAATGGCGTTTTGATTTCGGCCGTGAAGCCCGTAAGGGAGATCGCTTTGCTGTTACTGTGGAACGAGAGTTTATTGATGGTAAGGCCGTCAATCGCGGCGAAGTGAAAGCGCTTTACTATATTAGCGGTAATCGTGAAGTGTTTGTGATGCGCAATGAAGACGGACAGTTTTATGACGCCGAAGGTAAAAGTTTGAACCGTGCGTTACGCCGGATCCCTCTGGCGAAACGCTATCGTATCAGCTCTTCGTTTAATCCAAATCGTAAGCACCCGATCACCAGGCGCATTTCGCCGCACAACGGAACTGACTTTGCGACACCAATCGGTACGCCGGTACTGGCAGCTGGTGACGGAGTAGTAGTTAAAGCTCGTAAGCACCGGTTAGCTGGTAACTATATTGTGATTAAGCATGGTCGTGAGTACATGACCCGCTACCTGCATTTGCATCGCCTACTGGTTAAGGTGGGTGATAAGGTGAAGATGGGGCAGCGTATTGCTCTGAGTGGTAATACCGGCCGTTCGACCGGACCGCACCTTCATTATGAACTGATTAAGAAAAACCGCCCGGTCAATGCGATGAAAGTACCGCTGCCTCAGGCTGAACCTGTTTCCTCTTCTCAGCGAGGCAAGTTTGTGAAACTGGCCAGAGATGAGAGGCAGAAATTGCTAGCGGTTATGCCGGGTTAACATATCTGTAAAGAAAAAGCGCACGGAAGTGCGCTTTTTTTATATCTGAATTTTATTACCAGTTGCTGCTTTTGACTTATTTCTTGCTGCTTGGGAATCAATAGGGGAAATGTATCGAGAGAGGTGATTTCATCTTGCAGTCATTTAGGCTGGTGGTAAAACAAACAGATGATTAACAGATTGATACGAAAAAATTGATCGTTTGCTCATTAAACGCGCGTGAAAATTGATTTAAAGCAAGATCTATTGTGTTTCAAGGTGTAAGATTGCGAGCGTGAATGCAAATTATTATTATTAAGGTATCAATTTGAGATGAAATTGTCTGATTTGTCGTGCGGTGCCAACGGTATTGTTACCGAAATGTCAGCCCTTCCGTCAGCGACACGGAAGAAGTTAATGGTTATGGGATTGTTACCTAATACTGAGGTAACCGTTATTCGTGTTGCTCCTCTTGGTGATCCGCTTCAGGTGCGTGTACGTGGTGTTGATATTGCGTTGCGTAAACAAATTGCTGCCAATATTGAAGTGGAGACTCGTTAATGGAATACAACATTCTTACTGTTGGTAACCCTAACAGCGGTAAAACAACCCTATTTAACGGTCTGACTGGCGCTAAACAACAAGTTGGTAACTGGGCTGGTGTAACGGTTGAAAAGAAAACAGGTCACTACCAGTGTGCCGGTGATAATTTTGCCCTGACAGACTTACCTGGTATCTACAACCTTGACAGTGCAAACGACGCAAACAGCCTTGATGAGACAATTGCATCTCGTGCCATTCTGACTATGCCTGCGGATGTGATCATCAACGTTGTTGATGCTACTTGCCTTGAGCGTAGCCTGTATATGACTCTTCAGTTGCGCGAACTTGGCCGTCCGATGATTGTTGTTCTGAACAAGATGGATGCCTTGCAGCGTCAGCGCCAGGTGCTGGATGTGAAAGCACTGGAAAAAGCACTGGGTTGCCCTGTGGTAACGCTGTCAGCAAATAACATCAAGCAAGTACAGGATTTCAAGTCTCAGCTTCATAAAATGCTTGCTCAGGGTGTAGCAGTAAAAGATCTGACGCTGAATTACGGTGGTAAGTTTGAAGCAGCCATTTCTGAGCTTCAGGCAATGTTTAGCAGCGAAACACTGAATGTTCGTGCTCAGGCTATCCGTGTGTTGGAAAATGACACACTGGTTATCAACAGCCTGAACGAGAGTGATAAAAACAAAGCCTGCAATATCCGTAATAAACTGATGGTTGATATTGACCCTGATGTTCAGGTTGCCGATGTTCGCTATACCTTCCTGCATCAGTTGTGTCAGAAAGTGCGTCGCCAGGAAGGCAAACTAAGCCGTAGCCTGAGTGATAAGATTGACCGTGTACTACTACACCGTGCTTTTGGTATCCCGTTCTTTTTCATCGTTATGTACTTGATGTTCATGTTCTCCATTAACATCGGTAGTGCATTCATCGACTTTTTCGATATCAGTGTTGGCGCTCTGCTAGTAGACGGCGGTCATTACCTGCTGGATGATCATCTGCCTGTATGGCTTGTGACTGTGATTGCTGATGGTATCGGCGGTGGTATCCAGACTGTTGCGACATTTATTCCTGTTATTGCTTGTCTGTACCTGTTTCTGGCAATGCTGGAAAGCTCAGGCTATATGGCCCGTGCCGCTTTTGTGCTTGATAAAGTGATGCAGAAAGTGGGTCTGCCAGGTAAAGCTTTTGTTCCTTTGGTTCTTGGCTTTGGCTGTAATGTACCTTCAATCATGGCGACTCGTACTCTTGAACAAGAGCGTGAGCGTAAGTTGGCTGCAGCGATGGCGCCGTTTATGTCTTGTGGTGCTCGTTTGCCTGTATACGCATTGTTTGCAGCTGCGTTTTTCCCTGAAAGTGGCCAGAATGTCGTATTTGCTCTGTACCTGCTGGGTATTTTCGCGGCGGTTATGACAGGTCTTATTCTACGCAACACCCTGTACCCGGGTTCAAGCGACAGTTTCATCATGGAAATGCCTGACTATGAACTGCCGACAATGCGCAACGTTGGTATCAAGACATGGCAGAAGCTTAAGAAGTTTGTTCTGGGTGCCGGTAAAACCATCGTTGTGGTTGTTGCCTGCCTGAGCTTCCTGAACTCGCTGGGTGCGGATGGTTCATTCGGTAACGAAGACACTGAAAATTCTGTTCTGTCAAAAGCTGCTCAGGTTGTGACCCCGGTTCTGGCTCCTATCGGTGTGAAAGAAGATAACTGGCCGGCGACTGTAGGTATTATCACTGGTATCTTTGCGAAAGAAGCCGTAGTGGGTACGCTGAACAGCCTGTATGCACCTTCTGAAGGTGAAGATGGCGGTGAATATGATCTGATGGCAAGCCTGCAGGAAGCGGTGGAAAGTATTCCTGCGAACCTGGCTGATTTAAGCTACTCAGATCCACTTGGTATCGAAGTGGGTGAGCTGACTGACCTTGATGCAGTAGCTGAAGTTCAGGAAGTCGATACATCTGTATTCAGTAATATCCAGGCGCACTTTGTAAGTTCTGCAGCAGCGATGGCGTACCTTGTATTTATTCTGCTGTACACACCTTGTGCGGCGGCAATGGGTGCTTACGTGCGTGAGTTTGGCCAGAAGTTCTCTGTGTTTATTGCCGGTTGGACTATGTTGCTTGCTTACACATTCGCAACTCTGGTTTATCAGGTGGCATTCTTTACTGCACATCCGGTAACCAGCATGATGTGGATTGGCTTCTTTGCTCTGATTAATGCCGCTCTGTTTATTGCCTTTAAGCGCGAAGGTAAGAAGCAAGCTCAAGAGGTGTTGGCACTATGATTCTTCAGCAGCTAAAGCAGTATATTGAGCAGCAAGGGCGTGTCAGCCGAAAAAGTCTTGCTCACCACTTTGGTATGAGTGAAGACGGTGTTGACGCTATGCTGGATGTCTGGGTGCGAAAAGGTGCACTGGGCAGAGAGTTGGTTGGTTGCGGTAAAGAGACTTGTTGCCAGAGTGCTGACGAAGTCTGGTATCGCTGGTTAAAAACCGATGAGCTATCAATTACTGTGATTCGCTGATGAAGCTAAATAAGAGAGGCAGCCCAAAGGTTGCCTCTTTTTTTATGCTTGTTTGTTGGTGACGGTTTTGATGTCAGCTTTTACTCGACAGTCACAAAACCATCCAGACTGCTGAGTTCTTCCCGTAAATCTTCAGCCAGTGCTTGCTGAACCGCTTCTTCGCGCTGAGTGCCGTCCGTGTTGCCCCAGATCGGTCCCGGCCAAGCGACATCATCTTTGAATCTTGCAATATGGTGAACATGAAGTTGAGGAACAAGGTTACCCAGTGCACCGACATTGATTTTGTCAGCCTGATAGTCGTTTTCCAGCAGAGTGGCAACAGCACTGGATTCTCGCATTAACTGGAATTGCTCATCTTCCGGCAGGTGGTGGATTTCAGTCAGGTTATCTTTGCGCGGGACTAAAATTAACCATGGCCCCAGAGCTTCTTTGGAAAGCAGTACCCGGCATAGAGGTAGGTCTCCGAGTACTGTTGTGTCTGCTGCCAATCTCGGATGGAGTGTAAACGGCATAGCTGTATTCCTTAAATGTATAGTGCGGCTCACAGGCTGGAACATTGACCGTTATGAACTGTGAGGGCTGGGTTATGCTGGTCTTATCACAGTAGGATCAGCATTGGGATCCTGTCATGGTAATACCAATTCCAATAAAGGCCAGTAGAGATTACAGCATCAGGGCCGGATTATCAGGCATTCATTATTCTATTCGGTTGCGTTGGATTATCGAGAGGAAGCTGGATCAGCGGTAAGCGTGTGAAGGGGAAAGATATGGTTGCAGAGTATCAGGAAGTTTTGGATTTTTGGTTTGGCGAGCTTGGTGAAGAGGTGACAACTACAGACAGGAATGTGTTGTGGTTTCAGGGCGGCGAAGCGACCGATAAACTCATTGCTGAACGTTTTCAGGCTTTGGTCAGCCAGGCTGGCCGAGGTGAATTGAGCCATTGGGCAAAAGAACCTAAGGGATCATTGGCATTGATTATTCTGCTCGATCAATTCACCCGTAATATTTATCGGGGGCTTAGTGCGGCATTTCGTTATGATTCATTAGCTCTGGCTATTTGCAAGAAAGGGTTGGCCGCTAATCAGGATGAAAAACTTAGCCCGATTGAGCGGGTGTTTTTCTTTCTGCCACTGGAGCATTCAGAAGCGGTTGAGGATCAGGAAGAGTGTGTCTTTCGTTTTGATCAGCTGCGCCAGTCTGTATCGCCAGCTCATGCGATTATTTTTGAAGGATTTTACCAGTATGCGGTCAGGCATCATAACGTGGTGAAGCGTTTCGGTAGGTTTCCTCACCGCAATGCAGTACATGGTCGGTTGTCGACCAAAGAAGAGCTTGATTGGTTGCAAAGCGGCGGTGAACGTTTCGGGCAATGAATAACTAGCTGCCAATAGTTTATAAAAGAAAAAGCCACCTTATACATTTTTGTATGGTGGCTTTTTAGATCTGCTTTTTGGGTTAGGTGTAGTTTATCACATACCCTTTTAATATTTCTGGTCACAGGACTTAATTGAGAGGAAGAACCCTGTTGCGGCCTAACTGCTTGGCTTTGTTCAGGTAGCTGTCAGCTCGTTCAATAACTTCTTCATATGACTCTTTGACTTGCCGTTCTGCAACACCGAATGAGGCGGTGACTGAGTTGATTCGCTGACCTGATTTTTTATCGAGAACTGAAATTTTTTCGATGCTGCGTCGCAGCGTCTCTGCCTGGTGACGTGCTGATGCCAACATTTTTCCTGGCAGGATAATAATAAATTCTTCGCCACCGAAGCGGTATGCCTGGGCATTGTCCTGACAAAAAGCATTGAGGCGGTTAGCAACAATTTTCAGTACCTGATCGCCGAGCAGGTGGCCATAGGTATCATTGAAATTCTTGAATTTATCGATATCTAGGATAATCAGGCTATAAGGGATATTGTTACGTTGATAACCGAGGATATCCCGCTCGAAGGCGCGACGATTAAGTAGTTTGGTTACTGCGTCTTCATTGGCCGCTTTTTGGCTCTCGCTCAAGGCTTCGCGCAGAGCCATGATTTCATCCTGCGCATTGGTTAATTGATTTTTTAATGAACCGGTCGACAGGCGGATCTGGCTGGATTCTTTGATCAGTTCACGAACCAGCACCATGGTATCAGTGATAGACAGGCCCTCTTTTTCAGCCGATTCCAGCTTGGCAAAGGTATTGTCCAGCGCACCCTGAAAGGTTTCTGTCTCAGACAGCGTATCTGTCATTGAGTGGGACAACTCCTGCATCATTGCGGTCAGGCTTTGCTTGAGCTGTGTCATATCTTTATCTGTCTGGCTGGCCAGGTGTTCCTGATACAGTTGCTCGCACATGGTTGGCGTGCAGTGCCCGACGGCGTCGATATGTTTATCAATAGCCAGATTGAGTTCAGGGTATTGCTGAGTGGCGTAGGTATACCACAGTGCATAATTAGTAGGAGTTGTCGGTACTTTGTGCTTAATCATCAAAGGTACGGTTTTCTTCAACGTTTCCGTTGATTCCACAAAGTTGTCTTTGCTCATATGTCGTATTCCATTAATTGCCACAAATACCTAAGCAAATTAATAACAACCAGACAAAGCGCTGGTTATTGAGCGAATAAAGCCATATTAACAGTTATCTTCAGCAGGATTAGATGAAATGGTTGGCTTGTTCTCAGGTATCTACTACCAGACTTCACAGATCATGGCGAATAAAAAAGCCTTCTAAGGATACCCTAGAAGGCTTTAAATTATTAGCCCGTAATTAGCTTATTTCATTAAATGAAATAAAAATTACATACGCTCAAGTGTTTCGATACCCAGCAGATCAAGACCTTGTTTGATAGTCTTCGCAGTCAGCAGAGCCAGTTTCAGACGGCTTTGCTTCACTTCTTCTTCTGCGTTCAGGATTGGGCATGCTTCGTAGAAGCTTGAGAACTTACCAGCCAGCTCGAATAGGTAGCTACACATAACGTGTGGGTGGCCTTCGCGAGCAACAGTCTGTACCGCTTCTTCGAACTGAAGCAGGGTAGAAAGCAGTGCTTGTTCTTTCTCTTCGTTGATTACAACTGGGTGAGTCAGGTCTGCTTGCTCAACGCCAGCACGCTTGAAGATAGAAGCTACACGAGTGTAAGCGTACTGCATGTATGGTGCAGTGTTACCTTCGAATGCCAGCATGTTGTCCCAGTCGAAGATGTAGTCGGTAGTACGGTGCTTAGACAGGTCAGCGTACTTAACAGCTGCCATTGCTACAGTTTTCGCAATGTTTGCTTTTTCTTCTGCATCCAGCTCAGGGTTCTTCTGCTCGATCAGCTTAGCTGCGCGCTCTTCTGCTTCGTCCAGCAGATCAGCAAGGCGAACAGTGCCACCCGCACGGGTCTTGAATGGACGCCCGTCTTTACCCAGCATCATACCGAATGCGTGGTGTTCCAGAGTTACTTCTTCAGGCACGTAATCCGCTTTGCGAACGATAGTCCATGCTTGCATCAGGTGCTGGTGCTGACGTGAGTCGATGAAGTAAAGTACGCGGTCTGCGCCCAGTTCTTCGTAACGGTACTTAGCACAAGCGATGTCAGTGGTGGTGTACAGGAAGCCGCCGTCACGCTTCTGGATAATTACACCCATAGGTTCGCCGTCTTTGTTCTTGTACTCGTCCAGGAATACAACCTGTGCGCCGTCATCTTCTACAGCCAGACCTTTTTCTTTCAGGTCAGCAACGATGCCTGGCAGCATGTCGTTGTACATAGATTCACCCATTACGTTATCACGTGTCAGTGATACGTTCAGGCGATCGTAGTTACGCTGGTTCTGGATCATAGTGACATCAACCAGCTTCTTCCACATTTCAGCGCAGTATTCGTCACCGCCCTGCAGCTTAACTACGTAGTTACGAGCATGTTCTGCGAACTCTGCATCTTCGTCGTAAAGTTTCTTAGATTCACGGTAGAAAGCTTCAAGATCTGACAGTTCCATAGAAACTTCGCCAGATTCTTTCTGAACGCGCTCAAGGTTGGCAATCAGCATACCGAACTGAGTACCCCAGTCACCGATGTGGTTAGCACGAACAACTTTGTGGCCTAGGTGCTCAAGGGTGCGAACAACAGCATCACCGATAATAGTTGAACGCAGGTGGCCTACGTGCATTTCTTTTGCCACGTTTGGTGCAGAGTAGTCAACAACGATTGTCTTCTGCTCTTCTTTAGCTACGCCCAGACGCTCGTCAGCCAGTGCTGCTTCAGCGCGCTCTGCCAGCCATGTTTTGCTCAGGAAGATATTGATGAAACCAGGGCCCGCGATTTCAACTTTTTCCGCGATACCGTCCAGATCAAGAACGTCGATCACTTTCTGTGCGAACTCGCGAGGATTGGTGCCCAGTTTCTTAGCAACGCCCATAACACCGTTAGCCTGGTAGTCACCAAACTGCGCTTTCGCAGACTGTCGAACTGCTGCTGGACTACCTGCTGGTGCGCCTGCGGCTTCTAGAGCCTGAGATACTTTATCGTTAATTAGTGCTTGAATGTTCACACGCTTATCCTTCAAATCATTTGTTACGCTTTGAGCTTGACGCACTAGCGAGGCAATAACGTCACGGTATTCAACAGTTGCTGGGAGCAAAAACCGTCAAAAATAATCACGAACATTGGCAGCGGTAATTTAGGTAAAATTAACGCGGAAAAGGATTACGTGAGTATTTTTGACGGGGCATCCTCTAGAGAAAAGAGGGATTATCTCGAATACGTGCGTTGTATTGCCTTAATAATACCCACAAAATTAGGCCTTTTTGCAACCCGAAAACGTCATTGTTTGCGATTTTTTTTTCGGTTTGGATAGAACGTGAAAATTATGCACAAATCAAGGAGCAACAAGGCTTGTCGTTACACTTTTCAGGGTTACGGAAAACACGAAACTGTGGATAATTATGCGTTTGCTATCCGTCGCAAAAATAACTGGAGAAAAAACATGCAGAAGCTGACTGATGCCGGTCTTCATCCTGAACAAATGCTGGCAAGTTTGCCGGCGTTTCTAACCCGCATTGAAGCATTGGCAAAGGAGATGAACGTCTCTCTTGAATCGTACCAGGCTGATCATATAGCTCTGAGAGTTAATGATTGGACGATGGCGGAAGCATTACATCAGGCCTGGCTGGCTTATGGTGAAGAGTGGTCAAACAATGAAATCAATGGTCGTCCGATCATTGTGATTGGTTTTCATGAGCCTCTGAAGTTGGGTAACTGGACAGTTGAAGCGCTGGAGCTGCCTTATCCGGGCGCGAAGTCTTACCCGCACGAAGGCTGGGAACATATAGAATTCGTTATTCCGGCTGAGGCGAATAATACCGATGAGCTAAAAGTTGTGCTGGACGAGGTTTTGCCAGAGCTGGCGTGGGATGAATTAGCAGAGAAAGGAATTAAGCTGAAAGCCAGTTCACCTTCCGGTGAAAAAGAGCGTTTGCCGAATCCGACTTATGCATTTAAAAAAGACGGAGTCTGTATTAAGTTGCATCCTTGTTCGCTGAAAGCCGTGATTGAGAGCGAAGAAGAATAACGAAATATGATTATAGGCTGCGAGGTACATTGGATATCCCGCAGCCCGGTATAAGATATTACAGGATCACGGTTCTGTTCTGATAAACAAATACCCTGTCATCGAGCACTAAACCTAACGCCTTACTTAATGCCGATTTTTCAACATCACGGCCGGAACGAGCCATGTCGGCCGCACTGAAATTGTGGTCAACATGAATGACGTTCTGAGTGATGATCGGGCCTTCATCCAAATCGTTGGTCACAAAGTGGGCCGTTGCACCAATAATTTTTACCCCGCGCTCGAAAGCCTGGTGATAAGGTTTGGCACCAATAAAGGCCGGCAGGAAGCTGTGGTGGATATTGATAATTTGGTTTGCGAATCGGGCAACAAAGTCTGGCGTCAGGATCCGCATATATTTGGCCAGCACCACATAATCAGGGGAATACTGTTCGACCGTGGCAATCATTTTAGCTTCATGTTCTTCACGGCTGAGGCCTTCATGGCTGATATGGTGGTATGGAATACCGAACTTTTCGACCAGATCGGCCAGTACATCGTAGTTACCCACTACTGCGGCAATCTCTACATTCAGCGTGCCGTCGAACGCTTTGACCAGGATATCACCCAGGCAATGTGCTTCCTTGGTCACCATGATCACAATGCGCTTTCGTTCCGAACTGATTAATCGGCGGTGACTGCCTTTCGGTAGCGCACGGTCGAGATCAAACAGGAAGGTTTCGTCATTGAATACCCCTTCAAGTTCAGTGCGCATGAAAAACTGGTCATGGGCGTGATCAACAAACTCATTATTATGGACAATGTTGAGCTGATGCTTGTAACAAATGTTGGTGATTTTCGAAATCAGACCCATTGCATCCGGGCAATCGGTCAGGAGGGTTTTAGTTTCCATACTCATCCTTGAACTAAACTTAATTCCAATCTCTTTTATTTACCGCGTATTTATTTCAGGGTCAAAACATAATTATAAAACCATCATTTCTTTTAGGTGGTCATGAGCTGCTGGTTTCATCAATGAAATTTAGGAGAAAGCTTATGTGGTCTCTACAATTGAACTCTTTTTTATATGCAATGTTGGCGGCGATTTGGTTGGTCGGATTGAACAATGCATCAGCTCAGGAAAAGGAAGATGATGCCAACTCTTTGTACAGTCGGCTTGGCGGTTTGGCTCCCATTTCTATGGTCGTGAATGACTTTATTGATGTCATCGTGGTGGATGAGTTACTCAATGCAAACCCGGCAATAGACGCTGCCCGTAAAGTAGTACCGGCACCATACCTGAAATATCATGTAACAGCGATGGTTTGTCAGGCGACAGGTGGTCCTTGCCAGTATCATGGGCGCACGATGAAAGCCGCGCATGCTCACCTGAATATTACACAGAAAGAATGGGAGCAGATGGTTGTGTTGCTGAAAGGGGTATTTGATAAATACGAAATTCCGGGTAAGGAACAGCAGGAACTGATGGACATTGTCGACAGCACCCAAGCAGATATCGTGATGAGTAAATAAACTTCGAATTCAGATGCGTGGTGTGCAGGTGAATGATTAATTAATCGTGGTCGCCGCCGGGCAAACTTGGCATAATAGTCAGCCTTTTACTGTATAAATAAACAATAGTTCCTTCGGATGATAGCCAAGTTTTTTGCCGCCGGTGGCGCGCTTGAGAAAGCCATACCCGGATTTCAGGCCCGACAGCCGCAGATTGAAATGGCTGAGGCTGTTTTTGATGCGATTAATACGGAGACCCAGTTGGTGGTTGAGGCGGGCACTGGTACCGGTAAGACATTTGCTTATTTGGTGCCGGCGTTGGTCAGTGGCAAGAAGACCATTATCAGTACTGGTTCGAAAAACTTGCAGGAGCAGCTCTATCATCGGGATTTGCCGTTGATGATGGATGCGCTGGGTTTTACCGGGCGTGTCGCTCTGCTGAAGGGACGGGCTAACTACCTTTGCCTTGATCGTCTGAGTCGTCAGATCACTGAAAGTCATGGTACACATGTCGATCCGACATTATTGAGCCAGCTAGTGAAGATCCGTAGCTGGTCTTCTTCCACCCGAACCGGAGATCTCGGTGAATGTGATGAGATCGCTGAGGACAGCCCGGTGATCCCGACGATCACTTCAACGAACGACAACTGTATGGGCAAAGATTGCCCGTCATACGAAGATTGTTTTGTTGTCAAAGCCCGTCGCAAAGCGATGGAAGCGGATGTAGTTGTCGTTAACCATCACCTTTTCCTGGCTGATTTAGCGATTAAGGAAACTGGTTTTGGGGAGTTGATCCCGGAAGCTGAAGTATTTGTCTTCGATGAAGCCCACCAGATGCCAGATATTGCCAGTCAGTATTTCGGACAGAGCCTGACCAGCCGTCAGATCCAGGAATTGGCAAAAGATATCGAGATTGGTTATCGCACTGAAGCGAAGGATATGCGTCAGCTTCAGAAAACTGCCGACAGGTTATCCCAGGCTGCTTCTGATTTACGGATTGTAATGGGCGAGCCCGGTTTTCGTGGTAATTGGCGGGAGGCCATCAAGAGTCCGGCGATTGAGCGCGAACTGACCCGCCTCAATGATGCTTTCGATTTAGCACATGAGGTACTTAAACTGGCACTTGGTCGCAGTCAGTTACTCGATAGCGCTTTTGAGCGAACGACGCTGCTCAGAGCCCGATTGGAACGGCTGTGTGATACGTCGATCACCGGTTATTCATACTGGTATGAATGTACGCCACGCCATTTCGGCTTGCATATAACTCCTCTTTCTGTGGCGGAGAAATTTCGTGAGCAGATCCAACAGCAGCAGGGAGCTTGGATTTTCACCTCTGCGACACTGGCTGTTGATGATGATTTCAGCCACTTCAGTAATCGCCTGGGACTTGAGCCTAAGCGACAGTTCTCGCTGGAAAGTCCTTTCGATTATCAGCAGCAGGCTTTGCTGTGTGTTCCCCGTTTTTTGCCTGAGCCAAACAGTTTCGGGACGGCTGACCGACTGGTTGATATGCTGGCATCGGTTATTGAAGGCAACAACGGCCGCTGTTTCTTCCTGTGTACTTCTCATCAGATGGTGCGTGATCTTGCTGAAGGCTTCCGGGCCAAACTTGATTTACCAGTATTGGTGCAGGGGGAAACCACCAAACAGAAGCTGCTGGCAGAATACCTTGAGCGAGGTAATGCGCTGCTTATTGCAACAGGTGCGTTCTGGGAAGGCGTCGATGTTAGAGGACAGGCACTGAGCTGTGTTATTATCGATAAATTACCTTTTACTGCACCGGATGATCCGTTGCTAAAAGCACGAATTGAAGATTGCCGCCTGCGTGGTGGCGATCCGTTTTCGCAAGTTCAGATACCTGATGCGGTGATCACCCTGAAGCAGGGGGTTGGCCGCCTTATCCGCGATAAGCAGGATAAAGGGGTTCTGGTAATTTGCGATAATCGTTTGGTTACGCGCCACTATGGCGCTGTATTTTTAAGAAGCCTGCCACCGATCCCGAGAACAAGGGATTTAATTGGTGTCGGGCAGTTTTTGTCTGCGGTGAACGGCAAACAAGAGCCGGTTCACAGTGATGACCAGCATTCAGAGGCTTGAATGAGCACCAAAATTCTTGCAGTTGATACTGCAACCGAGAACTGTTCTGTTGCCTTATTGGTAGGCGATGAAGTGATTTCCCGTTGTGAGTACGCGCCGCGTGAACACACAACTAAAATTTTGCCTATGGTTGATACCGTTCTGGCAGAAGGCGGCCTGAAACTGAACCAGCTTGATGCATTGGCATTCGGCCGTGGTCCGGGCAGCTTTACCGGTGTTCGTATCGGTATTGGTATTGCGCAGGGGCTGGCGTTTGGCGCTGATTTGCCAATGCTCGGCGTGTCAACGTTGGCTGCTATGGCACAGGGAACTTACCGTACCCACCAGGCAGAACAGGTGTTGACTGCTATTGATGCTCGCATGGGTGAAGTTTACTGGGGTCAATACCAGCGCAAAGCTAACGGTGACTGGCAGGTTATCGGTGGTGAGCAGGTGATTCAGCCAGAATCTCTGGTTAGCCAGTTTGAGGCTACTGATAGTGGTCTTTGGTTAACTGCCGGTACAGGATGGGAAAGTTATGCTGAACCTCTAGCTCAGCTAAAGGTCAAAATGGAAAAAGGGACTGTTTTGTATCCGGATTCTCAGGATATGGTTCATCTGGCCAAGTATGCTTTCGCTCGTGGTGAAGCGATTGAGGCAGAACAAGCCAGCCCGGTTTATCTGCGCGACACGGTAACCTGGAAAAAGCTGCCGGGCCGAGAGTAGTCTTGCTATCAGAGAGTGGTTATTAAGAATTTATTCTTGAACGATAGTTAGTTTTTGATAAATAGTTCGTTTTTGATAAATAGTAAGTTGG
The DNA here is from genome assembly GCF_000331515.1 of Photobacterium marinum. GTDB lineage: Bacteria > Pseudomonadota > Gammaproteobacteria > Enterobacterales > Vibrionaceae > Photobacterium > Photobacterium marinum. The sequence goes on from NZ_AMZO01000002.1 coordinate 81,559, forward strand.
TGTTTTTCGCCCTGACAGGTATTTGAGTATGGTTTCGATTCAGCGCTTACCTTCATCGATACAATCGTCATCGCCGAAACCTCGGGTTCAAAAACCAGAGGCGACGCCGGTTACGCCGCAGCCGACCGTGGTGGCAAAGGCTGTGGCTAGTACTGTCCGGGATCCGGAAGTTATCAAAGAAGCCCACTCTCAGATTCAATATGACCAGCCTGAGGGTAAAAGCCGTCAGGCTGTCGATTCCTACATGGGAGTCATGCATCACGCTCGCAAGGAAGAGCTGTCTTCCCTGGTCGGTGTGGATGTTTACGTCTGATTGCCTTTCTGACCTTCGCTTTGGCTGAGCCTTTGTGCGTATATTGAGCAATTGTTCAGGAGTATCTGATGTTTAGGACGCTATTCCTTGGGCTGGTTGCTGTCTTTGTGGTAGGCTGCGCTAACGTGCCAGAAAGCCTGCAAACCCAGTCTGAAAAACCAATAACCGACTATCGAAAAATTGCTACTGAGACCAAACAGGTACAGGGGCAGGAAGTTCGGGTTGGGGGCATTATTGCTGCTGTTACTAACCTTGAAGATCGTACCCGGATTGAGGTTGTCAGTTTGCCTTTAACCAAAGATGGCAGGCCGATTCTTGATAAGAAACCACAGGGACGCTTTGTCGGTTACATTGACGGTTTTCTTGAACCGATGGAGTACCGGCCAGGTCGTTTGCTGACTGTGGTTGGACGGGTAAGCGGTAGTGAGCAGGGAACTGTCGGTGAATTTAAATACCAGTTCCCGGTTATTAAGGTATCCGGTGATCTGCTTTGGCAGATCAAGCAGGAAATCTGGCTCGATGATTTCGAACGAAACTTTAACTGTGTCGGTCTTCGTTGTCCGGTAAGCAGTTACGGCATTGGCTTTACTCGCGGAGAAGTTACCCAGCGGGTAACCAAATAAACTTGTAGTTCTATATCGAGCGAGAGAGTTCTGTGTCGGGCGTAATGTACAACACCTATTTCCAGCTGGCGGAAATAAAGTTGGCTGGTCTGTGTTCATTTCAGCATCAGGGCGGGGTGGTAAAGCCATCTGCGCCTTTGTCTTATTTGCAAGCAACCAAGCCTTTTTTAGTCTTTCTGCATGGCTGGCAGGATAATGCGGCCAGCTTTGACGGGCTTTTTCCGCTATTAGCTAAGTACTATCACCTGATTGCGATTGACTGGCCGGGCCATGGTCTTTCTCAGCCGAGGGGAAGAGATAATTACTATTACTTCTTTGATTATGTCGATGACCTCAATCAGTTGATTGCGATGCTTCCTGCCGATGAGGTGTTGCTTGTCGGCCACTCGCTAGGGGCTCTGGTTGCCGGCAGTTATGCTGCAGCTTTTCCGGAAAAGGTTAAAGGGCTGGTCATGATAGAAGGTTTGGCTCCTCTTCATGAATCTGCGGAAAATGTCGCTAAAAGATTGCGTGATGGTATTGGCAGCCGGCAGCGTTATCGCCAGCGTGCTGAGCTGCGGGCAGCAAGGTATATGCAGTCTTTTCAGGAAGCTCTGGAGTTGCGTTGTGCTGTTAACCGTTTATCACCGGAGCAATTGACGCCTCTGGTTGAACGTGCGACTTATCAGGATGGCCAGCAATGGTACTGGCGTCATGATAACAGGCTGCGTTGTGATTCTCTCTATCGTATAGCTCATGATCATGCTAGGGCATTAATGACTGAAATTCAGTGTCCGGTGCTATCGATAGTGGGAAATTGCGGATTTAAAGAACTTAAGCAACCCGAGGCCGGGCGTCTCTGGTTGCATGACAGCACTCAGGTTGAAGTCGATGGTGGCCATCACTGCCATATCGAGAGCCCGAGTGCTGTGTGCGAGCACATTATTGTGTTCGGCTCTGAATTTAAATAACGGTTCAAATTCGTTATTTATGTTTGTTAACTGTGCTTTAGTGGCGGCGGCAAACGTTAGTTGTACCCCAAAGCAGTAATTACTGACCTTAGGTCAGAAAAAGAAGGAGAGTGCAAAGTGGATAAGGTTTGGCTTAACCGCTATCCGGAAGATGTACCGGCAGAAATCAACCCGGATCAATATCCGTCGCTGGTTGAAATGTTCGAGCAATCTGTACAGAAATATGCAGATCAGACAGCATTTATCAATATGGGGCAGGTGATGACCTTCCGCAAACTGGAAGAGCGTAGCCGTGCATTTGCTGCTTATCTGCAAAATGAGCTTAAGCTGCAAAAAGGTGACCGCGTTGCGGTGATGATGCCTAACCTGCTGCAATACCCGATTGCTCTGTTCGGTATCCTTCGTGCCGGTTGTGTGGTGGTTAACGTTAACCCGCTATATACCCCGCGTGAACTGGAACATCAGTTGAATGACTCCGGCGCTAAAGCAATCGTGATCGTGTCCAACTTTGCCCATACTCTGGAATCTATCGTTAAGAATACCTGTGTTGAGCATGTTGTTCTTACTCGCCTGGGTGATCAGCTTACCCGCCCGAAAGGCACACTGGTTAACTTTGTTGTCAAATATATTAAGAAGATGGTGCCGAAGTACCACCTTCCTCACGCGACCTCTATGCGTTCAGCGCTACGCAAAGGCCGTCGAATGCAATACGTTAAACCGTTTATGTCCGGAGATGACACGGCATTCCTGCAGTACACCGGTGGTACAACTGGTGTGGCAAAAGGTGCTGAACTGACTCATCGAAATATGCTGGCTAATGTGATTCAGGCCAAAGGAGCTTATAGTCCGGTTCTGACTGAAGGTCGTGAGCTGATTGTGACTGCATTGCCACTGTATCACGTGTTTGCCCTAACGGTGAACTGCCTGCTGTTCATTGAAATGGGTGGTCGCAACCTGCTTATCACCAACCCGCGTGATATCCCTACTTTTATAAAAGAGCTGCAGCGTTATCCGTTTACCGCGCTGACCGGGGTAAACACCCTGTTCAATGCCCTGGTGAACAATGAAGATTTCCACGAGCTGGATTTCAGCAACCTGCACCTATCTGTTGGCGGTGGTATGGCGGTACAGCGTGCCGTTGCTGAGAAGTGGAAACAAATTACCGGTAATTACCTGCTGGAAGGTTACGGCCTGACAGAATGTTCGCCGCTGGTGGCGGCGTACCCGTATGATCTGGTGGATTACAATGGTTCTATCGGCCTGCCTGTTCCTTCTACAGAAGTACGCATCGTTGATGACGAAGGCAACGTGCTGGCAAATGATCAAACCGGTGAACTTCAGGTTCGTGGTCCTCAGGTTATGAAGGGATACTGGCAGCGTCCGGAAGCGACAAAAGAAGTACTGACCGATGATGGCTGGCTGTCAACCGGTGATATTGTCTGCTTCGATGATGAGGGCTTCCTGCACATTGTCGATCGTAAGAAAGACATGATCCTGGTTTCAGGCTTCAACGTGTACCCGAACGAGATCGAAGATGTTGTTGCTCTTCATAACAAAGTGTTGGAAGTTGCTGCTATCGGTCAACCACATGAAGTTTCAGGTGAAGTGGTGAAGGTTTGCGTAGTGAAGAGCGACCCTAGTCTGACCCGCGAAGAGCTGATCATGCACTGTCGTGAACACCTGACCGGCTATAAAGTGCCAAAGGTTGTGGAGTTCCGTGACGAGTTGCCAAAGACCAATGTTGGTAAAATTTTGCGCCGAGCGTTGCGTGAAGAGTCAGATAAGGTGGCTCAACAAGCATAACCTGTTAAATCAGGTTACAATGTGGTGAATAATGAGTGCCGGCGTTATGCCGGCACTTTGTTTCGACCGGTCAGGTCGTCCAAATAAAAGGTTTGCTGTGAATTTTGAAATCGTAACAACAACCGAGCGACTGGATGTCGTATGTGAGCATGCCCGAACGAAATCGGCAGTGATGCTTGATACTGAATTTGTCCGTACCAGGACACTGTACCCGAAATTGGGACTGATCCAGCTGTTTGATGGTGACAGCCTGGTATTGATTGATCCGCTGGCTATCGACGATCTTGAACCTTTATGGGCTCTGCTGCGTGATCAGTCGGTCATCAAAGTGCTTCATGCCTGCGGTGAAGATCTGGAAGTGTTCCAGCATTATGCCGGTTGTCTGCCAGTACCTATGCTGGATACACAGGTGATGGCATCTTTCCTTGGTTACGGTGTTTCTGCCGGTTTCGGAACTCTGGTTAATGATTTTCTTGGTATTGAGCTGGATAAGGGTGAAGCTCGTACTAACTGGTTGGCACGTCCCCTGACCACTAAGCAGCTTGATTATGCGGCAGCGGATGTATTTTACCTTTTACCTCTATATGAAAAGTTATATGAGCAGGTTGAAGCTAAAGGTTGGCTGGATGCGCTGAAGCAGGAATGTTCTTCTTTGATGCTAAAGCGTATGAAGCAGGCCGATCCGGAAAAAGCTTACCTGGATATTAAAAATGCCTGGCAGTTAGATCCGAAACAGTTGGCGATTTTGCAGAAGGCGGCTAAGTGGCGAATGCTGGAAGCACGTAAGCGCGATTTGGCACTGAACTTTATCGTGAAAGAGCTGCACTTGTGGAAGTTGGCGCGTTTCAATATTAAATCCAAAGCGGTAATGGCAAAGGAAGGCTTTGATAGTATGGAAATCCAGCGCCATGCCGGTCGTTTGCTTAAAATGGTTTACGATGTAGACAAGATGTCACCGTTGGATTACCCAGAAAAGATTGTTCGCCTTGTTGATTTACCTGGCTACAAGCAACTGGTAAAGCGCATCAAAGATGAAGTCACGAAAGTGGAAGCAGAAACAGGTTTGGCTCCTGAGTTTTTGGCATCGAAAAAACAGGTTAACCAGTTGATCTCATGGGCATGGAAAAAACAAATGCCAGCGGATGACCTGCCGGACATGATGAAAACCTGGCGCAAAGCCTTGTTTGAAGAACGTGTAATGCCACTATTGAAGCGATAGAAAGCGTTTCAGTTTCCTATTATTTTTGCTCTATATAATAAAGCCCCGGCACTGCCGGGGCTTTTTAATCGCATCAGCCGATTAGCGGCTGCCTTCTTCTTCAGGCAGGGTAACGTTCAGTTCCAGAACAGAAAGATCTTCTTCTTTCTGATCCAGGTTTACGCTCACCTGGTCAGGAGTGATTTCGACATATTTGCGAATCACTTCCAGGATATCCTGCTTAAGTTGTGGCAGGTAGCTTGGTTCACCCTGGCCTGCGGAGCGTCTTTCCGCAACGATAATCTGAAGCCTTTCTTTTGCCAGACTCGCAGATGTTGGTTTTTTGGGACGGAAGAATTCTAGCAAAGCCATAGTTGAATTAGCCTCCAAATAGACGTTTCAGGAAGCCTTTTTTCTCTTCCTCTAAGAAACGGAATGGGCGCTCCTCGCCCAGTAAACGACCTACTGTATCTTCGTAAGCCATACCTGCGTCAGAACCTTTATCGAAAATGACAGGTTCACCTTTGTTAGATGCATTCAATACTGCCTGGCTTTCAGGAATCACACCCAGAAGCGGAATGTGCAGGATCTCTTCAACATCAACCACACTCAGCATTTCGCCCAGCGTTACACGCGCCGGGTTATAGCGGGTAAGTAGCAGGTGAGTTTTGACCGGATCGGCACCGTCTTCTGCACGACGCGACTTTGAATCTAAAATGCCAAGAATACGGTCAGAGTCACGTACTGAAGAGACTTCAGGATTTGTTGTAACAATGGCTTCATCGGCAAAATACAGTGCCATCAGGGCACCGGTTTCAATGCCGGCCGGAGAATCACAGATAATGAACTCAAAGCCCATTTCATCCATGTCTTTCAGTACTTGCTCAACGCCCTCACGAGTCAGTGCATCTTTATCACGAGTCTGTGAAGCAGGAAGAACAAAAAGGTTATCAACGCGCTTGTCTTTAATCAAAGCCTGATTAAGATTTGCTTCACCGTTGATAACATTAACAAAATCATATACGACACGGCGTTCGCAACCCATAATCAGGTCAAGGTTACGCAGGCCGATATCAAAATCAATAACTGCTGTTTTTTTGCCGCTTAGCGCCAGGCCCGATGCGATAGCTGCACTGGAAGTTGTTTTACCAACGCCACCTTTGCCCGAGGTAACAACGATAATACGTGCCATCAATTAATTCCTTATCAAACTCTATAGAGCCAGATGCTCTATGTTTAAATTATTTTCAGCTAGTGAGATAACGACACCTTTACCCCAGAATTCGTCCTGAATTTTATCACTGAGCCAGTAGTTACCTGCAATGGAAATTAGTTCAGATTGCAAGTTATGACAAAAAATTCTGGCTTCCTGTTGTCCGTTGGCGCCGGCAATAGCTCGTCCACGCATGGTTCCATAGATATGGATACAACCGTCAGCAATGACTTCTGCACCGGCACTGACGTGGTTCATAATAATTAAATCACTGTTTTTGGCGTAGATTTGCTGCCCGGAACGGACCGGGGTACGGATGATTTTAGTCGGAACCATCACTGGCTCAGCAGCTTTTGCCTGTCGAGCGGCATTCATGATAGCAAAGCCGGCCTCTTTAGCCTGGCTCTGGTATCGGGCATTTTTACAACCACTGATCCCGACAGGTATCATACCGGCTTTTTGCACCGCTGTTTTCAGCTGTGCGAAATCAATTTGGTCATCTGTCTGACTGATGTCGATGACAACAGGGGCAGAGGCAAAAAAATTCGGCGCCTGGTCAACTTTCTCTTTCAGAAAGTCGGCTGCCTTTTCAATATCCCCGTCTACGAGGTGCAGGGCTGAGAGCGTAAATGAGCCCCCTTTAAGTTCTGCTGTATTTGCCATACTCAACTCAATGACTGTCGCTAAATTAGCCGTTCAGGTACGTTATCACATAGGTACTTGCATGTTATATTCCTAAGGGTATGACAGCAAGCTATCCTTGCTTTAGCGTTGGAAATTCAGACAAGCATCTCATCTGAACGCCCATTTGGTGGTACTCAGAGGGAATGATTCTGCATTATTGCGGTCTGAATTAGGTGACAGATTCAACTGACAGGCTACTTTTGATGTTTTGTGCAATTTATAAAAGCCCTAAAAAAGAAAACACGTATCTATATATCAACAATAAAGATGATTTTTCACAGGTACCGAAAAGCCTGATGGCGACTTTTGGTACTCCTCAGTTTGTTATGGTGTTGAACCTGGATAACGGACGTAAATTAGCGCTGGCAGATGTGGATAAAGTAAAAGACGCATTGGCAACAGCCGGTTTTTATTTGCAGGTACCACCTCCGGTGACTAATTTACTTGATGAGTATAAGGCTTCAATGGCCGGAAATAATTCATAAAGGGTAAGTATGCATAAGCGATTGATATCGGCCCTGGTGGCCTTGGGATTAGGATTCTCATCTGTAGCTATGGCTGCAGATGCAGACAAAGGATTTGACGAATATGTACTCGGGCTGAAGGTTGAAGCCCGTGAAAAAGGAATTTCAGAGTCGATCATCAACTCTGCTTTTGACGGTATTACATTTGTTGAGCGAGCGGTTAAAGCTGACAAAAATCAGCCAGAGAAGAAATTGACACTGGATGAATACCTTCCTCGGGCTGTGCCTGACTGGAAAGTAAAACAGGCAAATGAGCTTTATCGTAAGCATAAAAAGACATTGGATAAAATCGGGCGACAATATGGTGTTCAGCCAAGGTTTATTGTTGCTCTGTGGGGCGTAGAAAGTAATTTTGGTCGTCTGATGGGGAATTACAATGTTGTTGAAGCGCTTTCAACACTTGCTTATGAAGGTCGACGAGAAGCTTTTTTCCGTAATCAGGTAATGGCAGCGCTGCAAATTCTCGATCAAGGACATATTTCGCCAAAAGAGATGAAGGGGTCATGGGCCGGGGCAATGGGCCAGCCGCAGTTCATGCCGACATCTTTTTTAACTTTTGCTGTTGATGGTAATAATGATGGCCGGATTGATATTTGGCAGACTGAAGCGGATGTGTTTGCATCTGCTGCCAATTATCTTAAGAAGTCTGGTTGGGATGATGAATATACATGGGGACGTCAGGTTAAATTACCTAAAGGTATAAATGATAAGCTGTTTGGTGTAGAGAAGGATAAAAGTCGTTCTTTAGCTGAATGGCAGAAGCTTGGGGTAAGAAGAATCAATGGTAAAGCTTTGCCGAAAGTTGATATTCAAGCTTGGCTTATTCAACCCGATGATAATCATGGAAGGGCGTATTTAGTATATGGTAACTACCTGACATTATTGAAGTGGAATCGCTCTCATTATTTTGCATTAGCAGTTAGCCATCTTGCTGACAGGATTCGATAATTATCCATGATACAAAGCCAGACATTCATGTCTGGCTTTTTTGTGCGTATTTCTATACATCAGCGCGATCTTATTTATCATACCTAAGTCGCTGTAAGACCCTGTCTTTCAAAATGGAAAGGGAGATTATTAGCTTGACGTTGAGATGCTGATTTTTAACTTAGAGTAACTATGTTATCAAATCAAAGTTTGGTCCAAGTATTAGTTAATTTTCGCTGAACAAGTATACCTAAGGTACTTGGCTATATTTGTTTGTTCCATGAAAAGTACGAAGTTAATCACCTAGAGAGAAGCCGCATGATGGGCATATAGTGAGCTTTTCCGTCTTAGCCCTCGCTATCGAGTGGTTGATGTATTGAAATCGCCCGTAATTGAATGTCGTTACCTCATGGGGTGGAGATATAGTGCTGGAGTAGAAAAGTAAGGAGTTGTAATTTTCCTTCTGTAAGACCTTTCAAAGAAAAGCAGACGTTATAGAGTATTAATTCTAATTATATCTGTGGACACGATATTATCGTTATGCAAATTAGTTGTAGTCGTACCGAGAATTATTGTGAGTTTAATGAACATAATTTCACTGTGCTGACTTTAAACACGAACGTTTTTTTGTATGGATAAGCAGGAATATGAATATAAAAAAGCCCGGAAGTTCCGGGCTTTTGTTCAGCTTATATTCAGCTTTAATTAGATTTCGAAATCTTCTAGAGATTTACCTTCATCAAGTGCTTTCTTCAGTGCGCTTGGAGTACGGCCTTGGCCTGTCCAGGTTTTTTCTTCACCATTTTCATCAATGAAACGGTATTTAGCAGGACGAGCAGCACGTTTTGCTTTAGGTGCTTTATTCAGGCTCGCTAGTAATTCTTCAGGGTCGATACCGTCAGCCAGAAGCATTTCACGGTATTGAGCAAGTTTTTCGCTACGTTCTTTTTCTTTAGCTATTTCTTCTGCTTCTGCTTCTTCACGCTCGCTAACAACTGTTTGTAGTTTCTCCAGAGCTTCCTGAAGTTGTTCCAGAGTATATTCACGCGAAAGAGCACGAAGGCTACGAAGGTTAAACAGCGCTTTCATTGCATCAGACATTTTATATTTCCTGTTGGCTTTAAACTGTTTTAATAAATAATAGCAGTCTCAAATCTATATTGGCAATAATAATACGTTTAATCCTGTGATGCCAAATAAAATATCTGGTCTGGTTTTAGTTTTTTTTGAATTAGGCTGATGAAAATCTCATTTTTTATATTTTAGGATGATGTTGAGTGTGAAATTAATCGAGACTTTGAGGAAATTGAATGTCCGTAATTTCATATGATTTAATGGTGCTAAGGAATACATAGAAGCTTCAATTGTGCGTTTTTTCATCGCTGCGGAAAAATTATTCACTATATGTGTTAATTTTTTCATCTTATGTTGTTGCAAATGGTTCATGATTCCGTACAATGAAATCTTCCTTGACTAAGGGTAGAGGCGCATTGTCTATAAGTAACTGGCAGTAGGGTGATTCCGATGATAGCCAGAGAAAGGAGCCGATGCCGAAGTGAGACAGGTCATCAAGCCTGCTTGCTGGGGTTGTCACCGAATAGGGGCAACACTGCCATAGTATATAATTACATTAACTATGGAGCGCTACTGTGGGGTCGGAATAGGGGACTTGCTTTCCTTTATACTCTTCTCTTTAACGACTTATGTCGTGCTCAGCAGTAGATCTCCAACCAGGTATCGGTTGTAGTTGAGATCATGAATATTGTAGATTTTTCCCATTCATCCATTTCATTGTTACCGCCATTAGTGGCGTTGGGCCTTGCGATTCTGACACGTCGCGTTTTGGTTTCTCTAGGTGTTGGTATTGTTCTTGGCGCTTTATTGCTGACAGATTTTTCTCTGGGTATGACTGCAGAATATGTGGGTACTACCGTTAAAGGTTTGTTCATTGATGATGGTGCTATTAATAGCTGGAACATGAGTATTGTCGCTTTCCTTATTTTGCTGGGTATGACGACAGCACTGCTAACCCTTTCTGGTGGTACTCGTGCTTTTGCTGAATGGGCACAGACAAAAATTAAATCTAAGCGCGGTGCAAAACTGCTTGCTGCTTTTTTAGGGGTCTTTATTTTCGTCGATGACTATTTTAATAGTCTGGCGGTAGGTTCTATTTCTCGTCCTGTTACCGATCGTTTTTACGTTTCACGTGCCAAACTAGCTTACATTCTGGATTCAACCGCTGCACCAATGTGTGTGTTGATGCCTGCGTCAAGCTGGGGTGCTTATATTATCACGCTTATCGGTGGCATTTTGGTATCACACGGTGTGACAGAATATTCTGCACTGAGCGCATTCATTCAACTTGCACCAATGAACTTTTACGCGGTGTTTGCTTTATTAATGGTATTTGTTGTTGCCTGGTTCCAACTGGATATCGGCGCAATGAAGCAGCATGAAATGCAGGCAAGCCATGGTCACGGCTTTGATGAAGGTGGTGACGACTCCCAGGCAAAAGATCTGAACGACGAGCTGGAAATTGAAGAAAGTGAAAATGGTCGTGTGGCTGATTTGGTAATGCCAATCGTTGCTCTTATCTTCGCTACTTTCTTCTTTATGATTTATACCGGTTACCAGGCTCTGGCTGCTGATGGTATTGCGTTTAATATCTTGGGTGCGTTCGAGAATACTGATGTAGGTATGTCTCTGGTTTACGGTGGTCTGGTTGGTCTTGTAGCTGCAATGATCCCGGTAATTCGCCAGCGTCTGCCAATGTCTGATGTGGCATCTACACTGTGGATTGGTGCGAAATCAATGTTCGGCGCTATCCTTATCCTGCTGTTTGCATGGAGTATTGGTAGCGTGATCGGTGATATGGAAACCGGTAAGTACCTGTCAACACTGGTTCAAGGTAATATCAGCCCGGCACTGCTACCTGCAATTCTGTTCCTGTTGGCTGGCCTGATGGCGTTCTCAACGGGTACATCATGGGGTACGTTCGGTATCATGCTGCCAATCGCAGGTGATTTGGCTGCAGCTTCTGATATTGCGCTGATGCTGCCAATGCTGGGTGCGGTTCTGGCTGGTTCTGTATTTGGTGACCACTGTTCTCCGATTTCAGATACGACGATTCTGTCTTCAACCGGTGCGCGCTGTCATCACATTGATCACGTATCAACGCAGCTGCCTTACGCTCTGTCTGTTGCTTTGGTTTCAACCATTGGCTTCCTGGTACTGGGTATGACAGGTTCAATGCCGGTAGCCTTTATGGCAGCAGTAATTAGCTTCATTCTGGTTTGTGTAGCACTGATGTGGATGGCTCGCCGTCCGGCTGTTGCTGCGGCTAAAATGTAAAAGCTGATTAGGCATCAAACTGTTAGACATTAATGAAAGCCTGCAACTAAATTGCAGGCTTTTTATCATTAAATAATGCGTGATATTTTGTGCTTTCGTGCGGTCACGCGCTTTTAATTCTTACCTCTTTTCTGTAGCATTTCGGCAGTTTTTTTGCGCTTTGACGGGGAGCCACATGGCCCAGATGTATTTCTATTACTCGGCAATGAATGCGGGTAAGTCGACGACCTTATTGCAGTCATCTTTTAACTATCGTGAACGCGGCATGACGCCGGTGATCTTTACGGCGGCTATTGATGATCGTTTCGGTGTCGGTAAGGTGAGCTCGCGTATTGGTCTGCAGGAAGAAGCTGAGCTGTTTGGTGCGCAAGACGATTTATATCAAAAGCTTCAGGATATGTCAGCGAACACAAAAATTGATTGTGTGCTGATTGATGAATGCCAGTTCCTGACTAAAGAGCAGGTTTATCAGCTGACGGAAATTGTCGACAAGATGCACATTCCTGTTTTGTGTTACGGCTTGCGTACTGATTTCCGCGGAGAACTTTTTGAAGGCAGTCGTTATTTGTTGTCCTGGGCTGATAAGCTGGTGGAGCTGAAAACAATCTGTCATTGTGGTCGCAAAGCAAATATGGTGATCCGTATGGATGAAACTGGTCGCGCAATTGCAGACGGTGATCAGGTTGTGATTGGCGGTAATGATCGTTACGTATCTGTTTGCCGCAAACATTATAAAGAAGCGTTGGGTAAGTAATTAATTGCACTCAGCGCTTAATTGAAAATAAGAAAGCCCGGGTTGATATTCCCGGGCTTTTATTTTTAGTTCGTTTCTAAAATAGATGCTCTGCTTATTAAGCAAATTATTTATTATGACGTTCCTGAAGTTTTGCTGTGACATCTGACAGGGAAAGCCCCTGATCTTGTAATAAAACTATCAGGTGGTAGAGCAAATCGGCAGATTCACAGATCAGCTCCTTCTTATCGCCCGACGTTGCCGCAAGCGCGACTTCAACGCCTTCTTCGCCCACTTTTTGCGAAATACGCTTGGTACCGCGGGCGTAGAGACTGGCGGTGTAGGAAGAGGTTGGATCGGCATCTTTACGTTCAGCCAGCAGCTGTTCCAGTTGATGAAGGAACACCAGTGCCGGTTGTTCAACCAGTCCTTCCTGGGCTGTGTTACTGTCAAAGCAGGTTGTGGTATTGAGGTGACAGGTCGGGCCGACAGGATCGACTTTAACCAGCAGGGTATCCTCATCACAATCGAGTTTGATGCTCTTAAGATTCAGGACATTGCCAGAGGTTTCGCCCTTGGTCCAAAGGCGTTGCTTGCTGCGAGACCAGAAGGTGACTTTTTTACTCGCCAGTGTTTTGTCCAGCGCGGCTTCATTCATATAGCCCAGCATCAGCACCTGGCCGCTGGTGTTGTCCTGCACGATGGCCGGAACCAGGCCGTCTACTTTTTCCCAGTTAATATTTGCTGCCAGGCTCATAGTCTTATCTCCACATCTTGCTGTTTCAGGTACTGCTTTAATTTGCCGATATTGATGATCCGTTTATGGAAAACAGAAGCTGCCAATGCGCCGTCTACATTGGCTTTATTAAAGGCATTGGCGAAATGGAGCATTTCTCCGGCTCCGCCCGAGGCAATCAGCGGAACATGGCAGACTTCGCGAACCATATTCAGTTGCTTGAGATCGTAACCTTGCCGGACACCATCCTGGTTCATCATGTTTAGTACGATTTCCCCGGCACCGCGTTTTTGTACTTCCTGAACCCAGTCCCGGGTTTCCCACTGGGTGACTTTGGTGCGGCTTTCATCACCGGTGAATTGGTAAACCTGGTATTTTTCGGTTTCAGCATCAAAGTAAGAGTCGATGCCGACCACAATACATTGCACACCGAACTTATCCGCTAATTCGGTGATCAGCGCCGGATTAGCTAACGCCGGTGAGTTGATGGACACTTTATCGGCACCAAATTGCAGGATGCGGCTGGCATCTTCAGCGGACTTGATTCCGCCGGCAACACAGAACGGGATATCAATCACTTCCGCAACCCGGGCAACCCAGCTTTTGTCGACGACGCGGCCATCACTGGAAGCGGTAATATCGTAAAACACCAGTTCATCAGCCCCTTCCTCGGCATAGCGTTTGGCAAGCGGGACGATATCACCGATGATTTCGTGGTTACGGAACTGCACGCCCTTGACTACTTGTCCGTCGCGGACATCAAGACAAGGGATAATTCGTCTTGCTAACATGTTTTTCTCCTTGTCCGGTTAGCTGTTCCAACAGGTAAATGCTTCTTCTGCGGTGAATTTACCGTCGAGAAGGGCCCGGCCGACAATCACGCCGGCAACACCGGAACCCTTCAGCGCCGCAATATCATCCAGGGAGCCAATGCCACCCGAAGACTGAAACTGAACTTGCGGGTAACTGGCGCACAGATCCCGGTAGAGTTCTACATTCGAGCCACTTAAGGTGCCGTCGCGGGAAATATCGGTACAAAGTACGTGGCGAAGGCCGACAGTCAAGTAATCATCCAGCAGATCTTCAATGCTGACTCCTGAGTCTTCCTGCCAGCCGGAAATAGCGACTTTTCGGTTGCCGTTGTCATCAATGTTGACATCAAGGGCGAGCACAATGCATTCCGGGCCGTATTTCTCCATCCAGCCCTTCACTAATTCTGGCTGTTTTACCGCGGTGGAGCCGACGACCACGCGTTGTGCCCCAGCTTCCAGCAAGTCGTTGACATCTTGTTCGCTGCGGACACCGCCACCGATTTGGATATTAGCCGGGGTGCTGGCCAGCAGTTTGCCGATAAGCTGAAGTTGACGGGCTGAAGTATCTTTGGCTCCGGTAAGATCAACCAAGTGCAGCCAGTCGGCACCTGCTTGGTTGTAAAGGGCAAATTGTTCGGCCGGATCAACCTTATATTCGGTTACCTGACCGTAGTCACCCTGAAAAAGACGAACAACCTGACCGTCAATTAAATCAAGTGCGGGAATAATCATATCAAGTCCTTTTGCCGTCGTTACATTTCAAGAAAGTTTCTGATTAGTTGTGCCCCGGCCTTGCCTGAACGCTCTGGGTGGAACTGGACACCGAAATAGTTTCCGTTCTGAACAGCCGCCGAAAAAGCATTTCCGTATTCGCAACTGGCAATGGTTTTGCCACCGTCTGCTTTGTCAAAAACAGGCATCGCGTAACTGTGAACAAAATAAAAATAGCTGCCTGCCGGGATATCTTTAAACAACGGATGATCCTGCTGCGGGGTGATGGTGTTCCAGCCCATGTGCGGCAGAGGCAACTCTCCGGTCTCTAATTTTGTTACCGGTGCTGCACAAAGGTTAAGGCAGGGAACCTGCTCTGTACCGCTTTGTCCCTGTTCTTCTGATAGCTCACCGAGCAGCTGCATGCCAAGGCAAATACCGAGAAGCGGCTTATCGACTTTTTTTACCAGCTCAATCAGGTTACGTTCCTGCAGGTTTTTCATCGCTTCACTGGCGGTTCCGACACCGGGTAGAAACAGCTTGTCGGCAGTAAGTACGACTCCTGGCTCTTTACTGACCGTCACCTTGTAACCTTCACGCTCAATTGCAAAACGTACCGATGAGACATTCGCACAGCCAGTATCAATGATGACGACTTGCTGGTTTTCTTTTGCCATTACAGTACTCCTTTACTGCTTGGTAACTCGTTGCCTTCAACCCGGATTGCCTGGCGCAGGGTGCGTCCAAAGGCCTTGAACAGACTCTCGACAATATGGTGGTCGTTGTCACCGCTTGATGACAGGTGCAGGGTGCAGGCCAGGGTATCGGTCAGCGAGCGGAAGAAATGCGATACCATCTCGGTTGAAAGATCGCCGACCTGATCTCGGCTAAATTTAGCATCAAACTTCAGATACGGACGGCCGGACAGATCCAGTGCGCACTGCGCCAGGCACTCATCCATTGGCAGGCTGAAGCCGAAACGGCCGATGCCGCGTTTGTCGCCAAGGGCTTTTTTCAACGCTTCACCCAGTGCTAGCGCGGTATCTTCGACACTGTGGTGATCGTCGATGTGCAGGTCGCCGTCAACGGTGAGTACGAGGCGGAACCCGCCGTGGGTGGCGATTTGATCCAGCATATGATCAAAGAAACCCAGCCCGGTTTTGATGATATTGCCGCCGGATTCGTCCAGGTTGACCTTAACCCGGATATTGGTTTCTTTGGTAGTGCGTACCACCTCTGCGATCCTTG
Source organism: Photobacterium marinum (assembly GCF_000331515.1). Classification (GTDB taxonomy): domain Bacteria; phylum Pseudomonadota; class Gammaproteobacteria; order Enterobacterales; family Vibrionaceae; genus Photobacterium; species Photobacterium marinum. The sequence continues at coordinate 97,385 of NZ_AMZO01000002.1, forward strand.
GCGACGTAGTAAGATCTTTGACGATCTGTGGCCAGTTCATCGTGGTGTCATCACTCGGCTGCGGATTATAGCGAATGCCGCGGATAGCCATATTTTCTGCCAGTTCGAGATCGGTCGGACGATCGCCGATCACGACTGAGTGCTCGAAGTCGACGCGGCCTCCGCGCAGGTAGTCTTTTACCATGCCCAGCTTAGGCTTGCGGCAGGTACAATTGTCTTCTTCAAAGTGTGGGCAGATCAGGGTATCAGCAAACTTAACGCCCTGAGATTCGAAGATTTCCATCATCATCTGATGCGGAGCATCAAAGTCTTCTTGTGGATAGCTTTCTGTGCCGAGGCCGTCCTGATTGGTGACCATCACCAGTTTGTAACCGGCATCCTGCAGCTTTAACAGCGACGGGATCACTAATGGTTCCAGCTTGAGTTTGTCCAGTCGGTCGACCTGAAAATCAACGGGTGGCTCAACAATCAGTGTGCCGTCCCGGTCGATAAATAAAATCTTTTCCTTGCTCACAATATCAATCCTTTATGCTGGTTTCTGCTCAAGTTGTTCTCGGATGAAGGCCAGGGTTTTCTCACACTCATCACGGCTGCCGATACTGATGCGGATGCAGTTTTCAATCGGAGAGCGGCGAAGAATAATGCCGTGCTCCCATAAAGCATTAAACAGCGCATCGGCATTAGGGAATTTCACTAATAAGTAGTTTCCGTAGCCGTCAAAGACAGTGACATCCGGAAGCATACCCAGGCCCGCTTGCAGATATGCGCGGTTAGCGTGAATGTCGAGAACCTGGAATTTGGTTTTTGCCAGCCCTGACGGAGACAGTGCTTGTACGGCGATGTCGGTAACCGGCACCGGAACCGGATAAGGGGCGATCACTTTGAGCAGCAGTTCAATTACCTCTGAATTTGCCAGGGTAAAGCCGCAGCGTAAACCGGCGAGGGCGAAGGCCTTTGACAGGGTTCGCAGGATCACCAGGTTTGGATACTGATCAAGCAGATCAACGGTTGAGGCTTCAGGGCAAAAGTCGATATAGGCCTCGTCGACAACAACCAGAGCCTTGCCTGCAGTCATATCAAGCAATGCTTCAATGTCCCGGCGATTGATTAAGTTACCGGTCGGGTTATTCGGGCTGCAGACAAAGATCAGTTTAACTCCGTCAAGACAGGTTTCTATCTCGGGTAAATTCAGTTGCCATTCTGCTGTCAGCGGAACGGTCTTGGTTTGAACATCGAAGGTTTCAGCGCTTATCGCGTACATGCCATATGTCGGCGGGCAGTAAAGGATACTGTCCTGATTTGGTTCACAGAATGCCCGTATCAGCAGTTCGATTCCTTCATCGGCACCTCGGGAGGTGAGTACCTGTTCTTTCTTTACACTGGCGTAGTCGGCATAGGCCTGGAGCAGTTCTTCCGGTTGGCAGGAACTGTAGCGGTTCAGGCGGTCACATTTGATGGTGTATTCGTTGGCAAACGGTGATTCGTTGGCGTTCAGCCAGATATCTCCGCTACCGCCAATGCGCCTAGCTGACTGGTAGGGCGTTAATTCGCGAACTGTTTTGCGGGCCAGTTGAGCGATTGTCATTATTGAACCTCCTTGTTGGCCACAGCTCTGTTTTGTTGCGCCTGTAGTTTTTCAATGCGGATAGTGACAGCCCGTTTGTGGGCATCCAATCCTTCGGCTTCGGCCATGGTGACGACAGTTGGAGCCAGCTGTTGCAAACCGTCTGCATTAAGTTCCTGAACTGTCATCCGTTTGGTGAAATCCGCCAGACCCAGGCTAGAGTAGGTGCGGGTATAGCCATACGTCGGCAGAACATGGTTCGTACCCGAAGCATAGTCCCCGACAGACTCTGGTGACCAGTTGCCAAGGAAAATGGAACCGGCATTATCAAGCTGCGAAACCAGGCTACGCGGATCCCTGGTCTGAACAATCAGGTGCTCCGGACCGTAGTGATTGGATATTGAAACGCATTGCATCAGGGTATCGGCAACGATAATCAGGCTTGATCCCAGTGCCTGACGGGCAATATCCGCACGTGCCAGTTCGGCAAGTTGTTTCTGGATTGCATCTGCCACTCGCTCGGCAAGGCTCGGTTCTGGTGTTACCAGGACAACCTGAGAGTCAGGACCGTGTTCAGCCTGACTGAGAAGATCGGCTGCGATAAAGTCCGGCTCGGCAGTGGAATCGGCGATTACCAGAACTTCTGACGGACCTGCCGGCATGTCGATGGCAGCGCCACGGTAGTCGTTACTGACCTGACGCTTGGCTTCGGTTACGAATGCATTGCCCGGGCCGAAAATTTTATCGACTTTGATGACAGATTCGGTGCCGTAGGCCATGGCGGCGACAGCCTGTGCGCCGCCGACATTGTAAATGTTGTCGATACCACACAGTTTGGCGACATAGAGAATCTCATCGGCAATTGGTGGCGGTGAACACAGGACAATCTGGCGGCAACCAGCGATTTGTGCGGGAACACCCAGCATCAGGACGGTAGATGGCAGCGGGGCGCTACCGCCGGGAATGTATAAACCGACAGAGTTTATTGGGCGTGTCACTTGTTCGCAAACGACACCCGGCTGCGTTTCCACCCGCAGAGGCTTTTGCTTCTGTGCTTTGTGGAAGATTGCGATATTGTCATAAGCCTGTTGAAGAGCTTGCTTCATGTTTTCGCTCAGGCGATCTGCAGCGGCGTTTACTTCTTCGGTACCGACCTTGATACTTTCCGGGCTAACTTTGTCGAATTTCTCGGTCAGCTCCAGCAAGGCATCATCGCCACGTTGGCGGACACTATCGATCACTTCGGAAACGATGGCAGAGATGTTAGCCCCTTCAGTAATGGCCGGGCGCTGCAGAACGTATTCCTGTTGGGTTTCGCTTAATGATTGCCATACAACGGTTTTCATTGCCTTACTCCATCATTTTCTCAATTGGCAGGACAAGGATTGAGCTGGCTCCCAGCCCTTTGAGTTCTTCCATTGTTTCCCAGAACAGGTTCTCGGAGCTGACCAGGTGAATAGCGACACGGCTTTTGTCCGTCGCTAATGGAATGATGGTCGGATCTTCGGCTCCCGGTAGCAGGGCTTTGATTTGCTCAAGGCATTCAGTCGGGGCGTGAAGCATGATGTACTTGGACTCTTTGGCCTGGATGACACCTTGCATGCGGGTCAGCAGACGCTCAATCAGTTCAGTCTTGTCTTGGTTGAAATCGCCGGTGCGCTGGATGAGAACGGCTTTAGAACGCAGGATAACTTCGACTTCTTTCAGGCCGTTTGCTTCAAGAGTGGCACCTGTTGAAACCAGATCACAAATGGCATCGGCAAGGCCTGCTCGGGGAGCAACTTCAACGGAGCCGTTCAACATACAGGTGCTGAATTGAACCCCCTGTTCATCCATGTAGCGCTTAACCAGTTGAGGATAAGTTGTCGCAATACGTTTGCCCTGAAGATCCTGCGGGCCGGCGTAGTCGGCGTCTTTGTCGATGGCGATGGAAAGGCGGCAGCCACCAAAGTCAAGGCGACGCAGTTTGACATACTCTGATGGTTCTCCACGGGCGGCGCGCTCCAGGCCTACTTCTTCCAGCTCGTTTTCGCCGATTACACCAAGGTCAACTACGCCATCCATGATCAGACCGGGAATATCATCATCACGAACCAGTAACAGATCGATGGGCATATTTTCAGAATGAACCACCAGGCGTTCACCCATCATGTTGAATTTAACGCCGCAGCGTTTTAACAGGTCCTGGCACTCTTTGCTCAGGCGTCCTTTTTTCTGAATGGCAATTCTTAGTCGTTCTGTCTGCATCGGTATGTTCCCTGTATTCGATAAATTTTATGCCTGAAAACGAAAAAACCCTCGGAAGAAAGCTCTTCCGAGGGTCTGAGATCTGTTACTGCAATTGACCGCTGGAAGAGTGATTTTGCGTCTTCCAGAGTGAGGCGTATCCTCCTGAAAGACTAATCAGGATGATGATGGTGATGTAGATTTGCCATAAGGATACGCATAATTATTTACTCTGATGAAATCATTATTTACTCATTGCTTGTTATTCACACTAACCAAGCTTATTTGATTTTGCAACAGGAAATTTAAATTTAAATTAACTTAACAAAAAATCAAGAATGCAGAGTATTCGAAGTGGGATGGAACGGGGTGAGAAATAAGCACTTTTAAGGTTCGAACTTGAAAGTGCTTTAGTTGCGGTAACTTTTTATTAACCATTTGAGTGCTCAGACATACACGTCAAGCAGTCCTTTCCTGCGACGCTTTTTTGCATGTTTTCTTGGTTGTTCTTTTTTCTCCTCATTTGTTTTGGCTTCGACTTTTTGCTTACGCTCATCGATAAGAGATGCCTGTGTGACTTTCTTCAGCTGTTTCTGAGCAGTCAACGGCAGATTGTTGTTTGGGTTGATCATGTCATTGTCTCGCTACACAGTTGAGTCCTGATTAATTTATCGACAATGCAATGATGCTATTGAGTGTTTTTTGTACGCTGTTTTAAGGTTTTGTTTCGAGGTGAGAGCTGGATAGGAAAAAAAGATGAAATTAATGCAAAAACAGGAGCTTTACTGGAAAGCTCCTGTTTTTGTGCTAGCAAATTAGCTTAAGTCACGATTTAGTGATTGCCATAAATAATCACTGTGACAAATCTTGTGATTTAGCCGCAGCATTTTTTGAATTTTTTGCCGCTTCCGCAAGGGCAGGGATCATTGCGGCCGACTTTATCGTTGGTTATCGGTTGCTGTGGCGCAGTTGTTTCAACTGATTGCTCTTCGATAGTCTCTGGGTAAATACCGTCAATGTAGAACCACTGGGTTGATTCGCCATGAGGTTCGCGGAGGAAGCGTGATTTTTCATGAAGACAGTATTCATCCTTACCATCACGGTAGAAGGCTTTAAATTCAACGAAGCCTTCACCGTTGGCGGCTATTTCATTGCTGATTACTTCCAGCTCCAGCCATTCTGTATTGACTGAGTCAGCAATGGCTTCACGATGTTGTTCGGCCTCGCAGCTTGGGTGGTAAGTATCAACGACAAAATCTACCAGCCCTAGAACGTGAGCGCTGTAGCGAGCGCGCATAAGTTGTTCCGGCTGCTCGGCTTGTGATGGATCTTGATGGATCGGCTGGCAGCAGGCCGTCAGTATTTTTTTACTGCCGCATGGGCATAATTGGGCTGGCGTAGACATTAATAACTCTGTTGTTGCTGTTTTTCAAAAAGAGTGGCCCATTTTACTGATTCCAGATAAAGATCTGCAACGTTGGATTCGTTAATGACCAGTTCTTGGCAAAATTGGCTCACTTTATCCCATTCTGCGGCGTCATAAGCCTCCATCAACCGAAGGATCTGCCCGAGAGTTCCTTCCTGGTTAACCAGTGCCAGCTTAATTTCTTCACTGAGAGGTAACTGTTCAATGAGTTCTTCGATCGGTTTGTCGAGGATCGAATCGAGTAACGAGAACAGGCCGGTCAGAAATGCCTGGTTGCCTGCGATTCTAGGCGTAACCAGTTTACCCAGTCGTTCACATAAATGAGCTCGCTGAAGGGACAAGCTATAGAGTGCCGCCGGTTTCTTTTCCATCGCATGGGAAGTGGCAATGAAAGTAATAAAGCGTCTTAAGCGTTCTTCCCCCAGATACACCAGAGCCTGTTTAAATGAGGTAATGGGTTTGGACCGGGAAGAGGTCATGTTGTTGACATGGCGCAGCAGTTTATAAGACAGAGATACATCTGTCGCGATAATGCTCTCAACCTGCTTGAAATTGACGTCTTCCTGGCTGATTTCCTGAAACAGTCTTAGCGTGGTCAGGGCTGAAGGGGTGAGCGCCTTGTTCTGGATCATTTCCGGCCGGCTGAAGAAGAAGCCCTGAAATAAATCGAATCCGGCTTCGCGAGCTGCAATGAATTCTTCATGGTTTTCGACTTTTTCCGCCAGAAACTGCATTTTGCTGTATTTGGTTTTTTGGTGGCGAATAAAAAAGCTGGCTTTGGCTATTGGTGTAGCACGAATATCAAACTTAATAATATGGATATATGGCAGGAAGCGATTCCAGGCTGTATGAGGAACAAAGTCATCCAGTGCCAGGGTGTACCCTTTTTGGTGCAGTTCAATAACCGCTTCAAGCAGTTCGTCATCAGGTTTGCAGCTTTCCAGTATTTCAATAACAAAACTCTGCTTGGAAAACATCAGCGGAATTCGTTGAACCAGGCTGTTATGGGGAAAATTGACAAAGGCTTTTTTCCCAGAAGTAAGGTGGTTCGCGTTAGATGTGAAGAAATTATCAGCAAGCAGGCGATTTGTCGCCTGCTCATCTTCCACGTCAGGAAAGCAATTATCAGGACCGTCACGAAATAGCAATTCGTATCCAACGGTTGCCTTGTCTTGGTTTAAAACAGGTTGTCGAGCAAGATATGACTGCATGGGCTCTAACGTAAGCTAATGATATTATTATTAAAAGGCGACAATGTGCGCCATAAGGTACGTGTTATATTAGTGATTGTTTTATCAATGGCGCGACTTACGCCGAGTATTACAAAGAAATATGGTTCCACAACGTGATGGTAATAGCAAATTTAGACAATCGCCAAAAAGATAGAATCATTCTCTAAGTTCGTGGACAATAGTCCCCCTTTGATGAAATTTTTATGTAACAAATGACGGTCTTTACAGTCATACAAGCCGGATTGCTTGTAGGAGGAGGCGTATTTATTGCCATGCTTTTCAATTCATGGCGTAAAAATCGCTCGCAGGAAGCGCAAACAAAAATCTTACCTATTGGTCTTATCGGGGGCTTTGCCAACTTCTGCGACACTCTTGGTGTAGGGAGCTTTGCAATTAAAACTGCAGGCTATAAGCAACTTAAACTAATTGATGACCAGCTCTTACCCGGCACCCTGAACTGTCAGGCGGTGATGTCTACGGCTGTCCAGTCGTTGATTTTCCTGACTGCGGTTGATGTCGATCCGGTGACTTTGGTAAGCATGGTTCTGGCTGCTTGCTTTGGTGCAACAGTTGGAGCGCGTCTGGTTTCCGGTTGGGATCGTCAGTTGATTCGTCTGGTGATGTGCGGTGCTTTGCTGGTGGTGGCCGGATTGATGCTGGCAGGCCAGTTGAAGTTGTTCCCGCTGGGTGGTGAAGCGCTGGGTCTTAGCGGCTGGAAATTAGCGGCCGGTATTGCCGGTAACTTCCTGTTCGGTGCTTTGATGACGATTGGTATTGGCCTTTACGCCCCATGCATGACTTTAGTGTATCTGCTGGGTATGCACCCGCTGGCGGCGTTTCCTATCATGATGTGCTCGTGCGCATTTTTGAGCTTCTTTTCAGCAGGCAGTTTTATCCGTAAAAACCGTATTAACAGCCGTGCTGCATTGGTAGTGGCAATTACCGGTCCGATTGGTGTTGTGATTGCGGCTTATCTGGTGAAGTCTCTGGATCTGCAATTATTGGCTTGGTTGGTAATTGGTGTGGTGTTCTATACATCCGTAACCATGTATCGCTCCTGGGCTAGTGAACGACGCGAGCTAGAGCTGGTGAATGCGACACTATAGTCCATCAATAAAATGACGAGATGAAAAAGGTATGCCTTGGCATACCTTTTTTTATGGGATGTTATGTTCGGTATGATTCGGCAAAGTTCCTGGTTTCCAATTGGTTACCATCTGGATTACATACCAGTACCGAACCATGATCATACCAGTCGCCTAAAACAGTGCGGACAGCCGGTTGATTTTCCACCGATAAGTCGTGAATAGCCGGTCGATGAGTATGACCGTGGATCATTGCTCTCACCCCAAACTGTGCCATGATTTTCACTACTTCATCAGGGGTGACATCCATGACATCTTCCCGTTTAGCCTGGTTAGCCATTCCGCTGTTGCTGCGAAGCTTTTCACCTATGTTCTGGCGCCAAGCCAGCGGCAGGCGGAAGAACAACCACTGAATAAAGCGGTTATGCACTTTTTTCCGATAACGCTGGTAGGCTTCATCGAGGGTACAAAGGGTATCGCCATGCAGGATTAAGGTCGGCTTGCCGTACAAATCGATGACCGTATGTTCCGGCAATAACTGGACGCCAGTTTCATCACTGAAGCGTTTGCCAACTAAAAAGTCGCGATTGCCGTGAATGAAATAGCAGGGGATCCCCGAGTCGGTCAGTTGCCGGAAGGCCGTCTTGATTTGCTGATGGAAGGGGGAATCGTCATCATCGCCAATCCACATTTCAAACAGATCACCCAGTACATACAGGGCATCAATCCCTTTGGTGTCCTCTTTCATAAAAGTAAGAAAACAGTCGGTGATATCCGGGCGGTCGGCACTCAGGTGCAAGTCAGAAATAAAAAGTGTTGTCATAAAGAAAAGAAAGGGTGGCTTGTCGGCCACCCTTAAGAGTAGTGATTACTCTTCGATAGTTACGTCGTTGATCACAACTTCTTCAACTGGCACGTCCTGGTGTACGTAACCCCAGTTACCAGTAGAAACGCCTTTGATCTTGTTAACTACGTCCATGCCTTCAACAACTTCAGCGAATACACAGTAACCCCAGCCGTCAGGTGTTTCTGATTTGAAGTCCAGGAATTTGTTGTCGTTAACGTTGATGAAGAACTGAGAACTTGCAGAGTGCGGTTCCATAGTACGAGCCATAGCAAGAGTACCTACTTTATTGCTTAGGCCGTTGTTCGCTTCATTTTTGATTGGCGCGCGAGTTTCTTTCTCAACCATGCCGGAAGCCATGCCACCGCCCTGGATCATGAAACCGTCGATAACACGGTGGAACAGAGTGCCGTTGTAGAAACCATCACGGCAGTACTGTAGGAAGTTTGCACATGTTTCAGGCGCTTGTTCTGTGTTTAGTTGGATTTTGATATCACCAAAAGTTGTGTGAAGCGTTACCATGAGCTTGTCCTTTAATGGATGTATATTGCTTTAAACGTTGGATTTTATCTTACTAAGGCAAGGCGTCAACATGATTCCCAGTCATAATCAGCCTAAGTTGGAATAAGCGTGTTATTTAGCCTGTTTTGCCATTAAACCTATCCGGTTCTGTCAGGTATAACTATAGGTTAATAGAGGAGGAAAAGGGAATGGCTGCACTAACGGGATGATGCTTTTACTATGTCAGCAGGGAATTATGCTGATGATGAGCTTCGGAACCCGTGAAATCACGTATTTTTCCTTGCCTTCAATAGTCATAAGAGGTGTAATTAACCTCTTAAACGTAACCCCATAAAATGAGTAAATACGAGACATGTTAAAGATCTATAACTCACTCACTAGACAGAAAGAGGAATTCAAACCCATCCAGCCTGGTAAAGTAGGCATGTACGTCTGTGGGGTTACCATCTACGATTTATGTCACATTGGCCACGGTCGTACATTCGTATCGTTCGATGTGGTTTCTCGTTACCTGCGCTACCTGGGTTATGACCTGACTTTCGTACGTAACATCACAGACATCGACGATAAAATTATTAAGCGTGCTGCGGAAAACGGCGAAAGCTGTGAAGCGCTGACTGAGCGTCTGATTCAGGAAATGTATGCTGACTTTGATGCGCTGGGTATGAAGCGTCCGGACATCGAGCCTCGTGCGACAGCTTACATTGCTGAAATTATCGCGATGTGTGAGCGTTTGATTGAGCGCGGCTTTGCGTATGTTGCTGACAACGGCGACGTGATGTTCGAAGTTAGCAAATTCGATGAATACGGTAAGCTGTCTAAGCAGGACCTTGAGCAGCTTCAGGCCGGTGCACGTGTTGATATTGAAACAGCAAAACGCAGCCCATTGGATTTCGTTCTGTGGAAAATGTCCAAGCCGGGCGAACCGACTTGGGAATCACCATGGGGTCCTGGCCGTCCGGGTTGGCACATTGAATGTTCTGCAATGAACTCTGCGATTCTGGGTGACCACTTTGATATCCACGGTGGTGGTTCGGATCTTCAGTTCCCGCACCACGAAAACGAAATCGCTCAGTCTTGCTGTGCAACTGGTTCCCAGTACGTAAATACTTGGATGCATAGCGGTATGGTGATGGTTGACCGTGAGAAGATGTCTAAGTCTCTGGGTAACTTCTTTACTATCCGTGACGTACTTGAGCATTACGATGCCGAAACAGTTCGCTACTTCCTAATGTCTGGTCACTACCGTAGCCAGCTGAACTACAGCGAAGACAACCTGAAGCAGGCTCGTTCTGCTCTTGAGCGCCTGTACACTTCACTACGTGGTCTTAATGTTGAAGCGAAAGCGGAAGGCGGCGAAGAGTTCACAACTCGCTTTAAAGATGCGATGAACGATGATTTCAATACGCCGGAAGCATACTCTGTACTGTTTGATATGGCGCGTGAGATCAATCGTCTGAAAACTGATGATCTGGCGACAGCTTCAGCTCTGGGTGCACGTATGCGTGAACTGGCTGATGTTCTTGGCCTGTTGACTCAGGAGCCAGAAGCCTTCCTGCAGGGCGGTGCCGGTGAAGCAGATGATGTGGCTGAAATTGAAGCACTGATTCAGCAGCGTTTGGATGCGCGTGCCGCGAAAGACTGGGCTGCTGCTGATGCTGCTCGTGATAAGCTGATGGCTATGGACATCATTCTGGAAGACGGCCCGCAGGGTACAACCTGGCGTCGTAAGTAAGACTTCCTGTATTACAGAGAAACCGGAGCAATTGCTCCGGTTTTTTTATATTTGGAGTTATCTGCCGGAATGTTTTTACCACAAATTAAAAATGGACTGCCTGTCACTATTCGAAAACGAATATTTCCATATCGAACGAAAACGATCACATTTAGAGTAATAAATCAAAAATGTGTAACAGATACTGATTATTATGCTTCCTGATGTATAAACCAGCAGTGCTTCGTTCCCCAACTAAAGCACTGATTGTTAAGGATGATAATAATGAAAAAACTATGGCTTGCCGCTGCCATTGGCAGCACACTGCTAGCATCTTCTGCATTTGCGCAATCAGCTCCCGATAACAGTAAAATTGTAGTCGCCCACCGTGGTGCTTCAGCTTACCTTCCTGAACATACCTTACCTGCCAAGGCGATGGCTTATGCCATGAGACCTGACTTTATTGAGCAGGATGTGGTGATGACCAAGGATGATAAGCTGGTGGTTCTGCATGACCATTATCTGGATCGTGTCACCAATGTCGCTGAAGTGTTCCCGGATCGTGCGCGCAAAGACGGTCGTTACTATGCGATTGACTTTACCTTGGATGAAATCAAACAGCTGAGCGTCACTGAAGGTTTCAATATCAAAGATGGTAAACAGGTTCAGGGATTCCCTGAGCGTTATCCTATGTGGACGTCAGACTTCAAAGTGCCTACTTTCGAAGAAGAAATTGAAATGATCCAGGGTATGAATAAAACCTTAGGTTATGACATCGGTATTTACCCAGAGATTAAAGCACCTTGGTTCCACCGCCATGAAGGTAAGGACATCAGTAAAGCTGTGCTTAAGGTCCTGAAAAACTATGGTTATACCGATAAGGCGAGCAAAGTTTTCCTTCAGACATTTGACTTCAATGAGTTGAAGCGCATTCATGACGAGCTGATGCCGGCAATGAGCATGGATGTGAAACTGGTTCAGTTGATGGCTTATACCGACTGGAACGAAACTATGGTTTACGACAGTAAGGGACAGGCTCAGCCATACAGCTATGATTGGATGTTTGCTAAGGGCGGTATGGAAAAAGTCGCGAAGTATGCTGATGGTATCGGTCCATGGAAACCAATGGTGGTTTCTGATGAATCAACTAAAGGCAATATCAAGCTGACAGGTCTGGTAAATGCTGCTCATGCGCAAGGTATGCAGGTTCATCCATACACATTCCGAGCTGATACTGGTCGTATTCCGGCTTATGCTAATGACTTTAATGACATGCTGGATATTTTCTACAACACTGCGAATGTCGACGGTGTCTTCACTGACTTCCCGGATCGCGCAGTAAATTTCTTGCACAATAAGAAATAACCAGAACTTATCTGCTAATAAAGACGGCACCAGATCAGGTGCCGTTTTTGTTTGTCTTTACAGAATCTGGTTTACACAGAATTAGCGAGACACAAGGAAGAAAATAAAGTTTGGCTCACAGGTTTTCAGGCAGAGCTGCGCCGCATTTTCTGCAGTAACTGGCATCGGTTTCATGGCCGCTGGCAGAGCAGTTCGGGCAGCGGACCAGTTCTCGTTGTGTCTTCATTTCACGGCTTAGCTCTGCAGTAATAATGCCTGTGGGTACTGCCAGAATTGAGTAGCCCAGCAACATGGTAAAGGCTGCCAGTGCTTTGCCGAGATCGGTTTGGGGAACGATATCGCCATAACCCACTGTTGTGATCGTGACGATTGCCCAGTAGATGCTGGCCGGAATACTGGTAAAGCCGTTGTCCGGCCCTTCTATTACAAATAGCAGAGAACCAAGAACGGTGACCAGAATGGCTACCGTGCTGAAAAATACCAGGATTTTTCCTTGAGCCATCAGTAGTGAGCGTAACAGGATGTTGGAGTCTTTAAGAAATTTTGCCAGTTTCAGGATCCGGAAGATACGCATGACTCGCAGTAGTCGTACGATAAGCAGGTATTGAGTTCCCGGAAATAGGAAAGAGATGTAGCTGGGTAAAACAGCAATCAGGTCGATTATTCCATAGAAGCTACGTGCGTATGCCATGGGGCGGGGAGAACAGTAAAGCCTGACAATGTATTCAACGGTGAAGAGTAGGGTAAATCCCCATTCCAGCAAGAAGAATATACGGGAGTATTGAAGTTCGTAGCTCTTGATTGAAGAAATAATAAGAACTAGTTCGGAGCAAAGAATAGTGATGATAAGGGCTATATCAAAATATTGCCCGGCTTTGGTATCTGTTCCGAATATAACCTGATATAGCCGTTGCCGTGTTGATAGTTTGGCCATAACTTCCTGAATTTAATAATAGATAATTTGGCAGATAGGATAGTGGAGTAAGGACGGTGATGCCAGTTGACGGGTAACAAGCGTGTTACCCGTCAAAAATATTATGAGGGGTGTGAATCAGGCAAGGCCTGGGAACAGCACTCTCAGACCGTTAGCAATGAACTCGATACCAAGGGCACCCAGGATCAGACCCATGATACGGGTGATGACGTTGATGCCTGTTTGGCCCAGAAAACGCACGATGATTGGCGCTACGCGGAACAGCGTCCAACAAAACAGGGCGAAGATAGCAATTGTTGCGGCAATCCCCAAAGTGCTGTGCATGCCAGGGTAACGGGAGCCATAGACAATAGTGGAACTTATCGCACCCGGACCCGCCATTAACGGCATAGCTAGTGGCACAACGCCGATTTGCTCACGGCTGATGGATTCTGACTCTTCCTGTTTGTTCTGTTTATCTTCACCCAGTTTACCGCCCATCATAGAAAAGGCGATAGTCAGTAGTAGTAAGCCGCCTGCGACACGGAATGAATCCAGTGAGATACTGAACATATCCAGCAAGAACTGGCCGGCAAGTAGCGAGACTGTCAGTATAACTGCGACTGCAATGGCCGCGGTATAAGCCGTTTTATTCCTTTCCTCAATCGTCATGTGCCCGGTGAGTGAAACGAAAATAGGCATGATGCCTATTGGGTTGACGGCCGCAATCAAACCGACAAAGAATTGTAAGAAAATAGCAAATTCAATTGGTGGCATTTCAGAGTCATCTAAGTATTAGGTGAACAACTGGAAGCAGGCTTCCTCCTTGGGTTAACAAACAGCAGTGACATTTCTGAGCATAAGCAGCGTCCGGAGCCGAAGGCAGCGGTTGCATGGGGGAGGGGTAGTGTCAGATTTAATATAACTATTTGTTAATCGGCGTTACTTTAAGCCAAAGAAGATGAATGCACCAATTAAAAAATATTATCGCTAATGATATTTCTAGTTATCCATTAAACATTTGTTATGTTGCTGTAAAGGTCTCAGGTTTTAGTTTACTCTTTAGGAGTAATTAATGTGCCTCATAATATGCAACAAAACCGATTATTGATGAAAGATTTTTCGTGATCACTGTCACATTTGATGCTTAATGTGATTAAATGTGTAGGTTTATTACGTAAAATTCAATGCCGTTGAGTATGACAAAACTTGGTTTTGTGGAGCTGATTCAATCGCTCTGGTCACAAAATGCGCTTGTAAGTTTTTGTTTTTACATGTCAGAGATCTAAAATTGACAAAAAACACTACTAAAGTGGTACAGGTGATCTAAATCAATTTTTTTCAGGCTGTGAAATAATATAATCAGTTTTGAAAGCAATTTACTAAGTGTGTGTGTTACTGGAATGTAAGAGTGGGATTGCTCAATAACAGTAACAGTAAGGATTGAAGACATATTCTTACTAAAAAGTTTTCAATATTAAGTTAGGAGTTAACTATGCCTGTAACTAATTTGGCTGAACTGGATGCTCTGGTTGCTCGTGTTAAGAAAGCACAAGAAGAGTTTGCTACTTTTTCTCAGGAACAAGTAGACAAAATTTTCCGAGCAGCATCTCTGGCAGCTAACCAGGCTCGTATCCCTCTAGCGCAGCAAGCGGTAGCGGAATCTGGCATGGGCATTGTGGAAGATAAGGTAATCAAAAACCACTTCGCATCTGAGTACATCTACAACAAGTACAAAGATGAGCAAACTTGCGGCATCTTGGAAGAAGATGACAGCATGGGTACGATGACTATCGCAGAACCTGTAGGTATCATCTGTGGTATCGTACCAACCACTAACCCAACTTCTACTGCAATCTTCAAATCTCTGATCTCTCTGAAGACTCGTAACGGTATCATCTTCTCGCCACACCCACGTGCGAAGAACTCAACTAACGATGCAGCTAAACTGGTTCTTGACGCAGCTATCGCAGCTGGTGCACCAAAAGATATCATCGGTTGGATCGATGAGCCTTCAGTTGAACTGTCTAACGCGCTGATGAAGCACGAAGGTATCGCTCTTATCCTTGCAACTGGTGGTCCAGGCATGGTTAAAGCGGCATACTCTTCTGGTAAGCCAGCTATCGGTGTAGGTGCAGGTAACGTTCCTGTAGTTATCGATGAAACTGCTGATGTTAAGCGTGCAGTTGCTTCTGTTCTGATGTCTAAGACTTTCGATAACGGTGTAGTTTGTGCTTCTGAGCAGGCAGTTATCGTAGTAGACGAAGTTTACGACGAAGTTAAAGAGCGTTTTGCTTCTCACAAAGGCTACGTACTAAGCAAAGCTGAAGCAGATAAAGTACGTAAAGTACTGCTTATCGACGGCAACTTGAACGCGAAGATCGTTGGTCAGCCAGCTACAGCTATTGCTGAAATGGCGGGTGTTAAAGTTCCTGCTGATACTAAGATCCTTGTTGGTGAAGGTCTGGGTGAAGTTTCTTACGATGATGAGTTCGCTCATGAGAAACTATCTCCAACTCTTGGTATGTTCCGTGCGTCTTCTTTCGAAAACGCTGTAGACCAGGCTGTACGCATGGTTGAAATCGGTGGTATCGGCCACACATCTGGTCTGTACACAAACCAGGACGTTAACCAAGACCGTATCAAGTACTTTGGTGACAAACTGAAGACTGCTCGTATCCTTGTAAACATCCCTACTACTCACGGTGGTATCGGTGACCTTTACAACTTCAACGTAGCACCTTCTCTGACTCTTGGTTGTGGTTCTTGGGGTGGTAACTCTATCTCTGAGAACGTAGGTCCTAAGCACCTGATCAACAAGAAGACAGTAGCGAAGCGAGCTGAAAATATGTTGTGGCACAAACTACCTAAATCAATCTACTTCCGTCGTGGTAGCCTTCCAGTTGCTCTTGGCGACCTTGAAGGTAAGAAGCGTGCGTTCCTTGTAACTGACCGTTTCCTATTCAACAACGGTTACGCTGATGAAATCGTTCGTCTGCTGAAAGAGCAGGGCATGGAAGTTCAGACTTTCTTTGACGTAGAAGCAGACCCAACACTGTCTGTAGTTGAGAAAGGTGCGGCTGCAATGAACAGCTTCCAGCCTGATGTAATCCTGGCTCTTGGTGGTGGTTCACCAATGGATGCTGCGAAGATTATGTGGGTTATGTACGAGCACCCGGAAACAGAATTCTCTGAGCTGGCTATGCGCTTTATGGACATCCGTAAGCGTATCTACAAGTTCCCTAAAATGGGTCAGAAAGCTGAGCTTGTATGTATCACAACTACTTCTGGTACTGGTTCTGAAGTTACTCCGTTTGCGGTTGTTACCGACGACACTACTGGCGCTAAATACCCACTAGCTGACTACGAGCTGACGCCAAACATGGCTATCGTAGATGCGAACCTGGTTATGAACATGCCTAAGTCGCTGACAGCATTCGGTGGTTACGACGCAGTAACTCACGCACTGGAAGCTTACGTATCTGTTCTTGCGAACGAATACTCTGACGGTCAGGCTCTGCAAGCTCTTAAGATGCTGAAAGAATACCTACCTTCAAGCTACGCAAATGGTGCTAACGACCCTATCGCTCGTGAGAAAGTACACAACGCAGCTACTATCGCTGGTGTTGCATTTGCTAACGCATTCCTGGGTGTGTGTCACTCAATTGCGCACAAGATTGGTAACGCTTTCCACCTGCCACACGGCCTGGCGAACGCACTGCTAATCTCTAACGTTGTTCGTTACAACGCTAACGACAACCCAACTAAGCAGACTGCATTCTCTCAGTACGACCGTCCACAGGCTCGTCGTCGTTACGCTGAAGTTGCTGACCACCTAGGTCTGTCTCAGCCAGGTGACCGTACTGCTCAGAAGATTGAACGTCTTCTAGCATGGATGGATGAGCTGAAGAAAGACCTTGATATCCCAATGTCTATCCAGGCTGCAGGTGTTGCTGAAGCGGACTTCATGGCTCAACTTGATGAGCTGTCTGTAGAAGCGTTCGATGACCAGTGTACTGGTGCGAACCCACGCTACCCACTAATCTCTGAGCTGAAAGAAGTTCTGATTGCTTCATACTACGGTAAAGCTTTCGTTGAAGGTGAAACTTTCGAAGGTACTACTGTAATCAAGAAGAAAGCTGACCAGGTAGCAGCTAAAGAAGCGCCTAAAGCTAAGAAAGAAACAGCTAAAGCATAATCATTGTTATAGCTAGCGCACTTCTTTCGAAGTAAATTATTAAGCCCGCCAATTTGGCGGGCTTTTTCTTTGTATGAACTCATTGCTATTACGAGTTATTCTTTTCGAACTTTTAAGCTCTATTCCACTTCCGCCTCTATCATTCTCCCGTTAAAGGTATCATTGCTAATGATATATTCTGCGCTACGGACTATTTCATAGAGTAAGGTTTGGCTAAACGTGGTGTGGGATTCCTGGTCATCATCATAATCAATGGCAAGTGGGACTATGCCGCCAACCCGGATTCCGAACTCAGCCAGTTCTTTGGCCCAGCTTTTGGTTAATCCGGCGAGCATGGCTTTGGCACCGTTATTGATAAATTGATGAGGATTGGCCTGATTAGCGGCAAGGTTGATGATTAACCCTGTGTGATTATGTTCCCGCATATAGTTTGCCGCCTGTTTGCCAAACGTGAAGAAGGGGGTCGCGCCTTCAGCCATTGAACGGTAGAACTTATCAACGGAAGCCGGACTTAATAATCTTGGTAAATCAGAACCCAGCCAGTAGTTAATCAGAATATCTATTGCGCCATAATGGTTATGTACATCCTGAATGATATGCGAAATTGCAGCTTCATTCTGGCTGTCCAGGAAGAATGGTTGAGAGTTACCGCCTGTTTTTAGGCAGGCTTTATGGGTTTCCTGTAATCGTTCCTGTTCAATATCGATTAAAGCCAGGCTTGCACCCAACGATGCAAAATGAAGTGATATGGCTTTGCCAATCGGGCTGCCGGCGGCAGTGATCACTATGACAGATTGTGCGATTTTCATAGCTCTTGTGTTCTCCCTGTTCTTACCGGCATGTGTATTGAGCCTCAGGTTGTTGGCAGTGCTACTAATCAAGCAAATTTAAATATAGTTCTTTGCTGTGAAGCATTTTGCCTGATACAGGCGATAGTTGGCTGAAAAGTTGGACGCCCATAAATACTGAATCTAACCAGCTAAATTTACTGTGAAAAGTGATTCAGATTATTATTTAGTTCGTTTTAATGTTAGCGAAATGTCAGCAAAGTGCGTCTGCAAAGTAACAAAGTCATGATAGGGGTCACGAAAAGCCCAAGAGTGTGATCAGTAAGGTTTTTTAAGCAGTCTGATACATCTCGGCAAAGCGTTTTGCTTGAATAAGCGACAGGTATAGATCCTGAGGTGATGCCTTAATTTTTGCCTCTTCTTTCGGCGGCAACATACGGCGTTCATGGCCCGACAGGTTGTGATAAACCTCTTCAGGCAGGCCTTTTGTATCCTGTGGAGGGAAGGTTAGCGCGGTTGGCTGAAGCTCTTGCAGCAGGCGAACGCCATTGAGCCCGCTTTCGTGAAAGGCTTTGGCCTGTGCCGCCGCATTTTCATAGCAGTGTTCAGATGTTGTCAGAGGTTGAGGATCGCGGAGCTCAAAATAAGCACGCAGCTCTGCCTCAGTTTTCCCCTTCGGTGGAGGGGCGTCAATAGGTACCGTTTCCAGATGATCCGGAGACAACATCGCCAGCATTAATGCAAAGTCAGCTCGGCGACCGCCTTCAACCGCGTGGTTGAGCTGGCCACCTAGCTGCACTTCATTAATAAGCTGTGCTTTGTCTAAGGTATGGATCTGCATCTGATAAAGGGTTTTTCGCTAATGATTCCCTTTTATCGGAGCGAATTGTCAGAACTTTAGGAAAAAATCACTTGGTAGCAGGCAGTTGCTCGATTGCTGACCGCATGCGCCTCAGAGCCTCACTCAGTGTTTTGCTGTTACAGGCAAAATTTAATCGAACAAAGCCTGAATTACCGAAATCGGCACCGGGTGAGAGACCGACACCAGCTTGTTCAAAAAATTTAAATGGGCTGGCAACTGGCAGTGAGGATGCATCAATCCATGCCAGGTAGGTGGCTTCAATATGTTCAAGAGTCAAATAGGGCATGGCATTGATTTCTTTTTCCAGCGTGTCGCGGTGCTGGCGTAAAAAAGCCAATTGTAAATCAAGCCACGGTTCACAGTGTTCATAGGCTGCCTGAGCGGCGGTAAAGGCTAGAACATTAACATCGGGTATTATGCCTGCTTTGGCTTTCATAAACCGGCGTCGCAGCGCGGGATTGGGAATAATTGCTATAGATGCACCTAACCCGGCAATGTTGAATGTCTTACTGGGAGCGATCAGGGTCACAGAGCGTTGCTCAGCACTCTTATTCAGGCTGGCAAATGGAATGTGCTGCTTTTCTTCATCCAGAATTAAGTCGCAATGTATTTCATCTGAACAGACTAAGAGATCGTGCTGTTCAGCGAAAGTCAGCACAGACTCGAGTTCTTCTCGTGTGTAAACCGTACCGCCGGGATTGAGAGGGTTACAGAACAGCAGCAGTTTGGCGTTTGCGGAGATGTCTGTTTGCTCAAGAGCCATTAGCCAGCGGTGGTTAAGTAACCTGACCGGGGAAATATCCAGAGGCCGTTTGGCAAGCTTGGCGGCGGACATAAATGGCGGATAGACAGGCTTGGGGCTGATCACGCCCTGATGGCTTTCAGTAAGCGCTCTTACCGACAAGTTGATGCCACAGACAAGGCCGGGAAGGTACACGATCCAATCTGGTTCAATTTGCCAGTTATAGCGTTGTTTCATCCGTTCAACCAGCAGGTCTGTTAACCGCTGTGGTGCGGAACCATAACCGAACACACCATGATCAACATGTCGGTGCAGTGCTTCTGTGATTGCATCGGGTACTCTGAAATCGCTGTCGGCCACCCACATCGGGAGGATATCCCGGCCTTTGTATTTATCCCACTTGATGCTGTTGCTGTTCGTGCGGTCAACGTTTTGTTCAAAGAGGGTCTCTATTGAAGGTTGCATCATACTGAATCCGTTCAGAATCTGGTTGGCGGAGTGTTAGGCCGTCGTTTTAATTGCATTAAAAAAGCCCTGATGGGAGACATCAGGGCTTAAGTAATGTTCTTTAGAACTTGGCTCTTACACCAAACTGTTTGGCGGCATAGGCAACTCTTTCTGCCGGAGTCGGGTGTTCTACTGAACTGCCGAGGTTTTCGATATGCCGCAGACGAGGCAGGAGACCGCTTCCGTTGGCGGTCTGAATTGCCAGCCCCGGACGGGCATTGAGCTCCAATACCATCGGGCCTTTGTATTTATCCAGAACCATGTCGGTTCCCATATAGCCAAGGCCCGTCATCTCCCAGGCACTGGATGCCAGGGTCAGGAGCCGTTCCCAGTTCGGGACGGCCAGCTCTTTGAGCAGGCGACCAGTATCCGGGTGGCGTTCAACAGGCTTATCAAACTGAACGGCACGGATTGCCTTGCCTGTTGCGATATCAATGCCGACCCCAACAGCACCCTGGTGAAGGTTAGCCTTACCGTCAGAAGCTGCGGTTGAACAACGCATCATTGCCATCACCGGGTAACCTCGGAAAACGATAACCCGGACATCAGGAACACCTTCGTAGCTGAAGCCGTCAAAGACATCATCGAACTGGATCAGGTCTTCGACCATGGCGACATCGTTTTTACCGCCAAGGGAGAACAGGCCGGCTAGGGTGTTGGTAATATGGCGCTCAACATCCTGTTTGTTCATTTCGGCACCGGATGGCTTAGTGTAAATCCCATCTTTGTGTTTTGTGACAACCAGGATGCCTTTACCGCCAGAGCCCTGAGCCGGTTTAATTACAAAACCCGGCCAGTCTTTCACCATTTCGTGGATGCGTTTGACATATACCTGGCTGTCGATAACACCGATCAGCTCAGGCACGGTTGCCCCGGCACGCTGGGCAATGATCTTCGTTTTCAGCTTGTCATCAACCAGCGGGTACAGGCTACGGTCGTTATAGCGGCCGATATAGCTGTGGTTACGCTGGTTCATCCCCATAATACCGCGCTCACGAAGCTTGAAGGGTGAGGTAAACTGTGAAAACAGTGACATTGGCTTAGCCCTCCGCAAGCGGCTTGAAGCGACGTAGCTCGCTCAGGCGATAGCCGGTGTAGTTACCCAGCATCAGGATCAGTGCCAGCACAATTAGCTGCATACCGATAAAGTTAAAGGTCAGATGGCGAACAAGGTCATTAGTCATTGCCAGGTAAACCAGTACCGCTGTCAGTAGTGAGCCGCCACCCTGAATCATGACTTCTTTCGCACCTTCCTCTTCCCATAGGATCGACATACGTTCGATGGTCCAAGACAGGATGATCATAGGGAAGAAGGTGATGGAAAGCCCTTCAACCAGCCCGATCTTGAAGGCCACCACGGTAAATACCGAGATGATCATGATTACTGTGATAATTACTGCCGATATCCTGGCAACCAGTAGCAGGTTGAGCCGCGACAGGTAACCACGGATGATCAAACCGGTGCCGACAATTAATAAGAAGCCGAGAATACCTGTGAGCAGTTGGGTTTGAACAAAAGCTACAGCAATCAGTACCGGCATGAAGGTACCGGAAGTTTTCAGGCCAATGATGATCCGCAGGAAGACCACAATCAAGGCACCGATAGGTACCAGCATGATGGTCTTGAACATTGCCTGCTCTTCGACCGGCAGACTGTGGATTGAGAAGTTCAGCAGATCTTCTGCCTGTACTTTTTCTCTTGTTGCTTGCTGTGGCGTAATGTCCTGGGCAATGATAGAGAAGCTGATATTAGAGTTACGTCCACCGATAACATCCAGCAGGGAATGGCCTTCTTGGTTCCACAGCATAATATTGTCTGGTTTACCTTCCCGGCCGGAGTACAGATCGAACAGCTGCCAGTGTTCGCTATCCCAGACTTCAACCATAGGTTCAATGCTCTGGCGGCGGCGACCATCTTCAAGCTGCAGCCCGCCAACAATACGTGAATGGATACCTTCCAGTGATAACAGGCTGGTAATGGCTTTTTCGCGACTTAGGTTGTTGAGCAGCAATGAAGCATTCTGATTGTTTTTGTCATTGAACTGTTTGATTAGCTCACGGGCCAGGGTGATATTGTCGGAAGACAGTTTACGGGCCTGTTCCAGAAGCGCCGTTGCAGCCGTTTGTTGCGGGTTGTCGAGGCTGACTGGGGGTGTGTCACCTTTTGGTGGCTCAACAGTGTAGCTAGCCTGGTCGTCAACCAGCATCTGGGTTTTGTAATAGAGGATTTGTTTGCCGGTGGCTTCACGAACAGACCATTCAGCACGACGGCCTGTGTCTGTGTCAATCAGAGCCACGCCGTAACCCGGTGAAGAGGTACTTTCATCAATAAGGGTGAAACCTTGCTGGGTTTCCGGAGCGGCCATAGATACTTTGACCGGATCACCGATAGCATCAAATTCAATACGTGCTTCGAGTTCCCACAGGGCACGCTCTTCACCCGGTGTCCATGGTACGCCGTAGACGTCATGTCGATACATGCTAAGAGCAGCACCGGCAATAACGAGCAAGGTGATTAAAAAATAAAACGGGATTCTTGACGTCATGGCATCCTCATCAATCAGATTTTAGTTTTTTGTATTTTTTGTTCGTTCATGCCCTGAACATATTTTTTACCGACATCCACAAGTGCAATATCTTTAAAGAAATCACGACCTAACAATACTGGGTAGGTCATATGAGAGCGATCTGCAAGAGTGAACTGGGTCTTTTCGTGAAGTTGCCCAAGGTTTACCCATGCTTCGATGACCGGACGACGTTCTGACTGCTCAGTTGTTGACTGACGGATTTTCACCCAGCGCACCACAGGGGCTTCGACAATCTCGGTATCTTTGTCGTTGCCATCAGAAATGTGGTCAAGGTTGAAACGAACCCACTCTTTACCGTCACGCTCGAAAACCTGTAGATCAACGGCGTTCAGCGAAGAGGTTGTAGCCCCGGTATCAATCCTGGCTTTGAAGAAAGTTTGTATAGAGTCTAGCCAAACCCATTCTTCTTCACCCAAAATGACTTTGCCGTGAGCCACTTTAGTATCTGTGGCCGGTGCGACAACGGGAGCAGGGGCTGCCTTGTCTTCGAACGTTTGTTGCGATGCAGCATCATTAAGTTGCTGCGATTGCTGTGCCAGCTCTTCCGAGATAGATGACAGTTCTTTTTCCAGATTGGCAATGTAAGTATTTTGCTCATCAATCTGTTTTATCATGGTCGCAAGCTGAAAGTTGACTCGCTGCTCCATGGTGTTGATGGCTGTCATAGTTTGTTGATGGTCTGCAGACTGCGTAATGGTGCAGCCGGAAAGTAAAGCAAACGTTAAAAGTGGCACACTGCGGCGAAGCATCGTATCTCCCGGTAGTATTTCTAATTTTTCTTTAAGCGGCGATAGTTTAGCGTACAAAAAGGGATGCGAATAGCATCCCTTGTCAAGTCTTAGTCAGGATTTGTGGCTACCAGTATGGCTCGCTTCGGTGCCGGGTAGCCTTCAATTGTTTTGGTAGGGTCTTCCGGGTCCAAATATTCAGGAAGTGAATTATTGGTCATCCAGTCTGTTGATCGTTGTTCATCGGTAGTGGTAACACATTCGTCAACAATACGGACATCAACAAAACCGCATTTCTCCATCCAGACTTTCAGCGCCTTGGCTGACGGGAAGAAATAAACATTGTGCATCTGGGCATAACGGTGAGTCGGAACCAGTACGGCATTTTCATCGCCATCAATAACCAGGGTTTCCAGAACCACTTCACCACCTTTGCGTAGCTGGTTTTTAAGCTGAATAATATGATCCAGCGGTGAACGGCGGTGGTAAAGCACACCCATACTGAATACAGTGTCGAATGCTTTCAGTTCCGGCAGTTGTTCAATACCCAACGGTAGCAGGAAGGCTCGGTTGTCCTGTCCCATCAGGCGCTTAATTGCTTCAAACTGGATCAGGAACAGGTTTGACGGGTCGATACCGACAGTCAGTTCCGCTCCTTCACCCAGCATTCGCCACATGTGATAGCCGTTACCACAGCCTACATCCAGTACGCTACGGCCTTTCAGCGGAGAGATGTGCGGCAGAACGCGATCCCATTTCCAGTCTGAGCGCCACTCGGTATCAATGTGAATACCGTGCATGTTGTACGGGCCTTTACGCCACGGGTGAAGCAGGCGAAGCAAGCTTTCCAGGCGCTTTTTCTCGCCATCGGCAACGCCGTCTTCGTAGCGAACACTAACTTCATTTTTGATATCAATGATGTCCGGCTTGTCGGTCGGGAATTTTTTAAGGGCACGCATCCAGCGGCCCATGTCGCCGTGCTCGGCTTCTTCCCAGTCGCTTAATTGCTTCGGTAGGGTATTCAGCCACGGACGCAGGGTTTCGTGTTGGGCAATGAGCTGATAGAACTCGGAAAAACTAAACATAGTGGAGCGGTATACCTTATTTAATGGCGAACATTGAGCCGAAATTGAAGCACTGGAACCAGACCTCAGTACTGCTGAAGCCGATATTGCTAAGGCGCTGCTTGTGAGTGTCAATGCTGTCAGGACGCATCACGTTCTCGATAGCACTGCGTTTCTGACTGATTTCCAGCTCGCTGTAGCCATTGGCACGTTTGAAGTCATGGTGTAGGTCGATCAGCAGCTCGTGTGAGCACTCATCGTCAAAAATGTATTTTTCAGACAGGATCAGAATACCGCCAGGGCGCAGGCCGGCGTAGATTCTTTCCAGCAGCATCTGGCGGTCGTCAGGTGCCAGGAACTGGAGGGTGAAGTTCAGAACGACGACGGAGGCGTCTTTGATTTCGATATCGCGGATATCTGCTTCAATCACTTGAACCGGCGTATCTGAGCGGTAGGCATTGATGTGAAGGCGGCAACGCTCAACCATGGCAGCTGAGTTGTCAACCGCGATAATTTGACAGCCTTCCTGCTGGATGTGGCGGCGCATAGATAAAGTCGCGGCACCCAGTGAGCAACCGAGGTCGTAAACTTTTGAGTAAGGTTTGGCAAAGCGCTCAGCCAGCATTCCAATTGCAGATATGATGTTGCTGTAACCCGGTACCGAGCGTTGAATCATATCCGGAAAAACTTCAGCTACACGTTCATCAAAAGTGAAATCACCGAGCTTTTCGATTGGCGCAGCAAAAATATTGTCGTGGCCTGCCATTCTCACGAACCTCTTAAAACGTTAAAGAACCTGATCCTTTCTAAGATACAAAGTGTGTTCCGTCACTCTTTGAAAGGTCGCGTATTGTAGTGAAAATGCGGCCGCTTGTCTTTAGTGATTTATGAATAGTTAATTTGTTATCAGCTGCAATTAAGCTGTTTTTAGTGCGGTTTGGCTAAAGCAGCGTGATTTGCGAACTCTTACCATTGAGATCAGGAAGACGAATATCGGGCAGCGTATTAGCTTCACCAAGTTGTCGCTGAAGCTGCTGATACAAACGGGTAGCCAGTTCCGGTGCCTGATTGTTATCCGGGGTGTGGATGAACAGGTAGGGCTGTTTACCATCAGCCAGCCATTGGGGAATGCGTTGAAGCCAGTTGGCGAAAAACGGATCATTACTGTGATCATCCGGGTGACCAATAAAACGAATCATCGGGTTGGTTGCTGTTGCAATGGCATGAACCGGGACTTTTGGTTTCTTCTGGTGGGCATCGATGACTGCTTCTGTGGTTGGCGGTGCCGCAAAGACTGGCCTGCTGTCCATGATGATGCGGTTTGCTCCGTGATCAATTAGCAGGCGGTTCAGTATTTTTTCTTCTTCACCTTTGGCAAAGAAGGCCGGGTGGCGAACTTCGACGCCGCAATTGAGGTGAGATGGCAGCTTTGCCAGGAATTTATTTAAGGCTGACAGGGCATTTGGGCCAAAGTTGGCGGGCAGCTGGATTTTCCATAATCCGGTTTTTTCAGCCAGGGGCTCCATTACCGTCAGGAAATCTGCCACCAGTTGTTCGCAATGCATCAACTGGTTTTGGTGGGTAATCGTTTGTGGCAGCTTAAAGGTAAAACGGAAATTGTCCGGTGTCGCTTCATTCCACTTTTTGACAATCGTGTTAGCCGGGGTGGCATAGAAAGTCGTGTTACCTTCAACAGTATTAAAAGTCTGGGCATATCGTGTCAGTCGCTCGCCGGATTTGCAGCCGGAACCATACAGGCTCTGTTGCCAATGGCTGTGGGACCACATGGCTAAACCAAGTCGAAGTGGAGGTGTCTGCGAACTGGACATATTCAGGCCTGTTTTGCTGGGTTGGGGAAAATATCCGCGATAATCAGTCTACTATTTCTCTATTGTGCTTAGATTGTTTGGAATTAGTCAAAATAATCGGGGATTTTTACTTGATCTCGAGTTGTACCTTTTCCTACATTAGAGTTTTTCTTTATAATACCTCGTTATTTTTGCCTCTCGGCCAGAGCCACCCCCTTGAAATCGGATAAGGAATGAGCGATTCCGGCCGGGATTGATTCAGCCTGTGCATGATAAGTGATTAGCAAACCTAATTCGCTCACAGGAAAGTAAGTAAACAGATCGGGAATTTCATATGCGCACCCAATATTGTGGTCACCTGAACAAGTCCTTAGCAGGGCAAACAGTAGAGTTATGCGGCTGGGTTAATCGTCGCCGCGATTTAGGCGGTCTAATCTTCATCGATATGCGAGATCGTGAAGGTATTGTTCAGGTAGTTGTCGATCCGGATATGAAAGACGTATTCGAAGTCGCTAACCAACTGCGTAACGAATTCTGTATCCGTCTGACCGGTGAAGTTCGCACTCGTCCTGAAAGCCAGGTAAACAAAGACATGGCAACAGGTGAAGTTGAAGTGCTGGCAAACGGCCTTGAAATCATCAACCGTTCAGACGTTCTGCCGCTTGACTTCAACCAGACTAACACTGAAGAACAGCGTCTGAAGTACCGTTACCTGGATCTACGTCGTCCTGAAATGAGCGACCGTATTAAGCTGCGTGCGAAAGCGTCTAGCTTTGTCCGTCGTTTCCTTGATGACAATGCATTCCTGGACATTGAGACGCCGGTACTGACTAAAGCGACACCTGAAGGTGCTCGTGACTACCTGGTACCAAGCCGTGTTCATAAAGGCAGCTTCTACGCTCTGCCTCAGTCACCTCAGCTGTTCAAGCAGCTACTGATGATGTCTGGTTTCGACCGTTACTACCAGATCGTTAAGTGTTTCCGTGACGAAGACCTGCGTGCTGACCGTCAGCCAGAATTCACCCAGATCGATATCGAAACTTCATTCATGAGCGCAGATCAGGTGCGTGAAGTAACTGAGCGCATGATCAATGAAATGTGGAAAGAGCTGCTGAACGTAGATCTTGGCGCATTCCCTGTAATGAAGTTTGAAGAAGCAATGCGTCGCTACGGTTCTGATAAGCCAGACCTGCGTAACCCACTTGAGCTGGTTGATGTTGCAGACATCCTGAAAGACGTTGACTTCAAAGTATTCTCTGGCCCTGCAAACGATGCGAAAGGCCGTGTTGCTGTTATTCGCGTACCAGGCGGTGCTCAGCTGAGCCGTAAGCAGATCGACGAATACACTAAGTTCGTTGGTATCTACGGTGCGAAAGGCCTGGCATGGATGAAGGTTAACGATCGTGAAGCTGGTTTCGAAGGTATCCAGTCTCCGGTTGCTAAGTTCCTGAACGAAGATGTTGTTGCTCAGCTGCTTGATCGCACTCAGGCTGAATCTGGCGACATCATCCTGTTCGGTGCAGACAAGAAGCGTGTTGTTGAAGAAGCAATGGGCGCACTTCGTCTGAAACTGGGTACAGACCTTGAGCTGACAGATACTAAAGCATGGGCTCCGCTGTGGGTTGTTGACTTCCCAATGTTCGAGGAAGACGACGAAGGTAACCTGCACGCAATGCACCACCCATTCACATCTCCACTGGGCGTTAGTCCGGAAGAACTAAAAGAGAACCCTGCGGCAGCGAACTCTAACGCTTACGATATGGTTATCAACGGTTACGAAGTGGGTGGAGGTTCTGTTCGTATCCACAATGCGGATATGCAGGCGACAGTATTTGATATCCTGGGTATCAATGCAGAAGAACAGCAACTGAAGTTCGGCTTCCTGCTGAACGCTCTGAAGTTCGGTACTCCACCACACGCGGGCCTGGCATTCGGTCTTGACCGCCTGGTTATGCTGCTGTGCGGTACTGAAAACATCCGTGACGTGATTGCTTTCCCTAAAACAACGGCGGCAGCATGTCTTCTGACTGACGCACCAAGTGTTGCTAACCCGGCAGCGCTGGAAGAACTGGCAATTGCAGTTCAGGTTGCTCAGAAAGAAACGGAAGAGCAGAAATAAGTTTCTTTCATCTTTTATTAGACTGGCCGAAAGGCCAGTCTTTTTTTAGGCCAGTCTGTATCAAAATCATTGCTGAATTAAATCGGCTTTGTATTAAAACGTATTCATCAGATTGGTATTCATTTGTGAAACTTTAGCCATTTGTTGGCTAATCAGAATCCGGAGTATGTTATGGCAGGTCATAGTAAATGGGCCAATATCAAACACCGTAAAGCGGCGCAGGATGCCAAGCGCGGTAAAATCTTCACTAAGCTGATCCGTGAAATCGTTGTGGCAGCCAAAGAAGGTGGCCCGGAAGCTGACAATAACCCTCGTTTGCGTGCGGCCGTTGATAAGGCGCTGTCAAACAATATGACCCGTGATACCGTTAACCGTGCAATCAGTCGTGGTGCTGGTGGTGAAGGTGACGACAACATGGAAACCGTGATTTACGAAGGTTACGGTCCTGGCGGTACTGCGGTAATGGTTGAAACCATGACTGATAACCGCAACCGTACTGTATCCGGTGTTCGTCACGCGTTCTCTAAAGCGGGTGGTAACCTGGGCACGGACGGCAGCGTAAACTACCTGTTCGACAAGAAAGGCGTGATTTCTTACGCGACAGGTCTTGATGAAGACGCTGTGATGGAAGCGGCACTGGAAGGCGGTGCTGACGACGTTGAAACCAATGATGATGGTTCTATCGACGTTTACACTACGCCGACTGATTTCGGTTCGGTGAAAGATGCACTGGATGCGGCAGGCTTTGAAGCGGTAAACGCAGAAGTAACTCTTGTTCCATCTACTAAAGCAGAGCTGGATGCAGACACTGCACCTAAGCTGCTACGCCTGATTGATGCGCTTGAAGATCTTGATGATGTTCAGGAAGTTTACCATAACGGTGATATTTCTGATGAGGTTGCAGCTCAGCTGTAATCTTGACGTGCAGTGGTTTTATCCGCAAATTGGCAGGTAAAGCATACCGTTATAGGAGCGTGACTGAATGTCAGTCATCTTAGGGATTGACCCTGGTTCGAGGATCACCGGTTATGGTGTGATTCGGCAGGTAGGGCGCAACCTTGAATATCTTGGCAGTGGGTGCATTCGCACCTCTGCCGAGGATATCCCCGGCCGGCTAAAACAGATTTATGCCGGTGTCTCAGAAGTAATCACTCAGTTCCAGCCAGATTTTTTCGCTATTGAAGAAGTGTTTATGGGGAAGAACGCCAGTTCGGCCCTTAAACTCGGCCAGGCGCGCGGCAGTGCTATTGTTGCGGCAGTAAATGCAGGGCTGCCTGTCAGCGAGTATGCAGCCCGCCTTATCAAGCAGGCTGTTGTTGGCTCCGGTGGTGCCGATAAAGCTCAGGTGCAGCATATGGTTTGTTCTGTGCTGAAGTTACCGGGTAAACCTCAGGCCGATGCGGCGGATGCCCTGGCGGTAGCAATCTGTCATGCCCACACTCATAAGACCCTGATTGCAATGGCAGGTCAGGCAAGAGGAGCAAGGCGCGGACGCTATCGTTAACGGCGGTGTGTGTTATTATTCGTTCTATCAATAGCTGTTGGCAGCTGTTGTTAACTTGATCAAAAAAGCAGTCATTGGCTGCTTTTTTCTTTTGTTAACACACACTTATATGAATTATATTAACCAGTGGTCATATAAGGAATAAGGAACGTAGGCAATGACCCCATTGGCGATTTGGCGTATTTTGTTTATGCCATCATCGCATAGCTGGCAAGGAGAACAGGCCCGCTATGTTGAAACACTTCTCTTTTTTACTCTGCTATCTTTCTTTGTCGGTTGCTACAGCTTATTTAAATGGTTCAATCATGAGCATTCGCTGTTAATAATGACATCACTGTTGCTGATAGGTTGCGAACTCATGGCTGGGGTGGTTTTACGCATGCTGCGTTCACCTGAGTTTGCGCTTAACATCGGCTTCCTTGGTATGGTGACCCATGCCATCAATATCGTTTATCAAAGCGGCGGTATTGTCGTTTCGACCCAGGCATTCTGGATGCCGTTGCTGATCATTGCTTTCTTCCTGGCGGCAAAGCCATTGATGGCATCGTTCTGGAGCGTATTTGTAGTCGTTGTTTCCGCATGGATGATAAGTCAGCATTTGTCAGGAGCGGTATTCCCGCACCTTGAGCTGACGGATTCTGCAGCTGCAGCTGAAATCTGGTCCGGGATGATTATGCCGCTGGTGGTGATTGGCATTGCTCAGGCTTATACCGTGAAGCAGCGCCATGATGCGATTGAAGCATCAGAGCAGGCTCAGCAAAGTAGCCAGGCAATTGCTGATAAAGCCCAACAGGGTGAGCAGCAACTATCAGTGGTGCTTGAGCAAGCCAGCGATAATGCCAGCCAGCTTGGACAGGTTGCAGCTCAGTTAGAGCAGCAGTCGCTGAGCTTGCACCAGCAGGTTAATGATCTGAACCTTAACTGTGAATCTCAGGCCAGTGCGGCTGAACAGATGAGCCAGCAGTTGGTGCAGATGACAGAAGGCATTGATGAATCAGACCGTTTCGTAAGCGAACTGAAAGCTCGTAGCGAAACAATCCGTACTCAAGCAGAGAAGAGCTCAGGTTCACTGAATGCTTCAACACAGGCGATCGCCCAAATCCTCAGTAGTAATGACGAGATCATGTCCGTCGCGGATTTGATCACTTCAGTCGCAGAGCAGACCAACCTGTTGGCACTGAATGCCGCCATTGAAGCGGCACGGGCCGGAGAACAGGGTAGGGGCTTTGCTGTCGTTGCCGATCAGGTTCGGGAGCTGTCGGCGAAAAGTAATGATTCTGCCGTCGAGATACGGGCTTTGCTGGAAAAAAGCCGAAATGAAGTTCAGCACGGGCAAGCGGTTATTGAAGCAACGACAACCGAGCTGACAGGTATTATTGAGCAAATTGGCAGTATTTCCGTGGACGTGAACCGTCTGGCGGACATAATGGGCCATCAGGTCGATGCCCTGAAAGAGCTTAATTCAGCCAGTAGTGAAGTGGCAAACAGTGTGGTTGAAACCAACCATGTTTCTGACTCGGTAGCGACACAGGGTGCGCAGCTGGCAGAGCAGGTTGAAACCCTTAAAGGGTTGGCTGACAGCCTTAATGCGGTTGTTTCCTCCAGAAACTGAGTCTTTTAATCCCACCATATTTAATGAAAAAGAGCTGGATATACATCCAGCTCTTTACTATCCTAGAGCCAATTTTGTGAATCAATAAAGAGATATTGTTGTGATTGGCCGACTACGTGGAACCATTTTAGAAAAACAACCGCCTGAAGTACTAATTGAGGTGGGTGGCATCGGTTATGAAGTACAAATGCCGATGAGTTGTTTCTATGAACTACCGGAAGTCGGGCAGGAAGCGGTTATCTCAACACACTTTATTGTTCGCGAAGATGCTCAGTTGTTGTATGGCTTCAATAAGAAGAGCGAACGAGAGCTTTTCCGTGAAGTTATTAAGGCTAACGGTGTCGGTCCTAAGCTGGGTCTGGCTATTCTGTCTGCTATGACGGCGAGCCAATTTGTTCTGAGTGTCGAAAATGAAGACATTACTACGCTGGTGAAAATTCCTGGTGTTGGTAAGAAGACGGCTGAGCGTCTGGTTGTTGAAATGAAAGACCGTCTGAAAGGCTGGGGTGAAGGTGATCTGTTTACTCCGGCACTTGATTCTGCGGCGTCTAATGCTCCGGTTGAAGAGCCAAATGCAGCCAAGGCTGAAGATGAAGCTGTCAGCGCGCTGATTGCGCTGGGCTACAAGCCACAGCAGGCTTCGAAAGTAGTTTCTCAGGTAGCAAAAGCGGATATGACCAGCGAAGAAATTATCCGCGATGCCCTACGTTCTATGGTTTAAGGTGTAGTTATTCATGATTGAAGCCGATCGACTGGTAGCCGGTGATTTTCCTACAACTCGTGAAGAAGAGCTGATAGATCGCGCGATCCGTCCCAAACTGTTGCAGGATTATCGGGGGCAGGATCATGTCCGTGATCAGATGGAAATTTTCATCAAAGCCGCGAAGCTTCGTGATGAAGCCCTTGATCACCTGTTGATTTTTGGTCCTCCCGGTTTGGGTAAAACCACATTGGCTAACATTGTCGCCAATGAGATGGGGGTGAGTATTCGCACTACTTCCGGTCCGGTGCTGGAAAAAGCCGGTGATCTGGCGGCTCTGCTGACGAACCTGGAAGAAAATGATGTCCTGTTTATTGATGAAATCCACCGTCTGAGCCCGCAGGTTGAAGAAGTGCTGTATCCGGCGATGGAAGATTATCAGCTGGATATCATGATTGGTGAAGGGCCAGCGGCTCGCTCAATTAAGATTGATCTGCCGCCGTTTACCCTGATTGGTGCGACAACGCGGGCTGGTTCTCTGACTTCACCTCTGCGTGACCGATTTGGTATTACCCAGCGTCTGGAATACTACAAGGTTGAGGATCTGTGTGGCATTGTTCAGCGCAGTGCTGACTGCCTGGGATTGTCGATGGAAGAAGCCGGGGCCAAAGAAGTCGCGATGCGTTCCCGTGGTACACCTCGTATTGCTAACCGTCTGCTGCGACGGGTCCGAGATTATGCGGAAGTAAAAGGCAATGGCCATATCTGCCCGAATACTGCAGGTAAAGCATTGGATATGCTGGATGTAGACAGCAGCGGTTTTGATTACATGGATCGCAAGTTGCTGATGGCTATTATCGACAAGTTTATGGGGGGACCTGTAGGTCTGGATAACCTTGCGGCGGCGATCGGTGAAGAAAAAGATACGATTGAAGATGTGTTGGAGCCTTACCTGATCCAGCAGGGTTTCTTGCAGCGCACGCCAAGAGGCCGAATTGCGACTCATCGCGCCTATTTGCATTTTGGTCTGGATATACCGGAAAGCTGATTCGGAAGATAAGTAAAAAACGAGGCCCAAGGCCTCGTTTTTTTGTTTTTGCTATTCCCAGAGCACACTAATCGCTCAAAAAAATCCTGCTTCGTTTACATAACTTTGACATCACTTCGGCAATTAAAGGCGCAAATAAAGGAGCAAAGTACTCACAACGGCGATTAGTGGGTCATTATTGACCACTTTTTAGATATTGTTCTTATACAACTCGGTGAAGCTTGGTTGGTAAAGAGCAATAATTTTTTCAATAAAACGAGCCATAACTACTTCCTCAATCATCAAATTCATTGTTGGGGAAACAGCGCATAACCCGCCAAAAAGACGATTTTTACTGTCTGGGCGGCTTCATCTGTTTCTGACGCTGATTATAGATATTTTTCCATCTCTAGAAAGCGATATAAATTTGTATTTCGGATTAGATTTTTTTATGTGATGAGTGGGGTGTTGAGCCCCTAAATTACGTATTAGTCACGGAATTAATGATATTAGAGGTGTAATGCTTCCTCTTAATCAGAGCAAGAAGGCCTGTTTTTTCTAACCGTGATAAGCAAGATGTATGATGATTTAAAAACAGGTTATGAATGGGTGTTAACCGCTATTCATTGGCATTAAAGATAGTGTTTTTTTCTGTTCAAACCTGAAAATATCGAGTATTGAAAAAAGCTTGATCTAAATCAATCAAGAGCTTGGTGTTTAAAAAATGAACTGCTTTTTTTGATATTTATCAAAGCAAAATGTGCGATAAACCCATTGAGCGGCGAGAAGAATGACAGTAATATTAGCAATGACTTTATTAGCTGTAGCTTAACAATAAATTAACTAATTTAGTACACAACTGCAACATACAAAAGGAAGCCATTGATTATTAAAAGATGGTGGCCAGGAAGGTACCTAAATTGCAGTTATAAAGTTGCATTTGCTAAGCCCAACCATCGGTACACTGTGTAGTACTGTCGTCAGTCAGCCTGGCGAAAAAAGGAGTTCTCAATGTTCACTGATATCGTCGAACTATCGCGGTTACAGTTCGCATTAACTGCGATGTATCACTTTTTGTTCGTCCCATTGACTCTGGGGATGGCGTTCCTGCTTGCCATCATGGAGTCTGTTTATGTAATGACCGGAAAGCAAATCTACAAGGACATGACCAAGTTCTGGGGTAAGCTGTTCGGTATTAACTTTGCTCTGGGTGTGGCTACCGGCCTTACCATGGAGTTCCAGTTTGGTACAAACTGGGCGTATTACTCTCACTATGTAGGCGACATTTTCGGTGCCCCTCTGGCTATCGAAGCACTGATCGCTTTCTTCCTTGAATCTACCCTTGTCGGCCTATTTTTCTTCGGCTGGGATCGCCTGTCTAAGCGTCAGCACCTTACTGTCACTTGGCTGGTAGCTCTTGGTTCAAACTTTTCGGCTCTGTGGATTCTGGTTGCTAACGGCTGGATGCAAAACCCGGTAGGTGCTGATTTCAACTTCGAAACCATGCGTATGGAAATGGTTAGCTTTGCCGAAGTTGTTTTGAACCCGGTAGCTCAGGTTAAATTCGTACACACAGTGGCTTCAGGCTATGTTACTGGTGCGATGTTCATTCTGGGTATCAGCTCATACTATCTGCTGAAAGGTCGTGATATTCCGTTTGCGCGTCGTTCTTTCGCTATTGCTTCTGCATTCGGTATGGCGTCAATCCTGTCGGTAATCGTTCTGGGTGACGAATCTGGCTATGAGCTGGGTGATGTACAGAAGACTAAGTTGGCTGCAATTGAAGCGGAATGGCATACAGAAGAAGCGCCTGCTGCGTTTACTGTGTTTGGTCTGCCGAACCAGGAAACGATGGAAACAGACTTCGCACTTAAGATCCCTTACGTAATGGGTATTATTGCGACGCGTTCTTTCGATACAGAAGTTACCGGTTTGCGTGACTTGAAAGTAGAACACGAAGAGCGTATCCGTAACGGTATGATTGCTTACGGTCTGCTGGAGAAACTACGTGCCGGTGAGAAGACACCTGAAAATCTGGCTGCGTTTGATGAAGTGAAACATGACCTGGGTTATGGCCTACTGGTTAAGCCATACGCAGACAATGTGGTTGACGCTTCTGAAGAAGACATCGCAAAAGCTGCTGACGACTCAATCCCTACAGTATGGCCACTGTTCTGGAGCTTCCGTATCATGGTTGCCTGTGGCTTCCTGATGCTGGGTATCATTGGTGCTGCATTTATCCAGTCTTGCCGTCATAAGATCACCGAGAAGCAGTGGGTTCTGAAGGCTGCGCTATACGGTATTCCACTACCATGGATTGCGGTAGAAGCCGGTTGGTTCGTTGCTGAATATGGTCGTCAGCCATGGGCCGTTGGTGAGATCCTGCCTGTATCTATGGCTGCATCTAACCTTGCCGCGTCAGACATTATTACCTCAATGCTGGCAATTCTTGGCCTGTACACTGTGTTCCTGATTGCTGAAATGTACCTGATGATCAAGTTTGCTCGTCTGGGTCCAAGCAGCCTGAAGACAGGTCGCTACCACTTTGAAACTACCGATGCACCACAGAACGTGGTATCGCGTCAGGTTGAAGCGTAATCAGGGAGAATTAAGCAATGTTTGAATATGAAGTATTGCGATTTATCTGGTGGGTGCTGATTGGTGTGCTTTGCATCGGTTTCGCAATCACAGATGGTTTTGATATGGGTGTAGGTGTGCTGTCGAACATTATCGGTAAGACAGACACTGAGCGCCGTGTAATGATTAACTCAATCGCCCCACACTGGGACGGTAACCAGGTATGGCTGATCACGGCTGGTGGTGCACTGTTTGCGGCATGGCCTCTGGTTTACGCAACAGCGTTCTCCGGTTTCTACCTGGCGATGATCGTCACTCTGGCTGCGCTGTGGTTGCGCCCGCTTGGTTTCGATTACCGTTCAAAGATTGAAGAACCAAAATGGCGTAACGCTTGGGACAAAGCGATCTTTGTAGGTAGCTTTGTACCGCCGGTGATCTTCGGTGTTGCATTCGGTAACCTGCTTCAGGGTGTACCATTTGTGCTAGACGATCTGCTGATCCCGACTTACAAAGGTTCTTTCTTCGGTCTGCTTAACCCGTTTGCACTGCTATGCGGTATCGTCAGTATCCTGATGATTACAACTCAGGGTGCGGCTTACCTGCAGATGAAAACAACTGATGCACTTCATACTCGTTCTCGTAACGTAGCTATGATCACATCAATTGCTACCGCTGTATGTTTCGCTATCGCAGGTTTCTGGGCTCAAAGCATTGAAGGTTATATCGTGACTTCAGAAATCGTGACGAATGCGCCTTCTAACCCTCTGACGAAAGAAGTTATTCGTCAGTCTGGTGCGTTGTTTGCCAACTTTGACAAGTACCCGCTGCTATGGATTGCTCCTGCTCTGGCTGTGATTATGCCGCTGTTGACTGTGGTTGCTTCCCGTGCTGACCGCGGTGCGCTGGCGTTTATCTCATCAAGCCTGACAATGGCCGGTGTGATCCTGACTGCAGGCTTTGCGCTGTTCCCGTTCGTAATGCCTTCAAGCGAGGCGCCAAACCACAGCCTGACCATGTGGGATGCGACATCATCTGAGCTGACGCTGAACATCATGACGGGTGTCGCGTTTGTGATGGTGCCAATTATTCTTGGCTACACCACTTGGTGTTACTACAAAATGTTTGGCCGTCTTGATAACAAGTTTATCGAAGACAACAAGAATTCACTGTACTAAGGAGACAGACTATGTGGTATTTCGCTTGGATTCTGGGTGTTCTGCTAGCCTGCTCATTTGGCATCATTAACGCCCTGTGGCTTGAAGCGACAGAAAACATGGATGCAAACGGTGAGTAACCTTGATCTCTGGGTGAAGGGTGTTCACCAGCGTATGGACTACGGGCTGTTACGCTTGTTTTCCCTAGCGATGGCACTGGCTGCCACCGGGCTGGTGATGTGGGATCCTAGACTTTTTGCCCAGGCGATTGGGGGATTCGGACCGATAATCTCTCCGGCCCTGATATGGTCAACCTGCACTGCAATGGTTTTTGGTGTGGGCTTTGTGCCCCGCCATTGGTACTGGCAAGTGTTTTTCACGCCGTTCGTTGCTATGCCGGTACTGACCTGGATTCTGTGGCTACGTTTGTTTTCCTAGTCGGGTATCCGACTGATAAGTTTAATGAAAACAGCCCGATGCAATATGCATCGGGCTGTTTGCTATCTGTTTGAAGGTGAATAAAAGTGCAGCATTTGTCGGTTATGATTGCAAAAGGCTGAATAAAACAGTCAAAAAGTTTGAAGTTTTGTGAGCCCTGGTAAATGAGGCGTTTCATTCTGCTATTCAAGTTAGGTATAGTAAGCGGTTAATAGCAAGAGCCCCGGTACAATTACCGGATTATGTGATGGCATAGGAAACAGATGACAGAAGAAAATGCCTTTGAATGGCCAATCACGATATATTACGAAGATACTGATTTAGGTGGCATTGTATATCATGCCAATTATCTGAAATTTTTTGAGCGGGCAAGAACGGAACTCTTCCGCAGTCACGGTGTCAGTTTACAAGAATTTTTCCAGCTGGATGTCAGCTTTGTTGTTCGCCATATCGATATCGATTTCCTGAGTGGCGCAAAACTTGATGATCAGCTTGTTGTTCGCACCTGGCCGGCCAATATCCGCCGTGCCTCTATCGATTTTTGTCAGGTTTTAGTCAACAATGCCGGTCAAGCCTTGTGTAAAGCAATGGTTCAGGTAGCCTGTGTTCACCCTAAAACTATGAAACCAATCAAGATCCCAGAAGTTATTAAGTCGGAGATATCTAAGTGACTGCTGAATTATCCATTTTAGATCTATTTCTACAGGCTAGTTTGCTTGTTAAAGCGGTAATGCTGGTTCTGCTGGGTATGTCCGTGATTTCGTGGGCGATGATCATCAAGCGCTCGCAGGTTCTTTCTCACGCAGCATCTAAGGCTGAGCGTTTTGAGGACCGCTTCTGGTCTGGTATCGACCTCTCTCAGTTGTTTCAGGAAGTTCAGGCCCGTAAAGACAGCCTGACTGGCTCCGAACAAATTTTCCATGCTGGTTTTAAAGAGTTTGCCCGTCTGCACCGTAGTAACGGCAAGGTACCGGAAGCGGTTATGGAAGGTACAGGTCGTGCGATGCGTGTGGCACTGTCCCGTGAAGTCGATGAGCTGGAAACCAACCTGCCATTTTTGGCGACAGTAGGTTCTATCAGCCCATATATCGGCCTGTTCGGTACGGTATGGGGTATTATGCATGCCTTTATCGCGCTAGGTGCTGTAAAGCAAGCGACATTGTCTATGGTTGCTCCGGGTATTGCAGAAGCATTGGTAGCAACAGCGATGGGTCTGTTTGCCGCGATTCCGGCAGTTATGTTCTACAACCGCCTGACCAACCAGGTATCGAAGCTGGAACACACCTATGCAACCTTCATGGAAGAATTTTCAAGCATTCTTCACCGCCAGGCCTTTGCCGCTTCTCAGGAGCAGTAAGCCATGGCTTATCAACCGAAAAAGCGAAAAATGACGGCGGAGATAAACGTCGTCCCTTACATTGATGTCATGCTGGTGCTGTTGATCATCTTTATGGTAACGGCACCTTTTGTCACCCAAGGCGTGGATGTTGAGCTTCCTGCAACACAGACAGCTAAGTCTGCTGTCGAGCTGGTGGGTGAAGATAACAGCAGTGCGCCGATTATTGTCGAAGTGGATCAGGACGGAAACCTGGGCCTGAGTGTTGATAATGGCGATATGATCCGCGGTCTGCGCATGAACGATCTTCTCACCCGTGTCAGGGCTGAACTGCAAATTAACCCTAAGTCTGCTGTACTGGTAGGTGGCGATAGTCGTGCTCCTTACGCGTACATTATTGAAACTCTGGATGCCCTGAACCAGGCCGGTGTCGGTTCTGTCGGGTTGATGACAGAACCACTGGAGCAGTAGGCAGGCGAGCAGGATGAATAAAAGCAATTACTCTGCTGCCATCATTATTTCCTTGATCCTTCATGGTTTATTGTTGGCGGCATTGCTGTGGGGAACGGATTTTTCCATGAGTAAGCCTAAGCCTCAGGGCAGTACTATCAAGGCTGTTGTGGTTGATCCGGCCCTTGTTAATCAGCAGGCGCAGCGTATACGCCAGCAACGAAATGCGGCTAAACAGGCTGAACTTGAGCGCCTGAAACGTCTGGAACAGCAAGCAGAAGCGCTTGAGCAACAGCGTCAGGCTGAAGAGAGAAGACTACGTCAACTTAAAGCTGAAAAGCTTAAAGCAGAAAAAGCAGCGCGTGAGGCAGAGCAAGAACGTAAGCGTGTAGCAGCTGAACGTGAAAAAGCGGCTGCAGCTAAGCGCAAGGCGGAAGAAGAAAAACGCCGTGCCGATGAAGCGGCGCGTATTGCCCGCCAAAAGGCAGCGAAGGCTGAAGCTGAGCGTAAAGCAAAACAGGAAGCTGCTCGCAAGGCTGAGCAGGAACGTCAGCGCCAACTGGCTAAGCAGCGTGAAGCTGAGGAAGCGAAACGTAAAGCTGAAGCAGCTAAGCGCAAGGCAGAAGAAGAACGGCGCAAAGCGGAGGAGCGACGAAAGGCTGAGTTGGCTGCTAAGCGAAAGGCTGAAGCTGAACGCAAAGAAGCAGAGCGAAAAGCGGCTGAAGCTCGTGAGCTTCAACGCCAGCAGGAAGCTGCGTTGACTGATATGTTCGCTGGTCTTGAGGCTGAGACACAGCAGCGAGGTGGTGCCAGAGGGCAGTATATTGCAGATGAGACCGACCGATATGGTGCTATCTTTAAGCAGATGATTGAACAAAACCTGCTTGTTGATCAGGGCTTTATTGGAAAGGAATGTGTCATTCGTATGCGTCTTTCTGCCAGTGGCTTAGTGCTGGATGCAAGTGAAGTCGGTGGCGACAGTGCGCTGTGCCGTGCTTCTAAAGCTGCAGTAGTTAAAGTTAGTCAGTTCCCAATGCCGGAAGATCCGGCTGTTGTTGAGAAACTGCGTAGTATTCGATTAACGGTAAGCCCACAATGATGAAGGAGCTGTTATGAAACGTTGGCTAATGGGCTTGTGTCTTGCTTTATTGAGCTTTAGTCAGGTTGCACAAGCTGAGTTGGAATTGGTGATCACTGAAGGGATCGATTCAGCGCGTCCAATCGGGGTGGTGCCATTTCAATGGGAAGGTGAGGGCAGACTGCCTACTGACTTGTCTGCTGTTATCGCTTCTGACTTGCGCCGAAGCGGCAAATTCAGCCCGGTTGCAACAAGTAAGATGCCACAGACCCCGTATAGTGAAGAGCAGGTTGATTATAATGCCTGGACATTACTGGGAGTGGATGCCCTGGTAACAGGCAAAGTGAGCAAAACGCCAGAAGGACACTATGAAATATTTTATCAGCTGGTGGATGTGGTTCGTGGTCAGCTGACCAGTGGCGAAAGTCGCGGGTTGCAAGATGGAAAGTTGGTTCTGACTAAGGATCATGTGCTTTACACTGGTCGGGCGGTAGTTGAAGAAAGTAAATTACGCATGTACTCACACCGAATTGCCGATATTGTTTATGAAAAGCTGACCGGTGAAAAAGGCGCGTTTCTGACCAATATCGCCTATGTAGTGATTGATGATAAGTCTCGCTACCCGTACCAGTTACGTATTGCGGACTACGACGGTTATAACGAGCGTTTAGCACTTAAATCCCAACAACCGTTGATGTCACCGTCATGGTCTCCAGACGGAAAAAAACTGGCCTATGTGAGCTTTGAAAATAAGCAGGCTCAGATTTTTATCATGGATATCTATAAAGGTACCCGTGAGATGGTGGCTTCTTTCCCACGCCATAACGGTTCACCTCGCTTCTCTCCTGATGGTAAAAAGTTGGCGATGGTATTGTCGAAAAGTGGCAGCCTTCAGATCTATGTTCTTGATCTGGAAACCAAGCAAATGAAACAAATAACACGTGGCCGTGCCAACAATACCGAAGCATTTTGGTATCCTGACGGCAAGTCGATGGTATTTACTTCAGACAGAAGTGGTAAGCCTCAGATATATCGAGTAGATTTAGCTGACGGATCGACCGAGCGCCTGACGTGGCAAGGAAGGCAGAACCTGGGTGGTCAGTTGACACCGGACGGACGATTCCTGGTAATGGTGCACCGTTCAGAATCCGGGTATAACATTGCAAAACAAGACCTGAAAACTGGCGCACTTCAAATTTTAACCAAGACATTCTTGGATGAATCACCAAGTATTGCCCCAAATGGTGGTATGGTGATTTACAGCTCAGTGAATAACAAGTTTAATGAGCTATCGTTAGTGTCGATTGACGGGCGTTTTAAAGCACGATTACCTGCGACGAACGGGAGAGTGCGTGCTCCGTCATGGGGGCCGTTCTTATAACGTTCACCGTAATTAGTAAAATAAGGAAAATAAAATGCAACTGAATAAAGTTTTAAAGGGGCTGGCAATTGCGCTGCCGATGATCACTCTTGCGGCATGTAGCTCTAGCGAAAGCACTGACAGCTCTGCGGCATCTGAAACAAATACTGGTACAGGTACAGTAGCTACCGAGCAAACTACAGTTGCAACACCAGTTGAATCAGGTTCTGCTGCTCTTTCTGAGCAGGAACTACGCAGCGAGCAGCTTCGTCAGGAACAAACTGTTTACTTCAAGTTTGACAACGCTGAAATCCAGCCTGCGTATGAAGATATGC
This sequence comes from Photobacterium marinum, assembly GCF_000331515.1. Classification (GTDB taxonomy): domain Bacteria; phylum Pseudomonadota; class Gammaproteobacteria; order Enterobacterales; family Vibrionaceae; genus Photobacterium; species Photobacterium marinum. Next base: position 139,251 of record NZ_AMZO01000002.1, read on the forward strand.
TGAATGCTCACGCTGAATACCTGCGTACCAACGCTGGTGTTAACGTGATTGTTGAAGGTCATGCCGATGAGCGTGGTACTCCTGAGTACAACATCGCGCTGGGTGAACGTCGTGCTAACGCGGTTGCTAAATACCTTCAGGCTCTGGGTGTACCAGCAAGCCAGATCTCTATCGTAAGCTACGGTGAAGAGAAGCCTCTGGTTCTTGGTCACACAGATGCTGACTATGCGAAGAACCGTCGTTCGGTTCTGGTTTACTAATTCATAGGTAAACATATTATGAACAGTAACATGATGCGAAATATCGCATTTACGTTGCTGGTTGGCGCGGCGACCCAGGGGGTCGCCGCGCCTGCTCCTGTTACTGAGTTAAATGGTAACAACGCTAATGGCAATACCAGCCTTGAGCGTCTGGAGCGGTTGATTGAGGCCCGAAATCAGGTTCAAATTGATATGCAGCGACAGCTTGACCAGCTGTCCTCTGAAATGGATGAACTGCGCGGTATCGTTGAGCGAAACAGTTATGATCTGAAGCAGATGCTTGAGCGTCAGCGTGAGCTGTATCGTGAAGTGGATGCGCTGAGTCGTCAGCCTCAAAAAGAAGTTAAGGAAGCGCCTGAAACTGAGGCAAAATCTTCCGAAACTTACACCAGCAACGTAAGTGAAAACGAAGCGTACGAAAAGGCCGTTAACCTGATCCTTAAAGAAAAGGATTACAAGGGAGCGGTGAGTGCATTCAACGGGTTCCTGGCAACTTATCCGGAATCGGTCTACAAGCCAAATGCCCATTACTGGCTTGGTCAGTTGTATTTTACCCAAAATAAACTGGCAGAAGCTTCGGAACAGTTTAAAGCTGTCGCCAGCTTTAAAGACTCAAATAAGCGTGCTGATGCCATGCTGAAGTTAGGCGTTATCGCTGAACGTAGCAAAAAGCCTGAAGAAGCGAAGAAACATTATCAGGAAGTGATTTCTACCTATCCTGATTCAACCAGTTCGCGTCAGGCTGAGCGTAATCTTAGTAAGCTTGGTAAGTAATCATCCCGATAGCTCTGCTGGACAGAGAACTGTCAGGATGGAAAGAAAGGCCGGTTTTTACTGGCCTTTTTTGATCGTGATGATTTGCTATATCAGCATAGTTCTGCAATTTCTTTGTTCGTATTGATATGAGAAAAGCCAGAAAGGTGATCATTTCAACGTTTGCGGTATAATACCCGGATAACAAGGACTAGCTGACAGAGCAAGTGAGTGATGAGCTTAACATTTGATCCTTCTGAAATGGTTTACCCGTTTCCTCCCAAGCCTGAGCCTTTGACTGCAGAGCAGCAACAGGCATACAAGGCAAGCATCAAAACCCTGTTAAAGGAAAAAGACGCGGTTTTGATAGCCCACTACTACACCGATCCTGAAATTCAGGCCCTTGCAGAAGAGACCGGCGGTTTCGTTGGCGACTCGCTGGAAATGGCCCGTTTCGGTAACCAGCATCCGGCTAAGACCCTGATTATTTGTGGTGTTCGCTTTATGGGCGAATCAGCAAAAATTCTGACCCCGGAAAAGCATGTATTAATGCCGACGCTGGAAGCGGAATGTTCACTTGATCTGAGCTGTCCTGCGGATAAGTTCAGCGAGTTTTGTGATGCCCACCCGGATCACACCGTAGTTGTTTATGCCAACACTTCAGCAGCCGTGAAGGCTCGTGCTGACTGGGTGGTGACTTCCAGTATCGCCCTTGAAATTGTTGAGCACCTCGATAGTGAAGGTAAACCTATTATCTGGGGACCGGATCGCCACCTTGGCTCTTATATCCAAAAGCAGACTGGCGCTGACATGCTGTTGTGGCAGGGTGAATGTGTTGTTCATGATGAGTTCTCTGCGAAAGCACTTCGTGACATGAAACACCTGTATCCGGATGCTGCGATTCTGGTTCACCCTGAATCTCCGGCCAGTGTGGTTGCGCTGGCAGATGCTGTAGGTTCAACCAGCCAGTTGATCAAAGCGGCGAAAGAGCTGCCGAACAAACAGCTTATTGTTGCGACAGATAAAGGCATATTCTTCAAAATGCAGCAGATGGTGCCGGAAAAAGAGTTGTTTGAGGCACCGACTGCCGGTGCAGGGGCAACTTGCCGTAGCTGTGCACACTGTCCGTGGATGGCGATGAATGGCTTGAAAGCGATTGAGCTTGCGTTGCTTGAAGGCGGTGAAAAGCACGAGATATTTGTCGATGAATCTTTACGAGAGAAATCGCTGATTCCACTGAACCGTATGCTGAAATTTGCCGCCCAGTTACAGCTTAAGGTGAAAGGTAACGCTTAAGCCGTCGGTGCTGACAGAAAATACAGATGGCGACCGTAATGGTCGCCATTTTTCTTTGATAATAAGGAATAACAATAATGGGTCAGACAATGTTGACCGTGGTATTGCCATTGGCGCTGGCATGGATGATGTTTTGTGTCGGTTTAACCCTGACTGTCGCTGATTTTAAACGGGTAGCTTTATATCCGCAGCGAGTTTTAGCCGGCTTATGTGCCCAGCTTATTGGTTTGCCTTTGCTGGCATATATCATGATCTCAGTATTCGCGTTACCAGAGCCGGTCGTTATTGGCCTCTGGTTGCTGGCATTAGCACCGGGTGGAGCATCATCTAATGCGATCACTCACCTGAGTGGTGGGGATTCGGCATTATCGATCTCTATGACAGCCATCAGTAGTTTGATAATACCGGTCAGCCTGCCTGTCATGTTGACGCTGGTGATGCCGGACGTTCAGTTAGTGTTTCCGTTGAAAACGGCAATCTTACAGCTGGCTGCAGTGACCTTGGTGCCTGTTTTGCTTGCCATGCTGATCAAGCACCGGGCAAAGGGGGACTGGTTTGCGCGTTTTTCTCGCCTTGCCGGACGTTCTTCATTGGTTGCGTTGTTTGTGACCGTTATTGTGACCGTCGGGGCCAATACCGCTGTTTTCCATCAGTTGTTTTCCGTTGCATCAATCGCGGCTGTCGGTTTGTGTATTGCGGGAATGCTATTGGGTTTTGCCTCGGCAAAGTTGCTTGGTGGAGATAAAGCGCTGGTGAAAACACTGGCGATTGAAGTCGGGATTCAAAATGCCGGGACTGCGATTTTTGTTGCTGTAGTTCAGTTGCAGCGACCGGAACTGGCTCTGACACCTCTACTTTATGGTGTCTTGATGAACTTGCCTGCGTTTGCAATGATTTATTTAAATCAGCGACGAGCTTTAGTCAGTGCTTAACTGGTAACGAATAGCTAATAGTAAAAAAATGGCAGCGGAGGGGATTCGCTGCCATTTTTACAATTTGTTGTTACGGGCGATTACTGCTCTTCAACCAGGGCGTGGGCTCGTAGTGTCAGGCCACAAATCATGGTCGGTACAGAATTAAAGATCTCTTCAAACTGTGCCAGGCTGTCAGCGCCTTCCTGTGACAGAGCTTCCATTGCATTTTCCGGATCGTAAAGCAGGCTGAAGCAAAGCAGTACGCCGCCAAGCAGGGCGTTGTCTTCACTTTCTTCCGGCATGATGGTTTCCCAGTCATCACGGGCCAGCTGCCAACCCTGCAGGACACCTTCAGCCAGTTCGCGGGTTTCCTGGGTAACCAGCTCTTTATCGTCCAGGCGGCAGGCTTCTGGCCACTGCCAGCTACCGGTCAGCAGAGCTTCACGGGTTTCGTTCCACAGGTTGACGATTGCATTGGCATACGTTTCCAGCTCTTCATGGCTGGCAAATGGTGACGTTTCCTCTCCGCCCCAAAGGAAAGCCAGCCACTCTGCCGGATCAATCAGGTGAGGGGCTGCAGCCATCGCGGTAACAAAACCACGGGTTTGAGCTTCGGAAAGTAGCTGATCTGCCAGTTGTGGGTTTTGTAGTAACTCACTCAGTTGTGAAGACATAATACAATCTCAGTTAATTGATTTATTTTCATTTCCGGTGAACGCGGTACAGGAACGAAAGCGTCAACAGAAATTGATGACATAAATTGAGGGGCTTACCCCGGGCGGGTATTGTATCAGTCTGGCACGCTCTGGACAGGCTAACATGTTTTTTTGTCGGGTCTGTACGTTATGCTGCTGTAATATTGAGCGTTTGATTGCCTTTTTCCTGGTTTTTATTGACCTTGTACAGCGAGAACACTATAGTAACGCCTCGTTGAGACGATAGTGCTCAGCAACAATTTGGTGAGGTGTCCGAGTGGCTGAAGGAGCACGCCTGGAAAGTGTGTATACGGCAACGTATCGAGGGTTCGAATCCCTCCCTCACCGCCATCTTCCGAAAGAACCGCCTTTTAGGCGGTTTTTTTATGCCTGTAATTCGCGCTCTGTCGTGTAAAACCAGCTTCTGGTGTGGGCTTTCTGAGTCTATTCTTTCGTCATTTTCCCCGTTATTTTTGTCACGAAAGCAAAATTTTTTCTCCTCATTATTGCTTCATTTTCTTTATCTTAAACTCCCCAGAACTAAATCGGACGACATTCCGTATATCTTTGGAAATCATCCGTTTGCGGTAGAGTAAATAAGTTAAAGCGAATCTTTGCTCATTATATTTATTACTTAAAAACAGTGTGTTAGGAGTTTAATTTAAAATATTCCACTTAACATTTTGTCCAAATACAGCAGATATACAGAGCATTGTTCTGTGGGTTTTGCGCCAAATATTAAGTGCAATTAGTGGCTTATTGCGGTGGTGTGATAAATCCAAATCTAACAATAAAAAATGGTGTCAAAATGAACAAGAAGCAATTGACTGTAATCATGGCATCTGTCGTGAGTATGGGCGGGACGAATATTTCCACCGGTGTTTCCTATATCGATCCGGATATCCAGATCGAATTCAGCAAAGGGCAGTTTGTAGATGCGTTTGAAGATGAAGCCGGGCCTCTGGAGGTGCTATACGGTTTGGAAAATACTCTGAACAGTACTTCTCGCTCGTATACACGATTGATGACAGGTACCCATAACATCGGCGTCGGCACCCTCACAAGTGCAGAGGTTGAAGGAAATGCTGACTTTGGCTCGGTAGACAGAGCTGCGACGGAACTGGCTGTCGAAGCGGCTTCATTTGTCGGTTACAGTTTGAGCCCCAATGGCAGCTATTTTGTTGGTTCTCATCGTGTCGCTCCTTCAGATTTGGCAATAATAGAGAGATAAGCTGAGTAGCTATGCAAAGCCCCGGCCATTTGGTTGGGGCTTTTTTTTGATTAGTGCTTGTTGCCGTATTTCGTCAGAGAGGTGTTTTTTTTCGTTCAGGAACGGTATGTATGACAAAAAAGTGGTGGCGTTCTCTAAGAAAAACACAAACATGTAACTCACTTTCAGTTCTGTCAGTTAAGTAGCGGTGGAAAATGCTTCTATTGCAGGAGATAACAGGATATTGGTCGGATAATTAATCAGTGCCAAGAGGTTTGATTTAAATTTATCAAGGTAAAGGTGAGATTTTCTAAGGTTTGGCTTTAGATAAACTTATGAGATGGAAAGATGATAGTTTAAGTGGAATAAATGATGATTTACTATCCTTAATAAGTGTTTTTATGAAGTGTTTTAATTTGTGTTTTTTCTTTTATGTATTTCCATTAAGCGCCTATAAAACAAGGTATTATGCTTGATTTTTAATTTTGTCTCTTAACGTTTTTTGTTTGAAGCTATGAATAAAAACGAGGTTATTATTGATAGTTAGTGTTCAGGGTGAACTTTGTGTTGCTAACTTCATATATTAGGTCGGATATCACAGAATTAATTTAGATTTATTGTCTGACTAAGGCGTTATTTTGAATTGCAGCACGTCAGTTCTGCCTGGGTAGTTGAATCTGCCACTAATTGGCTGAAAATTAGTCGTAAATTAACCAACTAAGATTAACTTTGGTGGGTTATTTTGCTAAAAACCTGTTCTAATACGCAAATCAACTGGCTATTTGCTTTTTATCCAGTGTAAGTAACTTTATATATGGTTTTTCTTGGCCTTATTTTCTAATTATGGAGGTTTGCGGTATGTCTGTTAAAGGTCAATTCAATGTTCGAAACGCGGCGGCGGATACTTTTGCTATGGTGATCTTCAGTTTCGTCACCGGCATGCTGATTGAGGTATTTGTGTCGGGGATGACCTTTGAACAGTCTTTAGCATCGCGAACTCTGTCGATTCCGGTCAACATTGCGATTGCCTGGCCATATGGCGTATTCCGTGACTTTGTAGTGCGTAACGGACATCGCCTGTCACCAACCAACTGGATGAAGTGGTTGTCAGACATGGTGGCATTTGTGTTGTTCCAGTCTCCGGTTTATGCCGGAATTCTGTGGGTTGTTGGTGCCGATGTTGACCAGATCATTACAGCGGTAACCAGTAACGCCGTGGTTTCAAGCATGCTGGGTGTGGTTTACGGTCAGTTTCTTGACCTGTGCCGCCGTCTGTTCCGTGTTCCAGGCTACACACATCAGCAGGCTTAATCGCTGAGAATTAAATTTGCTTTGATACTCTGAGCAGAGAATATGCGCGAGAAGCGGAATTACCGTTTCTCGCGTTTTTGGTTCATAGGGATCAATTATTGACTGAGCGGATGCATTTGTCGCTTTTTCAGTGTCACTTCCAGTTGCGGATGGGCGATATCAATATTGTGCTGAATAAACTTGCTCTTGATCCGGTTGTGGAGGTCATGGGTCAGGCTGAGCCGGTGTGCGGTTTCGGCAGCATAGGCGCGTACTTCAAAGTTCTGGCTGTCAGCGGTCAGGGTAAGGAAAAAGACTTCCGGGGCCGGGTTATCCAGCACCAGTTCGCACTCTTCTGCGGCTTCAAACAGCAGTCGGGTAACCAGGTCGCTGTCGGCAAGATACTTGACGCTGATCGAAATTGTTACCCGGGTGATCGGATCCGAGAGCGACCAGTTGACGAATTGCTCGGTGACGAAGGCTTTATTCGGCATGATGACTTCTTTTCTGTCCCAATCAATGATGGTTGTCGCTCGGGTTTGTATTTTAGTGATCACACCGGTTAGTTGGCGGATTGTGACCGTATCACCGATGCGGATCGGCCGTTCGAATAATATGATCAGGCCGGAGATGAAATTGGCGAAGATTTCTTGCAAGCCAAAGCCTAAACCCACCCCCAAAGCCGCGACCAGCCACTGCATCTTGGACCAGTCAAAGCCAATCAGTGCAGATCCGATTATGATCCCCATAAAGATCACCAGATAGCGGGTCAGGGAGGTGATGGCATATCCGGTCCCCGGTGATAAGTCGATATGCTGAAGGACTAACAGCTCCATCGCACCGGGCATGTCTCTGGCAAGGATAGCGGTAAGCCAGAAGGCCAGTGCTGCCAGCAAAATACTCTTCAGTGATATTGCACTGATTTCATCAATTCCGTCGATGCTACTGCTGACATCCCATAGGGTGACATCTTCCAGGAAGGTAATTGCCTGATAGAAATCTGACCAAACTAAGGTAATGATGGAGAGGTAAATCAGCAGTAAAACCGAACGCAACAGGCGCAAAGACTGGGCACTGATCTTATCCAGATCCACTACTGGCTCTTCAACTTCGATTTGCATTTCACTGCTGCTGAAACTCTCTTCTTTATCTTCTTTCATTTCAGCCAGTCGCTGAGCAAGGATTTCCTGCCTTTTCGCTTTGGCTCTTTCAAAGGCGAGGCGTCGTTTCTGCAGCAGCATCAGGCGTTTGATCAGGTAGTAGATCAGCAAAGTGATGACACCGACGACAGCCGATATTTCCAGCTTTTCCATAACGGCCTGAGATGAGGTGAGATAACCTTTCAAAGCCGTATAGTTGAGCACCTGAGGAGTAGCAACCAAGGTAGACCAAAATAGATGGTGGCCGATATGCGCTTTACCCTTGGGCATCTCGCCGTAAGTCATCGGCAACTTCATTCGATACAGCTGCCAGAGGAAAACACTGACGGCTAGGTTGCTGATGATAAATGCCAGTCGTCCGAGTGTGGCATTAACATCGATATCACTGTAAAGATGGGAAAAATCCTGAATGATCATCATAGGTATGTACAGCCAGATCAACTGGCGGTAATACGTGAATGCACCGTGGACATAATGCGGCTCCCAGTCAAAATGACGGATTAACAGACCATCTTCCCGGACGAGTTCCCGCATGAAAAGAAAGATGGTCAGGGAGATAGGGAGCGTCAAAGCCTGGCCGAGATGATGAATAAAGGGGTACTGCCAGGCCGAGCTCAACAGGAACCCGATTAAGGTGATGATGATAGGTATTGGCCATGCCAGTAGAAAAGAAATCAGAACGTTGAGTGAGCTATAGCTGAATTTGTCCAGAGTGACTTTGCCGATCATGTGGCTGGTGGTGGTCAGGTAGTTCAGCCAGTGTTTTTTTAACCAGCGAAGAGTGGCAATAATGAAAGCAATAAAACCGAGAACAAATAACAGGGTGGATGACTCAGCTGCCGCCGGAACTTTGCCCAGGTTTAGCCATTGAGCCGGGGAGAAGAACCATTTCAACTTGTCCCAGGTATTGCTGAGTACGGTCAGATTGAGTGGATTGGTATCCGGTGCCCAGAAAAGCCTCTTGGCGGCCAGGTTTTTTAGTTCTGTCAGATTGCTGTTGAGTTTTTCATAGGCGACTTTTAACGTGGCTTGCTGATAAATCAGAATGTCGGAATTATCGATCAGCCGATCTAACAGAATCAGGTTGGTTTCTATCAGCTTTTGCTCTGTTTGTTGCTGCTCCGGTGTTAGCGACTGGGTTCTTGGTCCCTGAGACATTTCTGTCAGGGCATCGTAGCGTTGCTGGTATTCATATTTTTTGATTTGGCTTTGTGCTATATCCCTGTCCAGAGATTCAATTGGCGGCGGGCTGGGCAGGCGTTTCATCCGGGTGCGAAGGTTTTCGCTGAATGCCGGGCTGAGTTTGAGCCATTCGGTCATGGTTTCGAGGTCATCGGCGGTTTTATTTACCAGGTCGATTTGATCAGATGAGTTTTGCTGTTGTTGTTGAATTTGCTCTGTTCTGTTGGCAAATACAGTCAGCTCTGAAGTATAACGCTGGTTATTCTGTAACAGTTGCTTCAGGGAAGGTGGCTGATCGGATAGCTCCTGCTGGAGTTCTTCACTGTCTTCTGTCGAGTCTCTGGCTTCGGCGCGCATCAGCCTGCTCAGCCGGCGTTGGAGATTGTTGCGATAGGCCTGACGAGCTTCAATTTCCTGATTAAAAAGCTGAATTTGCTGTTTAGCCAGAGTTCGTCGGTTGCCGGCACTGAGCTGTTTAGCTTCAAGGGCATAAAGCTGGCTAACATAAAACTGGTGGGCGATTTCCAGCGTTATCAGCGTGATTTTGCTGGTTGCCTGTTGCTGTTCGTGCTTGAGCAGTTTTTCTGTTTCCTGGATGTGTTGTTGTAATTGTTTGGATAGATAAGAAAACTCATCAATACCCCGCTCAATAGCTTGTAATTCGTTTTTACTGTTTTGACGATTCAGCTCTAGCTGATCAAGATGGTTATCTTGTTCGGCAATTTCCAGTGTCAACTGATCCTGATCCCAGTCGTTAAAATCAGGAAACTTAGTAGTTGTGAAACTGGCTATTTGTTCCTTGATTACCTGACTGCGTTCGTCAAACTCAGCGACAAGATTACGGTACTTTTGGGTTTCTTTATTAAAGTCAGCGGTTTTTTCTAATTGGCTTTTAGCTTGCGAGAGAGAATCAAGTGTTTTGGTAACTTCTGGTGTCTGTTCTTGTCTCTGGAGTTGGCGGATTTGCTCTTCCAACTGAGCCACTCGGGGATCGGTCTGTTCTGATGATTCCGAGCCCCAGACTGCGGTGACCCATAAAATCAAAAAAACGCATATCCCTTTCAGACCCATAGAGATGTCCTTTGCCACTGATTTTTCTTATTGAGCTCATTAATGAGCACTTTGTTAGAAGTTTAGCAGTGAATAAAAACAGCAGATTGGATCAAGAATAGAGCGAATTGTTTTATTCGCCAGCAGTCGATAAATATTTAGAGAAAAGCGCTTGACCCTAACTCTCTAAGCCATTAAATTAGCCGCCGTTGAGACGAGCAAGGCTCGACAACAATTTGGTGAGGTGTCCGAGTGGCTGAAGGAGCACGCCTGGAAAGTGTGTATACGGCAACGTATCGAGGGTTCGAATCCCTCCCTCACCGCCACATTTCGGAGAGATGGCTGAGTGGTTGAAAGCACCGGTCTTGAAAACCGGCATACGTTTGTAGCGTATCTAGGGTTCAAATCCCTATCTCTCCGCCACATTTAAAGAAACCGCTGAACTATCAGCGGTTTTTTTATGCTTAAATTTTATGATGTAGAGATAGGGTGAAGAACCTTAGAGAGGGTTCAGCCGAGCGAAGCGAGACAACGTTGCTAGCCGAAGGCGTTGTAAGCAACGGCCCGAAGGGCGAAGTAAATCCCTATCTCTCCGCCACATTTAAGAAAGCCGCTGATTAATCAGCGGCTTTTTTTCGTTTAGGCTAACGCTATTCGGGATTTGAAAGTCCCCTATACCCTGAGCGCTGCGCCACATTAGAAAAGCCCCGGCAGAAATGTCGGGGCTTTGTTATTTTGGAATTTCGAAAAGTTATTTTCTTGATTACTTCCGCAGATTGAGCAATTAGCGATATTCTGTTCTCTTTTTTCATCGACATATTTATCTTTTCCCTGCATTGAATGCATTAAATTTTGTTAATTTATATTTGTATTTATTTCTGAGGTTTAATAATTAAAAATAAGTTGTTTAGCTTAGATGTGATTTATATAACTCGGTTTGGTTATCGGTTTTGGTGATGTTTTTATTGGTTACCAATAGAAATTCAGTTTTTTATTGTTGTGGTACTTAAGAAAATAGAAAGGGATGTCGCTTGTTATGAATCATGCTGTAGATTTCAATCAGATAGTGAGTAACACTAGTTGCTGATTAGCGTTTCGGTTTAGGATGCGAAACGCATGTGAATTCAATTAGTTTAATGAGAAAGGGTGTTTGGCTGTATGCCGGGCAGCCTTTTTTGTCGTTGGTTTCTTATAAAGCAGCGCAGGCTATTCGGAATCACTCAAGAAAAGATTCTTGCTGCATTTGCTTTATTGATTTAGTTATTTGAATTTGATTGATGAGTCAATATTGACTCGATATTTGATTGTGATTTATTGCACTCATTAGTAGCGAATAAAAATAGTGGCTTTAATAACTTTTGTAAGTTTTGTATTCAATTACATTGCGAGAGAAGAAGTAGTTAAAAGCTATTTTTAATAATTTTATTGTTGGGTTTGTGACGGTGTGAACTGCAACCAGAAAGGAGATGGTTAATCCAACGTGTAGTTGAGCTGTAAAACTTTGCCTATAAGGCTACAGGTTGATAAACAATGACGTATAAAAATTTATCGATAGGTAAAAAAATAGCGGTTGTCTTTGCTGCCATTGCTGCAGTTTTTATCGCATTTGGTTTGTTTCTGGTTAGTGAGTTGAAATTGGTTCGTGCAGGAACCATGGATTTCACGGACTCTACCATTCCGAGTGTACTGTCGGTTGAAGAGCTGAAATATGAAGTTACCAGTGTTCGTACAACCCAGTTTTTTGTCCTGACTTTCGAGGATAATCCTACATCAATGCGCAATACGCTTGAGAAAACAAGGCTGCATATTAAGAGTATTGAAAAAAAGCTGTCGGATTATGAAGCGACAGTTGTTTCTGATAAGGAGCAAAGAGTATTTGATGCGGTGAACCTTGCATGGGATACCTATCTGTTTGGTATTCGTGGTTATGAAGCCGCAGCAGAGGCCGGAGATGCGCATAAAGCGGAAGATTTATTGGTTAATACTTTTGCACAGTTTAATCGATTAATGATTTCGCTTGATGATTTGCGAGAGCTGAACCTGGAGTTTGTGGCGAACAACCGTACAAATATGCTGGGTAGTATTAGTCGGGTCACTATGCTCACTCTTTCCTGTATTTTGGCTGTGTTGGCGATTATGGTACTGATGAATATCTTCCTGACCCGTCAGATTTGTCTGCCGCTGAATCAGGTGATGGCTCTGTCGGCGGAAATCGCCTCGGGTAATTTAACTCATTTCCTTAAGCGTGATGAGATCGGTAATGATGAATTAGGCCAGTTGGCGGATTCGTCCATAAAAATGCAGGATAATCTGCGTAAATTGGTAGAAGAAATCGTTGCATCGGTGACTCAGCTGAGTGCGGCGGTTGAAGAGGTGAGTGCAGTATCTGAGCAGTCATCAACAGGCATGCAGCAACAGCAAAGTGAAATCACCATGGTGGCAACAGCCATGGATCAGATGAAAGCGACTGTAGCTGATGTGGCAAATAATACTGAAACGGCGTCGATCTCGGCGTCTTCGGCAAATGATGAAGCCAAACAGGGCTGTGATGACGTCCAGCAGAACATTGACTCTATTACTCGTGTTTCTCAGAAAATTGAGAATGCGGGCGAGCTTGTTCAGCAGCTTGAGCAGGAGTCGGGCAATATCAGCATGGTGGTTGATGTTATCCGAGGTATTGCCGATCAGACTAACCTGCTGGCATTGAATGCAGCAATTGAGGCCGCTCGTGCCGGTGAGCAGGGCCGCGGTTTTGCTGTGGTGGCTGATGAAGTAAGAACATTGGCTGGCCGGACTCAGGACTCAACCGGTGAGATTGTCGCGATTATCGAGAAACTGCAGAAGAGCGCCAATGCCGCGAAGGATGCTACAAGTGAAAGTTGTGTGATGATTCAGGAGTGTGTGACTCAAAGCCAGAATACCGGTGAAACTATCCAGAACATCGAACAGACGGTGGCGCAGATTGCTGACATGAGCCAGCAAATTGCCAGTGCATGCAGTGAGCAGGATTCGGTAACCGAAGAGCTGGGTCGCAATGTGGAAAGCATTCACCAGTCATCGACTGAAGTTGCTGTTGGTGCTGAGCAAACAGCCAAGGCTTGTGTTGAACTGAGTCAGCTGGCGGCGAACCTGCAATCAATGATGAGCCGTTTCCGAATTAGTTAATTAACTCTCTTAAAATACAAGGGCTGAGATTATCGGATGATAGTCTCAGCCTTTTCTTTTGGTATGGTAACAAGCTTCTCAAGTTATGATGGCTGATCACGGCTTCAGTTGCTGCCAGTTACAACTTTATCGCCGTTAACCTGGAAACAAATTTGATGGTTTTCCAGAAAAACATCGACAGTGCATTGTGTTTTTCCACCGTGGTTGATTAAGTAAGAAGCCAGCGGGTTTTCCAGCTGTTTTTCTATTTCCCTGCGCAGTGGTCTGGCACCATAGTTGATATCGAACCCGTCGGTTGCCAGCTTCGAAATTACCTCTTCATTTACATTCAGTTGGATCTCTTTCTCTCCAAGCCTTTTTTTTAGCTCGGCAATCATCATATGAGCAATAAGCAGGACATGGTTCCGTTCAAGGAAATGGAACACGATGATGTCATCGAGGCGGTTGAGAAATTCCGGTTTAAAGAAGCGTTTTACTTCCTGCAAGACGTTGTGCTTGGCTTCTTCATAACTCGGCGTTACTGAATACATAAAGCCGATTTGCTTGCGATCCGGACCAAGAGTTTCTACTCCCAGGTTTGAGGTGCCGATAATAACGGTGTTACGAAAAGAGACTTGTCGTCCCTGGGCATCGGTCAGGTGGCCGTCTTCGAGGATTTGCAGCAGCATGTTGAACACATCCGGGTGTGCTTTTTCTATTTCATCCAGCAGGACAACGGAATACGGGTTACGCCGTACTTTCTCTGTCAGTTGTCCGCCTTCGCCGTACCCGATATAGCCAGGAGGCGCACCAATCATTTTGGAAACTTCGTGCCGCTCCATGTATTCGGACATATCGAGCTGGATAATTCGTGTTTCATCATCAAGCAGAAACTCAGTCAGAGCTTTGGCAAGGGCGGTTTTACCGGATCCGGTAGGGCCGAGGAATAAAAACGAGCCAATCGGGCGTTTGGATTCGGAAATTCCGGCCCGGTTACGGCGAATAGCATCAGAAATCGCTTTGATGGCATCATCCTGTCCGGCAATACGCTTATGGAGGTTTTCTTCCATGTTTGACAGTTTGTCGGCTTCAGATTCAACCATTCTGGCTATCGGAATCCCGGTCCATTTTGCAACAACTTTGGCGATGTCTTCGGCATAAACAACTTTTTCGGCGTTGGCTGTGGCGTTTTGCCAATCCTGCCGTTCGTTTTCCAGATTTTCCATTAACTTACTGAGTTCAACCTGGTGCGAGGCGGCGGTTTCATAATCCTGCTGATCAAAGGCGGCTTGTTTTTTACTTAGTAGTTGCTGGCGTTTGCGTTCGAGTTTGCGCAGCTTGGTCGGCATGGCGATAAACTCCAGCCGTTTTCTCGCACCGGCTTCGTCCAGCAAATCGACGGCCTTGTCGGGCAGGAAACGGTCGGCAATATAGCGTTCAGAAAGGCGTGCGGCTGCTTGCAATGCATCACTGTCATAGGTGATTTGATGATGTTTTTCGTAGCGGGGACACAGACCTTCCAGAATTTGCACGGTTTCATCCAGTGTCGGCTCCTGAACCAGTATCGGCTGGAAGCGGCGTTCGAGGGCTTTGTCGGATTCCACATACTTGCGGTATTCATCTGTGGTATCTGCGCCGATCACCTGCAGGCTTCCTTTGGCGAGGGCGGTTTTGAGCAGAGAAGGGGCGTCGATGCCGCCGGGGGATGAACCGGTGCCGACAACGGTATGCAGTTCATCAATAAACAGGATGATCTTTCCCTCGGCTTCAACAACAGCATCTCGGACGCTAACCAGTCGCTGCTCGAACTCTCCCCGCATATTTGAGCCGGCAACAATTTGGGCCATATCGAGCGAGAGAATGCGTTTGTTGAGCAGGGTTTCCGGCACATCGGCCTCTGCAATACGCTGGGCAATACCTTCGACAATGACGGTTTTTCCGACACCAGCTTCACCGATCAGTACCGGGTTGTTTTTCTTGCGGCGTGACAAGGTCTGGATCACCCGGCGCATTTCATCCTCCCTGCCGATCACAGGATCAAGCTCCCCCCGAAGTGCCATTTCAGTTAAGTCGATGGTGTACTCTTTGAGAACGTTAACCCGGCTTTCGGCATCGGCGGTGGCCAGGATATTACCTTCCCGCTTTTTTAGTAGTTCAGCCCTGATCTGCTCTGGGTTTAAGCCCGTGGTTTTCAGTATCTCGGCTGCGGGGCCGGACTGTTCGTTGCTGAGTGCCACCAGCAAAATGCCTGCGCCGATATAGGTATCGCCTATTCGGTTGGCTTCCTGGCTGGCAATTTCCATAACTTTATCGGAATCCGGTGAGGTCGCGACTTTCTCTACATTGACTGTCGGTTGGGGAGGGTGACGTTGGTATATTTGATCCATCATCGCCTTACGTTTGGCGGCGTGATCAGGAAGTAGGGAGTTCAACACTTCCAGGGCTTCAGATTTATCCTGAAGTAGCAGGCCGAGCAGGATAAAGTCTGAGGTCAAAGTATTGAGATGAAGGCTGAGCAGTTCATTAACTGCCAGCTGCATTATTTCATGGACTTTTTGTGTGCTCTGATGGATGTATTGCTGAAACATGCCAGCTCCTTATCGCGTTCAAAGTCGCTTCCGAAGATAAAATACCGACAGGTATTACTTAATTCCTGAAAAATCTGATAGTTAAAATATAGACCTTATCTTCGGCGGGTCGCTATCTCAGTTTCATTCATCTCCTAGCTTTCGTTTTATGTGGCTCATGAATATTTGTGTGAATGTAAGACTATGGCGCTGGGCTTTTCGCCTGCTGTTCTGACAGTAGCTGCTGTATTTCTCCGATACAGCTGCCACATCCGGTGCCTGCTTGAGTGTGGGTGCTGATTTGTTCAACAGAGTCTAACTGATGCTCCCTGATTGCCTGGCAGATGGTGTTTTTTCCGACTTTCTTGCAGGCACATACGTTTTTTCCGGCGCGGAGCCTGCCTTCTGCTGATCCTGACAATAGCGAACGGGCGACAGTGTCATCAGCATTCTCGCCTACAATGGCATGAAGCCAGTCCAGTTCCTGATGTTGTAATTTGCCTGCAACCCAGAAATAACAATTGAGCTGTTGTTGTTCCTGATGATGACTGATGGCCGCAAAGCGGTAATGTTCTTTGGCTTCGTTACTGAAGTTGAGTTGCCGCCCGTTTTGTCGATAGCAGTAATGACGGAGCTGAAGCATTAACTCTTTTGGTGGCAGTAGGCTGGCGATACGGAACAGGTAACCGTTGGCTACTCTTTGCTTACTCCAGTATTCGTATTTATGGAGTTCAGGTTCGAATTCAGAGGAGTCGGTTGAAAGTAAAACAGCTTCGCTGCGGTAATTAAATCGTTTAATGGTTACCGGAGTGCATTTGAACTCAGGCTGCCCTGACAGTGTGTCGGTATGCGGATAGATCAGAGTACAAATTTTAGCGGCGCTGGTATTGGTATTGCTCCAGTGGATAGGGGCGAACAGCTCACCCTGCCGAACATCATTTGTGATATTCACGTGCAGAGTGGCACTGCCTAATGGGCTGCTGATTTGAGCCAGTTGATGATGGCTGAGCCCATAGGCACTGGCATCTTCTGGGGACACAGAGATAAATGGTTCAGGGGAATGTTCGCTCAGCCTGGGAGCAAGACCGCTTCTTGTCATGGTGTGCCATTGGTCGCGAATTCGTCCGGTATTTAAAAGCAGAGGGTAATCGACTGTTGTTCGGCTAGCTGGTGGCTGGCTGTGAACTGCGATGAACTGAGCTTTGCCGGAAGGTGTTGAGAATACTCCGTCGGCAAACAGCCGCTTGTTGTGTTGAGTTTCTTCGTTAGTGGTGAAATCCTGATTGGAGATAACAGGCCACTGGACTGGTGTTAGCTGGTGGTACTCTTTAGCTGTCAGGTTTGCGAATCCAGAAAGGTTAAGTTGTCGCCTGTTTTGGCCGTGATTTCCCAATCCGGTCATTTTGCAGTATTCGCTGAAAATCTCCGCTTCGTGACGGTAGTTGAAAGCATGGGTGAATCCCATTCGTTTGGCGACCTGGCTGATGATCCACCAGTCCGGCCTGCCTTCACCCGGTGTCGGCAGCAATCGGCGCTGGCGTGATATTCTGCGTTCTGAGTTAGTGACAGTGCCGGATTTTTCGCTCCAGCCTTGTACCGGCAGTAAGACACTGGCGTGGCGGGTCGTATCTGTATCAGCCATGCAGTCGGAGACGACGACTATGGGGCACTTGGTTAAAGCCCGGTTGATTTTTTTACTGTCCGGCAGGCTGACCGCCGGGTTGGTCGCCATGATCCAGACGGCTTTTATTTTGCCTTGGTCAATAGCATCAAACATCTCTATGGCTTTAAGGCCGGGGGCTTTGGTAAGTTTGTCCGTTTGCCAGAACTCACTGATCAGCTGATGGTGACTGTCGTTACCGAAATCCATGTGGGCGGCGAGCACATTGGCTAATCCGCCGACTTCGCGACCTCCCATGGCATTGGGTTGTCCGGTGACAGAAAAAGGGCCGCAGCCGGGTTTGCCGATCCGTCCCGTTGCAAGGTGGCAGTTGATAATGCTGTTGACTTTATCGCAACCGTGGGTGGATTGGTTGACTCCTTGAGAATAAACGGTGACGATATTTTCGGTGTCAGCGAAGTGTTGGAAAAAAGCTGTCAGTTGTTGCGGTGAGAGTTCTGTCTTCTGAGCTAGCTTTAACAGTTCTTCGGCATCCGTTCGGGCGCTCGACAAGGCGAGTTTAACGCCTTCTGTATGGGATGCAATGTAGTCCTGGTTGAGCTTTCCGTGCTGAGCCATATAGCAAAGCAGTCCGTTGAACAAAGCAACATCAGTGCCCGGTTTGATAGCAAGGTGTAAATCGGCAATTTCACAACTGGCAGTGGTGCGTGGATCGATGACGATGATCTTTAGTTGCGGACGGGCTTGTTTAGCAGCTTTGACCCGCTGGTAAAGAACCGGGTGGCACCAGGCCAGATTAGAACCGGTGAGAATAATTAAGTCGGCCAGCTCCAGATCTTCATAGCATCCGGGAACGCAGTCTGCTCCAAAAGCGCGTTTATGTCCGGCCACACTGGATGACATACAGAGTCGGGAGTTGGTGTCGATATTACTGCTGCCGATAAACCCCTTCATCAGCTTGTTCGCGACATAGTAGTCTTCAGTCAGCAATTGCCCCGAAACATAAAAAGCTACAGCCTGCGGGCCATGTTCGCGGATGATTTCGCTGAACTGATCGGCAACGTAATCCAGAGCCTGATCCCAGTTGCAGTTATTACCTTCTATGCTGGGTTTGAGCAGTCGTCCCTGATGGATCACTGTTTCTCCCAGCGCCATTCCTTTCGAACACAGTTTGCCGAAATTGGCTGGGTGGGTTTTATCTCCCCGGATTTCCAGGCCCCCTCTATTGGTATGCTTTGCTTCTATACCGCAGCCAACGCCACAATAGGCGCAGGTGCTTTTTATCCATGATTGCTTCCTTTGCATCTTTAATATCCCCCCTCTTTCCTTGCATCAACAGCAGCAATAACTAAGCCAGATCCGGATATCGGCACTTAAGGTAGCTGGGTAAAAGGTCAAACACGCCATTAACAGGGATCTGTTGGAATATTGTTCCAAATGTAGCCATAAAGTGGTAGTTGGCTGGGTTTGCTGTGCGGAGTCTGGCTTTTTTGCCATGCATTATTCTGGTGTGCGGTGCACAAAATGAGTGCGATTAAATATGGCCGGACAGCTTCTGTTTTGGGAATAAAAGCTGATGAATTGGCCTTAATTTAGAGGTGTTTCTTTTAATAACAATGGCTTATTGCTGACGGCTTAAAGGAGAATGAAGCTGGCATTGTCTTTGCTCTTTCAAGTAAAGCATGAAAGCAAGTTTGAATAAGTAAAGTCGCAATGAACGTACATGGACTGTACGTAAGGAAAAGTGATGTTAGAGAGAGCAATAGCGAATGAAATACTGTCACCCGGTTTTTCTGACTTTACTGTCACAACGACAAAGCGTGAAGGTAAGTCTGGGTGTGTCAGCCTTGTCGGGGCTGGTCCCGGAGATCCTGAGTTGTTGACGGTGAAAGCGATGAGGGTAATTGAGCAGGCTGATCTGATTGTGTTCGACAGGTTGGTCAGCCCTGAAATTTGTGCCTTGTTTCCTGCGGCGACAGCAACAAATTATGTCGGCAAGGCCAAAGGGAAGCAAAGCTTGTCGCAGGCAGAGATTAATGCCTTGTTAGTTGCTAAAGCCAGAGAGGGGATGAATGTCTGCCGCCTTAAAGGCGGAGATGCGTTTGTATTTGGCCGTGGGGGAGAGGAAATTCTTGCGCTCAGTGAGGCTGGGATTGAGTTTGAGGTGGTGCCGGGGATCACAGCTGCTGCCGGGTGTAGTGCTTATGCCGGTATTCCTCTGACTCATCGCGGCCTGTCACAGGGCTGCACCTTTGTGACTGCCCATACAGAAAAAGATCTCATGATTCGTTGGGACGCGCTGGTAAAGCTCAATCATACCCTGGTGTTTTATATGGGGCTTACTAAAGCCGGATTAATCAGTAAGGGGTTAAGTGAGGCCGGCCTTTCTGCGGATACACAGGTTGCTTTGATTGAAAAAGGATGTTGTCCGCAACAGCGGGTGATCTGCGGTGAGTTGTGTCAGCTTGAAGCTTTGGTTATTCAGCATCAGGTTCAGTCTCCGGCATTAATTGTTGTTGGCCAGGTTGTTGGTTTAGCTGAGCAATTGCAGTGGTTTTCAGCCACGGAAAACCAGCAGGCCAGCAGGTTGTCGGCTTAAAAAACAAATGACAGTGAGGATGTTATATGGACAGGCAGCGTGTAGTTGTGGTCGGCAACGGTATGGTAGGCCATCGCTTTATTGATGAATTGGTGCAGCGTAACGAAGAAGAACAATTTGAGATTGTTACGTTTTCTGAAGAGCCCAGACTGGCCTATGACAGGGTTCAGCTCAGTAAGTATTTCTCCGGAGCGTCGGCGCAGGATCTGGCTTTGACTGATGAAGATTATTATCAGTCCTACGGTATTAACTATGTTCTGAATGAAAAAGTGGCAGAGATTGATGTCGAGGCTCGTCAGGTTGTGACAGTGAACGGCAGAACGGAAGCATATGACAAATTGGTGCTGGCAACGGGGTCTTATCCTTTTGTGCCGCCGATTCCTGGAAATGATCAATCACACTGCCATGTTTACCGGACAATCGAAGATTTGGAGGCAATTGAAGCTTCCGGCAAACAAAGCCAGGTTGGTGTGGTCGTCGGAGGCGGTTTGTTAGGGCTGGAGGCCGCCAATGCATTAAAAAATATGGGGCTGGAAACCCATGTGGTTGAGTTTGCTCCCAGGCTGATGATCGTCCAGTTGGATGAAGGTGGCGGCGAGTTATTGAGCCATAAGATCAGTCAGCTTGGAGTCGAGGTTCATACAGAGAAAGCGACCACTGAAATCATTGCCGGAGAAAAATGCCGCTACCGGATGAACTTCTCTGATGGCAGTTTTCTTGAAACCGATATGATCGTGTTTTCAGCCGGTATTCGCCCTCAGGATGAACTTGCCCGCCGGTGTGGTCTGGAAGTGGGAGAACGGGGCGGCATTGTTATTAATGACAACTGTCAGACCAGTGTTCCGGATATTTACGCAGTGGGTGAGTGTGCGCTGTGGCAGCAGAAGGTTTTCGGGCTGGTGGCACCGGGTTACAAGATGGCAAAAGTCGCGGCTTCTCATCTCTTTGGTGTTAATGAGTTTTTCACCGGCGCGGATATGAGTACCAAACTCAAGCTGCTTGGTGTCGATGTCGCCAGTATCGGTGATGCCCATGGCCAGACTCCGGGAGCGCAGTCTTATACCTTCAGTGATGATATCGAGCAGATCTATAAGCGACTGATTGTTTCCGCTGACGGCGACGAAATCCTCGGGGCCGTGCTGGTAGGCGATGTTGAGGCCTATGACCAGATTTTGCAGATGAAGCTAAATGACATGCCTTTACCGGAAAATCCGGCGGTATTGTTATTGCCCCCTGTGGATGATGACGGAGCTACTGCGTTGGGTGTTGATGCCTTGCCCGACCATGCTCAGGTTTGTTCGTGTTTTGATGTCACCAAAGCTCAGATCAAACAAGCCGTGGCTGAAGGTTGTAGTGATATGGCTACCCTTAAGGCCGAGACTAAAGCCTCAACCGGGTGCGGTGGTTGCTCGGCGTTGGCTAAACAGATCCTGGACAATGAGCTGGCTACTCTTGGCTACGAAGTGAATAACCATTTGTGCGAGCACTTTGCTTACTCCCGTCAGGAGCTGGCTGATATTGTCCGGGTGAAGAAGATCAGAACTTTTGATGAGTTGCTGGATGACTATGGTCAGGGACTGGGATGTGATGTCTGTAAACCGGCTGTCGGGTCGATTCTGGCTTCTTTCTGGAATAATTATGTGCTTGATGAGCAGCATATCGGCCTGCAGGATACCAATGATATCTTCCTCGGTAACATGCAAAAAGACGGCACTTACTCTGTGGTTCCGCGGATCCCCGGTGGGGAAATCACACCGGAAAAACTGATTGTCCTCGGTATGGTTGCTAAGGAGTTTAACCTTTATACCAAGATCACCGGTGGTCAGCGGGTAGATTTGTTTGGAGCCCGGCTTCATGAACTGCCGTTGATTTGGCAGAAACTGGTGGATGCCGGTTTTGAAACCGGTCATGCGTACGGCAAGGCGGTCAGAACGGTGAAGTCCTGTGTCGGCAGCACCTGGTGCCGATATGGCGTTAAGGACAGTGTCGGTTTTGCGGTTGATTTGGAAAATCGCTACAAAGGCTTACGTGCTCCTCATAAATTGAAGTTTGCAGTTTCAGGTTGTACCCGTGAATGCGCCGAAGCCCAGTCGAAAGATATTGGGGTGATCGCCACCGAAAACGGCTGGAACCTTTATGTTTGTGGTAATGGCGGGATGCGTCCTCGCCATGCTGATTTATTTGCTTCGGATCTGGATAGCCAGACTCTGGTTAGCTATATCGATCGAATTTTAATGTTCTATATTCGCACCGCTGATCGTTTACAGCGGACATCCGTCTGGCTGGAAAATTTGGAAGGCGGCCTGGATTACCTCAAACAGGTTGTAATTGAAGATAAGCTTGGTATTGGCGATGAGCTGGAAACTGAAATGGAAAACACTCTGGGTCAGTATCAGTGTGAGTGGAAAACTACCCTGGCATCACCGGAGAAATTGAAGCGTTTCAGGCACTTTGTGAACAGTCCAGAACCGGACAGTCAGTTACGTTACATCAGTGAACGGGGGCAACGTCGCCCTGCTTTAGCTCACGAGTATCTCAAGCAAGGCCAAATTGATGTCGTTCAGGTTAATGAGTAGGAGCAGTTGATGGAACAGTGGCAGACGGTTTGTAAGCAACAGGATTTAATCAGAAACACCGGGGTGTGTGCATTGGTTGGTGACGAGCAGATAGCGGTTTTTTATTGCGGCCGTACCCGCGCCTTGTATGCATTATCTAATTACGATCCGATTGGTGAGGCAAATGTGATTTCAAGGGGGATCATCGGCTCGCTTGAGGGGGAGGCGGTTGTTGCATCACCTTTGTACAAGCAGCACTTCAGCTTGAATACAGGACAATGTCTTGAGCAGCCGGAGTATCAGCTGAGAACCTATGCGGTGAGGTTAAAACAGGGTGATGTTCAGCTGAGATTGAGTTAAAAAACTGGGTTTATAAGTAAAGATGGAGCATAAGGCTCCATCTTTTATATCTATATAACTAACTAATTCTTATTTTTGATATTTAAATTAACTGAACTGCATAAATATGAAATTAATTGTTCTTTTATGTTTATATCTGGTGCGGAAATGATCGCTTTGGTGCAGCCTTATTTCTAAGTTCTCATTTTATCTGATTTTTTTGATTTAACCTTTTGTTTTTACTTGAATGTAAATTGGCATGTTTACTGCAGTTGGCTTATCAGTCAGTCAATAAAGGAAAGAGACAATGACAGATACAGGTAAGTTCAACATATTTTCGATGACCGGGAAGATGAAAATCCTTCACTTTAGCTGGTTTGCTTTTTTCATCACCTTTGTAGTGTGGTTCAACTTTGCGCCTTTGTTGCAGTCCGTGAAAGAGTCGCTCGGGTTGACCACGGCAGAAATCAAAACACTGCTTATTCTTAACGTTGCCTTTACCATACCGGCGCGGGTGCTGATCGGTATGCTGACCGATAAGTATGGTCCTCGTTTAGTGTATTCAGCTTTGCTGGCGGTTTGTGCCGTTCCCTGTTTTGTGTTCGCATTTGCCGATGATTTTGTTCAGGCCGCAATAGCCCGTTTTGCGCTGGGACTTATCGGTGCCGGTTTCGTGATTGGAATCAGGCTGGTGTCTGAGTGGTTTCCTCATAATGAGCTGGGTACAGCCGAAGGGATTTACGGCGGCTGGGGTAACTTTGGTTCAGCGGCAGCAGCTTTTACCCTACCGACTATTGCCGTGATGTTTGGCGGGGAAGATGGCTGGCGTTATGCCATGGCTATCACCGGAGCAATGAGCCTGATCTTTTCTTATATCTTTTATATCAATGTTTCCGATACACCAAAGGGCGCTACCTATTTTAAACCTAAGAACTTAGGGGCGATGGAAGTTACTTCTAAAGGGGACTTTTACCTACTGCTGCTGATGAAGCTTCCTATGTACGGTGCACTGGCATTGCTGGCTTGGAAGTTGTCACCGGCCGGTGTTTCTTTGCTTAGTGAGACAATGGAAATCGCGATTTATCTGGTGCTGGCCGTTATATACCTTTATGAAGTGAGTCAGGTGTGGAAAGTCAATAAGCATATCTTTAAAGAGCCGGTACCGGAGATCCATCAGTATAAATTCAAGCAAGTCGCTATTTTGAATGTGCTTTATTTTGCTACCTTCGGCTCAGAGCTGGCTGTCGTTTCTATGTTGCCGCTGTTCTTTTCAGAAACCTTTGAACTGACGCCTGTGGTTGCCGGTATGGTGGCGTCGGCTTATGCGTTTATGAACCTGATGTCCCGTCCTGGCGGAGGCTGGTTGTCCGATAAGTTTGGCCGCAAGCTGACCTTACTGATTTTAACGGCAGGCCTGGCGGGCGGTTACTTCCTGATGGGCATGGTTGATAGTAGCTGGCCGGTATGGCTGGCAGTCGCAGCCGCTATGGCTTGCTCTTTCTTTGTTCAGTCCGGTGAAGGGGCTGTTTTTGCTACGGTTCCTCTTATCAAGCGTCGTATGACCGGGCAGATTGCCGGAATGACAGGCGCTTACGGTAATGTCGGGGCTGTTTGTTACCTTACTATTTTGTCGCTGGTGGATTACAGCACCTTCTTCTTTGTTATCGGTGCAACGGCAATTATTGGTTTTGTTACTCTGCTGATGATGGAAGAACCATCCGGGCAGATTGCTGAAATCAATGAAGACGGTAGTGTGACTATGATTGATGTTGCTAACAGTTAGAAACACATAATAGTGATAATGGAATAGCTGCCTGCGATGGCAGCTATTCCATCCGTCAGGGAGGTGAACAAATGGATGTCGCTGAAGATGTAACAACGCAACCGCTTGATGACCTTCAGGTGTCTCTGGGGGGCTATTCAACAGCCGGGAGCAGGAAGGCCAATCAGGATGCTTTTGCGGCGCATTGTCCGCATCGCGATAACGTGAAGAAGTACAAAGGAATAGTTGCATGTATTGCTGATGGCGTCAGTTGTAGTGAGAACGGGCAGCAAGCCAGCCACACCAGCGTTACCCAATTCATTGATGATTATTACAGTACTCCTGACAGTTGGGGGGCAAAGCATTCCGCAGCCAGGGTGCTTAAAGCGCTTAACAGTTGGTTGTATTTTCACGGCTGTCAGAGTGATTTGCGCCATAACGGTCTGGTGACGACTTTCAGCAGCATTATTTTTAAATCGAATACCGCACACCTTCTTCATATCGGTGATAGCCGGATTTACCGTTATCGCCAACACCGATTGGTTCAGTTGACAAGCGATCACAGTCGTAAACAGGGAGGAAAGAGTCATTTTCTTACCCGGGCGCTGGGGATGGATAATCGACTTGATGTTGACTATCGCCGGGAGTTACTTGAACAGGATGATATTTTTGTGCTGTCTACAGATGGCCTCCATGATTGGCTGACAGAACCTGAATTGGCTGGTTTGTTATCGGTGCACGGGCAATCCCTGAAAGCCAGGGCCAGAACTATTGTCGAGCGAGCGATTGAAAATGGCAGTACGGATAATGTGACCTGCTTGCTGCTGAGTGTTGATGCTTTGCCTGAAGAGAATTTACAGGAAGCGGAAAGGCGATTGACCCAAAGGGTGATCCCGCCGGTAATGAAAGAAGGCAATCGGATCGATCAGTATGAAATAACCCGGGTGATCCACAGTGGCTCCCGAAGTCATGTCTATCTCGCTGCTAGTCAGTTCGACGGTAAGAGCTATGTCTTAAAAGTGCCTTCGCAAAATTTTTCTGACGATATGCTCTATCTTCAGGGTTTTATCCGTGAAGGTTGGTTGGGTAATCAAATCGATCACCCTTCGGTTATGAAAATTCACCGTTACTCGATGCAGTCTTCTTTTCTCTATCATGTCTGTGACTATGTTGAAGGCACAACGCTGAGGCAATGGATGCTTGATAACCCTGAGCCGACATTGGAAAAAGTTCGTGTGATAGCCAGTGAGTTGGTTAAGTCGCTACGCTATTTGCAGCGAATGGGAATAGTTCATCGGGATTTGAAACCTGAGAATATTATTTTGACTGATAAAGGCTGGGCTGTATTCATCGATTTTGGTACGGCCCAGGTAGAGGGCCTTGAAGATATAGCTGGGGGCATCAAAGAGTCGATACCCGTCGGGGATATTGATTATATGGCACCAGAATATCTTGCTGGGAAGAAGGCAACGCCTTTTTCTGATCTGTTTTCAGTCGGCATCATTATTTATGAAATGCTGACAGGGCAAAAGCCCTATGAGCGATTACGCTCCACAGTTTATGATGTCACTCAACGTCAGGATTTCAGTTATGTATCGACCTTGACCTACCGAAATGACATTCCGGCATGGATGGATTTGGTTCTGAAAAAGGTTTGTCATCCATTACCTCAATGTCGCTATCAGGTGATGTCTGAGTTTCTTCAGGATTTATCGACCCCGAATCCGGCGATAGTAAAAGAGCTTAAGGGCGCACCTCTACTTGAAAAGAACCCTTTGCTGGCGTGGAAGGTTTTTACCTGGGTATTGCTGATTATCGTTATTGTCGAAACCTATTTCCTGATGCGTTGATTTTTTCACCACAATTTCGCTTCAAATTCATTTTCAACTGACTTCGAATGTCGGGATTTTGCTTCCTTTCTACTCCCACTTTTTAAACCTGAAATTTACCTTCTGATGTGACCAGAAAAGGGCTGACATTTTTCTATTTCTTTTAATGTGCTGTTAATCGCATTAATGCATATTAATCGGTGACCGGAAGAAAGATAATGTTTACCCCAATAAACAATAAAGTCAGTAAATGTAGTGAAAAAGTGACGAAATTCAAAAAATTTAACTGAAGTAAACATCGGTATTTCATAATTTGTTTGAGATCAAATTGTTGCACATTTCGACAGTGTTAGATATGCACACCAAACCCGAGAAGGGTGACAAGATACTCATTACAGGTAGCTGTTTGAGTTGAAATGGAATGGTTAATTAATCAGCTAAAGTAATTAGTATTTGAATATTAAGGAGAATTATTGTGAGTAGTGCATTTTTTATCCCTACAGTAAACCTGATGGGCGCTGGCTGTCTTACTGATGCAGCGAATGCAGTAAAAGAACAGGGCTTCAAAAAAGCGCTGATTGTTACTGATAAAGTGCTAAATCAAATTGGTGTAGTTAAGCAGGTTGCAGACCTTCTTGCTGAGCGTGAAGTTGAATCTGTTGTTTTTGACGGTACACAACCAAACCCTACAATTGGTAACGTTGAAGCAGGTCTTGCACTGCTAAAAGAGAACGAGTGTGACTTCGTTATTTCTCTAGGTGGCGGTTCTCCACACGACTGTGCAAAAGGTATCGCTCTGGTAGCTGCAAATGGCGGTGAAATTGCTGACTACGAAGGTGTTGACCGTTCAGCTAAGCCTCAGATGCCACTGTTTGCAATCAACACAACTGCGGGTACTGCATCTGAAATGACTCGTTTCTGCATCATCACTGATGAAGAGCGTCACATTAAGATGGCTATCGTTGACAAGAACACAACTCCGCTGATGTCTGTTAACGATCCTGAGCTGATGCTTGCTAAGCCAGCATCTCTGACTGCTGCAACTGGTATGGATGCACTAACTCACGCAATCGAAGCTTACGTTTCAACTGCGGCGACTCCTATCACTGACGCAGTAGCTATCAAAGCGATCGAACTGATTCAGGCGCACCTGCGTACTGCAGTAAACGAAGGCCAGAACCTGGAAGCTCGTGAGCAAATGGCTTACGCACAGTTCATGGCGGGTATGGCGTTCAACAACGCATCTCTGGGCTACGTTCACGCAATGGCACACCAGCTGGGTGGTTTCTACAACCTGCCACACGGTGTATGTAACGCAGTTCTTCTGCCACACGTTCAGCGCTACAATGCTCAGATTTGTCCAGAGCGTCTAAGTGATGTTGCTAAAGCGATGGGTGTTAACGTTGAAGGCATGACTGCAGAGCAAGGTGCAGATGCAGCTCTTGAAGCAATCCAGCAGCTATCTAAAGATGTAGGTATCCCTGCAGGTCTGACTGAGCTGGGTGCAAAAGCAGAAGATATCTCTATTCTTGCTGACAACGCACTGAAAGATGCTTGTGGTCTTACAAACCCTAAACAAGCAACTCACGAAGAAATTTCTGCAATCTTCACTGCAGCACTGTAATTCTTCGTTGATTGAATAAGCAGAAAAGCGGCCGTTTGGCCGCTTTTTTTATGCTTGTTTTTTGCCTTCTTGCTTTAGCTTCTGTATTAAGACGCTCTTATCAGGAAATGACTTCTTCTTCGCCTGAACAGGTGGCTTCATTCGGTTGATAGTGGTTCAGGCCATCTTTACCTTTTTGCTTCACTTCGTACATCGCAAAATCGGCCTGTCTGAACACTTCTGAAATAGTTTTCGCCCTGCCGGGAAAATGGCTGACACCGATACTGGCTGAAATAATCAGGTTTTTACCGCCGATTCGTGCCGGACGGCGAAGTACTTCAATCAGCTTTAGACCCAGATTATTGCCTGGTAATGGCTTACCAGATGGTGAGCGGAGCTCAATGATTGCAAACTCATCACCACCCATACGTGCGGCATAATAACTGTCGCAATCAAGCTCAGAGAGTCGGCGCCCTAATTCGATCAGCAATTCGTCACCGGCATGATGACCCAGGGTGTCATTAATGGTTTTAAAGCCATCCAAATCGATCAGGTAAAAATTAAATGGATAGTTAAGTTGCTCAAGGTCTTTGAGTTTGTGGTTCAGCCATAGTCGGTTGCGGATCCCCGTTAGCGAATCATTCATTGCCAGCTTGTGATGGGTGTGGGATTCACGAAGAATCAAGAAAGCGGTCAGCACGCCTATCAGCAACATAGTCAGTAATAAATAGTGGATGATTTTCTCTATTTCAGAGATAGCATGGATGCGATCGCCCAGATCACCGCTGGATAACCGGAATTTATGGTTAAGAAAGATAATCAGGTTTTCATAATCATCCCGGAAGGTATCCAGGAGCGGCTGGACATTCTGCGTATTAGGTAGTTCAAGTAATGCCGGTTCGAGCTGTTTGATATTCGTGAAGTGTTCGTTCACGACATTATAAGCTCCTTTGAACTGGTCAAAGTGCATCACCTGCTTGTTATTAATAATGGTGTTAAAGCGGCTCCATAAGATCTCATACTGGATCATCATGTCATTATGATCGCTATTGCCAAACTGGTAGTTCTGTAGCTGAAAGATAAACTCTGAATATTCTTTCGTTAACTGCAGTACAAACCAGATAGCTTCGTTCTGACTCTTGGAAACGATCTCTGAATTATTTTTCAGCTGGGTTACCGCGAATACTGTGCTGCACAGTAAAACAGAGATTATGATGTATAACCCTCGTTTGACCCACTTTTGCTGTGTGGTAAGTAGCTTACTTCTTGCCATAGGCTAGTTCGCTGTAATGTGTTCAAGTTGCCAGACCATTTTTGCCAGATTTTTGGTTTGTCCTAATTCCGGATACTGGTCAATGGAGAAGACCAGCCAATAAGGACCGTAATCCCGAATACGTAGGTACTGATCGTCCTTTTTTATAGCAACGATGGGCTGATATTTTTCAATATGTTCTCTGCTGACTTCGGCTGAGTAGTCGTTGAGTGCACTCATTTTTATTTGAGTTGGCTCCAACTGGTAGTTTTGCAGCAGGGTGGTAAGCTTCACGCCTTTGAATTCAGCTTTGCCCTGAATCCACGGCAGGTGGGTTATAAGTGTACTTTGTGGAAGGTGTTCTATTTGTTCTCTGGTCAGGGTGACAGTGATGTATTCACCGGATGTATTGTGACCTGCTATGGTCAGTTTAGTTTCATAAGCGAACGCTGGTGATGACAGCGCAATAACCAGGGAAAGTATAAGTAGCTGCAGAGTAAAAAATGACAACCTGATGGACATCCTGAAACCTCATTTGGGTTATCTTTAAATCTTACATCGCCTTCGCGGCAGTGATGATAAGTCGCCACTCCATTGGCGAGGTAAATCATTTGTTACATGGTTTTTTGTACATTCTAGTCAGCAAACAAGAAACCTGCGTAAGGATATAGTGTGATCACTATCGACATTTTTTTGACGTTTTTTGCTGTTTTTCGTCGATGCGATCCTTTTTTTTGTACGTTTTGTTGGTTTTTTATTCGTCATTAATGACAAAGTTCAAAATAAAGTCGGAAATTCCTTGAGCTCATCATAGCAACTCAATAGAATCACCAACTCATTTTGTCACTCGCCAGCGAGCGTGCTGGTGGAATGACGCTTATGGCTTTAAGCCATGTCAGTCAGGGGGTAACCCTGCCTACATAACCAGTCGGTTATATCCAAGCGCTTGGATGCGCATTCTGAAAACAATCTGTGTTTAACCTTTTTAATCCAGAGGTGCAAATTGGAAATTTTCAATTTCATTCTGGACAACTGGGAAATCATTGCGTCTCGTACTGTTGAACACCTGTCACTGGTCAGCCTTGCTGTTGGCCTTGCGATTTTGACGGGTGTACCGGTAGGGATTGCTATTACCCAGAATCAGCGTGCAGCGAACATCGTGCTGTATGTTGCGTCCATTATTATTACGATTCCGTCGATTGCTCTGTTCGGGATCATGATCCCTGTACTGTCGATGATCGGTCAGGGTATCGGCTATTTGCCGGCGGTAATTGCTGTGTTGTTGTATTCGCAGCTGCCTATTATCCGAAACACCTATACCGCCATTAACAATGTAGATCCTGCACTACGAGAAGCTGCTCGTGGTATCGGTCTTACCAATATCCAGCGATTGCGCTTGGTTGAAATTCCACTGGCGATTCCGGTCATCATGGCTGGTGTTCGTACTGCCGTTGTGATGAACATCGGTGTAATGGCGATTGCGACCTATATCGGTGCCGGTGGTTTGGGAACCTTTATTGCCCGTGGTATCAGCCAGTCTGATCCGCGCCAGCTGATTGTTGGGGCGGTGGCTGTGAGTTTGCTGGCCATTTTTGCCGACACCATTCTGGCTATGGTGCAGAAGAAATTCACGCCGAAAGGCGTCGTCGTTCACGGCTAAAGATTTAAGAATTAAGAGGGTGTTTTCATGATCAAACTTGAGAACCTGACAAAAATTTTCGAAACCCCACAGGGCGTGGTGACGGCTGCCGACCATATCAATATGGAAGTTCCGACTGGCGAGATCTGTGTTCTGCTGGGTCCTTCCGGTTGTGGTAAGACAACAACACTGAAGATGATTAACCGCCTTGTTACGCCAACATCCGGTAAAGTCTTCATTAACGGTGAAGATACGACTGACATTGATACCGTAACCCTGCGCCGTAACATCGGGTATGTTATCCAGCAGATCGGTCTGTTCCCGAATATGACCATCGAAGAGAACATTGCCCTGATCCCTAAACTGATGGGCTGGGATCCGAAGCGCTGTACTAACCGCGCCAAAGATCTGCTGGACATGGTAGCACTGGATCCGAATGCGTTTATGAAGCGTTACCCGAATGAACTGTCCGGTGGTCAGCAGCAGCGTGTTGGTGTGGTTCGTGCCCTGGCGGCAGATGCACCGGTTCTGCTGATGGATGAACCGTTTGGTGCTATCGACCCAATCAACCGCGAAGTGATTCAGGAAGAATTCCTGAAGATGAATAAAGAGCTGCAAAAGACCATCATGTTCGTTTCTCACGACATTGATGAAGCAGTGAAAATGGCAAACAAAGTTGCAATTTTCCGCGATGGTCAGCTTGAACAGTACGCAAGCCCGGACCAGCTTCTGGCTCATCCGGCAACTGATTTTGTGGCTGACTTTGTCGGTACCGACCGTACTCTTAAGCGTCTTCAGCTGTCGACGGCGGGCGAGGTAATGGAGCGCAATGTTCCGACTGTAACGCCGGATGATAATCTGGACGTAGCTAAGAAGCTGATGGCCGATTACGGTCACGGCATGATCGTGATGGTTAACAAACAGCAGCAGCCTGTCGGTGTGATCAACAAGAGTGTTGCATCAAGTGAACGTGGTTTGTGTGGTGAGCACTTTGACGGTCTGCCAATCCTGATGAAGCAAGAGCAGGATCTGCGTGCGGTAGTATCAAAGATGTTTGCACACGACATCAGTTGGCTGGCCGTGGTTGATGAGCAGGGCCGCCTGTGCGGTGAAATTTCACAGCGTGGTATTACTCACCACCTGGGAGCCAGTTTCCGTACCAAGGGGTAAGCGATGAAGTCGATTAATCTGAGTCCTTACTTCAATGCGCTGATGTTCTTCGTCGTATTTATGGTGGGGATCTGGGCGCAGTCATCAGGCTTTGTAGACCAGTTTATTTTTTACTGGGATGAGATCCTGTACCTGTCTGGTCATCATATGAAGCTGACCCTGATCTCCGGCGCGATTGCCGTGTTGATTGGTGTGCCGCTGGGTGTGATTCTGAGCCGCCCGTATTGCCGACGTTATGCAGATTTCTTTATGCAAATCTTCAACATTGGTACCACTGTACCGACACTGGCGGTACTGGCTCTGGCGATGAGCTTCCTGGGTATTGGTGATAAGCCGGCGATTTTCGCGCTGGCGATTGCATCGGTTCTGCCTATTTTGCGCAACACCTATACCGGTCTGATTGCTGTGCCTGCGCACCTGAAAGAAGCGGCAACCGGTATCGGTCTTACGCCATGGCAGCAGTTGGTTAAAGTAGAACTGCCGAATGCGCTTTATGTGATTATGGCGGGTATTCGTACTGCAATTGCGATCAATATCGGCACAGTGCCGCTGGCATTCCAAATCGGTGGTACCGGCTTGGGTGAGCTGATTTTTGCTGGTATTGATTTGTACGATACGCCTATGATGTTGGCGGGTGCGATCCCGACGGCTGTTCTGGCGCTGATCGCCGATATCCTGCTGGGTATGCTGACGTTTGTAATTGTCAGCAAAGGCGTTAACCCGAACCGTAACTGAGGAATCTGAGATATGACGTTTATTTCACGAATGATGGCTGCGGTTGTGGTATTGGCTATGTCCCAGACAGCAGTAGCTGCAAACAAATTGGTTGTTGGCGGTAAAGGCTTTACCGAGCAGCTGATCATGTCATCAATGACTGCTCAGTACCTGCAGGCGAAGGGCTACGAAGTAGACCAGCGTGACGGTATGGGGTCGACCGTTCTGCGAACAGCACAGGAAAACGGTCAGATTGACCTGTACTGGGAATATACCGGCACCGGCCTTATCACCTATAACAAGGTGACTGATAAACTGAGCCCGGAAGAGACTTACAATCGTGTTAAGTCTCTGGATGCAAAGAAAGGCCTGATTTGGCTTAACCCTTCTAAGGCAAATAACACTTATGCACTAGCAATGCGTAAAGACTTTGCCAAAGAGAAAGGGCTGGAAACCATCAGTGACATGATGGCCTGGCTGAAATCTGAAGACGGTAAAGATGCGCTGCTGGCCAGTAACATTGAGTTTTCTGCCCGTGCTGATGGTCTTAAATCTTTGCTGGCGGCTTATGAGTTTGAGTTGCCGCGCCGCAACCTGAAAAAAATGAACTCAGGTCTGGTTTACCAGGCGCTTTCACAGGAAGTTGTAGATATTTCAATGGTGTTTGCAACCGATGGTCGTGTTAAGGCATTTAACTTTTATGTACTGAAAGACGATCGTCAGCATTTCCCTAACTATGCACTGACTCCGGTTGTGAGACAGGACTCGTTGGATGCGAATCCGCTACTAGCTGATCAGCTGAATGCGCTGGCGGCACTGATGAACGATGACGTAATGGCTTCCCTGAATGCTCAGGTGGATGTTGACGGCATTTCAATCGAGCGCGTTGCTCACGACTTCCTACAACAGAATAACTTGCTGTAGCAGTAAGAAAGCGAGGAAAGGCCGGCTCCCTGAGTGTAGACCCAGAGTGCTGGCCTTTTTATTACCTTGCTGAACACTTGGTGAAACATGACAATGAAAAATGAACTGAAAGTCGGTATTGCCCAGATCGCACCTGTATTGGGTGATGTTGCGGCGAACCTTGAAAAGCACCTGCAATATATTGAAGCAGCAAGAAAAGAAGGGATTGAGCTGCTGCTGTTCCCTGAGCTGTCAATGACAGGTTATAGCTTGCGTGAGAAAACGCTGGATGTGGCGATGCCTCTATCTGCGGATGTACTGGATGAATTGGCAGCTGCGGCCGGTGATATGGCAGTCAGCTTTGGCTTTGTTGAGGAAGCCAGTGCCGGTGAGTTTTACAATGCTCAGGGCATGGTGAAAAACGGTCAGCTTATTCACTTGCACCGCAAACTAAACCTGCCAAATTATGGTGGTCTGGAAGAAGCCAAGTGGTATAGCAAAGGTCAGGGCCTGGAATTATGCGAGCCGTTTTCCGGCTGGCCGACGCACACCTTGATTTGTGCTGACTTGTGGAATCCGGCACTACCGCACCTGGCAATGCTGGACAAACCTGCGCTGATGCTGGCTCCGGTAAACTCTGCTGCAGATATCGTTTCAGATGAATTTTCTAACCCGCAAGGCTGGAAGACTAATACAGATTTCATCTCAATGACTTATGGTGTGCCGTTGCTGATGGCAAACAGCTGTGCGCTTGAGGGTAACAGCCGATTCTGGGGCGGTTCTCGTATTATGGATGCGTTCGGCAACTGCTTGGCCGAAGCTGGTGCAGAAGAGGCGCTGATTTCAGCGGTTGTGAAACTGTCTGATACCCGTGAGGCGCGTTTCCAGCTTCCGACTATCCGTGATGCTGATAACCGCCTGGTGCTGGATTTGCTGAAAAAGCGACTTTAAGCCTTGGTTGAGGTGGCGGATAAAGATAAAAAAGACAGGCAAATGCCTGTCTTTTTATAGGTTCCTGCTGATACCTGACAGCAAACTAATGGATTGCAGAGTTAAAGCGATTGAATGAGTTACAAAAGTGGGCTGAACATATAGAAGAATTGTTCGCCGAGCTTTTTGTAGACCGGGCGTTTTTCCCACTCACTCAAAGAAATATGGGTAGAGTTAGCGATATATTCCTGCTGTAGCCAGCTTAGTTGCTGGGTAAATTCAGGGTTATCGACCGCCAGGGTGACTTCGAAGTTCAACCACAGGCTACGCATATCAAGGTTCACGGTACCAATCAGGCAATGGTTGTTATCAATAACCACTGACTTGGTGTGCAGTAACCCCCCATGGAAGCGGTGGATTTTAACTCCGGCACTTAGTAATTCAGTAAAGAAGGAACGGCTGGCCCATTCAACCATCACCGAATCATTTTTGTCTGGAATGACTATGTCGACACGGACCCCGCGCTCGGCTGCACTTTCAAGGGCATGGAGCAGGTTCTCACTCGGGACAAAATACGGGGTGGTGATCACCACACTCTCTTTGGCCTGGTAGATACTCAGCAGCAATACTTGATGGATAAGTTCATCGGGCATGCCCGGACCAGACGGAATTACCTGAATGATTTCATGTTTTTCTGTTGCTGTGCTGACTTCTTCTGTCGGCAGTTCCGGCAGGAAGCGTTTACCGGTTTCCACTTCCCAGTCCCAGGCCTGAATACAGTTAAGCACCGAGACACAAGGGCCGGTCAGCCTGACCATCACATCAATCCACTGGCCGACACCGGCATCAGTTTTAAAGTGTTCAGGATCAACCAGGTTCATCGAGCCGGTATAAGCAATCTTATTATCTATTACCACAATTTTGCGGTGCTGGCGCAGATCCAGTCGGCGCAGGAACATCCTCAACGGTGATACTGCCAGTGCCTCAACAATTTCGATACCAGCCTGAGCCATCAGTCCCGGCCAGTAAGAGCGAAAAAAGCGGTTGCTGCCGGCAGCATCCAGCAGAAGTTTAACTGACACTCCCCGTTTGGCGGCAATGATCAGGGCTGAAGCGACTTCATCAGCCAGTCCTCCCGGATGCCAGATATAAAACTCCAGGTGAATGCTGTCTTCAGCGTTACGAATGTCTTCGATAATCGAACGCAGGATCTCATGTGGAGTGTCCTGAAGGGACATGCTGTTGCCACAAAGAGCCGGAAGGCCAAGCCGGTTTTCACATAAATCACTGATAGGTCGAGCCTGGTGGCTCATTTGTTGTGGCTGGTGGCCGGGGCAGTCGTTGAGGCGCTGAAACCAGTCGGCAAATGGCTGGAACATCTCTTTTGCCCGTTCGGCACGTTTTCTTCCTAGATTAAGTTCTCCAACCAATAAATAGGCAAAGACACCGCCAATCGGAATGATGTAGATGATCATCAGCCAGGCAAGGGAGACACCGACAACACGGCGTTTGAAAACGACACGCATTGTCACACCGGCTATAACCAGCCAGTAGAAAAAGACGCTTACCCAAGCGAGTACCTGATAAAACTGTTCCATGTGAGAGAGTTATCTAATTCAACAGAGTTTTGTTTCTATTATTTTGCATCGAAATTGAAGGAATACCAGCGTTATCTTGTTAAAGAGTTACTTATAAGTGTTTCAGTTAACAAACAGAAAACAATAAAACTAACTATTGATTGCTTTATAAGCGAAACTGGCTGGAATTGGGCGGAATGCTGGTGATTGATCAAAAAATATAAAAGCGGGCTTCACATTTTATTCCTAAACTGTTTTACTTGCCAATGAAGAGGGTGTGATTGATATTTGAATGGATGTACACAATACTTTACACCAGGCAAAGCACAACATTATTACAGCAATACATAACGACTAATTAAGAGATTCTGATATGGCGAGTGGATCAAGAGCGCAGTTCAGCTCAAGGATAGGTTTTATTTTGGCGGCGGCAGGTTCCGCTGTTGGCCTGGGAAATATTTGGGGATTCCCGACTCAGGCTGCCAGTAACGGTGGTGCCGTTTTCCTTCTTGTTTATTTGTTGATGGTATTTGCTCTGGCATATCCATTACTGGTGGCTGAGTTGACGATTGGTCGTTATGGCAGCGCCAACCCGATTAAGTCGCTTCGTGCTGTATGGCCTCAGCAACGTGGAGTTGCCGCAGTACTGGGTGTTGCAGGGATGATTGCAGTATCAATGATCCTGAGTTTTTATGCGATTGTTGCCGGATGGCTGTTCGGTTTCCTGGTCGGCCCGGTTTTAGAAGCTATCGGTATGGTGTCTGCCGCCGAGTGGCTTGAGTCTTTCAGTGCCAGTCGTAACCTTTCCCTGATGATCATTTTTATGGTGCTGACTATTTTAGTTGTCCGCAATGGTGTTGCTGACGGTATTGAGCGTTGGTCAACCCGTCTGATGCCGGTATTACTGGGACTATTTGTAGTCATGGTGGCCTATATCCTGACTCAGGATGGTGCCATTGATGGCCTGAAAATGTATCTGGTTCCTGATTTCTCACACATGAGCCCGGAACTTGTCGTCAGTGCAATGGGGCAGGCTTTCTTCTCTTTGTCGCTGGGCGTGTGTTCGATGATGGTTTACGGTTCATACATTAAAAAAGACGTTAACCTGCCTAAAACTGCTGCTCAGGTGGCGATGTTGGATACCTCAGTTGCTTTCATTGCCGGCCTGTTGATTCTTCCTGCGATGTTTGTGGCGCAGCATAATGGTGTTGAAATTTACAGCGATACCGGTGCATTGCTGTCTTCCGATACGCTGGTCTTTAGTGTTCTCCCTGCGATGTTCGACACCATGGGAGCAGCCGGCCTGTTTATCGGTGTGCTGTTCTTCGTTCTGATGGTGATTGCAGCACTGACTTCCTCTATCTCTATGCTCGAGGTGCCGGTTGCCTGTGCGACCGAAGAGTTACAGCAGGACCGAAAAATTGCAGTATGGTGGATTGGTGGTTTGATCACCCTGTTCTCAGGCATCATTGTCTTCAATTTCGGCGATATGTTTGGCCTGGTGATTTCGCTGACGACTGAATACGCGCAGCCGATTTTAGGTATGTTGTTTGCTCTGCTAGTTGGTTGGGTATGGAAGCGTGACAAAGTGCTAGAGGAAATCAAACAAGGCTACCCTGAGCTGGAACAGGGACTGTTCTGGAAAATCTGGCCTTGGTATGTACGTGTTGTTTGTCCGCTGCTGATGCTGTTTGTTTTCTTTGCATAAGGCTGAACACGGTATAGCAGAACGAAAGCCGCTCATCTGAGCGGCTTTTTACGTTGTGGGGAGTGGTTTCTCGGCATTGAGAGTATATACTCCGCACTTCGTTTTTTATTTCGTGAGATGGTATCGGCTTATGTTCACTCTGGTTTATCAACATCCTGATTTTCTGGTTATTAATAAACATCCGGGAGTGAGTGTTCACAAAGACGATAATGAGCAGCCATTGCTGGCCGAAGTGGCAAAACAAACCGGCGATGAAAAGCTTTATCTAATCCACCGTCTCGATAAGATGACGTCGGGCTTATTGCTGTTAGGGCGCAACCGGGAAGCGGCTTCAGTGCTGTCGGCTAATTTTGCTCAGCGTAATGTTGAAAAATATTACCTGGCAATCGGCACTAAAAAACCCAAGAAGAAGCAGGGAGCAGTGATTGGTGATATGACTCGTTCCCGTCGAAGTAGCTGGAAGCTGGAAAGCAGCAAAGAAAACCCGGCGATAACCCAGTTTTTCTCGGCTGCTGCCGGAAATGGACGGCGCTTGTTCCTGTGTAAGCCTCATACCGGTAAAACACATCAGATCCGGGTTGCACTTCGAAGTGTCGGTTCCGGGATCTCCGGAGATGATATTTACGGCTGTGAAGGTGCCGATCGTGGTTACCTGCATGCGTATGCGCTGCGCTTCCCTTATCAGGGTGAGCTGCAACAGTTTGTCTGTATTCCTGAGTTGGGGGAGTTTTGGCATAGTGCTGAAGTGCAAGAGGCGATGGAACAATGGAACGCCCCTTGGGATATAAGTTGGCCGAAGCTGGCGATTAATGCTTGATGACAAATATCGAAAACTGTTGAAAATGGAAATTACTGGTTATTGTCGGTGCAAATTAGCTGAAACTATAAAATAAGTTGTGCTAAGTGGCGTTTAAATGACCAGTTTTAATTATATTAATATAAAAATTCGCATATAATGCCCGTCTAGGATTTACCTAGACTGAGGATTACAATGCGCCGACTTAACCGCTCTGTGTCGCTTCGGATGCGATTGAAGAAGAAAAAGACTAAATCGCGTTTTTGGGGTTTGGCTACATTCCGCCGTAATCGTCTCAAGTTCAAAGCCCGCACCAAACGCCAAAGACATGTTCGTATCACCGCAGAGTATGTCGTTCTCGCCAGTCATCGCCTCCCTGATGAAACAACCAAATTAGTCGCCTGATCATTTTCCATTATTAAGTTTGGTATTACTGCTAAGCTCGAATAATTGTGTGGCACGGTGTGAGAGGTTGGTATTAGAATAGCGCCTTTATTTCATTAAACACTGAAGATTTATGGAAACGAGTGCGCTACCAACCTTAGAACAACATTTGCTTAATGAGCTGACTTCACCACCTACTGAGGTGCGTCGCCTTTTTCATGGTCGTGGTCGTTGCTGGCAGGGCCTTGAACAGCTCACTGTTGACTGGCTTGGCGGCCAGGTACTGGTTTCCCTGTTTAAAGAACCATCCGAGTCATTTCTTATTGCGCTGAACGAAACGCTAATCACACTGACTGAAAGTGAAATCTGGCAGCAAAGTAACGCAGTGTCATTGCTGCTGCAGCACCGTGACCGTCAGGGGTCGCCGACGGAAGTGCTGTGGGGTGAGATGCGGGAATATCAGGACGTGGTCGAAAATGGCCTGACGTTCAAGCTGGATTTGGGTCGCAAGCAAAATAACGGTTTGTTCCTTGATATGCGCTATGGCCGTGATTGGGTAATGCGCCACTCAGAAGGAAAGCGAGTACTTAACCTGTTTGCGTACACCTGTGGCTTTTCTGTTGCCGCAATTGCCGGCGGGGCAGAGCACGTCGTTAACCTGGATATGTCAAAAGCTGCGCTGAGCCGGGGGCGTGATAACCATCACCTCAATAAGCATGATCTGAAGAAGGTCAGCTTTTTGGGCCATGAGTTGTTTAAATCATGGGGTAAGGTGCGCAAGTCTGGCCCTTATGACTTAATCATTATTGATCCGCCATCCTTCCAGAAGGGTAGTTTTGCCTTAACGAAAGACTACCAGAAGATTTTACGTCGCTTGCCTGAGCTGCTGACAGAGAAAGGTCAGGTTATGGCATGTGTGAATGATCCTTCGGTTTCTGCTCAGTTTTTGATTGACGGAATGGCAGCCGAAGCACCAGAACTGACGTTTACAGAGCGACTGGATAATCCGCCGGAGTTCAAAGACATTGATCCGGAAGGTGGCTTGAAGGTACTGGTTTTTGACCGGAATTAACAGTTAGTACAAATAAAAAAATACCGCCTGATTGTGAGTCAGGCGGTATATATTAATTCCAGCGAGATTACTGTTCAGATTTAGTAATCTATTGGGCTTGTTCCAGATTCGTACAATAGTCGGCGTAAACTGGCTGCTCAGCCATAGTTCGGCCTCGCATATCCATCACCACGATATTGTAATTCACCCCTTCATTGACCAGCGGGCTTAGCTCGTTGCTCGCACAGTAGTTGACGGCTGCATTCTTCACGGCAATTGAAGGTGGTACTTTACCGCCGCCACCGTAAAGGATAGTGATCTCGACAGTATTTTCACGTGCTTTAGCCTTCATGATTCGGTATTCGCCAACCGTGTCATATGGGGCTTTGTTATTGATAGCGGCAGCCCGGCTTTTCGCTAGGGCGATAGCTGCATCATCCTGAGTTGATGCACAGCCTGCCAGGGTCAGCAGGGCGATGCATGCACATACTTTTTTAAACATTGAATTGTTGTTCTCGTTATGTCGCAGGGTGTGAACTGCTGTTTATGGCAGAACCTTCTTGAATGGTTTCACGATCACTTTTTCATAAACACCGGCTTCAATATAAGGATCGGCATCAGCCCATGCTTTCGCATCATCCAGGGAATCAAACTCAGCAATAACCGTGGAGCCGGTGAAGCCTGCTTCGCCAGGGTTCTCGCTGTCGATAGCCGGCATTGGACCCGCAACCAGCAAACGACCTTGTTCCTGAAGGTCTTTCAGGCGAGCCAGGTGCTTTTCACGCACGCTCATGCGACGCTCCAGGCTGTTTTCAACGTCTTGAGAAAAAATCACATACCACATTCGCAGGTATCTCCCTATTAGAAGCGATTAAGTTTTCGTATCTTAACCAATAAAAAAAGCCCTAACCAGAGGTCAGGGCTTTTTTGCGGCATGCACTCAAGACTTTTTGATTGGTCTCGGGCGGCCTTCGCTATTAATCGCAACGTAATTAAATGTCGCTTCACAGACGCGGTAGCGATCACCGACTTCGTCGTGGGAAACCGGTTTAACCCAGACTTCCAGGGCAATACTCATTGAGGTATTACCGATACGGCTGCATTCACCGTAACAGCAAACAACATCACCAACGCCAACCGGTGCCTTGAAGGTAATGCTTTCAACGGAGACGGTAACAACCCGTCCGCCAGAAATTTCTTTTGCCAGAATGGCACCGGCCAGGTCCAGCTGTGACATGATCCAGCCACCAAAAATATCGCCGTTGGCGTTGGTGTCTGCAGGCATTGCTAATGTGCGGAGCAAAAGTTGTCCGCGAGGAACATTGTTTTCAGTGGTCATGCTTTGACTCTTCTACTACTTTGAATCGGTTTCTTTGGGCATATGGTGGTAAATATATCCGCCGGTCGCAAGTGTAAACGCAAAGGTCAGGCCCAACAGGCCAAAGACTTTAAAGTTTACCCAAACATCAAGAGGCAGATAAAAAGCAATATAGATATTGGCTAACGCACAGATAACGAAAAACAGGAACCAGGCAGCGTTGATACGCTTCCAGGCATGTTCAGGCAATTGAATTTCGTTACTCAGCATTCCTTTAATTAGTGGCTTGCCAAGGTACTGGCTGACTGCCAGTCCGCCCGCAAACAGGGCGTAGATGATCGTCACTTTCCATTTTATGAAGTTATCATCGTGCAGCACGAGTGTCAGTCCGCCAAAAACTGTAACCATAACAAAAGTGACCAGCTGCATTTTCTCTACTTTCTTATACAAGAACCAGGTCAGGACTACCTGTATTGCCGTTGCAACTATCAGTGCGCCGGTTGCCGCGTAGATGTCCTGAAGCTTGTACAGGGCAAAGAAGATGATCAGCGGAATAAAATCGATCAGTTGTTTCATGAATTAACAGCCTTATGGTCGTCCGAAGTCGGTGAGCCGGACGGAATCTGGTACTCGAAGGCGCTAGTATACCCAAACAGTTCCAATATGCAGAGTCTACCAGTATGTTTATGAGTGATATTGCATATTTGTAACCAAGTATGGATATAAAACAAACAGGCTGCCGGTAGATGATTACCGACAGCCTGCTGGAGTTTATACCAAGCGGAACAATATTTTGTTCCGTATTTGGGCTTAAGCGTTTTGTGCTTCGTCTTCTGCTACCTGAGCAGGCGCATCACCAATCATATCATTGATAATTACAGCACAGGCTGCGTCACCTGTAATGTTCAGTGCTGTACGAATCATATCGAAGATACGGTCAAGGGCGAACAGTAGTGGCAGACCTTCAATCGGGATACCGGCTGAAAGCAGTACGGCAACAACCAGGAATGACGGACCCGGAACACCGGCCTGGCCTACTGCTCCCAGGGTAGAGGTTATGATAATCGCAACGTATGCGCCCATACCAAGGTCGATATTGAACAGCTGGGCAAAGAAGATAGCAACCAGACCGTAGTAAATCGCGTTACCACTCATGTTGATGGTTGCACCCAGTGGCAGAACGAAGGAAGCGGTAGAGTTCTTTACGCCCAGTTCTTCTTCACAAACTTCCATGGTAACCGGCAGTGTTGCCATTGATGAAGCAGTTGAAAGTGCCACAGCCTGAGGCTTTTTCATTACCGACAGGAACTTAAACGGTGATGTCTTGCTGAATGTTTTGATTAGTAGCGGGTAGAAAACAAAACCGTAAATCAGGATAGCTGCGACGTAAACAACAAACAGTTTGAATACCACCATCAGGGCACCGAAACCGAAAGTACCGACAGCATCAGCCATCAGGCCGAATACGCCTAGCGGAGCAATCTTCATTACCACGTTGATCATCCATACCATGGCATCAACGATAGCATTTACACCGTTTAACAGCGGGTCACGACGTTCCTGTTCCAGTTTGGATAAAGCAATACCAAAGAAAAGGCAGAAAACCAGAATTTGCAGAATATTCGCTTCATTCAAAGATTGGAAAACGTTGGTCGGGATCATACCCAGAACGGTGGCCCAGAAGCTTGGCAGTTCACCTTTGTCTGCATAGACGTCAGAGAACATGCCTTCAACACCGGCAAGGTCAATACCATGGCCCGGCTCGAATACCTGCCCCATAAACAGTGCCAGTGCAACAGCGACGGCAGAGGTAAGGGCGAAGAATCCAAGGGTGGAGAAGCCGACTTTACCGGCGGAGTGGCTGCCGCCAAGACCGGCAGCACCGGAAATGATAGCAACGGCTACTAGTGGGATAACCAGCATTTTGATCAGGTGGATAAAAATGCTGCCAAGCGGAGCGAACATGCTGGCAGAATGCCCCATCATCGCACCGACAAGTGTACCGAGAAACATTGCAATAACGACCTGTACGCCGATATTGCCCAATAATCCTTTTTGATTTAACACTTTAGATACCTCAGTTGTGTTTGTTAATCCTGTATGGGCTCAAGTACTGTTATTGTTATAAATGTTGCATTGATATTTTACGGGTGTGTTTTTACACGCAATTTAACGATTTTACAATTGTTATTTTTAATATTTTCTTCTGAATTTATGCTTGCTGAGAATGCTATGTGACAAATAAGCAAACTTAACATCTTTGCTACTGTATTCCGTGGCTTAATGGAATTCTTTGATCTTGGTTCTGAAGTGGTGGTTAAGCTTTGATCGCTTTGGTGTGTTTTGGTGTGAAAAAGCCGCATAGTATGCGGCGTTGATTTAACATCAGGTTGAAAAGTTGTTTCAGTCATCACTGATGTGGAATTTTTGATAAGAGTTTAAGGGCCGTTTAGGTTTAATGAAGAATTTTTCCCTAACAGCCCTTTTTATCTAGCGGTTTATTCAGCTACGTCTGGTTGCTGCTTTCATTGAACTGATGAACTGTCCAAGTTCGCCAAGCATCATCTGCTCATCGCCGAGGTTTTTTTCGATGATCTTAACGACCGCAGAGCCAGAAATTGCGCCTGCTGCGCCAGCTTGCAGTGCGTCTTTAACCTGTTGTGGTTCCGAGATTCCAAAACCAAGCAATGCTGGTGGCGCGTTATGGGCCTTCAGGCTTTCCAACAGGTGAGTAATCGGCATTCCCGCCTGAGTTTCTGTCCCGGTAACGCCAGCCCGTGAAAGCAGGTAAGTGTAGCCGCCGCTGTAATCTGAAACGGTTTTCAGCGTTGCTTCGTTAGCATTTGGTGGAGCAATGAAAATCGGGTGGATACCGTATTTTTCAGCAGCCGCGCGGAATTCTTCTGACTCCTTGACGGGCACATCGGCAACCAGCACTGAGTCGACACCAGCTTCTGCACACTTTTGGTAGAAATTCTCGATCCCGGAGGCGAAAACCAGGTTGGCGTACATCAGCAAGCCGATTGGCACTTGCGGGTATTTGCGGCGAACTTTTGTCAGTAGTTCGAAGCAGATCGCAGGGGTGGTGCCCGCATCCAGGGCGCGAATTGTTGCTCCCTGGATTGTCGGGCCATCGGCCAGTGGATC
The DNA here is from genome assembly GCF_000331515.1 of Photobacterium marinum. Classification (GTDB taxonomy): domain Bacteria; phylum Pseudomonadota; class Gammaproteobacteria; order Enterobacterales; family Vibrionaceae; genus Photobacterium; species Photobacterium marinum. The sequence goes on from NZ_AMZO01000002.1 coordinate 183,669, forward strand.
AGAGAACGGGATTCCCAGCTCCAGGGCATCCGCGCCGGACTCGATAAGGGTATCGATAATTTTCAAAGACAGCTCAGGGTCAGGGTCACCGATAGTGACAAAGGGAACAAAGGCGCCCTCGTTTTTCTCTGCCAGACGTTCAAATTGTGCTTGATAACGATCCATTACAGCGCTCCCTTTGCTTCCAAAATATCGTGTACGGTGAAAATATCTTTGTCGCCGCGACCGGACAGGTTAACGACAAGTAGTTGTTCTTTTTCAGGCTCGGCCTGAATCATCTTCAGTGCATGAGCCAGTGCGTGGGCAGATTCCAATGCCGGAATAATCCCTTCGCTACGTGCCAGTGCCTGGAAGGCATCCAGCGCTTCGTCATCAGTCACGGATTCGTAAACGGCACGTCCGGTTGCATTCAGGTGAGCGTGCTGCGGGCCGACAGACGGGAAATCCAGTCCGGCAGAAACTGAGTATGATTCTTCTACCTGACCATGTTCATCCTGCATCAGCGGCGCTTTCATGCCGAAGAAGATACCCAGTTTGCCGTGCTTCAGTGGTGCGCCGTGCATATTGGTATCCAGTCCTTTACCGGCAGGTTCGACGCCAATCAGGCCAACTTCAGGGCTTTCAATGAAATCAGAGAACATACCGATAGCGTTGGAACCGCCACCGACACAGGCGATGACTGCATCCGGCAGGCGTCCTTCTTTTTCCAGGATCTGGCTCTTTGTTTCTTCGCCGATGATATGCTGGAACTCACGAACAATGGTCGGGAATGGGTGCGGACCGGCTGCGGTCCCCAGCAGGTAATGCGCTTTGTCATAGGTTGCAGACCAGTCACGCATTGCTTCGTTACAGGCATCTTTGAGTGTGGCAGAGCCCGAGTGAACCGGGATGACTTCGGCACCCATCAGCTTCATACGAAAGACGTTCGGGCTCTGGCGTTCTACGTCTTTTGCTCCCATATAAACACGGCATTTGAGGCCCAACAGGGCACAGGCCAGGGCGGTTGCCACGCCGTGCTGTCCGGCACCGGTTTCGGCGATGATTTCAGTTTTGCCCATGCGTTTGGCAAGTAGTGCCTGACCCAGCACCTGATTAGTTTTATGGGCACCGCCGTGAAGCAGGTCTTCTCGCTTCAGGTACAGTTTGGCGTTGGTGCCTTTGGTCAGGTTTTTACATAGGGTCAGCGCGGTCGGGCGGCCTGCGTATTCTTTCAAAAGGGTGATAAATTCTTCCTGAAAGCTTGGATCTTGCTGTGCTTCGACAAATGCAGCTTCCAGCTGGTCAAGGGCCGGTACCAGAATTTGTGGTACATACTGACCACCAAATTCACCGAAATAGGCTTCTAATTTGCTCATAGTTTTAATTTTCCTTAATACTTCCTGATTGCTGCAAATGCCGCATCCAATTTGTTCTTATCTTTCTTGCCCGGTTTACTTTCGACTCCGGAATTTAAATCCAGTCCCCGGCAGCCGATGGTGGCCGCTTCGCTGGCGTTTTCGGGAGTCAGGCCACCGGCCAACAGAATGTTTTCTTTATCTGCTTCTTCTAGCAGTTGCCAGTTGAAGGTTTTGCCTGTGCCGCCAAAGTGCTGGCCGTTTCGGCTGTCAAGCAGGTGTCGGTCGGCAGCCCAGCGGGCAAAATCCGGAATTGCATCTTCAATGCCGTGTGCTTTCCATATTTGGCAGCCTGCTGGCAGTTGTTTTTTTAAAGCTTCGATATATTCCGGTGACTCATCGCCGTGAAGCTGTACGGCAGATAACGACAGGGCTTTTGCTATTTCTGCCACGGTCTCTGGACTGTCATTACGGAATACGCCGACGTATTTCAGTGGTGCGCCGCTCATGACCATCCGGGCCTGCTCGATATCCACATTACGTGGTGAGCTCGGGACAAAGATCAAGCCACCATAGACAGCGCCGCTTTGATAGGCGGCACTGGCATCATCTGCGTGGGTCAGGCCACAGACTTTGTTATCGCCGAGCAGTACGCGCCTGACTGCCAGCTCCAGATTTTCTTCTGCCATCAACGAGCTGCCGATCAGAAAGCCGTTGGCATAAGCAGACAGTTCCCGTACTTGCTGGTTGTTGTAGATACCTGATTCTGAAATCACTATGGTGTCTACCGGCAGACGAGGGGCCAGCTGCTTGGTTCGGCTGAGGTCAATGCTCAAATCACGCAGATTGCGGTTATTGATACCCACCACCTTTGCTTTCAGGGTTATGGCGCGTTCCAGTTCCTCTTCATTACTGACTTCGGTAAGGATGCCTAAACCCAGTTGTTCTGCGACAGTGGCCAGCTCGCGATACTGAGCATCATTAAGTACAGACAGCATCAGGAGGATGGCATCGGCACCATAATGACGTGCCAGGTATACCTGGTAGGTGTCAATCATGAAGTCTTTGCACAGCACCGGTTGGGAAACCTGATTGCGAACTTGAGGAATGAATTCAAAGTTTCCCTGAAAATACTTTTCGTCGGTCAGAACAGAGATGGCGCTGGCATGGCCGTTATAGACACTTGCAATATGGTCCAGGTTGAAGTTGGCACGGATAAGGCCTTTTGACGGCGAGGCTTTTTTACATTCCAGAATAAAAGCCGTCTGTTCGCCGGAAAGTGCCTGATAAAAACTGCGGTCGCTGGGTGTCAGGGCATCTCTAAATTCAGCCAGTGGCTGTTGTTGTTTGCGCGCTTCAACCCAGATGCGTTTATCGGCAACGATTTTTGCTAGTACTGTTTCCATGCTTAACCTCGTGCTGCCAGTTTTTCAACCAGCTCGAATGCTTTGCCTGATTGCATTACGTCAATGGCCTTTTGGGTATTGGTTTTTAAATCTTCCTGACCGAACAAGCGAAGAAGCAGGGCGACATTAACGGCGACAGCTGCCTGCTGGGCATCGGTGCCTCTGCCGATCAGAATATTGGTAATAATTCTGCGGTTTTCTTCCGGTTCACCACCTTTGATGGTTTCAAGTGGATAAGTGTCCAGCCCGAAATCTGTCGGTGTCAGGGTGTATTCCTTAATCTCGCCGTCAATGATCTCTGCGACGGTGGTTTCACCGTGGATTGCGACTTCATCAAGGCCACTGCCGTGTACAACGGCTGCCCGCTTCATACCCATTGCCGCCATGGTTTCGGCGATCGGGCGAACCAGAGCTTTGTCATAAACGCCCATCAGTTCGATGTTTGGACGAGCAGGGTTAATCAGCGGGCCAAGTACATTGAAGATGGTACGGGTTTTAAGGGTTTGGCGAACCGGCATTGCGTGGCGTACACCGCCGTGATATTCCGGCGCGAACAGGAAGCAGACGCCAAGCTCGTCTAGTGCGCCACGGGCATTGTCTGGTGTCATTGCCAAGTTGATGCCGAATTTGTCGAGCAGATCGGAAGAGCCGGATTTGCTCGATACACCGCGGTTACCATGCTTGGCAACTTTTACGCCGCAGGCCGCAGCAACAAAAGCAGCGGTGGTGGAAATATTGATGGTGTTGGCACCGTCACCCCCGGTACCGACGATATCGGCGAAATCGTAATTCGGGCTCGGAAAGGGTTTGGCATTAGCCAACAGAGCACTGGCGGCTCCGGCGATTTCGTCTGGTGTCTCCCCTTTGATTTTCAGAGCTGTCAGTACAGCAGAAAGCAGGATAGGATCGACTTCGCCCTTGATGATGGCATCGAACAGAATCTGGCTTTCTTCCCGGGTCAGTGACTGCTGGTCATAAAGTTTGTTGGCGATGGTGTAAATGATTGCATCCATAATCTTTTTCTCCCTAAATTCTTATACGCTCAGACCCGGTTTTGATGTCACCCAGTTTAGTGTGCTGATCAGCAGTTGTGCGCCCTGAGTAGTCAGAATCGACTCGGGGTGGAACTGGTAACCGCAGACACGATCCTCATTGTTGACGACAGCCATGACCAGGCCGTCAACGTCAGCAACTGTTTCCAGCGCTTCCGGCACATTGGTGGCAACCAACGAATGGTAGCGGGCGATAGAAAGCGGACTCGGCAGGGCACCAAACACAGTGTGGCCGCTATGCTTCATCATGGCTGATTTGCCGTGGACGATGTCGCCGGCACCTTCAACCTTGCCGCCGTAGGCTTCAACAATGGCCTGATGACCCAGGCAGATGCCGATCATCGGGACTTTGCCGCGGACTTTTTTAATCAGAGCCGGCATACAGCCTGCGTCGGCCGGTGCACCCGGGCCCGGAGACAGCACCAGAACCGGATTGTCTTTCTCTGTCAGAGCCTGTTCCATTTGCTCAACAGTCAGGCTGTTTCTGTAGATGGTGACCGGGTAACCCAATGAGCGGAATTGATCCACCAGGTTGTAAGTAAAGGAGTCAAAGTTATCCAGCAGGACGATATGGGCGTTGCTTGTGGTTTTGCTTTTTTGCATGCCTGGTTCTCCTTATATCGCCTGAGTCGGGGCACTGTGTGCCTTGCGGATTGCATTAATGACGGCCTGGGCTTTACCACGAGTTTCGTCGGCTTCAGCCTGAGGAACTGAGTCGTAGACAACGCCGGCACCGGCCTGAACACTGGCGATACCGTCTTCGACATAGGCTGAGCGGATCACAATGCAGGTATCCATATCTCCGTGCCCGGTCAGATAACCTACGGCGCCTCCGTAACTGCCTCGTCTGCGCTGTTCGACTTCGCGGATAAGCTGCATAGCGCGGATTTTTGGTGCACCGGTCAGGGTGCCCATGTTCATGCAGGCCTGATAAGCGTGCAGAGCATCAAGATCACCGCGTAGCTGGCCGACAACGCGGGAAACCAAGTGCATCACATGGCTGTAGCGGTCAACTTTTAGCAGGTCGGCAACATAGCGGCTGCCGGGCTTACTGATCCGTGCAACATCGTTACGCGCCAGATCTACCAGCATCATGTGCTCGGCGTTTTCCTTCATGTCGCTGCGCAGCTCAAGTTCGATACGGCCGTCGAGATCAAGGTTAACGGAACCATCAGTGTTTTTGCCGCGCGGGCGGGTGCCGGCAATAGGGTAAATTTCTACCTGGTTGCTCTCCGTACAGTACTTCAGGGCACTTTCCGGTGATGCTCCGAAAAGGGTGAACTCGGCATCATGCAGGTAGAACATATACGGGCTAGGGTTGCCGATTTTCAGTTCTTTGTAGGCAACCAGCGGTGACGGACACGGTAGGGTGAACTGTCTTGACGGCACCACCTGGAACACATCACCGTTAATTACGTGCTGTTTCAGATTAACGACTGTCTGGCAGAAATCCTCGTCGCTCACGCTGGTAATCGGTTCGCATTGATCTAAGTATTCCGCAATCGGCAGCGGTTTTGGTTCAAGGCAGGCTTCCTTGATATGCTGCAGGCGGCGGCTGAGTTCAAAATAGCTGGAGGTGTATTCATCACCGCCGAATAGGGTTGCTTGCAGTTTGCCCCGGCGACGCTGGTGGTCGATCACCAGCAGGGTTTCGGCAATATAGAACAGGTAATCTGGACAGCGGTTGTCCTGCTCAACATCTGGCAGTGGCTCGAAGCCGGCGACGACGTCATAGGCAAACAGCCCGCCGAGGAACAGAGCCTCGCGCGGATGGTCTGAGGTATCGAAAGCATGCTGGATCATCCGCAGGGCATCAAATGACGACAACTGCCTTAGTCGGCTGTCTTCATCCAGATCACGTCCGGCGGCCGGAAAGTTCAGGATCAGGCAGTGGCTTTCTCGTTTGGCGCGGATGTTGCCGGTAAGTTGTTGCTCCAGAGTTTGCAGGACGTTGAGCCCATTGTCTGTCAGCGCTTCAAGACGAACCTCTTTGCCGCGGCAGACAATGCGTACTGCTGCATCAATTAACATCAGGCTTTTCAGATCCTGTTTGGAGTCGATTTCTGCCGACTCCAGCAACAGGTTATGCGGGCGGTCATCGCAGACGGTATAATACAGTTCCGTCGGATCCGCTACATAAGGCACGTCCAGACTGAGCAGTTCAAGCTCGCCTGAACCTAAAGGGGTTGTTTTCACAGCGTTCTCCCTGCCGCTTCTACAAACGGTTTTAGCTCTTGCATCAACTGTTTAAACATTGGACCTGTCAGGGCCTGATGACCGTCGGACAGTGCCTCGCACGGATTAAGGTGCGATTCGACGATGATGCCGTCGGCACCGACTGCGGCAGCGGCGCGCGACAGTGGGATCACCAGCTCGCGGACACCGGTACCATGGCTCGGGTCAACAACCACCGGCAGGTGGGTTCGCTGTTTCAGGTAAGCGACTGCATTGAGGTCCAATGTATTCCTTGTCGCTGTCTCATAGGTGCGGATACCACGTTCACACAGAATAATGTTAGGGTTTCCGGCGTCATAGATGTATTCCGCGGCCAGTAACAGCTCTTCGATAGTGGCTGAAAGTCCGCGTTTGAGCAAGACTGGTTTTTTACTTTCACCCACAGCTTTTAACAAAGCGTAGTTCTGCATATTGCGCGCGCCAATCTGAAGACAGTCGACGTATTCACACATTGAATCCATCTGGCTGACTTCCATCACTTCGGAAACCGTTGGCAAGCCCAGTTGTTGCTTGGCTTTGTGCAGCAGTTTCAGGCCGTCCACTCCCATACCCTGGAAGTCATAAGGGCTGGTGCGAGGTTTGTAAGCTCCGCCGCGAAGGGCCACCGCACCGTGTTTCTTGACTACTTCGGCCACAGACATTAACTGTTCTTCCGACTCGACCGAGCAAGGGCCGGCAATAACGGCAAACTTTTCACCGCCGACAGCGGCATTGCCGAAGCGAACCACAGTGTCGTGAGCCTGTACTTCACGACTGACCATTTTGTACTTGGTCAGGATAGGTTTAACGTTTTCTACGCACGGGTAGGCGTCAAGGTGGAGTTGCTGCAATATACGTTCATCACCGAGGGCTCCGAGTACGATGCGTTCTACGCCAGGCATGTAAAGTGGCTTCAGGCCAGCCTGTTCAATACGGCTGAGAATTTCTTTGGCCTGTTCTGCAGTGGCGTTGGGCTTAAGTACGATAATCATTTGTTATTCCTTTATATTCAATGCTTTATTTTGTTTTGTGCGTCTGGTGCATTGGCTGATTTCGGTTTACCAGTGAATTTCAGGTAGAAAAAAGCCCGCACAGAGCGGGCTTGTGTTAGGTCTGGCCTGTCAGGCACAGCAAATCACACCACCCGCAGAGGGAAGTGCCACCACCAAGAAAAGAAAGCGCAGAGTTGACGATGAATTTGCTGTACCATGTAAATATCCTGTAATTGAAGCGATTACTGGGTAACTGCGTACTAGTAAACTAGTTCATAGAAATAAAGTCAAGAAAATAAATTTATGTTATTTGATCTTCATAGCCATACTACGGCATCGGATGGTCGTCTGACTCCAGAAGCTCTGGTGAAAAGAGCAGTTGAACGACGTGTTGATGTGCTTGCAATTACAGATCACGATACGGTGGCTGGGCTGGTTCCGGCACAACAAGCTATTGACGCAGAAAACCTGCCAATAACTCTCATCAAAGGCATTGAAATATCGACAGTTTGGCGAAATTTTGATATTCACATTGTCGGTTTGAATATCGACATTGAACACCCGGCTATTACAAACCTTGTTAAGGAACAGCTCGAACGTCGTAAGGTCCGTGCCGAGCTGATGGCTGAACGGCTGGAAAAGAACCGGATGCCGGGAGCTCTGGAAGGGGCAAAGGCGCTGGCCGGTGATGCCACCCTGACTCGTGCCCACTTCGCCCAATGGCTGGTGGCGCAGGGGTATGCCAAAAATATGCAGGCGGTATTTAAGAAATTCCTGACCCGAAACAATCCGGGCTATGTCCCGCCGAACTGGTGTTCGATTGCTGACGCTGTAGATGCGATTCATGCTGCTGGCGGTCAGGCCGTACTTGCCCACCCGGGGCGGTACAATATGACGGCGAAATGGTTGAAGCGTCTGTTAACCGCATTTGTTGAGGCGAATGGTGATGCGATGGAAGTGTCGCAGCCGCAGCAGGCCCCGCAAGAGCGAAGAACTCTCGCTGACTATTCAATAGATTATAAATTGCTTGCTTCCCAGGGTTCCGATTTTCATTATGCCTCTCCGTGGACCGAGCTTGGGCGCAACCTGTGGTTGCCGAAGGGTGTGACTGAGGTCTGGCAGGACTGGGACGTTGAAAAGAAGCGAGTTGAACAGGAGGTTCCGCAGTATACGGAATCATCACAGGAGGAATAATGAGCCAATTTTTCTATGTTCACCCGGAAACGCCACAGACACGCCTTATCAATCAGGCGGTTGCTATCATTCGTAACGGCGGGGTGATTGTTTATCCGACGGACTCCGGCTATGCGCTGGGCTGTCAGCTGGAAAATAAACATGCCCTGGATCGTATCTGCCAGATCCGTCGCCTTAACGACAAACATAACTTTACCTTGTTGTGTCGTGACCTGTCTGAACTGTCTTTGTATGCCCGTGTCGATAACACTGCATTTCGCCTGCTGCGCAACAATACACCGGGCGCTTATACCTTTATCTTTAAGGGAACCAAAGAAGTACCGCGTCGCCTGATGAATCCTAAGCGAAAGACCATAGGTATTCGCGTACCGGATAACGCAATTGCTTTGGCCCTGTTGGAAGCGCTGGGCGAGCCGATGATGTCTACGTCGTTGATTCTGCCGGGCAATGATGTTGCTGAGTCAGATCCGGATGATATTCGCGATAAACTGGAACACGCTGTTGATTTGATTATTAATGGTGGCTACCTGGGTGAGCAGCCGACAACCGTGATTGATTTCAGCAACGATGAGATGGAAGTTGTCCGTATTGGTGCCGGTGATCCTGAACCGTTTGAGTAATACCTATCGGGATAAGTAAGAGTTAGGTTTATTACCATTACAAAATTCTTAATGATTATCGTCTAATATGTCATTTGTGATGGTATCCGGCGCTTGCTTTTGGCATAATTCACGACCGCTTTAAGAGGGCTTAAAGCGTTTTTTTGATGATATTTCGACGCCTGTGAAGGCGACAAAGGTTTGTCTGATGAGTGAAAAATTACAGAAGGTGCTGGCCCGATCTGGCCAGGGTTCACGTCGTGAGATCGAATTGATGATCCAGCATGGACGTGTAAGTATCGACGGCAATGTCGCCAAATTGGGTGACCGTCTGGACGATCTTGACGTTAATGTTCGCATCGATGGTCATAAGATCGATTTGGTTGCGCCTTCTGATGAAGTGTGTCGTGTTCTGGCTTATAACAAGCCGGAAGGTGAGTTATGTACTCGTCATGACCCTGAAGGTCGTCGCACGGTGTTTGACCGTCTGCCGCGCCTGAATGAAGGTCGCTGGGTTTCTGTTGGTCGTCTTGATGCCAATACCGCAGGTCTTTTGCTGTTTACAACCGATGGTGAGCTGGCTAATCGCCTGATGCACCCAAGCCGCTGTGTGCAGCGTGAATACATGGTTCGAGTATTCGGTGAAGTGACCGAACAAATGGTTCGTAACGTCGTTCGCGGTGTTGAGCTTGAAGATGGTATGGCTCGCTTCGAAGACGTAGTATACGCCGGCGGTGAAGGTATGAACCATACTTTCTACGTAGTGATCACCGAAGGTCGTAACCGTGAGGTTCGTCGTCTTTGGGATTCTCAGGGCGTAACAGTAAGCCGTCTGAAGCGTGTTCGCTACGGTGATATCTTCCTGACAAAAGATCTGCCGCGAGGCGGTTGGATGGAACTTGAGCTGAAGGAAGTGAACTACCTGCGTGAGATGGTTGAACTTGAGCCGGAAACCCGTACAGCACTGACTGTTGAAGGCCAGAAACGTAAGCGTGGTGTTCGTCAGATCCGTCGTGCGGTTCGCCGTCATGAAGAGCGTCTGAACGAGGAATCGTCACGCGGTAGTCGTCGTGGTCGACAGGATAAGCGCCGTTCATCTTCACGTAACCAAGATGTAGACGGTTCTTCCCGTGGTCGTCGTAAACCTTCAGGAAATGCGGCTAATCGCCGTAATCCACTGAAAAATAAACCTGCTAAGCCTCGTACCCGTAAGTAAGACTAACGGGTTAAATCAGAGCAAAGGTTTTGATGATGATAAAAAGCAGCCATTGGCTGCTTTTTTTGTCTCTCTTGTTTTACCTAAGACGCAGCGCCTGGCTTACGTTTTGGTTGGGCATCAATGCATTGACCATGTACATCACGGCCTTCTGGTGCCATCAGGTAAAGATATAGTGGCATGATGTCTGCCGGTGTCTTAAGTTGAGCCGGATCTTCTGCCGGGAATGCCTGGGCGCGCATACCTGTTCGGGTGCCGCCTGGATTAATTGCGTTAACGCGGACATTTGTATTGCTCAGCTCATCAGCCAGTACTTGCATCATCCCTTCGGTAGCAAACTTAGAAATTGAGTATGCCCCCCAGAAAGCCCGTCCTTCATGGCCAACGGTTGACGAAGTAAAGACAATACGGCCGTCTTTTGCTTTTTTGATTAGCGGAAGAATCGCCTGGGTCATCAAAAGCTGAGCTTTGACATTCACCTGTATGACGTCATCAAAAGTTTCTTCGCCAAGCTGATCCAGCGGGCTCAGAACACCCAGTAAGCCAGCATTGTGCAAGACGCCGTCCAGTCGGCCAAACTGGCTTTCAATGGTTTCAACCATATCCAGGTAGTTTTGTTTGGTTGCTCCGCTAAGATCTAGAGGGATAATTGCCGGTTGTGGGTAACCCTGTGCCTCGATTTCGTCATAAACGGCTTCGAGTTTGGAGACCGTCCGGCCCAGCAAAATAACAGTTGCACCGTGAGCTGCGTAGCTGATAGCTGCCTGACGTCCGATACCGTCACCGGCACCGGTTACCAAAATGACGCGATCTTTAAGAGAATCAGCAGCGATTTGATATTCCACGTGTAACTTCCTTATTGGTTTTTTTAGTCTTCCTATTGTATTGCCATAGCAGTCTCAGTGACAACTTGGTTACAATGGGGCAATTTCCAAAAATGAGGACTCAACATTGGATTTTTTGTTTGATTACGGGCTTTTCCTGGCCAAAATCGCGACAGTTGTCATCGCGATTGTCAGCATTCTGGTTTTAGCAAAGGGATTAAGTGGTCGTCATGGTTCACAGAAGGGTGAACTGGAAGTGACTGATCTGACTGAGCAGTACAAAGACACAGTACATCAGTTAGAATCTCATTTGTTTGACAAGCCTTTACTGAAGGCCCGTGCCAAGGCAGAGAAAAAAGCCGATAAAGAAAAAGATAAGGTTCGCCAAAGCGAGATTAAGAAAGCGGCTAAAGCCGGCGATCTTGATCATACCCGCGAACCTCGTTTGTTTGTGCTGGACTTCCACGGCAGTATCGACGCACGTGAAGTGACAGCATTGCGTGAAGAGATCAGCGCGATTCTGGCTGTCGCTATTGAAGGTGATGAAGTATTACTTCGCCTTGAGACCGGCGGCGGTATGGTGCATGGCTACGGCCTGGCTTCATCTCAGTTAGATCGCCTGCGTTCTGCTGGTATTAAGCTGACAATTTCCGTCGATAAGGTTGCGGCAAGTGGCGGCTATATGATGGCTTGTGTGGCAGATAAAATCATCTCGGCACCGTTTGCGGTTGTCGGTTCTATCGGTGTTATTGCCCAGTTGCCAAACTTCAATAAGTTGCTGAAGAAAAACGATATTGATTTTGAGCAGATCACTGCCGGTGAGTTCAAGCGAACCCTGACAATGTTCGGTGAAAATACCGATAAGGCACGCGAGAAATTCCAGGCTGAGATTGAAGAAACGCATGACCTGTTCAAGCAGTTCATTGAGGTTCATCGTCCTTCTCTGGAGTTGGAAAAAGTGGCAACCGGTGAGCACTGGTTCGGTAAGCAGGCTCTTGAGCTGGGTCTTGTTGATGAGCTTGGTACCAGTGATGATTTCATCACTAATGCCTGTAAAGATCGTGAAGTGCTGAATATTCGTTATGTTCAGCGTAAAAAGTTGGCTGAGAAACTGGCCGGTGCGACCAGCGAAGCTGCCGATAACCTGCTGCTAAAATGGATTAGCCGCGGTCAGCGTCCGATTGTTTAATTGTTATGATGAATCAGAAATGGGCTCTGTTCTCCCTTAAAGGACGGATGCGTCGTCGGGATTACTGGCTTTACAGTCTGCCTGTGCTGTTGGTTTCCCTGCCGGTATTTCTGTATGCGACACCGGAAGCGACGGCAGCAAATCCGTTGCTGGATATTTTGTCGTTGGTCATTCTGGGTTTTGTGTTCTGGGCTTCACTGGCTCTGAACGTTAAGCGCCTGCATGATCGGAACAAAAGCGGTTGGTGGGTGATCGTGACATTTTTACCGGTGATCGGCCCGGTTTTTGTGATTGTCGAGCTGGGCATTCTGGATGGTACTAAAGGGACTAACCAGTTTGGTCCAGACCCGAAAGGGCGAGGAACAACACCGCCATCACAAGATCAAGGCAACGATAAAGATTCAATTACGATTGATATTTAATTGGAGGCCTATCTGGTCGCTTAAAACAAACAGCCCTGCAATTGCAGGGCTGTTTCGTTTCAATTTGTATCAGGCCGAGAATTCGCTCTGTACCGTAAATTCCGGTGAAAGCTTGTGCGCCAGGAATTTAAACATATTGAAAACAGCAGTGGTTTTTTCGGTCGGCAGGCCTTTCTCATCCAGGAAGTATTCGCCCTTAAATACCAGTACACCGTCTTTTTCTTCAACTGATGTCGCTCGCATGTCTTCAATGTAGGCTTCGTGGTCTTGGATCAGTTGGTTAGCGATCATCAGTAATTCGCTTGCAGAAATAGGTTTTTTGTCGCTCATGCTGTTATCTCTTGAACTAAAAACGATTAATTCATGGCTGGCGGTTGAAATCCGGAAGCGATGAAGGCGGTCAGTTTATTGAAGTTGGCGCGATAAAACAAACCCTTGTTATGGATAAGGGCTTGGTAGCCAAATCGACTAAAGAGTGTATGCTTTCGCTGCTAATGTGGCCAAATTATGTGAGCGATGGCAAAAATTCATGGGTTTTAATAGTCAAAATGGGTTGGAGGTGGTAATGATTAGCGCCCTCAGCCACTGCAAGACTATATAAAGTAGAGAGTGGCGGGTTATATCCGCAGGAGTAAATGTTTGCCGTTAACCTGCTCTTATCCTGCTGTTAACTTGTTGTTAGCAGGTGGGGAAGGGACGAGCAAACAGTTTGTTTTTGTTAAAAAGCAGTTGACCTTCTTGGATTGTAGCCCAATATGTAAATACCAATTACATTAAGTAACTGCTTATCCAGCGTTCTATCTGGCTAGGTTGAGAAAGCGCTTCTTGATTAGTTACTTAATCAGATTGGTTTACTAGCTAGCGTTGCCGTGCCATTTTGAGTTTTAGCGAGCAACTATCTGTTTTTATTATAAAGTTTTACGAGCACGAGGACGTAATAGAGTCATTATGGGTAAATCTCTCGTTATTGTGGAGTCCCCTGCCAAGGCAAAAACTATTAATAAGTACCTAGGTAAGGATTTCATCGTAAAGTCGAGCGTGGGTCACGTACGTGATTTGCCGACGGGTGCACGTAGTACGGGTAAGAAAGCTGCGGCGACCTCGACAAAAGGGTTGAGCGCGGAAGAGAAAGCCCGTATTAAGAAAGAGAAAGAACGTAAGGCGCTGATCGGCAAGATGGGTGTAGACCCATATAACGATTGGGATGCGCATTACGAAGTGCTACCGGGCAAGGAAAAAGTAGTTAACGAACTACAGAAACTTGCGGCTGACGCAGACTGCGTTTACCTCGCAACCGATTTGGACCGCGAAGGGGAAGCTATTGCGTGGCACCTTCGTGAGATCATCGGCGGCGATGATGAACGCTATAAGCGAGTGGTTTTTAACGAGATCACCAAAAATGCAATTCAGCAGGCTTTTGAACAGCCGGGCGAATTGAATATCAATGGGGTTAATGCCCAGCAGGCTCGACGTTTCCTCGATCGCGTTGTTGGCTTTATGGTATCACCGCTGCTTTGGAAAAAAGTTGCGCGTGGCCTGTCTGCAGGACGTGTTCAGTCGGTTGCCGTAAAACTTATCGTTGAGCGTGAACGCGAAATCAAAGCTTTCACGCCGGAAGAATACTGGGACATGCATGCTAATACTCTGACTCAGGGTAAAGATGCATTGCGCCTGATGGTTTCCCAACAAGCAGGTAAAGCTTTCCGTCCGGTCAACGAAACCGAGACCATGGCTGCCAAAGCACTGCTTGAAAATGCTGCATACAAGGTTATCGATCGTGAAGACCGTCCTACAAGCAGTAAACCGTCAGCACCATATATCACCTCGACGCTGCAGCAGGCGGCGAGTACACGCTTGGGCTACGGTGTTAAGCGTACTATGGGCCTTGCACAGCGCCTGTACGAAGCCGGTTACATTACCTACATGCGTACTGACTCGACTAACCTGTCGAAAGAAGCGGTTGAGTCTGCTCGTGAGTTTATTACAAACGAGTACGGTGAAAACTACCTGCCGGCGAAGCCGAACACTTACGGCAGCAAAGAAAACGCCCAGGAAGCGCACGAAGCGATCCGCCCGTCCAGTGTTGATGTGAAAGCTGAAAACCTGGAAGGAATGGATGCTGATGCCGTTAAGCTGTATGACTTGATCTGGCGTCAGTTTGTGGCTTGTCAGATGGTGCCTGCGAAATACGACTCGAGCACGATTACCGTTGAAGCCGGTGATTTCACTCTGAAAGCGAAAGGCCGTACCCTGCGCTTTGCAGGTTGGACTCATGTTCAGCGTCCGTCTGGTAAGAACGAAGATACTACGCTGCCTATGGTACACGTAGGCGATACTTTGGCGCTGGAAGGTCTGGAACCTAAACAGCACTTCACTAAGCCGCCAGCGCGCTTTACAGAAGCTGCATTGGTTAAAGAGCTTGAGAAGAAGGGCATTGGTCGTCCTTCGACGTACGCGTCAATCATTTCGACTATTCAGGATCGTGGTTATGTGCGCGTTGATCAGCGTCGATTCTACGCTGAGAAAATGGGTGAGATCGTGTCGGATCGTCTGGATGAAAGCTTCTCTGATCTGATGGACTACGACTTCACTGCTCGCATGGAAGGTAACCTTGATAAGATTGCTGAAGGCGAAGCGAACTGGAAGGGCGTGCTGGACAAGTTCTTCAACGACTTCACGGTTGAGCTGGAAAAAGCTGAGCTTGATGAAAATGAAGGCGGCATGAAGCCTAACAACATCGTGCTGACCGATATCGAGTGTCCGACTTGTGGTCGCCCAATGGGTATCCGCACTGCTTCTACCGGTGTGTTCCTTGGTTGTTCAGGCTATGCTCTGCCACCGAAAGAGCGTTGTAAGACGACTATTAACCTTGGTGACGAGGAAGGTATTGTCAACGTTCTGGAAGAAGACGTTGAAACAGCGGCGCTGCGTGCTAAGAAACGTTGCCCTAAGTGTGATACAGCAATGGATGCGTACCTGATTGACCAGGAGCGCAAGCTGCACGTCTGTGGTAACAACCCGAGCTGTGACGGCTATATTGTTGAAAAAGGCGAATTCAAGCTGAAAGGCTATGACGGTCCGGTTATCGAATGTGATAAGTGTGGCTCGGACATGGAGCTGAAGAACGGCCGTTTCGGTAAGTACATGGGTTGTACTAACGAAGAGTGTAAGAACACCCGCAAGATTCTGAAGAACGGTGAAATTGCACCGCCGAAAGAAGATCCGGTACATCTGCCTGAATTACCTTGTACTCAGGATCCTGATGCTTACTTTGTATTGCGTGACGGTGCATCTGGTCTGTTCATGGCGGCGAGCACTTTCCCTAAATCTCGTGAAACACGCGCACCGCTGGTTTCTGAGCTGGCTCGCTTCAAAGAGCGACTGTCGCCTAAGTTCAAGTACCTGGCTGACGCACCGACAGAAGACCCGGATGGTCGCCCGACAGTTGTTCGCTTCAGCCGTAAGAGCAAAGAGAACTACATTCGTTCGGAAATCGATGGTAAGCCATCAGGCTGGACAGGTTTGTTCATTGACGGTAAGTGGGAAATTACCGACAAGCGAAAGAAGCCTAAGAAAGAAAAAGCCGAGAAATAATAAAAAACCGCCGAAAGGCGGTTTTTTTATGGGTATCGGGCATAACATCAAGCTTCTGTAAAAGCTGGAATACCACTGTGAAAGCGGAATATCTCATCTGGGCTGGTGATCAATTCCGCTTCTTTGATACCTACTTGTTTTATTCGCCCACTGATATTATCCCCGGCAACTTGCTCGGCCAGCTTAAGGTAGTCCTGGTAGTGGCGCGCCTCGGAACGGAGCAGGGAAATATAGAATTTGCAAAGCTCCTCATCTAGTAATGGAGCCAGTTTGGCAAAGCGCTCGCAGGAGCGTGCTTCAATATAAGCACCAATGATGAGTTTATCTACCAGCGTACCTGGTTCATGGGTACGGACGATCTTCATAAGCCCTTTGGCATATTGACCTGCCCGGAGGCTTTGGTAGGGGATTTGCCGGGCCTCCATAATTTCCAGCACTTGTTCAAAGTGATGGAACTCTTCTTTGATTAGGCGAACCATCTTGTCGATAAGTTCTTGTCCAAAAGGAAAATTATCACGAGGTGTCAGGCTCGCTGATAAGCCGTTTTTTCTGCCGTGGAAAAAGTGGTTGTTACGTTCTTTACCGTAGACAAAGTCTTCATACGGTTTCGCCCATTCCAGCAATGCCTTACCGCTTTCAGCATCGACAGCATATTTACGGATCAGGAAGATCGCCGTCTGACTGGCTTTAAGTTCACAGTTACAGTGATCCACCAGCAGGGCGTTTAGGTTTTCAGGTTTCGTAGCTTCAGCTAACCAGCTGTCAGGCGTTTCGCACTGTAGGAACTGCCGTACAGGAGCCAGCAATTCGTTTATCTGTTTTTGTTGATAGTTCATGGCTGACTTTTGTTGAGACTTGTTTTTTTTAGGAGCTGGCCATCCAGCCTTTTACCGTGAAGGAGTATATCAGTAAATAGAGGGTGGAATGGGAAGGGATAATAAAAAAGGCCGCGCCCGCGACCTTTTCTTATTCGACTAAAATAAGTGAATTACCACTTACGTTTTGGCTGGAACAGAACATCCAGCTCGTCCTGCTCCTTCTCGATGATCTGCTGACGCTCTTCTTCCTGAGTGCGGCTTTGGCTGTTGTCGACTTCAGCCAGCATAGTCTGAAGTTTTTCCCTGGCTTGGTTGGCGTAGTTATCGTTTTTACTTGCCAGAGCATCGATACCTTTTTTCAGCAACTGTTTGGCTGTACCCAGCTGTCGCTTGATGCGGGCATCGTTAGCGCGTTTAACCACGTTTTCTATGTTAATCCGTAACTGGATATTTTCCAGACGCGCATTTTCGTTCACAAATGCCTGAGTTGGCATTCGGCCCTTACTATGCTCGCTTTTAATTACGGTTTTCAAGCGTTTGACAAGCTGAAGCATGCCAATGGCTTGTTTATCCGTGCTTGGTACTTTAAATGGTGTAATGTCGGAGTCTGAATACGTTTCTTTCAGCTGACGCATCTGCTCAGACACGTTTTTGATTCTGACTGGTAGTGACTTATCCGACGGATCAACCTCTCTCATGCCTTCAAGTGCATAAAGTACACGCTGGTTCAAACAAACTAACAGTTCTTTGCTGTAAGGTAGGTGATGGGCGTTACCGATCAGCTCCTCTGTAGCATCGATAATAGCGATGAACTTGGCAAGTTCCTGATGTTTGGTATTTTCGATGCGCTGGCGGTACTGGATGATGATGTTGTAGCCAACGATCAGAAATAGCAACAATGCTATGAGACCAATGATTAAAGGTATGCTCATAAGATGCGTCTGTCTTCCGTGGTTTTAGTCGAGCCTTATAAGATACACTATCTGGCTAATGCGGCATAGCGGGAGAGTAAATTTTGATATCTCTATCGATAAAAAGCATTAAGAGTAAAGCGCCTTGTTGTGCATCAGAAACATCTGCTTACAAGGTTTTCAGCATCCTTATCTCAGGATCACGCTTTAACAATAAAAAAGACGCTAACGGCTGGCAAAATAAAGCAGAAATGCTATGAAATTAACATGTTTTAACATATAACATGATGATATACATGGTTGGACTGATATGATGTAACGGACTATAAATTGGGCGGTACCATGAAATTACAACAGTTAAGGTATATTGTTGAGGTTGTTAATCATAACCTCAATGTTTCTTCTACAGCAGAGAGTTTGTATACATCTCAACCCGGCATCAGTAAACAGGTACGCCTGCTGGAAGATGAATTGGGTATTCAGATTTTTGAGCGTAGCGGCAAGCACCTGACAAAAGTAACGTCAGCCGGGGAAGATATTGTTCGTATTTCCCGTGATATTCTGTCACGTGTTGAGAGCATAAAATCCGTAGCAGGTGAGCATACCCATCCGGAAATGGGGACACTTAACATAGCGACAACCCATACACAGGCAAGATATGCGCTGCCTTCAGTGATACAAGGCTTTACGGCACGTTATCCTAAGGTGTCACTGCACATGCATCAGGGTACACCGTCTCAAATTGCTGATGCGGTTGCCAAAGGTACAACAGATTTTGCCATTGCGACGGAAGCGCTGCATCTTTACCAGGACATGATTATGTTGCCTTGTTACCACTGGAACCGTTCAATTGTGGTTAAGGCTGATCATCCGCTGGCTAAGAAATCGGAAATTACGATCCATGATCTGGCAGCCTACTCTTTGGTTACCTACGTCTTTGGTTTTACCGGCCGTTCAGAACTGGACAGTGCATTTAACCGTTCAGGCCTGACGCCGAGGATTGTCTTTACGGCAACTGATGCCGATGTGATTAAGACTTATGTTCGCTTGGGAATCGGTGTGGGTGTGATTGCCAGCATGGCAATGGATCCTGCCACTGACAGCGACTTGGTTGCTATTGATGCCAGCCATATCTTTGATGCTAGTACCACAAAGATAGGTTTCAAGAAAGGGACGTTCTTACGTTCATACATGTATGACTTTATGGAACGTTTCGCGCCGCACCTTACCCGGAATGTGGTCGATCAGGCTGTGGGTCTGAAGAATAATTCTGAAATTGAGGCATTGTTCTCGACTATGGACTTGCCAGTCAGATAACCAGAAACACCAGATAAGGGCTGCATTAAGGGTGACTTAGTGCAGTCCTTTTTTTTGTGTCTGTCGCTATCCCTGTTATAGAATGACCAGTTGTTTTATCGATCATGAATTCGAAGAGTGAGGCCATGTCTGGTTGTTTCCCGCAGTTTGAGCGACTTGATGAACTATTAACAAAAAATGTTGCGTTCTGGCAGTTCATGCCGTTTGCCTTTGAGCAGTTGGTGTGGGAGAAAAGTCAGCCTGAACTGTGTCAGTGGCTGATGTCATTAAGTGATGACGTTATCGAATGTTATATCCAAGATGGTAAAGTTCTTGCCGATGAGTTGGCTCGGTGGATTCCTGATGCGGTTGAGCTTTATGAGCTGTCTCATGTCACAGCTTATCCGATAGAAGATAAAGTGTTACCTAAAGGACTGGATGTTGGTATTCCCGGAAGAAAATGGCAACAAATTACTGCATTTAATGGCGCTATTCCGGCTTTGCAATTGCCATGGTTAGAGTGGTGTGCCGGCAAAGGCCATCTTGGCCGGGTTCTGGCGGCCAGTCACCAGATGCCGGTAACCAGCCTGGAATGGCAAAAAACATTATGTGATGAAGGTGACGTAGCTGCTCGACAGCTTAACTTACCCATACGTTTTATTCATGGTGATGCTTTTTCCCCTGAAAGTGAGCAGCACATTTGTGCTGAACAACACGCTGTGGCTCTTCATGCCTGTGGCGATCTCCATGTCTCGTTGTTGCAGCGTGTAACGGCGAAGCAGGGCAAAGCAGTAACCATCTCTCCTTGTTGTTACCATTTGATCCGCGATAAACAGTATCAGCCGTTATCACAAATAGGAAAGCAAAGTGAAATGGTGCTGAGCAAGCATGACCTTCGCCTGCCACTTCAGGAAACAGTGACAGCGGGTGAGCGTGTACGCCGTCAGCGCTTTGTTGAAGTGAGCTTTCGCCTCGGCTTTGACAGCCTTCAAAGGCATCTGCGCAGTAGTAATGATTACATGCCAGTTCCAAACGTCCAAAAAGCATTGTTAAATGATGGTTTTGCTGCATTTTGTCAATGGGCTGCAGAAAAGAAGGGGCTTAGTTTGCATGATGGCGTTGATTATGATCACTGGCAGTCGCAGGGGGAACAACGTTTTCACTTTGTTGACAGGATGGAGCTGGTGCGTCAATTGTTTAGGCGACCACTGGAGATGTGGCTGGTTTATGATCGGGCAAGCTATATGGAAGAGTCTGGTTATCGGGTTTCTGTCGGTACATTCTGTGATAAGCCGGTGACGCCGAGAAATATTCTTATTCATGCCCAGCTTAACCAGAAGAGTTGAGCTCGTAGAAAAAAGGCCTCTTTCGAGGCCTTTGAAATAGATAATAATTAATTATCTCTACGCAATATCCGGGATTTCATTGAGCAGGCTGAAGTTTCTTGCTTCCAGCTCATAGCTTGGCAGAGGTCTGCCAAGATAGAAGCCCTGACAGAAATCGAAGTTACAGGCTTGCAGATACTTTAGCTGGCTCAGGGTTTCAACACCTTCGGCAACAACTTTCAAATCAAGCTTTTCACAAATAGCTTGTGTCGCTTCGATTATCGCTTGGCTGCCTTTGTGTTCACCCTGAACAAAGCTGCGGTCCAGTTTTACCGTACTGATTGGCAAATCCTGCAGTTGGGAAAGAGAAGAGTAGCCTGTGCCAAAATCATCCAGGTAAAGCTCGATCCCAAGTGCATCAAGATCTTTGAGGCACTGTTTGGCTTCGTCATGTTCCTGCAGCATGGTGGACTCGGTCAGTTCCAGTGCCAGCTGTTTAGGATCGATATCATTCTCCTGAATCACCTGTTCAATACTGTGAGCAAGGCTGGACTGAAGCTGAGCCCGAGATAGATTGATGCTCATGACAAAGTTCTGATCATATTTCTTGCGCCAGTCAGCAAGTTGTTTGCAGGCGGTTTTGAGGATCCAGTGGCCTAGTGGAACGATTTGTCCGGTCTCTTCTGCCAGCGGAATAAACTCAGCAGGGGAAACATGTCCTAGTTCTTCGTTATGCCAGCGGATCAGTGCTTCAAAACCTTTCAGATCGCGTTTCTTTAAATCAATGATTGGTTGGTAATACAATTCAAACGCATCTTCTTCCAACGCCATTGTCATATGGTGACGTAGCGTCATCTTCCGGTACAGAGCATCGGCCATATCTGGAGAGAAACGGTGACTGCGGTTACGGCCTCGTAATTTGGCTCGATGCATTGCCATATCGGCTTGGGTGATTAGTGTTTCGATATCTTTGGCATCATCTGGAAAGCTGGAAATACCGATACTGCATCCTATTGACAGCTCACCTACTTCTTTAAGATGAAACGGCTTGTTCAGTGCGGCAATGATGTTTTTTGCAAAGACTGCCGGATCGGCGACGTTACGCTGCTCAACCTGAATGATGAATTCATCACCACCGAAACGAGCCAACAGGCCTTTGAATTTCACACATTCTTGAAGGCGAATGGCAATGGCGCGCAGTAGCTTGTCGCCGATGGCATGCCCGTATGTATCGTTAACCAGCTTAAAGCCGTCGATATCCAGGAAGAACAGGCTGTAGTGCTGTTGTTCATGCTGGTTTTCTGTGATGGCATCGCTGATGCCGCGGCGGTTCAGTAACCCTGTCAGGAAGTCATGTTCAGCATTGTACTTGGCAGTATGAAGCTGTTCTTTTTCCTGGCTTATATTAACAAGGTTTAGCAGTAACTGTTCTTTGTCCTGCAGCCACTTGCCATCAATGTCGAACCAGTAATGACTTTTACCTGTCCAACATAATTTTTTGTGGTGGATCGTACCGCGCTGGCGTGCTTCGTTAATCCAGTTATGGGATTGGTTTAAATCACCCAGAAAGCTGGCTAGATCATTAAGGTGGGCACCGAATGAGTGACTGAAAGCATTATTCGCACTGATCAAATCCCCCTCAGCCGAGAAGAGTAAAGCAAGATTTGAGCAGCCAGAGAAAGCCAGATCACGGCGAAGACTGGATTCTTCGGAAACGACTTCCACTAGCATAGCTGTCCGACCGTCTGAAAGCGGGATACCCGAAAAATGGCAAAGTGCTTTTTTCAATGTGTTGTTTGGAGAGAAGAACCACCATGTCTTGATGGCTTTCCCTTGCTGGAAACTTTCTTGGTAGTTATCGAGCATAGCACTGACAGCTTCGGACATATCAGCACCGAGATCTCTTGCAGTAAGTTCTTCTACGGAGTCAGTTTCCCAGAGTGGTAATGAGGCACTGTTGGCCCAGATGATTTTTTTCTGATGAAGATCATAGACCCACACCGGAGACTGAAGTCGATTGAAAAGTGAAAAGGTATGGTTCATTACCTGGTTGGGCTTATTATTTTGATACTTGTTATCAACAGGTTAGCTTAAAAAGCAATGTATAAATATGAAACAAGCAAAAATCCGTGAGCTTGCTTCACTAAATAAAAGGAAAGTCATACAAATTGAGTACGTATGGAATAGAATAATCTTTTTTGCTTTTTAAGCTGAAGGGCTGAATGAAATCCATGATGTCTTAGAAGAGATTTGCGAAGGTAACATTTTATTCAGCCCCAGTGAAATGGTGATGTTAGTTCAGTGGCAGTGATATTTGCAAACCAATAAACAGAGGGTCGTAGTTTGCACCGGCATCAAGGGCAAAGTTTGCAGCTTCAGTATTGCCGAACCACGGGGTGTAAGTTAGGCTGACATCCGTTTTGCCATCCCACCAGCCATTGACCCAGTAATGGATGTGACCCACTGGATTGAGTAAGAACAGGCTGACATCACCAAGAGTTTTAGATCCCATTACTTCACCGCCGTTAGCCGTAATTTCAGTTTCTGCTTGAAACATCCACTCACCCACCGCTGCGCCGAATAACGGTGTCACAATAATATCCTGAATTGAAGGGACTTCAGCAAAAGACTCCACACCATATTCCCAGAAAAAAGTCGACATGGTTGCTGAGTACAAAAATGATTCCCACTCATCAAAGCCGGCATGGCGGGCTGCAGTATAGTAAACGCCACCGAAGTAAGGGTGCATGATGTAGTTCAGGTAGTGATCATCTTCATCCCAAACAGGCCCTGCGCTGACATTATCCCACCATTTTTTCCCCAGGTTGCTTAGGTTTCTGTCTTCTTCATCCCAGTTAGTGACGCTTTCCGGTAATAAGGTCATCAAACCGACTGTGGCGAGGCTGAGACCCAAAATGGTGTAGGACTGACCGAGCAGATAATCCCAGTCTTTTTCCGGTGCGACAGAAAGGTGCATCGGAAGTGTATTGATCGACTGTGTATCAGCATCAACAGCAAATGGCATAGTCTCAGAGTCGGCATAATAGATCTGATCACTATAGTTGTTTAAAAATGTGTTTTGGGTATAGGTATTATAAGTTGATTGGGTATCGCTCCAGGCAATAGCAGGTCCGCTAAGCGAAAGGCCCAAAGCAATGGAAGATAAAACACAAGTGCGCAAGTTACGCTCCGAAATATAAAGCAGAACAGGATACGGAATAATTTAGTATCACTGAAAAAATGCTGGATTCATAGAGCGAAAATGAAAAGTTCTTGTCAAAAATCACGATATTAAAAGCAATTTAGCGAAACATCGCTTCTGTTTCGTGATAATTAGCTTTAATTGGAATAAAGGCCTGCATATGCAGGCCTTTTTGTAATTAGAGAACTTAACTGTTTGAACTCAAGTTTTAGCCCACGGCAGGAATTATCCCCGCCATCTGTAGGAACTGGGAAGCGATAATCATTAAACCCAGGCCGCTGGCGATGATAAGTGCCGGGTTACCACCACCAACTTTGTAGCTGTTACAGTTGGCAGGACGTTGACGACGTTGAGCCTTAACCATTGCGACTGGTAGGAAAATAGCAAGGATAACCAGTGCGATTGCTGCGAAGCCAAGAGCCATAATGAAGCCCTGAGGGTAAAACAGAGCAAAACAAAGCGGAGGAACAAAGGTCACTAATGCTGTTTGTACACGTCCCTTTGCCTGATCGTCGCGCTTCAGGGTGTCAGACAGGAAGTCAAATAGCCCTAGACTCACACCCAGGAATGAGGTTGCCAGCGCCAGGTCAGCAAAGATTGAAACCGATTGGCTGACCATTGGGTTGTGAAGCATATTGTTCAGGGTTCCGATAAATGTGCCCAGTGTGGTGCTGGCCATCAAATCCGGTTGGCTTAGTACGCCTTGGCTTGCCACCTGCCACAGTACGTAGATCATCAGTGGTGTCGCTGAACCAATAATCATGATTTTACGCAGTGCTTTCATGTCTAGGCCGACGTAGCGAACGATTGAAGGAATGCTGCCGTGAAAGCCGAATGAGGTGAAAATAACTGGTAGTGCTGATAGCAGAAGGCCTTTTTCAACAGGCATCTCGATCAGGTGAACGCTCTGTACATGTGGAACTAACAGGCAAAGCATAACCGTCAGCGCAACAATTTTCAGACCGAACAGAACACGGTTGACCATATCGACAGAATGGGTACCGACTGAAACCACAGAGGCAATCATCAGGGTAAAGAAAATGGTGCCTGTTTGCGGGCCGACGTTAAGCCCCATCCAGTTATTCAGTTTGTCGTTAAGCTGCGCGCCGCCACCTGCGATGTATGCTGCACACAGAGAGTAGAAAAGGAACATCATGGCGAAGCTGGCAATCAGCTGGCCTTTTTTACCTAATAGCTGATGGGCAAGGGTATGCAGGGTTGCGTCCTTGTCTGCGTGCTGATGGACTTCCAGCATTAGCAGGGCGGTGTAGTTCATCAGCGCCCAGATCCCGAACATAGTCAGTGTTGCTGTGGCAAAGCCTAAACCGGCAGAAGCAAGTGGAAGTGCCAACATACCGGCACCAATAGTTGTTCCGGCAATAATCAATGTACTGCCGAAAGTTTTGTTCATACTCATTTTATTTGTTGCTCCCAAATATTTGTGTCTGCTGCCGTTATGCGTTGTGGGAGAGGTTGGCAATATGAAGGACGCCGACCTGTGGTCTATCTCCCTGGTGAGGAAATGGCCACAATGGCGAAATCGAGATGAATGGGTTACGGGTGGTAACTTTTCTTTACACCTGATCGAGCCACTGTGGCTATCGATAGTAGGTGTAGCTGTAGTGCTTTTTCACGGTGGTTTACCTTTTCTTTAGCTGTAATGTCTAATATCTCATCATACAGTGATGATTGCGACTGACTGCTACCTTAAAGGGAGTTTTCCTGACTGTCAACTATTGTGTTTGTGTGTAAACCTAGCTTTACAATTGGTACGTGCCTGGCATCTTTCTGCATTTATAACTACTCATACTTGCCTGGTTTTATTGCATTATTGTTACTGTGCGATAAATCTGTATCGGCTGATGTAAATTGGTATAAGGTGTATAGAAAGCATATAAGTATCGCAACCAGAGGGGAAGCAAGTTGCACGTAGCAATGATCAGTACCGGGGAAGAGGTGTTGCATGGTGATATCACCGATACCAATGCAGCTTGGCTGTCACGTATTTTTTTCCAGCAAGGTTTTCCATTATCACGCAGAACAACAGTTGGCGATCACCTGGAAACATTGGCAGCTGAAATTGAGCACTGTAGTTTGATTGCTGATGTTGTGGTGGTTAATGGCGGGCTAGGGCCGACAACTGACGATCTCACGGCTCAGGCTGCTGCTGTCGCTGCGGGTTCTGGTCTGGAGCAATCGGATTATTGGGTTGAGCAGATGCAGGAAAAATATCGTGCTCTGGGCAGAGAAATGCCGCATACCAACCTTAAGCAAGCCATGTTGCCGGAAGGCGCAGAGCTACTGAAAAATCCGATAGGTACGGCTTGTGGTTTTGCAATGAAGCTGAACCGGGCTTGGTTGTATTTTACCCCGGGCGTACCTCGCGAATTCAAAATGATGGTTCAGGATGAAATTCTGCCTCGGATACGCGAGCGGTTTGAGCACAGCCATGCTAAAGACTGTCATCGTTTCTATACATTCGGACTGTCAGAATCTGGTATTGGTCAGCAGTTGCAGGATTTGAATGTGCCGGATGAGTATGAAGTCGGTTATCGTTCATCACTGCCTTTTATCGAGGTGAAGCTGTTCTCGCCAAAAGGAGATGGTATGGCTCCTCAGCTTCAACATCAGATGATTGAGTTGCTCGGCGACAATGTTGTGAGTGTTGAGCGTGAGTTGCCGATCCATGTCGGTCATGTTCTGAAGGAAAGGCAACTGCATCTGGCGTTACAAGAACAGTTCAGTGGAGGTTGGCTGACAAACTGGTTACAGGATTACCCTGACAGTCGGAAAGCGCTTTTACAGGGAAAAGTGGTACAGGAAAAAGCGTTGGTTAGCGATGTTCAGGTCGCAGATCCGTTACTTGCAGTAACGGTGCAGGCTCCATCAATCATGAAAGAAAGTGGAGCACAGCTGGCTCTGGTTTCCGGGGCTGAATATGAAGAAGGGATTCCGGTCGCTTTGATTACACCTGAAGGTGAGTGGGCGCAGATAATTAAGTCAAAACGCCATTATGAGTACCGAGCGTATCGCAATGTAATTGCAACTGTAATGTTGGATATGCTGAGACGTTATCTGGATGGAAAGCCGGTTATAGGGCAGTATGAATTTCTGACTCGTGTTCGCTAAATAAGTCAGAAAATAGAAATTAAGAGAGAATAAAAGAAAGAGGCTGAATGGCGTTTTAGCTAATGGCAATTGTTGCTATTAGTTGGTGCCGACAGCCTTTTTAGTTTCTGGCAAAGATGCCAACTGATAGTCGAATTCAACATCGACATCGGATTTTGGTATCGAACAGCACGCCAGTACTTCATTCGGAGCGATGAAGGCCATCGCATCACCTTGATCAATCGCCCCAGCTTTCAGCTTACACCGACAAGCTCCGCACATACCGGTACGACACTGAAATTCAGGTCGAAGTCCGGCTTTCTCCAACTGGTGCAGCAAGGGTTCACGGCTGTTGCCGTGAACCGTTTGTCCGTTAACCTTAATGGTTAATTGACTCATAGCTCGAAATCACCCAGATCGTCGGCGCTGACGTCGTTGTCAATCTGACCAACCAGGTAAGAACTGATTTCGGCTTCTTGTGGTGCTACCTGAACATTGTCGGAAGACAGCCATGAATTAATCCATGGGATCGGGTTCTGGGTTGCGCCAGGGTAAGCGTGATCCAAGCCAACTGCAGCCATACGAAGGTTAGAGATGTATTCAACGTACTGGCACAGGATGTCTTTGTTCAGACCGATCATGGAGCCATCTTTGAACAGGTATTCAGCCCACTCTTTTTCCTGCTCTGCGGCATCTTTAAAGATGTCGAAGCATTCTTGTTCACACTCTTTGGCAATTTCTGCCATTTCAGGATCATCCTGTCCGGTGCGAAGCAGGTTCAGAATGTGCTGAGTGCCTGTCAGGTGAAGTGCTTCATCTCGGGCAATCAGTTTGATGATCTTAGCGTTACCTTCCATCAGTTCACGCTCGGCAAAAGCGAACGAGCAGGCGAAACTGACGTAGAAGCGAATCGCTTCCAGTGCGTTAACTGACATCATGCACAGGTATAGCTTTTTCTTGATGTCACGCAGGTTGACGGTAATTGTCTCGCCGTTAACTGTATGCGAACCCTCACCAAGGCGGTGGTAGTCGTTGGTTGCAGTGATTAGATCATCATAGTACTTTGAAATATCGCCGGCACGTTTGATGATGTGCTCGTTATCCACGATATCGTCAAATACGATCGATGGGTCGGTTACGATGTTACGGATAATATGCGTATACGAGCGTGAGTGGATGGTCTCTGAGAAAGACCATGTTTCGATCCAGGTTTCCAGCTCAGGGATTGAAACGATCGGTAGCAGAGCAACGTTCGGGCTGCGGCCCTGAATGGAATCCAGCAGTGTCTGGTATTTCAGGTTGCTGATGAAGATGTGACGTTCGTGATCTGGCAGCTCGTTGTAGTCGATACGGTCACCAGATACGTCAACTTCTTCCGGGCGCCAGAAGAAAGACAGCTGTTTTTCGATCAGTTTTTCGAAAATTTCAAATTTCTGTTGGTCGTAGCGAGCAACGTTGACAGGCTGGCCAAAGAACATCGGTTCTTTTAGCTGATCATTGTTAGTTTGACAAAAAGTGCTATAAGCCATTATATCCTCAGCATCAAAGGGGAGCCGAAGCTCCCATTTAATTCGGTAATTCGTTAAATTTTGCAGCTTGTGCAGTCGTCTGCACCCATATCGCTCTGGCCGTCAGAGGCGCCGTCACGTGTATTGTGGTAATACAGGGTCTTCACACCAAGCTTGTATGCGGTCAGCAGATCTTTAAGCAGCAGCTTCATTGGTACCTTACCATTCGGCTGTGTGCTCGGGTCGTAGTTGGTGTTAGCTGAAATTGCCTGATCGATGAACTTTTGCATGATACCGACAAGCTGCAGGTAACCGTCATTGCTGCCAATGTTCCAGAGTAACTCGTAATTGTCTTTATACTTGCTGTATTCCGGCACGACCTGTTTCAGGATGCCGTCTTTAGACGCCTTAACTGATACGAAGCCGCGAGGTGGCTCAATACCATTGGTTGCGTTCGAGATCTGAGACGATGTCTCGGATGGCATCAGTGCTGACAGGGTTGAGTTACGCAGACCATGCGTTTTGATCTCTTCGCGCAGTGTTTCCCAGTCGTAGTTCAGTTCTGTCGTGCAAATTTTATCGATGTCCTTCTTGTAGGTATCGATAGGAAGGATACCTTGTGCATAGGTTGTTTCGTTGAATGCCGGACACGCACCTTGCTCTTTAGCCAGACCTAGAGATGCTTTCAGTAGGTAGTACTGAATTGCTTCAAATGCCTGGTGAGTCAGGTTGTTTGCACTGCCGTCAGAGTAACGCACACCGTGTTTCGCCAGGTAGTACGCAAAGTTGATCACACCAACACCCAGTGTACGGCGGTTCATTGTTGCGCGACGAGCTGCCGGCAGCGGGTAGTCTTGGTAATCAAGCAGGGCGTCAAGTGCGCGAACTGTCAAGTCTGCCAGCTCTTCAAGATCATCCAGTGAATCAATTGCACCCAGGTTGAATGCAGACAGGGTACACAGGGCAATCTCGCCGTTTTCGTCTTCAACGTTGTTTAGTGGCTTGGTTGGTAGCGCAATTTCAAGACACAGGTTAGACTGACGAATCGGAGCCACAGATGGATCAAACGGGCTGTGGGTATTACAGTGGTCAACATTCTGAATGTAGATACGGCCGGTTGACGCACGCTCCTGCATCAGCAGCGAGAACAGCTCAATGGCTTTAATGCTCTTGCGCTTGATGCTTTCGTCCTGCTCATATTTTACGTACAGACGCTCAAATTCGTCTTGATCGGCAAAGAAGGCATCATATAGGCCAGGAACATCTGACGGAGAGAACAGGCTGATGTTTTCGCCTTTGATCAGACGGGTGTACATCAGTTTGTTGATCTGTACGCCGTAGTCCATGTGACGGACACGGTTTTCCTCAACACCACGGTTGTTCTTCAATACCAGCAGTGATTCAACTTCACCGTGCCAGATAGGGTAGAACACAGTTGCCGCACCACCGCGTACACCGCCCTGAGAGCAGCATTTAACAGCAGTCTGGAAGTATTTGTAAAACGGGATACAACCCGTATGGAATGCCTCACCACCGCGGATTTCAGAGCCAAGGGCACGGATACGGCCTGCGTTGATACCGATACCGGCGCGCTGGGAAACGTAACGTACGATTGAGCTTGCTGTTGCGTTGATTGAGTCCAGGCTGTCGTCACACTCGATCAGTACGCATGAACTGAACTGACGGGTAGGAGTACGAACACCGGACATAATTGGCGTTGGCAGTGAGATCTTGAATGTTGATACTGCATCGTAAAAACGCTTGATGTAATCAAGACGAGTTTCTTTCGGATATTTCGCAAACAGGCATGCTGCGATCATAATGTACAGGAACTGTGCACTTTCGTAGATTTCGCCGGAAACACGGTTCTGTACCAGATATTTGCCTTCAAGTTGCTTAACTGCCGCGTATGAGAAGTTCATATCGCGCCAGTGATCGATGAAATCGTTCATCAGCTCGAATTCTTCTTTGGTGTAGTCTTCAAGCAGATGTTTGTCGTATTTGCCTTGCTCTACCAGGTTAGAAACATGGTTGTACAACGTTGGCGGTTCAAATTGACCGTACGCTTTCTTACGTAGGTGGAAGATCGCCAGACGTGCAGCAAGGTATTGATAATCTGGGGTTTCTTCTGAAATCAGGTCTGCTGCTGCTTTAATGATGGTTTCGTGAATATCTTCAGTTTTGATTCCGTCATAGAACTGAATGTGGGATTTTAGTTCGACTTGTGAAACCGAGACGTTCTCCAGGTCTTCCGCAGCCCATGCGATCACTCGGTGAATTTTATCTAAATCGATACTTTCTTTGCGTCCATCACGCTTGGTAACAGTTAGCTGTTGATTCATTTTTTGTAGTTTTCCCAGTATTTCTTTAATAACAGCGTTTTTTGCAACTTTAACGATAACGTTAGCAAAGATTGTGATCTTTGTTACATTTATCACTTGTGGGCAAAAACACTATATATTGGGGTGTTGAGCTTATTTGGTTACAAGATAGTGATGTGTCGACCTTTTTGCAAGGTGGGAAATTTTAAGCAGCTGTGGATAACATGGGGATTCGCAAAAATAAGTTAGTGCCTACCAACCGATTTAAGCAGGCACGCCAATATAATAGAAAAAATCAACGAAAAATCGCAGCAAAAAAATACACAAGAAAAAATTTTTTCCTTGATTTTTATCAATTTTATACACTCGTTGAGGGTCGTGACTTGGTTGCTTAATTATTGACTTATCTGAGCGATTTTTGGTGTTCGAGAACATCAATCAGTGACTCCGGCTGGGCAAGAATACCTGAAGCCTGCCAGCTGTCCGGCGCATGGCGTTCTCCTATATAGCCCCAACCGGCAACATATCCGGACATACTAGCGGCTCTGGCTGCGATCATGTCTTTTTCAATGTCACCGACATAAGCACATTGATGGTGGGAGGCTCCCAATAGTTCACAAGCATGTAGCAATGGTTCGGGGTGGGGTTTGGCAACACTGAGGGTATCGCCGCAGACAACAGTTTGTGCTTTCATCAGCTCCGGGAAAAAAGGAAGCAGTTGCTCTGTTAGGAAACCGGGCTTATTGGTCATGATCCCCCATGGGATCTTTTCTAACTCTAGGTAGGTAAGTAGCGAGGTGATTCCGCTATAGATGGAGGTACCATCACAAATGTTCTGCTGATAATAGTTGATGAATTGTTGTCTGAGCTGACTGTGATCCAAGTGTGATGGAACTGTGCCGAAGCCGGCAGTAAGCAGTCCTTTGGCGCCGTAGCTGGTGTTAGCCTGGATTTGCTCTTCAGTTAGCGGACCATAGTCATAATCGGCAAGTACCTTGTTAGCGGCATCTGCCATATCAGGCGCGGTATCCAGTAAGGTACCGTCGAGATCAAATAATACTGCCATTATCGGTGAACTCATCGTGAATATCCTTATCTGTGAGACTGATTAAATCAATTGGTATCTACTATACGCCTTATCTATGGGGTTAGCTTATGGCTGCAGAACAAAAAACAAGCAGGAGCGTCAGTGTTGTGAACCATCTTAACTATTGTAGTAACAGGCGGGTTGAGCTTCGTAACAGAGTGATTGGCTTGTTGAATTGTGGGCGGGGGATAGAAAGAGAGGATGCTGGCTGGCATCCTCTCTTCTTTATGTCTCTTTGATACGTATCTTGGACGATAACGTTAGCCGTGAAAAATTATTCTGGCTTAACGGTATGGATGATGTAGTTGACGTCCACGTTATTACCCAACCAGTAATTGTCCGTTAGTGGGTTGTAATGAAGGCCGGTGATATGACGCTCTTCAAGTGGGGTCTCGTCAATCATACCTAACAGCTCAGACGGTCGAATAAACTTATTGTGGTCATGGGTGCCTTTTGGCACCAGTTTCAGCAGTTGCTCTGCACCGACAATCGCAAACAGGTAGGATTTCAGGTTGCGGTTCAGTGTCGAGAAAAAGACGTGACCGCCCGGCTTGACCATTTTGGCGCAAGAAGCAATCACAGACGCCGGATCTGGAACGTGTTCCAGCATTTCCATGCAGGTGACGACGTCATAGGTTGCCGGGTGCAGTTCGGCGTGCTCTTCTGCAGTGCGCTGGACATATTCCAGTTTAGTGCCAGTTTCCAGAGCATGCAGGCGGGCTACGGTTAATGGCTCTTTGCCCATATCCAGGCCTGTAACTTCTGCACCTTCAACGGCCATGCTTTCAGCCAGGATGCCGCCGCCACAGCCAACATCGAGGACTTTTTTGCCAAACAGGCCACCGGCATTATCAATCACATAGTTCAGGCGTAGAGGGTTGATTTGGTGCAGGGGCTTGAATTCACCCTCCATGTCCCACCAACGGGATGCCATTTCTTCAAATTTACTGATTTCAGCCGGATCGACATTTAACTGTTTGGTCATTCTTATTGCCATTCATCATCAATTGATGGCGCTATTATAGCGGAACCGTCGCGACTTGAAATATTTGATTCGATAGCGGGTTTTGCCTGACTTGTTCCCTTGTGTTGTACTGATGACAGTTCAGCATAGACAAGTGAGTTTTATTCCTGACTAAAAGATAGAAACTCAGGTTCAAATGAGCCGGAAGATAAGGTCATGGCAGCGAGAATGAGTATCAGAATATATTTTCCGCCAATGATGCATAGTCCGATAGTATTGATTGCTTTTCCTAACATAACGACCTCACTTATTTTTGTGTGTTAAAAATTAGAGTGCAGGCCCGTTTCGAACAGCTAAACGGCTGGGTGCAAAGACAATTCTACGCTTCTGTTAAAGGATAAAAGTGACCATGATCGGGCTTCTTCCCAGCATGATGGCGCTTAATGCGTTAATTTGCATAAACGGATATCGGGTCGGAATTTTACAATTGGTAGCACTTTATATTTTGGTGTGATGACTTTCACTTCAGTGTTTATGAATCACAAGGAAGTGTTTTGCCTGAAAAATAACCATTCAACTCGGAAAGAGCTTAAGAGAGACA
Organism: Photobacterium marinum; assembly: GCF_000331515.1. Lineage (GTDB taxonomy): Bacteria > Pseudomonadota > Gammaproteobacteria > Enterobacterales > Vibrionaceae > Photobacterium > Photobacterium marinum. Next base: position 216,846 of record NZ_AMZO01000002.1, read on the forward strand.
TAAGTTTGTGTCTGATTTTTGGTAAATCCGCTAAATTACTCACAACATAAATAGTGAAAGGTGTGCCTATCTGGGCCGATTTGTGCTATATTCTCGCACCTTGCACGTATAGATATACGACAGAAATTACCTGAGGGATATTGGCTCCATGAGCGATCTTGCAAAAGAGATCACGCCCGTAAATATTGAAGAGGAGCTGAAAGGCTCATACCTCGACTATGCGATGTCAGTCATCGTTGGTCGTGCTCTTCCGGATGTGCGTGATGGCCTTAAGCCTGTACACCGCCGCGTATTATTCGCGATGAATGTGCTTGGCAATGACTGGAATAAAGCATACAAAAAATCAGCCCGTGTGGTTGGTGACGTAATCGGTAAATATCACCCGCACGGTGATAGCGCGGTTTACGACACAATCGTACGTATGGCGCAACCTTTCTCTCTCCGCTACATGCTGGTGGATGGTCAGGGTAACTTCGGTTCTATCGATGGTGACTCTGCGGCGGCAATGCGTTATACCGAAGTGCGCATGGCAAAAATTGCCCACGAGCTGCTGGCCGACCTGGAAAAAGAGACGGTTGATTATGTGCCTAACTACGATGGCACTGAGCAGATCCCGGCAGTATTGCCGACAAAGATCCCGAACCTTCTTGTTAACGGTGCGTCTGGTATCGCCGTTGGTATGGCGACGAATATTCCGCCACACAACCTGGGCGAAGTTATCGACGGCTGTCTGGCTTACATCAATGATGAAGACATCACCATTGATCAGCTGATGGAATACATCCCGGGCCCGGACTTCCCGACCGCAGCATTGATCAGTGGCCGTAAAGGCATTGTTGACGCTTATAAAACGGGTCGCGGTAAGATTTACATGCGCTCAAAAGCTGATATCGAAGCGGACAAGAATGGCAAAGAGACCATTGTTGTTACAGAGATTCCATATCAGGTAAACAAAGCTCGTCTGATCGAAAAGATTGCTGAGCTGGTTAAAGATAAGAAAGTTGAAGGTATCAGTGCACTGCGCGATGAGTCTGATAAAGACGGTATGCGTATTGTTATTGAATGTAAGCGTGATGCTGTAGGTGAGGTTGTACTGAACAACCTGTATGCACAGACTCAGCTACAAACAACATTCGGTATCAACATGGTTGCACTGGCTGATGGTCAGCCAAAACTGTTCAACCTGAAAGAGATGCTGAAGTGCTTCGTCGATCACCGCCGTGAAGTGGTGACTCGTCGTACTATCTTCGAATTGCGTAAAGCTCGTGACCGTGCTCATATCCTTGAAGGTCTGGCACTGGCGCTGGCGAACATCGATGAAATCATCGAGTTGATCAAGAATGCTCCGACTCCGGCTGAAGCGAAAGCTGGCCTGGTTGCTCGTGGCTGGGATCTGGGTAACGTTGCAGCGATGCTGGAGCGTGCCGGTACAGATGCTGCTCGTCCAGAATGGCTGGAAGAGCAATACGGCATCCGTGACAACAAATACTACCTGACTGAGCAACAGGCTCAGGCTATTCTTGACCTTCGTCTGCACAAGCTGACTGGTCTTGAGCACGAGAAGATTCTTGGCGAATACAAGACGTTGCTGGAAGAAATTGCAGAATTGCTGCACATCCTGTCTAGCTCTGAGCGTCTGATGGAAGTGATACGTGAAGAGTTGGAACTGGTTAAAGAGCAGTTCAACGATGCGCGTCGCACTGAAATCACAGCAGCAAGCCATGACATCGATCTGGAAGATCTGATTAACCAGGAAGATGTAGTGGTGACCCTATCTCACGAAGGTTACGTGAAGTATCAGGTACTGAGCGACTACGAAGCTCAGCGCCGTGGTGGTAAAGGTAAGGCGGCAACGCGAATGAAGGATGAAGACTTCATTGAACGTCTGCTGGTTGCCAATACCCACGATACAATTCTGTGCTTCTCTAGCCGTGGTCGCATGTACTGGCTGAAAGTTTATCAGCTGCCACATGCAACTCGTACTGCACGCGGTAAGCCGATTGTTAACATCCTTCCTCTGGAAGAAGACGAACGTATTACTGCTATCCTGCCAGTGAAAGAATATGAAGAAGACAAGTTCGTATTCATGGCAACGGCAGACGGTACAGTTAAGAAGACACCGCTGACTGACTTCAGTCGTCCTCGTAGTGCCGGTATTATCGCAGTGAACCTGCGTGATGGTGACTCGCTGATCGGCGTTGACCTGACAGACGGTTCTGATGACATCATGCTGTTCTCTTCTGCGGGTAAAGTTGTTCGCTTCTCTGAAGATCAGGTTCGTGGCATGGGCCGTACAGCGGCTGGTGTACGCGGTATCAAGCTGGCTGAAAACGACCAGGTTGTTTCACTGATTGTTCCTCAGAATGAAGGTGATGTACTGACTGTAACTGAAAATGGTTACGGTAAGCGTACTGAGCTGAGCGAATACCCAACCAAGAGCCGTGCAACTCAGGGCGTTGTGTCTATCAAGGTTTCAGAGCGTAACGGTAGCGTTGTAGGTGCGGTACAGGTTGAGGAAGGTGACGAGTTCATGATGATCACCAACGGCGGTACACTGGTTCGTACCCGTGTAGCTGAGGTGAGCCGAGTGGGTCGTAACACCCAGGGTGTTACCCTGATCCGTACTGCTGACGACGAGCAGGTTGTTGGTCTTCAGCGTATCGATGAGCCGGAAGAAGACGAGCAGGACATCGAAGAGGCTGTAATAGCCGAAGGTGAAACTGCAGAAGTGTCAGAACAACCGGCAGCCGATTCTGAAGCCGATGAATCAACTGACGAAGAATAATTGCTTTAGTCATTTGTTCTGATAAAAACGCAGCCTATGGGCTGCGTTTTTTTGTTTTCAGCATTTATTTCCTGTCCACTTAATTGCTTTTCCTGCGAAAGATATCAAGAAAGACTTTTCTCTTATGCAATAAAGGTGTAAAAACAAAGACCTGATCTCCGTCACATCTTGAGGCGGACAGAGTCAAAGATAGGTCGTGTGGTTTACGGTTGATAAATCACAATGCCTTTTAAAACCAATGTTTTATACAGCAGGAGCAAGTCTTACATCATGGAAAAGGTCTATAACTTTTGTGCTGGTCCGGCAATGATCCCAGCAGACGTTATGAAGAAAGCACAGGAAGAGCTGGTGAACTGGAATGGTCTAGGGACATCCGTGATGGAAATCAGTCACCGTAGTAAAGAGTTCATTGCGGTGGCTCAGCAGTCAGAACAGGACTTGCGTGATCTGCTTGCTATTCCTGATAACTACCATGTGCTTTTCTGCCACGGTGGTGCACGTGGTCAGTTTGCCGCAGTGCCGATGAACCTGCTGGGTGATGCTGAAACGGCTGATTACATGGATGGTGGTTACTGGGCTCATAGCGCTGCAAATGAAGCGCAAAAGTACTGTCAGCCGAATGTTGTTGATATTACCTGTGAGCGTGACGGTAAGCGGGCTATTTTGCCTGCTTCTGAGTGGCAGCTGTCTGATGATGCGGCGTTTGTTCATTTCTGTCCGAATGAAACCATCGATGGTATCGAAATCCGCGATCTGCCGGATACGGATAAGCCTATTGTTGCCGATATGTCTTCAACTATTCTGTCACGTAAGATTGATGTTTCTAAGTACGGTGTGATTTATGCCGGTGCGCAGAAAAATGTGGGTCCGGCCGGCCTGACAATTGTCATTGTCCGTGATGATTTGCTGGGTAAGGCCAAGCAGATCTTGCCGAGTATCCTGGATTACACCGTGCTGGTTGATAAAGAGTCAATGTTCAACACACCACCGACTTTTGCCTGGTATCTGGCTGGTGAGGTATTCAAGTGGCTGAAAGCGATTGGTGGTGTTGAAGAGATGCAGCGCCGCAATGAAGCGAAAGCCAAGATTTTGTATGATTTCGTTGATCACTCTGATTTCTACCGTAACGAGATCCACCCGGACAATCGTTCCCTGATGAATGTACCTTTCCAGTTAAAGAGCCCTGAACTTGATGCTTTGTTCCTGGAACAGGCTGATGCGGCAGGTCTTAAAGCACTGAAAGGTCATCGTGCAGTAGGTGGTATGCGAGCATCAATTTATAATGCAATGCCGATTGAAGGTGTGCAGGCATTAGTCGACTTTATGGCGAAGTTCGAGCAAGAGCACGCATAACCTTCTGAAATATAATAATGAAGCCTCTCTGTTGAGAGGCTTTTTTTATGACTCGCAACTATTGTGTTCCTTTTCTTATTTTCGCTTTCAGGAACTACACAGGGATTGCCTACATTTAAGATTGGGTAAACTCCTTGAGAATAGAAAAATGAGAGCGTTAGTTTACGTAGTAATAGGGGGTATTTTGCTGTCCGGCTGTGGAGGTGACGGTTCTGATTCTTCGGCTGATGGTTCGGGTTCGGTATCCAAAATTAACGGTACCGTTGATACGATTTCTTATACTGCTCTACAGCTTAGCGTTAATGGTCATGAGCTTGATGCATCTGATTCTGATGTGAGTTACAACGGACAAACTTTCAATTTTGATTTTGTCACTACGGGGATGCAGGTTGAAGTCAGTAACCAGAACGATATTGCACAGGAAATTGTTCTGAAACCAATTGTAACCGGGGCTGTAAGCGCGTTATCTGCTGATTCTATAACTGTCAACGGGATTACTTTTAACTTTTCTGCAAGCGGAGTGGAGGTTGGTGACTGGGTTATGCTGTTCGCCCGGCTCCACCCAGATAATACCTGGTCGGTCACTTCTTTAAATCAAATTAATCCATTGCTTAATGCTGAAATTGAAGGTGTCCTTACCGGTGTTGACCAAAACGGAACGAGAACGGCTTTGTTGGGAACCGTTCTGGTTGATTATAGTAATGCCACGATTGAAGATGACCGTGCATTAGAGAATGGTATGTGGGTTGAAATATACGGACTGTTTAGTAATGGTCGCTTTGTGGCTTTTTCAATTGATATTAAGGACCCACAGGATTTTAACGGACTGGAATTTGAAGGTGTGGTGACCTGGGTCAGTGATGACAAGACGTTGTTTGAAGTCGCAGGATATTTATTAGTTAATATCAACAGTAATACTGTATTTGATGATGGTACTGCTAATAACCTTCAGGCTGGTGCTATTGTTGAGTTGGATTTAGTTCAGTCCGGTAGTTCGCTTATTGCCACTAAGGTCGATTTTGAAGATCAGGTTGTGGCACCTGATAACCTTGAATTCAAGGTGGAAGGAGAGGCCCGCTTCTCTAATGGCGTAGTGTCGATAAATGGTATCCCTTTTGAAGTTAATACCGGAACACGTTTTGATGACGGACTGACGCTTAACAACCTTGATGGTAGCTGGGTTGAATTAAAAGGAAAGAATATCAATAACCAGCTGGTGCTGAAAGTAATCGAGCCGGAATCCCGAGATAATGAAATCAGCCTGGAAGGACCGGTAGAAAACAACACTCTGTGGGGTTACTCCTCTTTAGATAATTCGCTGGCAACCTTCAACGGGCAGTGGGTAGATATAGAGTGTTCACGTAATGGTAATGTTCTGACCTTATGTCGGCTTGATTTGAATTAGTAAAAAAGCCATTGGTTAATACGATGGTTTGTAGTGAAGTGGCTCCATCATGTTAACTTTTATCAGGTTAAAACTTACTGAGTTGTCATGATAATTTGGCTGGTATCAAAGCCCTTTTGTCTTGCGATAGTTAAGTAATATTGCAATTTTTCTTGTGGTAGAGATTTGTTGCGGGAAAGGATCCAAAAATAATCCGTGTTATACCCACTGACTAAAGCTGTGGAGTAGTCAGGCTCAAGATAAAACACCACATAACTACCGTAGAAAGGGCCGAAAAAAGAGACCTTGAGATGGGCGATATCTGGTGATCCGACAAATTTCGCTTTGCCTTCGGCTTCTTTCCATTCACCAGCCTCTTCATTGAATCCTCTGTTTATCACTTTTACTGAACCATCATCATTAAGCGAATAAGTAGCGGAGATCTGTGACAGTCCACGTTCAAAGCTGTGGTCTAGGCGGGCAATTTCGTACCAGGTGCCAAGATAACTTTCTATGCTAAATGGTTTCACCGGAGTGACCTGTACTGGCATGCCAGTACATCCTGTCATTCCGAACAAAATAACAGTAGCAAGAAATCGGGTGATTTTTCGCATCTTACAATCTCTTTTTACAGGTGATTAGATAGCTTCTTTATTTATTGCTTTGTAACTGACTTGATACGCCTGTTTCTATACGTATGTAGTGTAAATCTTCGAGCATCTGTCCAGCACTGAAGAAGTATTGATATGAATGCTAGTTGTGTTGATAGGAGACAGAAATAATCAACACCATTCTATATATATTTATGCAATTAACATCAGATGTAAATCACAAAGACTGTAAGAAAATCAATCACTAGGATAAACACAGTTTCCCTCTACAGAAACAGTAATTGCTCATTTTTCGAGTATTATGTTGCAAAAAATTTGCGAGGGATGGGCAGAACAATGATGAACTCAGATGTACATAATAATAAAGCATCAGATTTTCAGTTATTGAACTTAGCTAGCTGTGATATGAAGAACCTGGCATCGCTGTTCAATGAGAACAAGGCGAATCAGCAACAAGATGTCACTCGCTATCTGGTGTTTAAGCAACAGGCTCCGCACTTTTATTCATTAAGAAAGCATCGTATTGACGTCAAAGCATTTGAAGGTGTTACTGACGGTGAGCATATTTCTATTAATTCACCAATGACAGATTCTGCTGTAGAAGAGATTGATGTTGATTTCCCGCTGGCACGATATCGTGCAGTTAATCGCCATACGATTTTTAATCTGTTGCTTGCATTGAAAGAACAGCATGAATACCACACTCTCAATATTCGTCTGCCTTTGTGGGGAATCGCCTCGGAGAATGAGCTGAAAGATATCGTTAAGCTCTGTCTGGTTGCTGGTGCTGATAATCTGGTAGTTCCTTTCGATACCGACTCCGAAAAGCAACATCAGAGTTATACCTCTTTAGTTCTTGTGCTGATTAAACGCCTTTTTGTAACCGAAAGTTGCGGCATCATATATAGCGGTTTGACCTCATTACCGGCAATGGAACGAATTGTTGCCTTGTCTCAAGATGAGCTAGGGGATAAGTGGGTTGAAGGGACTTTTCTTAAGTTTGAATGTTAACAACAAACTACGTCTCATCTAAAAAAACGGTGTTCCTGACACCGTTTTTTAATGCGCTCGCGATAACTGCGGGCCTATAACTTTTCGTTCAGTCGTGGGCTGCTCAATTCAGACAGAATCGTTGTTCAAGGTAGCAACGGATGGATTGTTCGCTGGCATCAAAATGAGGTTGGGGTAGGTTGGCAGGATCGACCCATAACCAGCCTTCACAATTATCGGGCTCCCGTAGCTCCGGCTCCCCAGTGAATTCAGTAACAAGCAAAGCAATGCTGATATAGTGCTTACCTGACTCGTGGTAAGTTTCCAGGTTATTGGTAACAGCGATAACATGTGGGTTTTTAATTAGCAGTCCGGTTTCCTCTTCGACTTCCCGAGCCGCGCATTGACTGAAGGTCTCTCCAATTTCCATGTGGCCGCCGGGAATGGAATAATAGGGCGCATGGCTGTTTTGTCGCTTACCAACCAGTACTTCCCCTTTGCGGTTTACGATAATCACACCGATACCTACCATAGGTGTTTCTGCTGCCACAATTGCTCCTTATTTTGAATGAGGCTCCCGGGGGCTAAGCATACCATTTTCTGCCTGAAGTAATTGACTGAATCAGTACTAGCGGACTGAGACATTATTCGCTAATCTGCTGGAACGCATAAAATACAGGATCGAATACAAACAGATGGAAAGTTTAACGTTACAGCCGATAAATCAGATTAATGGCGAAGTAAATCTGCCGGGGTCGAAAAGTGTTTCTAATCGTGCGCTATTGTTAGCTGCACTAGCACAGGGTACCACGCGCCTCACTAACTTGCTTGATAGTGATGATATCCGCCACATGCTGAATGCATTGAAACAGCTGGGCGTAAACTATCAGCTTTCAGACGATAAAACCGTCTGCGAAGTTGAAGGCTTGGGGGCTGCCTTCCATCCGTCTCAGGCTCTTGAGTTGTTTTTGGGGAATGCAGGTACTGCTATGCGTCCGTTAGCTGCAGCTCTTTGTCTGGGAAGCGGTGAGTTTGTGCTGACGGGTGAACCACGTATGAAGGAGCGTCCGATTGGCCACCTAGTGGAAGCGCTTCGCACGGCTGGGGCTGATATCACTTACCTTGAACAGGACAATTATCCACCGTTGAAGATCAATGGAACGGGCCTGCAAGGTGGTCAAGTTGAAATTGATGGTTCGATCTCCAGTCAGTTTCTGACTGCGTTTTTAATGTCAGCACCGATGGCGAAAAGCGACACCGTCATTCGCATTAAAGGCGATCTAGTTTCTAAACCTTATATTGATATCACGCTGCAGATTATGTCGCAGTTTGGTGTGTCTGTTGAAAATCGTGACTATAAAGAGTTTGTTGTTCCTGCTGGACAGACATACATAGCACCGGGTGACTTCCTGGTTGAAGGTGATGCGTCGTCAGCATCTTACTTTTTGGCGGCCGCCGCGATTCGTGGCGGTGAAGTGAAAGTTACTGGTATTGGAAAGAAAAGCATCCAAGGTGATGTTCAGTTTGCAGATGCACTGGCCGCGATGGGGGCTGAAATCGAGTGGGGGGATGATTACGTGATTGCCCGCCGCGGAGAGCTGAAAGCTGTCGACATGGATTTTAACCACATTCCGGATGCTGCGATGACTATCGCGACCACGGCACTGTTTGCTGAAGGCACGACCTCTATTCGCAATGTGTATAACTGGCGGGTTAAAGAGACTGATCGACTGGCAGCAATGGCCACCGAACTTCGCAAAGTTGGCGCTGAAGTTGAAGAGGGCTATGACTACATTACGATTACACCACCGTCAAAATTAACGCATGCTGCGATCGATACTTATGACGATCATCGTATGGCAATGTGTTTCTCGCTGGTGGCACTGAGTGATATGCCGGTGACGATTAATGATCCTAAATGTACGTCTAAAACCTTCCCTGATTATTTCGACAAATTGGCTCAGTTGAGCAGCTAAGTCGGAAGGTTAGTAAGTCATTGATTCAAGCCCGCCTCTGGCGGGTTTTTTTGTACAGAAATAGAACCAAGTTATTCTTTGTCCTACAAATTCTCAGTTGGTAACGGTCAAATCTCGAACGGTGAATTCCTTTGTTTTAATAGTACTTCGTTAATTTTTCCCGTATAATGCGCCCCCGTTTGTGAAGGGTATAATGCAACGCAAAACGAATGCATTTCATTATATCGCTTTAAGTTATAACAAGTTCGGAGAAAACTATGTCTACAGATGCTCCAGTGATCACTGTTGATGGACCAAGCGGCGCCGGTAAAGGTACCCTGTGTATGCTATTGGCAGATAAACTGAGCCTGAATTTACTTGATTCCGGCGCTATTTATCGTGTTCTGGCTTTGGCTGCGATTCATCACGGTGTTGATCTTGAGTCTGAAGACGCGTTGGTTCCTTTAGCTGCACATCTGGATGTTCAGTTTGTGGCTGAAGGCGAGCTGGTAAAGGTTGTTCTTGAAGGTGAAGATGTTTCTTCTGAGCTGCGCAAGGAAGAAACTGGCATGGCGGCATCAAAAGTGGCTGCTTTGCCTCGTGTGCGAGAAGCGCTGCTTCGTCGTCAGCGCGCATTCAGTGAGGCTCCGGGCCTGGTTGCTGATGGTCGAGATATGGGAACAGTGGTCTTCCCTCAGGCTGAAGTTAAGATTTTCCTCGATGCAAGTGCTGAAGAGCGCGCGAATCGCCGTATGAATCAGTTGCAACAGAAAGGCTTAGATGTTAACTTTGACCACCTTTTGAAAGAAATTCAGGAACGTGACTACCGAGATCGCAATCGTGCGGTCGCTCCGTTGCGTCCCGCGGCTGATGCTTTGGTGCTAGACTCTACTGAGATGTCAATAGAGCAGGTAACTGCCCAGGCATTGGCTTATATTGAAACAAAATTATCGGCTGAGTAATCAGCGTGATGGCGTCGGTATCATGGATGATGATCGACTTTACTTCCAACCCCATGCGGTAGGATACCCATGGTTGTTAATCAAGTTGAAGATTAAATAATGACTGAATCTTTTGCTCTACTTTTTGAAGAGTCTCTAAACGAACTAGAAACACGTCCAGGCGCGATCGTTAAAGGTACTGTTGTAGCTATCGAAAACGGTTACGTACTGGTTGACGCAGGCCTTAAGTCTGAGTCTTCTATCCCAGTTGAAGAATTCAAGAACGCTGCTGGCGAACTTGAAATCGAAGTTGGCGCAGAAGTTGACGTTGCTCTAGACGCTGTTGAAGACGGCTTCGGTGAGACTAAACTTTCTCGTGACAAAGCTAAGCGCCACGAAGCTTGGATCCAGCTTGAAAAAGCTTACGAAGATGCTGAAACTGTTGTTGGTATCATCAACGGTAAAGTTAAAGGTGGTTTCACTGTTGAACTTAACGGCATCCGTGCGTTCCTACCAGGTTCTCTAGTAGACGTACGTCCAGTTCGTGACACTGCTCACCTAGAAAACAAAGAGCTAGAGTTCAAAGTAATCAAGCTAGACCAGAAGCGTAACAACGTAGTTGTTTCTCGTCGCGCAGTTATCGAATCTGAAAACAGCGTTGAGCGTGATGAACTTCTTGCTTCTCTACAGGAAGGCATGGAAGTTAAAGGTATCGTTAAGAACCTTACTGACTACGGTGCGTTCGTTGACCTTGGTGGTGTTGACGGTCTTCTACACATCACTGACATGGCTTGGAAACGCGTTAAGCACCCATCTGAAATCGTTAATGTTGGCGACGAGATCAACGTTAAAGTTCTTAAGTTCGACCGTGAGCGTACTCGCGTATCACTAGGTCTTAAGCAGCTAGGCGAAGATCCATGGGTAGCTATCGCTAAGCGTTACCCAGAAGGTACTAAGCTTTCTGGCCGCGTAACTAACCTAACTGACTACGGCTGCTTCGTTGAAATCGAAGAAGGCGTTGAAGGTCTTGTTCACGTTTCTGAGATGGATTGGACTAACAAGAACATCCACCCATCTAAAGTTGTTAACGTGGGCGACGAAGTTGAAGTTATGGTTCTTGATATCGACGAAGAACGTCGTCGTATCAGCCTAGGTCTTAAGCAGTGTAAAGCTAACCCATGGCAGTCATTTGCTGAAATGCAAGCTAAGGGCGACCGCGTAACTGGTAAGATTAAGTCTATCACTGACTTCGGTATCTTCATCGGTCTTGAAGGCGGCATCGACGGTCTTGTTCACCTATCTGACATTTCTTGGAATGTTGCAGGTGAAGAAGCAGTTCGCGACTTCAAGAAAGGCGACGAAATCTCTGCAGTTGTTCTAGCAGTTGACGCTGAGCGTGAGCGTATCTCTCTAGGTATCAAGCAGATCGAAGAAGACCCATTCAACGGCTACGTTTCTGTAAACAAGAAAGGTGCTCTAGTAACTGGTACTGTTACTGCAGTTGACGCTAAAGGCGCAACTATCGAGCTAGCTGAAGGTGTTGAAGGTTACCTACGTGCTTCTGAAGCATCAGTTGACCGTGTTGAAGACGCAACTCTAGTTCTTTCTGTTGGCGATTCAGTTGAAGCTAAGTTCACTGGCGTTGACCGTAAGAACCGCGTAATCAACCTATCTGTACGCGCTAAAGACGTTGCTGAAGAGCAAGAAGCAATGGCTGCACTGAACAAGCAAGATGATGCTGCATTCGGTAACGCTATGGCTGACGCTTTCAAAGCTGCTAAAGGCGAATAATTGAGCATAGGGGGAGGATTTTTCCCCCTAAGCGGTTATACTATTGAGAAACATACTAAAAAGACGGAGTGTTTATGACAAAGTCTGAATTGATTGAAAGGCTGTGTAGTCAACAAACACATCTTTCTGCCAAACAGGTAGAAGATGCAATCAAGGAAATCCTTGAGCACATGGCGACCACTCTTGAAGAGGGTGATCGTATTGAGATCCGTGGCTTTGGTAGCTTCTCATTGCATTACCGTGCTCCACGTGTAGGTCGTAACCCAAAAACTGGTGATAAGGTTGAGTTGGACGGCAAGTACGTTCCTCACTTCAAACCAGGTAAGGAATTACGTGACCGGGTTAACACAGCTTTTGCTGGCTAACCACACATAGAACAAAAAAACGGCATGCTGATAGTATGCCGTTTTTTTATGTCTATAGATCATGGTCTGACGAGTGAAAATCTTGCATAATCAACCAATCAAACTTTTGATCAAGTGATAAGGATTCACGATGAAGATACTTAGCATTCTTGTATTAGTTGTCTGCTTTTTGGTTACATTGGCGCTTGGTGCGCAAAACCAACAGCTGGTCAACTTTGATTTTCTGATAGCTCAAGGTGAGTTCCAATTATCTACTCTACTTGGTATCGCATTTGGTGCCGGTTTTGCTATTGGTTGGTTGATTTGCGGTACGCTTTACCTGAAGGCGCGTTTTTCTAAAAATCGTCTGAGCAAGAAAGTACAAAAGCAGCAAAAAGAGCTGGATCAGCTTCGTGCAGAGCCTGTTAAGGAATAATCGTTAATGCTAGAGCTGTTGTTCCTGTTACTTCCAATTGCAGCTGCTTATGGCTGGTACATGGGTAACAGGAGCGCTAGTAACAAACAACAGGAGCAGTCGCATCACATGTCACGCCAGTATGTAACTGGCTTGAACTTGCTGTTGTCTGATCAGTCAGACAAGGCTGTTGATGTATTCATAGAGCTGCTCCAGGTTGATAGTGAAACTATTGATACTCACCTTGCTTTGGGGAATCTGTTCCGAAGCAGGGGTGAAGTTGATCGCGCTATTCGTATTCACCAGAACCTGATTGCCCGCCCTAATCTGACTATTGATCAACGTAACCTGGCGTTGCAGCAGTTAGCTAAGGACTATATGGTCGCAGGCTTCCTTGATCGTGCTGAAAAAATCTTCGAGCAGCTTTTGGATGAGCCGGACCACCGTAAAGGGGCATTGAAGCAGTTGCTGACTATTTATCAGCAAACCCGCGAGTGGGAAAAGGCTATTGAGATGGCGACCCAACTGGTTAAGATGGGTAAGCCTGAACTTAAGCATGACATCGCTCATTACTGGTGTGAAATGGCGATGTTGGAAATGAGCGCACTGAATTCGGATAAAGCACGACAGTTCCTCAAAAAAGCCCTTTCAGCGGATAAAACTTGTGTACGGGCATCTATCATGATGGCTAAAATCATGATCAGTGCAGAAGAATACAAGGCAGCGACTAAACAGCTGGAGCGTGTTGCTGAGCAGGATATTGATTACGTCAGTGAAACATTGCCGATGCTGTTGCAATGCTATGAAGCCATGAATAATGAGACCGGTTGGCTGAAGTATCTTCGTCATTGCGTTGACCTTAAGGCGGGTGCTACTGCTGAATTGATGCTGGCAGATGAAATTTCTAAGCATGAAGGTTCGATCGTTGCTCAGGCATTTATGACCAGGCAGCTGACTAAAAACCCGACTATGAAAGGATTTTATCAGTTGATGGACTACCATCTGGATGAAGCTGAAGAAGGCCGGGCAAAAGATAGTCTTGGTACTCTGCGAGAGCTGGTTGGTGAGCAGTTGAAGATTAAACCGCATTTCCGCTGTCGTAAGTGTGGGTTTGCGACTCATTCGCTCTATTGGCAATGCCCGTCGTGTAAAGGCTGGGGAGCAGTGAAACCAATCCGTGGCTTGGATGGCGAATAAAATGAATTATCGAAAAACCCGTTCGTAATCCGAACGGGTTTTTTATTATCTAATGAAAGTAAAAAAGCAGACAACTGGATTTAAATAATCTCATTTGAACAAACGATTGGCCTATCAAGAAAAGTGTTACTTTCAAGTCTTACGAACAAATATTTAATAAGTACTCGAAAAAATACAAATTTACTGTACAATCCTGACCGCGCTCAGGAAGCTGGGTATGTTTGACCTATAACTAAGCAGGAGATGCCATGTTGGATCCAAAAGTGATTGTCGCTCTCGACTACCCAAGTCAAGATGAGGCTTTAGCCTTTGTTGACCGGATTGAACCGGGAAGTTGTCGACTTAAAGTTGGCAAAGAGATGTTTACTTTATATGGCCCCGACTTTGTGCGTAAACTGCATAATCGGGGCCATTCTGTATTCCTTGATTTAAAATTCCACGATATTCCGAACACCTGTTCCCGCGCGGTTGCAGCAGCTGCTGAGTTGGGTGTATGGATGGTGAATGTTCATGCCAGCGGCGGTGAGCGGATGATGGCGGCGTCGCGTGAAATTCTTGAACCGTATGGTAAAGATCGTCCGCTGCTTATTGGCGTAACGGTACTGACCAGTATGGATGAGTCTGACCTTGCCGGTATTGGTATTCAGCGAGAGCCTCGTGAGCATGTACTTAGTCTGGCAACATTAGCTAAGAACAGTGGCTTGGATGGTGTTGTCTGTTCTGCTCAGGAAGCGACGATGCTGAAGGGCAATCTTGGTCAGGAATTCAAGTTGGTTACACCGGGCATTCGTCCGGCTGGCAGCGCGGCAGGAGATCAGCGCCGTGTTATGACTCCGGTAGAAGCGGTGCAGGCTGGTTCAGACTATTTGGTAATCGGTCGTCCTATTACTCAGGCTACAGACCCTGCGGCTGTGCTGGCAGAAATCAATAAGTCCCTGTCAAAATAAAGTAAGTCTTTACTTCTATATCTCTAGCGTCCGAATTTTATCGGGCGCTTTTTATTTCCCGAATATCGTGCTGACGTCACGAAACAATCAAATACTCCTCATATAGCCCGCATTTGCTGTAAGTATTTACATACAATTATTTATAGTTCTCTTTTGTGCCATTGATGCATTTTGCCGGGGAGGGCCGAAATGGATTTGGCCATCGACATAGATTCTCCATTCTGGCGTTTGGGGATTGCGTTACTCTTAGGGGCGCTGATTGGTACTCAGCGCGGATGGGTTCACCGTAAGGAAGCTTCCGGGTTAAGAATTGCCGGAATAAGGACTTACTCGCTTATCGGGCTGATGGGAGGAATATGCGGGCTGTTAACGGAACTGTATTCTGAGCTGATTCTGGCATTTTCCTTTTTAGGTTTATCATTATTAATCGTAATTGCGTATATCCGGAGCCAAAAGGTTAAAACCAATCTTAGTATTACCGGACTTATTGGTATGTTGGTGACTTTTTTGCTCGGTAGTCTGACCGTTGTGGGTGATCCGGTCCTTGCGGCATCAGTCGCTGTGATTACCGCGATCATTTTAGATAACAAAGAAGAGCTGCATTCGGCTTTATTGAAGTTGCAGGAATATGAGCTTGATGCAGCCTTGCGTCTGCTGTTGATTTCTGTGGTGATGTTGCCGCTACTTCCCAATCAGGGGATGGGGCCATGGGAAGCAATTAATCCTTATGAGATTTGGTGGATGGTCGTTTTGATCGCCAGCATTTCTTTTGTTGGATACTTTGCCATCAAAATAGGCGGTACAGAGAAAGGGATTTTATTTACCTGTTTGTTTGCCGGGTTGAGTTCATCTACTGCACTGACATTGCAATTTGCCAATCTTTCCAAGCAACAAAAGCAGCTTAGTGGCTTGCTTGCCTGTGGGATTCTTATTAGTTGCGGTACCATGTTTCCACGGATTTTATTTGTTTGCTCGGTGATAAATTACGCGCTGGTTGATTTGCTGTGGTGGCCGATGCTTCTGATGATGATAGGTTTTTACTTACCTGCATTTTGGATTTGGCATCGGGTAGAGGTTAAAGGTGAAACCGCTCCGGAAGTTAAACAGAATCCCCTGGCGCTTTCTTCTGCGATGTTTTTCGGCTTAGTATTGTTGGTGATTATGTTACTTTCAAGTGCATTGCAGGAGTGGTTTGGTAATGCCGGTACACTGACACTGGCTGCCATTTCCGGCATTACAGATGTGGATGCGATTACTCTGGCACTTGGCAGGCAGAGTGCCAATAATGGGGTTTTGGTAACAACTGCGTTTCTAGCTATTTTTATTGCTTCAGCGATAAACAGCTTGGTGAAAATGGTGATGGCAAGTGTTATCGGCGGCAGTGAAATGCGTCGTTATGTTATTGGTCCAATTACAGGTTCGGTATGCATTGGAGCGGTCAGCGTGTGGTTATCATATGCTTGATGAACCAAGGGGATATCTGAAAAGAAAACGGGCCGTACAGCCCGTTTTTTAGTTTATATACCTTTATGGGCACTCGATTTTTGGTGTGCCGCTGCTGATGCGGTTAGTTCTGTCGTGTGACGGTGCCGTGAAATGGCTGTCGAGTAGTTTTTGCGTCAGTGAGTGTTGAGGGTTCATAAACACTTCTTCAGTGGTTCCCTGTTCAACGACTTCGCCTTTTTGCATTACCATAACTTTGTCGGAGAAGTGCTTAATCACTCCC
Source organism: Photobacterium marinum (assembly GCF_000331515.1). Lineage (GTDB taxonomy): Bacteria > Pseudomonadota > Gammaproteobacteria > Enterobacterales > Vibrionaceae > Photobacterium > Photobacterium marinum. The sequence continues at coordinate 233,285 of NZ_AMZO01000002.1, forward strand.
ATATGCTGGGATACGTAGATATAAGACAGCCCCATTTCTTCCTGCAGCTCCAGCAGCAGGTTAATGATCTGCGAGCGCATTGACATATCCAGACCGTTCAATGCTTCATCAGCGACGATAATACAAGGCTGCAGGATTAGTGCGCGGGCCAGCGATACGCGCTGTTTCTGTCCGGTTGCCAGCATCTGTGGGTAGAAGTAAGCGTGTTCCGGCAGCAGACCGACACGCTTTAGTGTCATCATGATCCGGCGCTCACGAGCCTGTGGCGTCATATTAGTATTACGCTTAAGCGGCCCTTCCAGAATCTTACCTATCTGAATACGTGGATTGAGCGATGTATTGGGATCCTGGAAGATCATGCGGATCAGCTTGCAGCGGGTTTCAAAATCATTTGGTTCCAGCGGTTCGCCATTAACCCTGATGATACCTTCGGTTGGCTCAACTACGCCGGAGAGCATTTTGGCCAGGGTTGATTTGCCAGAACCGTTTTCACCAATGAATGCCATGGTTTCACCGGCTTCCAGCGAAAAGGAGACTGGTTTGACCGCTTCAATCGTCCGGCGTCGGAACAGTCCTGAACGGTAGTGATAGTCTTTTTTAAGGTTCTCTACCTCAAGTAGTGCACTCACTTTTTCGTCTCCTCCATATTCAGCGGAAAGTGACAGCTGAATTTATGGTTTTTGATCTTGCGTCTTTTGGGTACTTCAACACATTTTCGCTGGGCATATGGACATCTCGGGCCCAGGCGGCAGCCAATTGGTAGGTGCTGAAGGGGAGGTATAGAACCGGGAAGCGTTGCCAGTTTGCACTTATGAGGCAGAACATCCACATTGAAATCCGGCATAGCACGCAGCAGGGCATCGGTATACGGATGGTGTGGTGATTCCAGAAGTTGCTGGCGGCTGCCGGACTCAACTGACTGGCCGCAATACATAACTGTAATTCTGTCTGCCCATTGAGTGACGGTGGTCAGGTCGTGGCTGACCAGCATAATCGTGGTATTGCCGAGCTGGTTCATCCGGCTCAGCAGTCGGAAGATTTGTGCCTGAGTGATAGGGTCAAGGTCATTGGTTGGCTCATCGGCAATCAGCAGGCGAGGGCGGTTGGCAATCGCCATTGCAATCATCACCTTCTGGCATTCACCGTCAGTCAGCTCATACGGGTAACTTCTCATTACCCGCTTGTGTTCCTTGATCCCGACTTTGTGTAGCAGGGCAATAGCTTGTTTCTGGCGCCACTGGAATCGCTGCCACCAGTGGCCACTGAATGATGCCGAAGGAATCGCTTCTTCCAGCTGCTCCCCGACTCGTTCAGACGGATCAAGACATGACGAAGGTTCCTGGAAAATCATCGCAATCTCACGGCCGACGATTTTGCGTCGTTCACGAGGGGAAAGGGACAACAGATCAACGTCACCCAGTCGCAAACGGTCAGCACTGACCCGCCAGTTGTCTTTTTCTACACCAGCAATCGCTTTAGCTACCAAGCTCTTACCTGAACCGGATTCACCCACTAGGCCTCGGATTTCGCCTTCATTGATGGTCAGGCTCATGCGATCAACAGCCTTAACCATCCCTTGTGGTGTATCAATTTCGATGGTCAGGTTACGAATATCTAATAATGGCATTAATCAATCCCCGCATTTATTGCCTGGCGGAGTCCTTCACCTACTAAGTTTATAACCAATACGCTGAAAGTAATGGCGAGTCCCGGTAGAGTAACTGTCCATGGAGCCAGATAGATCAGCTCGATGGAGTCTCCCAGCATCGCGCCCCATTCCGGTGACGGAGCCTGGGCTCCAAGGCCGAGAAAGCCAAGCGCAGTAATATCCAGGATGGCAATGGAGATCGCCCTGGTCATCTCATTGGTAATGACGGTCAGGATATTAGGCAGAATGGAGTTGTACAGTAGGTAGAAACTGTTAGCGCCGTCAAGACGGGCCGCAATGATGTAGTCCTTTTCTACTTCTGCGTGTACTGCGGTGTAAATGGCACGGATAAAACGTGGGATCAATGCCAGCCAGATTGCCAGCAGGATATTAGTTTCGCCCGGGCCTAAATAGGCAACCACAATAATGGCGAGCAATAGCGATGGAATCGACATTACTGTATCCAGCAAGTGGTTCAGGATACTGGATTTAAAGCCGCGGGTCATACCAGCGGTGACACCGATCAGAATGCCGATAACACTGGAAGCAAAGGCAATCAGTAAGGCATAACCGAAAGTCAGCTGTGAACCAAGGATCAGGCGGCTCAGAATATCCCGGCCTAGATCATCGGTACCGAAGAAATATTCTACGCGGCCGTGGAGATCCCACGATGGTGGCATCAATAGCTCACCGACCTGCTGGAATGGTGTATAAGGAGCCAGCCATTGGGCCAACAGGGTGATCAGTAGCAGGAAGAATAGACACCATAGTCCGAACATTGCCAGTGAATTGGCGCGGAAGTTCTGCCATGCCCGCTCCCACTGGGTTGGGATTTTCTGCTCCTGGTAAATGTTACTTGATAGCATACCATTCCTTCCTTACGAGCGGGTTTACAAAGGCACCGGTAAGATCTGACAGAATGTTTGCCAGCAGAATAAAGCTACCGACGGTGATAACACCGGCCTGAATTGCGACATAATTTTGCTCGGCAATGGCATTAAGCAGCCAGCGGCCGATTCCCGGCCAGTTGAAAATTGATTCAGTCAGCATGGCAAACGTCATCATGGTTGAGAACTGCATACCCAGTTTCGGAATAATCGGCGGAATCGCGTTTTTCATCACATGGCGCATGATGATTTCAAACATCGACAAGCCTTTGGTTTGAGCTACCTTGATAAAGTTCTGGTTCATCACTTCTGCTACAGACGTGCGGGTCAGGCGGATAACTTCTGTCATCGGTGCCAAGGCCAATACTAAAGTCGGCAGAATCAGGTGCCGGATTGTATCCATCAGTGCTTCAGGGCGGTAAGGCTTGTCAGAGAGCATGACATCAATCAGGCCGACACCTGTGACATGGTCAATTTCATATAGCAGGCTGTATCGACCGGCAACCGGCAACCACTCCAATTGTTGAGAAAACAGCATGATAAGTAGAACAGCCAGCCAGAATAACGGAATCGAATAGCCTACCAGAGTGACAGAGGAAATCGCGGTATCAACAAAGCGCCCACGCTTAACACCAGCTAGGGTGCCTAATGGGATGCCTGCAATCAATGATAGCGAGAAAGCAAAGAAACAGAGTTCCAGGGTGGCAGGGAAAACGACCAGCACTTCATTCAGGATCGGTTCTCCGGTCTGGCTTAGGCCAAGGTTGCCAGCCATCAGGTTTTGCAGGTAAATCGCCCAGCCATTCCAGAATGGCTGGCTGCTCCAGATGGAACTCTGATCGAGGCGCATCAGACTGAATCCGACCAGGGTCAGGATAACCATGGTGATCAGAAACAGGTTGAGGCGACGAATAGTATAAATAAACATGCTGTTAATTACTCGCTACGGTAGACACTTGAGAATGAGCGAGTACCGAAAGGACTCATTTGTAATCCACCCAGTGATTGATGATGAACCTGGAAATGAACACCGTGGGCCAGTGGAATAATCGGAACCTCGGTATCCAGGATATCCTGCGCAAGGTGATAGTAGTTCACCCGCAGATCCAGCTTGTTGGTGCGTGATGCAAGTTCCAGAAGGTTGTCGAAACCAACGTTACACCAGTTAGCTACATTCAGGCCGGCATGCCGGGCACTGCATGACAGCAACGGACGAAGGAAGTTGTCCGGGTCACCGTTATCAGCAATCCAGCCGGTCAACAGTAAATCACTCTCAGCAATGTCACTTTGGTCCATGCGATGAAAGGCTTCCTGGTTATAGATAGAAAGCTGAATGCCTACAGCATTGAGATCTGCCTGGATTAATTCTGCGGTTTTTCTCGGGCTCGGGTTATATGGTCTCGGTTCAAGTGATACCCACATTTTCAAATGCAGGCTTTTGTCGTAACCGGCCTCTTTCAATAACGCCAGTGCTTTAGCCGGGTCATAGTCAAGGGCTTTACTGTCATGGTTATAAGCCCAGGACATTGGTGGCAGAATACTTTTCGCTTTGGTTCCCGTGCCGTAGTAAACAGAATTCAGCAGGTTTTCGCGATTAATCGCAAGGTTAATCGCTTTTCGTACCCGAATATCTTTCAGGGTAGGCCTGTCATTATTGAGAGCGATAAAGGCTACATTCATCCCTGTTTGGGCAAGCAGCTCAAACTCATCATTGTCGCTGATGACTGGTAACTGACTGGCAACCGGAGAAGAGAGAACGTCACATTCTTGGCTCAGGAGCTTTGCCAGTGTACCTGTTCCTCGCGATGAGATATCAAATACGACTTGTTCCATCGGCGCGGCACCTTGCCAATAGCCCCAGTGTCGCTTCAGGCGGATCAGATCATTAGGAATATACTGAGATAAGTAGAATGGTCCTGTTCCGATTGGTTTCATGTCCAGTTGGTTTAGTGTTCCGGCTTTTAGCAACTGCTGAGCATATTCCTGTGAAAGAATAATGGCATAGCTGGTAGCCAGGTTTGACAGAAACGCATTGTCCGGTCGGGTTAAGGTGAATGTAACCGTATGGGAATCGATGAGCGTGATATCTTTAATCAGCTTGTTAAAGCCCTGACTTTCAAACCACGGATAACGTCCGCCAGAAACCTTATGATAAGGATGTTCCGGCTCGATGATACGTTTGAAACTGAAAACAACATCCTGGGCGTTAAGCTGACGGGATGGTTTGAACCATTCGGTTGACTGGAATTCTATGCCTTTACGCAAAGAAAAGGTGTATTCCAACCCATCATCACTGATAGTCCAACTACGGGCCAGTGACGGCAGTGGCTGGTGGCTGACAGGATCAAGAACCAGCAGGCGATCGAAGATCTGCGATGCCAGAGTATCGGCAGTCAGTCCGCCGTCAGTAAGCTGAGGGTTAAAGGTTGTCGGCGTATCCTGCCCGCAATAGACGAAGCCGCGGCTGCGAATATTGCTGTCTTGGTGTGGCTCGGTACAGCCAATCAGGCTAAATAGCCCGAAACACGCAAGCAGTAGACGAGTATAGGCGCTCATAAAGAAAAAGGTTTTTTGAATACAAGAGGCTAAATTTACCATTATCCACCACTGTGACCAAGGTCTCTCCGAAAATAACCGCTCATATCCTAGTGATATACACCCGTCAGCGATGGTTACCTGCGGGTGATATTCTGTTGCAGAATCTTTTATTCTGAATTGCCAACAAGCTGATACTTGCGCAGCAAACCTCTGAGTTGATGGTAGCTTAATCCCAACAATTCAGCGGCTTTTCGCTGGTTAAACTTAGCTTCATTCATCGCTTTGTTGATTACATCAATTTCCTGCTCCTGCTGCCATTGGCGGAAATCAATCGGGAACTGAATTTCAGGGGAAGATGGTGACGGTTCCTCACCGGCTTCACTTGGGGCTGGATTGTCATGCCACGGAGCTCGAAAAGGATCGATAATGATGTGATCGACAGGCTCGTTCTCTTCACCGTGACGGAAAACCGAACGTTCGATGACGTTTTTTAGCTCCCGGATATTGCCTGGCCAGTGATAAGCCATCAGTTCTTTCTCGGCTTCTGAGGTAAAACCGGCGAAATAGGTAAAGCCCAGCTCGCGACACATTCTTACTGCGTAATATTCGGCCAGCGGCATAATATCTTCACGTCGCTCGCGAAGCGGTGGCAGATGAATAATATCAAAAGCGAGGCGATCTAACAGGTCTGCACGGAATTTTCGCTCTTCTGCCAGTTGGGGCAGGTTTTCGTTTGTTGCACAGATTAGTCTGACATTAGCCTGGCAGGTTTTGCTGCCACCAACTCGCTCATACTCGCCGTATTCAATGACTCGCAGCAATTTTTCCTGAACGCCAAGGGGCGCAGTGGCCAGTTCGTCAAGGAACAGTGTTCCGCCTTCTGCTCGCTCAAACCGTCCTTGATGGCGACCTTTCGCGCCAGTAAAAGAGCCGGCTTCATGACCAAACAGTTCAGAATCAATAACCCCTTCACTCAGTGCTGCGCAGTTAAGTGTCACCAGTGGCTGATCCCATCGTTTTGATAAATAGTGGATACGCTGGGCGATGAGTTCTTTGCCGGTTCCTCGCTCGCCCAGGATCAGGATTGGACGGTTAAGCGGGGCAAGGCGGGATGCTTGATCAAGAACCGCCAGAAATGGTTCCGACTCACCGATGAGGTTTTCCGTTTTCTGCATGGTCAATCTCGCTAACAGTTGGCGTATATAATCACACCATAGCACCTAATATTTGACCAATCAAAGCTAACTTTATGAAATATATTAGAAATAAAATCTGGCACAGAGATTGATATGTATAAGTAACTGAATGGTGACATATACCGAGAGCCTGTTCCCCGGAAAGTGCAGGCCCCAATCGACTGAAGGAGATTAATTATGGGTATCTTTTCTCGTTTCGCAGATATCGTGAATGCCAATGTCAACTCATTGCTTGATAAAGCGGAAGACCCGCAAAAAATGATCCGTCTTATCATCCAGGAGATGGAAGATACTCTGGTTGAAGTACGGACGTCTTCAGCAAGGGCTCTGGCTGATAAGAAAGAGCTGCAGCGCCGTATCGACTCTTTGCAGTCACAAATTGATGACTGGCAGCAGAAAGCAGGTTTGGCATTGCAAAAAGGTCGTGATGATTTGGCCCGTGCTGCATTGATTGAAAAACAGAAACTCAGCGATGTACTGCTTACTCTTAATGAAGAATACAAATTGGTGGAAGAAACCATCAACAAACTGAGTAATGAAGTGGCAGAGCTGGAGCGTAAGCTGCAGGAAACTCGTGCCCGTCAACAGGCATTGGTGATGCGTCATAAAGCTGCTGATAACCGTCGTGAAGTGCGCCGTCAGCTGGATACCGGCAAAGTCGATGAGGCGCTGTCTAAGTTTGAACAATACGAACGTCGTATTGATGAAATGGAAGCCGAAGCTGACAGCTACAAGCTGGGTCGCGGTAAGACTCTGGAGCAGGAATTTGCTGACTTGCAGGCTCAAGATGAAATTGAAAAAGAACTTGAGCGAATGAAAGCAAATATCAAGGAAAAAGAGTAAGCTAGTGACATTAATCAGGTTCCGCACGACACGAGGATGGAGGTAATTTATGAGTTGGATTGTATGGCCGCTGATGGCGTTTTTGATTTTCGTGGCGCCATTGTGGCTGATTCTGCATTACCGTAGTCAGCGCCAGGCTAGCAAGGGATTGTCGGGTGAGGAGCAGGAAAAGCTTCAGACCCTTGTGATGCGTGCGGAGCAGATGCAGGATCGCATCAAAACCCTGGAGCAGATTCTGGATGAGGAGGCTCCGCAATGGAGACAGCGCCGATGAATAAAACCCTGTACCGCGATCCGCAAAACGGGAAGATTAGTGGAGTTTGTGCCGGGATTGCCGAATACTTTGGAGTAGAGGTTTGGCTTGTCAGGATTCTCGCTGTGTCTTCTTTTCTGCTAGGTTTTGGTTTTATCACTCTGGTTGTTTACATCGCAGCCAGTCTGATCCTGGATAAAATGCCGGAAGAGCGCAGGCAGGAGCAAGATGCTCACCGCGAGCATACCATTAAACAGAAGTCCTGGCAGACGGGCCTTTCTTCCGAGCAGATTCTGTCAAATGTCGAGCATAAGCTGGATGATATGGAAGACGAGCTGCGTCAGATGGAAGCCTATGTGACGTCGTCAGCATTCCGGGTTTCGAGAGAGTTCAATAAGCTCTAGGTTCGCATTATTTATTTAAAAGCAGGCATCGCGCCTGCTTTTATTGTTGTCTCCCCCGCACAATATCCTGTCAGCATTATTCATCAGTGGTTAATGTAAGGAACGGTATTCTTTAATCAGAAGAATAAGTTAGGAAGCAGTATGAATCGAATTGGTAACGAGTTAAATAAAATAGTCAACCGTAGTCTTGATCGCCATGTTCGCCTTGCCGTTACCGGTTTGTCGCGAGCGGGTAAAACGGCTTTTATTACTTCACTTGTTAATCAGCTGCTTCATGTCAGTACCAACCCGCGACTTCCTCTGTTTTCAGCTGTTCGTGATGGTCATCTTCTCGGCGCTAAACGCGTGCCTCAGGCCGATATGCATGTACCAAAATTCGGTTATGACGAGGGGATGAATTCATTGCTGTCTTCGCCGCCGGAGTGGCCGGAGCCGACGCGGGATGTCAGTCAAACCCGGCTGGCACTGCGTTACAAGCCGCAAAAGGGACCGATGAAGCTGTTACAGGACACCGCTACTTTATATCTCGATATTGTTGATTATCCGGGAGAGTGGCTGTTGGATTTGCCATTACTGGAAATGGATTATTTAGCTTGGTCGCAGCAGCAGAAAAAGTTGCTGAAAGGCAGGCGAGAAGAGCTGGCGAGAGAATGGCTGGTGATGGCTGAGCAGATGGACCCGATGGCTCCTGCTGATGAAAAGCAGCTTGAGCAGTTGTCGGCGTTATTTACTGAATATCTATATAAATGTAAGGCGGAAGGTGGATTGCACTGGGTGCAGCCGGGGCGTTTCGTTTTGCCGGGCGAACTGGCAGGTGCGCCAGTATTACAGTTTTTCCCGTTTGTCTGGGCGAACAAATATTCAGAGCAACAGCTTCAGCAAGCCGATGAGCATACCAACTTCGGTGTATTGAAAAGTCGTTATAAATATTATCAGCAGCATGTTGTTAAAGGTTTCTACCGTGACCACTTTTCCAAGTTTGACCGTCAGATCATTCTTGTTGATTGTCTTCAGCCGTTAAATGCCGGTCCGGAATCCTTTAATGATATGCGGCAGGCGCTGGATCAGTTGATGCAGAGCTTTAAGTATGGCCGAAGTTCACTGCTGCGCCGTTTGTTGTCCCCTCGTATTGACAAGGTTCTGTTTGCCGCAACTAAGGCTGATCATGTGACGCCGGAGCAGCACCCGAATCTGGTGAGCCTGCTTCAGCAAATAGTGAACGATGCCTGGCAGACAGCTTCTTTTGAAGGGATAAAGATGGATTGCATCAGCCTGTCATCTATTCAGGCGACGGAGCCGGGCTTTGTCTCTTATCAGGGACAGCAGATGCCGGCATTACGTGGACATACTTTGACGGGGCAGGCGCAAACTTTGTTCCCGGGAGAAGTCCCCCGTCGATTGCCCAATGATGAATACTGGCAGGAACACGGATTTGATTTTGTAAACTTCCGTCCGTTAGAAATTCAAAGCGACGAGCCTATGCCGCATATCCGTATGGATAAAGTACTGGACTATCTGTTGGGAGATAAACTGCGATGAGCCCGCATTATAAGACCAAAATTTTGTTTGATGAGCCGAAAGAGCAGATGTCGAACCCGGAGCAAGAGCTGACTGCTCAGCAACAGTTTACCGGTGAGAGTAAATTTGTGCCGGAAGCGGTAACAGAGCCGGATGTTGAAGAGCAACTGGCGCAAACACTGGCAAGTAAACCGAAGCGAAGCGGACGCTGGTTTAAGGGAATTTTGGTTGCCGGTTCTGTGATGACGGGCTGGCAAACTCTGGATTATGTAGTTACGGCGTACCAGAGTGCTGACTGGCTGGCATTGGGCTGGAGCACTATTGTTGCTGCCGTTGCCGCGACCGGAATTACCGCCCTGGGACGTGAAATAGTGAAGCTTGGCCGTCTTAAGCAGCGTCAGTCTGAGCGAGAACAGGCACAGCAACTGCTTGAGGCTGATGGTATCGGCCAAGGTAAGGCATTCTGCATGAAGCTGGCCCGGCAAAGTGCGATTCATGAAGATCATGCCGGCTATGATCGCTGGATTCAGTCGCTAGCCGCTACTCATAATGATCGCGAAGTCTTGGAGTTGTACAACCAAATGGTACTGGTTCATCAGGACAAGTTGGCACGTCGGCTGGTTGCTAAATATTCCAGTGAAGCTGCGGTTATGGTTGCTGTCAGCCCGTTGGCTGTCGCTGATATGTTGCTGGTGGCATGGCGCAATTTCAAACTTATTGAGCAAGTAGCTGCGGTTTACGGCGTTGAGCTTGGCTACTGGTCGCGGATCCGGCTGGTGAAGCTGGTTCTGGCGAACATGGCGGTAGCCGGTGCAACTGAAGTTATTGCTGATACAGGGATGGATATGTTGTCTATGGATCTGGCCGGGCGAATGTCCACTCGTGTTGCTCAGGGAGTAGGTGTCGGTTTGCTGACCGGACGACTTGGACTGAAGGCAATCAGCCTGATGCGTCCTTTGCCGTGGCAGGCTGATCAGCAGCCGAAGTTAAGTGAAATCCGTAAAGATCTGGTGTTACGCTTGACCGGGCAGCAAAAAGACACTTGATATCAAGCCTAAAATTAATAAGCCGATTGGAAATAATTCTGTCGGCTTTTTTCATCCTCTTTTTGCTTCATTCCCATAATACTTTGAAAACACCATTGAAAATCACACCATTATTGATGATAAAGTAGTCAATCATCGCTACCAGCGTGCTGAACCTCTCAACGTATTACAACAGTGACTTGACTCGAAAACAGAGCAGGCGCAAACTTCCATTGTGTCAACAATTCCTGACACTTTGTGAGAAAAGAATTTTAGAAGGCGTGTGTTATGAGGCTTCAAGTCTTTTGTGAAGACCGACTTGGTATAACCCGTGAGTTGTTGGATATTCTGACCAGCCAGCAAATTGATTTGCGTGGCATTGAGATTGACCGTGTTGGGATCATTTACCTCAACTGCCCGGAAATTGAGTTTGAACAGTTCAGTCAGTTGATGTCGCAGATCCGCCAGCTGGATGGGGTGACTGATGTACGTAAAATTCAGTTCATGCCAAGCGAGCGCGAACATAAAGAGCTGAAGGCACTGCTTGAGACCTTGCCGGATCCTTTCTTTTCGATCAATTTGCAGGGTAAGGTCGATCTTGCTAATGATGCCGCCGAAGCTCTGATGGGGAAAAAACGCGGCGATATTGTTGGTGAGAATATTCAGTCTCTGCTTGGTTTTAACTTCCAGCACTGGCTGGAAAAAGACGAAGCAGCTTCGCGTAGCGAAATGATGGTGATTGCCGGGCTTGATTACATGATGGATATCATGCCGGTTTACGTTGCCGATGAGAGTGAAACTCAGGTACTTGCCAGTGCGATGATTCTGCTGAAATCCCTTTCTGAAGCCAAAATGCCGGTTGCCATGCGCAAGTTCAGCGGTGATAACGGTTTTGAACATTTGGTAGGGCAGTCATCCCGCTTTAAACATATGCTGGCCCAGGCCAAAAAGCTGGCATTGCTTGATGCACCATTGTTGATTCAGGGTGAAACCGGTACAGGTAAAGAAATGCTGGCCCGTGCCTGCCATCAGCGCTCTATGAGACGCGATAAGCCGTTCATGCTGGTTAACTGTGTTTCTATGCCGGACAATGCCGCTGAAACCGAGCTGTTTGGTTATGCTGGCAATGCAAATGAACCGGGTAAGAAAGGGATCTTTGAGCAGGCTGACGGAGGAACGGTATTCCTTTATGAAGTCGGGGAAATGTCAACGCACTTGCAGATAAAATTGTTGCGCTTCCTTCAGGACGGCACCTTCCGTCGTGTCGGTGAAGAAAAAGAGATGAAGGTTGATATCCGGGTGATCTGTTCAACCCAGAAGAAGTTGCCGGATCTGGTTGCTTCAGGTGATTTCCGTGAGGATTTGTATTATCGCTTGAATGTTCTGCCGCTGGTTGTTCCGCCGTTGCGAGAGCGAACGGCTGATATCGTACCGCTGGCTGATCTTTTCCTAGCGCAGTTTGCCCAGGAGCTGCAACAGTCCAAACCGATTATTTCAGATGAGCTTGCCCAGTATCTGAGTCAGTATGCGTGGCCGGGTAATATCAGGCAGTTACGTAATGTACTGTTCCGAGCTATGACTCAGGTGGAAGGCAATGAAGTCACTGTGGATGATGTTCAACTGCCGGAGAATGAATCGGCTGGCATTATTAGCGAGGAAACGCTTGACGGGACACTGGATGAAATCATGAAGCGTTATGAGTCCGGTATTCTGAACAATCTCTATCGTAGTTATCCGTCAACTCGTAAGTTGGCGAAAAGGCTGGGAGTTTCTCATACCGCCGTGGCGAATAAACTGCGGGAATATGGTATCAATAAGCGCTGATTGTATAAGGTGAATGATAGATAAATTGACGACAAAAAGGAGGCTAAGCCTCCTTTTTGTGTATTTCAGTACCATTGGTTGCATCAGGCGGAATCTTTTTCAGGCTGTTGTAATACGAGTTTTCCGGCTTCCAGAGCTCTCAATAGCAAGACAAACTGTTTACCATAGCGGCTGCCGACTAACTGGTTATTTTCATTTTGAACCCGGTGGCTGGGGATTATGATAGGTATCGGATTGACGTTTTTGACCATGCCGATAGCCTGAATAGCATTGGGATGATGAATCTTTTCGGCTAGTTGCGGGTAAGTGGCGGTTGAGCCGTAGGGGATCTCTGATATTGCTTTCCATACTTGTTGTTGGAACTGACTGCCTTGAGGGGCGAGGGGGAGAGTGAAGGTTTTACGTTGTCCCTGGAAATATTGTTCAAGCTGGTGGATATATTCCTTCATGAAGTCCGGATTGTGTTCCCAACTACTGTCGGGGCTGAATCCACCACTTCCGATTGTTAGTTGCCGGAGTCCCTGGCTATCGGCAAGTAGATAGATTTTTCCTAATATCGTATTGAGGTAGTCGTAAAACATAGTCATTACTATCCTGTCGGAGGATTGATACTTGGGCATTTAAATCATAGTCCAGAAAAGCTACAGCAACAGGTAATTTACGATGTAAAACGTTATACCAGTCATGAGTTTACGAGAGTATTGATGTATTCTGTTTGCAGGCCGTTTTACTAACTTGATATTTGAAAGGTGAGGTGCGTTGTTTCATTCAATCATTAATCGCTCTCCGGCTATTGTCGTTGGTGACTTTAAAGTTCGGTTAATTACGACTAAAGATGTTCATCAAATCACAGCGTACTACCAAAGAAACAGGGCCTACCTGCAACCGTGGGAGCCGCTGCGAGATGAAGCTTTCTTTACTGAAGCTGGCTGGAGCAAGCGTTTAAACCAGCTATCAGAGCTACATAAGCATAAGCTGGCTTATTATTTTGTGATTGTCCGGAAAGGCTCGAATGAAATTTGCGGCGTGATTAATTTCAGCAACCTGGTCAGGCATCCGTTTTATGCCTGCCATGTCGGCTATTCGCTTGATGAAAATTGTCAGGGGAAAGGTGTTATGCGCCGGGCGTTGAATGCAGCGGTGGAGTGGATGTTCGAAGAGCAGCACTTTCATCGTGTGATGGCAGCGTATATGCCAAGGAATAAACGCAGTGAAGCTGTATTGAAAGCTGCCGGCTTTGAAAAAGAAGGGACGGCAAAAGACTATCTTCTGATTAATGGTCGCTGGGAAGATCATATTCTGACTGCGCGGATTAATCCTCACTGGAACCAGCCATTGCTGTAATTTCCATGTGGTAATCAGCAAGCGAGAATTCTTTGATAAAATTCTCGCTTCTCGCTTCTATTCGACTATCAGTATTCGCATGTTGTTGGTTGAGCCGATAATATCCATTTCATCACCCTGAGTAATGATGACCAGCTCACCTGCTGACAGAAATCCACCTTCTTTCAGTACAGCAATCGCATGTTTGGCAGCGGCTAGCCCGGCGTCACTGTCACGGTCAAAATAGACCGGTGTAACACCGCGGTACAGTGCAGCACGGTTGAGTGTTCCTTCATTGCGGGACATGGCAAAGATAGGAAGCCCTGAAGAAATTCTCGACATCATCAGTGGCGTACGGCCCGATTCAGTCATTGCTATCATTGCCTTAACACCTTCCATATGGTTTGCCGCATACATGGTCGACATGGCTATGGTTTCTTCTGTCGATGTAAAGGTTTTATCCAACCGGTGCGTAGAAACATTAATGCTAGGTTCTTTTTCAGCGCCAAGGCAGACACTGGCCATTGCTTTTACGGTTTCTTCTGGGTACTGGCCGGCAGCGGTTTCTGCCGAGAGCATTACTGCATCGGTTCCGTCCAGCACGGCATTTGCCACGTCCATAACTTCAGCACGGGTTGGCATCGGGCTGGTGATCATCGACTCCATCATCTGGGTGGCTGTAATAACTGTCCGATTCAGGCTGCGTGCCCGGCGGATGAGCTTTTTCTGTACGCCGACTAATTCAGGATCACCAATCTCAACCCCTAAGTCACCCCGGGCAACCATAACGGCATCAGAAGCCATGATAATGTCATCCATTGCCTCTGTTGTGGCTACAGCTTCTGCACGCTCGACTTTTGCGACCAACCTGGCATCCAGACCCGCATCTGTTGCCAGGCGTCGGGCATATTTCATATCTTCGCCATTACGGGGGAAGGAGACGGCTAGATAATCTACTTTCATTGCCGCGGCGGTAATGATGTCAGCTTTATCCTTTTCTGTCAGAGCTTCAGCAGACAGGCCGCCGCCTTTTTTGTTAATGCCTTTATTGTTGGAAAGCGGGCCACCCACTGTCACTTCGGTATGGACTTTGTTGTCCTCGACTGAAGTAACTTTGAGCTGTACTCGGCCGTCATCAAGGAGCAGGACATCTCCCGGTATAACGTCCTTTGGCAGCTCTTTATAATCTAGGCCTACGGCATGTTGGTCGCCGTCGCCTTTGGGCAGGTCACTGTCGAGGGTGAACTTATCGCCAATAGCCAGATCTATTTTGTCGTTTTTGAAGGTAGATATACGAATTTTCGGCCCCTGGAGATCGCCCAGAATAGCAACATGCCTACCTAATTTAGCGGCTAATTCCCTTACGGTGTTGGTGCGCTTGATGTGATCTTCCGGGCTGCCGTGGGAAAAATTCATGCGAACGACGTTAGCTCCTGCAGCAATGATCTTTTCCAGATTATTATCGCGATCTGTTGCCGGACCCAAAGTAGTCACAATCTTGGTTCTTCTTAGCCTTTCTGACATGGGAAACTCCGTCTGTTTGTTCTGTGTCAGGTGTTTTAGTGAACATCATCTGACAGAAACTGAAGTCAATGAAAATGGTGGAACTTTACTACAGCCTCTCAGACGTAGCTGGACGTGAAAGGTGGTTGCCACCATGTTGATAATGAAAACCGGTTTATGTGTATTTCATTGTTTATTAAGCCTTTAGTGTTAATGCTAGAAAACATCAGGCAAAAAACCAGTCGTGGTTTGGAATTATTCAGGTTGGTATTAGTGTAGTGCGTCAGTGTACAGTGTGGGGGGGAGGGCAGAGTAAAGCAGGCTGAAAAGAAAAAGCATGGATAAATACCCATGCTTTTCAGATAGTTGAATAAAGAAGTTTATGTATTGCCGTTTAGTGTTTACAGCATTCCTTCTTTAGAAAAGCGTGAATCTTTAAGTGATTCTTTTACGCGTTTCAGGTTTTCGCGGAAACCGGCACCACGGCGCAGGGTGAAACCGGTCGCCAGTACATCGATAACCGTCATCTGAACAACGCGGCTTGCCATTGGCATGTAGATATCAGTGTCTTCCGGTACATCCAGACAGATAGACAGTGAACACTCATGATCCAGCGGGGAGCCTTTGGCTGTAATACCGATAACAGTAGCGCCGTTTTCGCGGGCCATACGGGCGACTTCAACCAGGCTCTTGGTTCGACCGGTATGAGAGATCATCACCACAACATCACCGTCAGTGCAGTTGATTACGCTCATGCGTTGCATGACGATATCATCAAAACAAACAATAGGGATGTTGAAACGGAAGAACTTGTTCTGTGCATCGTGAGCAACAGAAGCTGATGCGCCAAGGCCGAAGAAAGAAATCTTCTTGGCTTGGGTCAGAAGGTCAACCGCGCGATTTACCTGCATAGGATCCAGGCTGTTTTTAGCCACATCCAGACAAGCCATCGTGGATTCAAAAATCTTGGCGGTATAAGCATCCGGGCCGTCATCTTCTTCGACGTTGCGGTTGACGTAAGGGGTACCATTAGCAAGGCTCTGCGCGAGGTGCAGTTTAAAATCCGGGAACCCTTTAGTATCTAGGCGACGACAAAAACGGTTAACAGTCGGCTCACTTACATCAGCCATTTTGGCCAGTGTTGCAATACTGGAATGAATCGCCGTTTGTGGCGATGCGATGATAACTTCAGCGACTTTACGTTCAGACTTACTGAAGTTATCTAAATTTTTCTGAATTTTCTCTAGGGTATTCATGGCGATTACCGCACTTCGTTACTGAATTTCATTAGCGGCCTTCATGCTTACACGAAGCCAATTTGATGAAACTATACTACTTTTCATGAATCTGCTCCTAGCAAATCCATGAATATGCCTTTTTCTTTTTATTATAGTTTGACAGGGATCGACTTTTTCCTTTCAGTTCTGAAAATATTTTTTAGCAAAGTGCCATTTATAAGCGAAATAATGCCTTTTTATTGTTGTTAAATTTCAAATGAAAGGAATTAATTTACAGATTGAAATAAATTAGAACTGATACGATATGTTGTCAGTTGCATTTAAAGGGGAGGAAGAAAAGAGAATGAAAATAAGTATATGTGGTTGTGGATGGCTCGGATTACCGTTAGCTAAATATTTTGTTAGTCAGGGGTATTCAGTATGTGGCAGCACCCGTGATTATGACAAAGCGGCAATGCTTGAAGCTGAAGGTATTCGGTCATTTACTCTGAAGTTGCCGGTGATACTGAGTGAGTCAGGTAACGCCGATAGCTCGTTAAGCCCTTTTTTTAGTGCAGATCTGTTAGTTGTGAATGTACCGCCCGGCAGACAGGATGGCGCGGCACAAGAGTTCATAGCCAAAATAAAAAGCCTTTCTCGGGCGGCGAAACATGCGGGTTGTAGAAAGCTGATTTTTGTCAGTACAACATCGGTTTATGGTTGCGTCAGCGGTGTTGTGACGGAAGAAAGTTATCCAAGGCCGGATACTGCATCAGGGCTTGCTCATTTTGAATTAGAGCAGTGGCTGGCAAAAGAATGGGGAGATGATGTCAGGGTACTTCGACTTGCCGGGCTTATTGGTCCGGGGCGACATCCGGTTCGTTTTTTGGCTGGCCGTGAGGGGATAACGAACGGATCAGATCCGGTAAATCTGGTGCATCTGGATGATTGCCTGGAGGCAATTAAGCAGATTGCGGCTATTTGGCCCGATAAACAGGTAATGCACCTTGCGGCACCTAGCCATCCAACCCGATGCGATTACTACACTGCGATGGCGTTAAAAGCCGGATTACCGCAGCCGGATTTCAGTGTATCGGTGAAGGGGGCAGGGAAAGAGATTGATGCAAGTCATACCTGTCAGTTATTAGGCATGAGAGTCAAACATGTTGATTTGATGCTGGAAAAACCGGAGTTGGATGTAATCACCAAGTAGTAAGCAAAAAGCCAAGGAGTAGGGTGCAGGCAAAAAAAAGCGCTGAGAACATCTCAGCGCAAAGATTCCATTTACAATAAGGAGTTAAAGCAGCAGTGGCAGTTAAAGTTATTCGTTCAAATCATGGCTGATTCATTAGCCTTGTTGAGCAGATAACATCAATCTTGTTTATTGAGACTTCAGTGAATTAGAAAGGTTCAAAAGAATTAAAGAAATTGCCATATTTTTTCTTAGTGACGGGATGCTTAGTGTGCATTGAGTTGTTGTGCATTTGTGGTGCTTGCTTTTATCGGTCAGTGACTGTTATTACTCCTTACTTTCAATATTGTGGTGATTAGATTCGTGACATTTATATTAAATGTGGTAACTGGAATCAATATTGAAAAATGACAGGTAAAAAAATCCCGCCCTAAAAAAGGCGGGGTAAACACAATTAGGAGTTTAGCAGCAGTGGCATTGGTAATTAATGAAGATGATTCGACAAATCTCCATTAATGTGAATGTCACTTAATACGACCGACGAGTTTGTGGAAGGTTCATTATTTTTTCGATTATTTTTCAATAGCCAGCTATTCAATGAGGAATTTACCTGTTTGGATTCAGGTTTTGTGTGCTTTTAGTTGCTGAATTTGCCTGAGTGATTTCTGAAGTGAAGATAAAAAAAGCCCGCTGTAAGTTCAGCGGGCAAAGGCTCTATTTACACAATTAGGAGTTTAGCAGCAGTGGCATATTCGACTAAAGGATGAATGCTTGTTTGGCGGCCAGCTAAACAAAGAATGCGTCTTTAATCTTGATGTCATTATTTATGACCGGGCGCTTTCACCTTAGTTCCGCAGAGCTGGAGAAAAAATAGAAAAAAAATTTAAGCCTTTGATTTTTTATTTTTTTGTTAAAGTCGCACGACAATATTTTTGTTGGTGTAAGCATATGGTTATGAATGAGCATGAACAAGGTGAATAATTTACTGCAGCAGATTAGTTGGGCGGAGATTTTTCATCGAACGGAAATAAAGAAGCCCATCTCTAAGTAGGGACGGGCTCTGAAGAATGTCTTCTAAGAAAAAGCAGTGGCACTATATATGACCTGCAATCATTTTGTTTGTTCCCTCTTAATTGCAATTTTCTTAATATTTTTTGTCATCCTCCCGAATGTCGGATTTTGCATCAGATTTTCCTTTTTTATTGCTCTCTTATTAATCAATGGTTTATGCACATTTTGTGCTGTTTCTCAAAAAACTAAAAACCACTGGTTATATTCGATCAGTATCACATCTTTATCGATTTATCTTATTAAGCTATCCAAAACACCTGACTTGAGGTGTTTGTGGCTTGTTAAAAATATTAATGAGATGTAAAGTTTAAACATGTGTTTAATACAGGTGAATGAAAATGGCGGGAAAGGGAGAAACAAAAGGCCGTATTCTTGACGCAGCGGAGCTGCTGTTTGCTGAACATGGTTTCAAGGATACCTCGCTAAGAACCATTACCAGTAAGGCTGGCGTAAACCTGGCTTCGGTTAACTACCATTACGGTGATAAGAAAACCCTAGTCAGGGCGGTACTTACACGTTACCTCGAAGAGTTTATGCCTGCACTGAAATCTGAACTGGAAGTACTGCTTACCCGTGACGATTTTGCTATGGAAGATGTTTTCCGTTGTGTGAAGCAACCTTTATTAGGTCTGAATCAATATCGTCCGAAGGGAGCGACTATTTTTATGTCGTTGATCGGCAGGGGCTATACCGATGTACAGGGGCACCTGCGCTGGTTTATCTATAACCGCTATGATGATGTGCTGAAACTGTTTACCACTGCTGTATGCCGTGCCAACCCCTCTTTAGACCCTGAAACCCTGTTCTGGCGCCTGCACTTCACGTTGGGAGCATCAGTTTTCACCATGGCGTCGTCAACGGCCCTCTGCGAGATCGCCGAAAATGATTTTTCACGCAAAGTCACTACGGAAGATGTGATTGAGCGACTGGTTCCTTATCTAGCTGCCGGAGTTGCAGCACCGATTGAGCAGTCGCTGTCATTAGTGCGAGAAAATCCGACAGGAACAAGATAAGCAAAACGTAATACCAATAACGATAAATGAGACAAAAGGACCTGAAACATGAGCACGTTAATTGATTTGCGAAAACGCTATCTCAGTGATCCGGCATTTAAGATGTTCAAGAAAGTATTGCCGCCGCTGTCTGATACTGAGCGAGAGGCTATGGAAGCAGGAAGTGTCTGGTGGGACGGGCAACTGTTCAGCGGTTCACCGGATTGGAATACCCTGTTGAATTATCCAAAGCCCAAGCTTTCTGCTCAGGAACAGGAATTTATTGATACTAAGCTGGAAACATTGCTCGGTATGTTGGATGACTACCAGATTGTTCAGGAAGACAGGGATTTGCCTCCTGAAGTATGGGAATACCTGCGAAAAGAAAAGTTCTTCTCATTAATCATCAGCCGCAAATATGGCGGTTTGGATTTTTCTGCCCACGCCAACTCAACCATAGTGACGCGTATTGCGACCCGAAGCCTGAGTACAGCAGTATCGGTAATGGTGCCTAACTCGTTGGGCCCAGGAGAACTGCTAAGCCATTACGGAACCGAAGATCAGAAAGATTACTGGTTGCCGCGTCTGGCAAACGGTGATGATATTCCGTGTTTTGCCTTGACTGGCCCGGAAGCAGGTTCAGATGCCGGTAGTATTCCTGATCAGGGAACAGTTTGCTACGGCGAATACCAGGGAAAAGAAGTACTGGGTATTCGTGTTAGCTGGAATAAGCGCTATATCACTCTGGCCCCGGTCGCGACAGTATTAGGATTGGCCTTTAAGCTTCAGGATCCTGATGGCCTGATTGGTGATAAGAAAGATATAGGTATTACCTGCGCGCTAATCCCGGTAGACCATCCGGGGGTTGAAATCGGCGAGCGTCATGACCCGTTGAACCTGGCCTTTATGAATGGCCCGACCCGCGGACAAGATGTGTTTATACCTATGGAGTGGGTGATTGGCGGTCAGGATTTTGTCGGCAGGGGCTGGCGAATGTTGGTGGAATGTTTGTCGGCAGGCCGTGGTATTTCATTACCAGCGCTGGGGACGGCGGTTGGTCACCTGGCAGCCAGAACAACTGGTGCTTACTCATATGTCCGTAAACAGTTCGGTATGTCGATTGGTAACTTTGAAGGGGTTGCTCAGGCGATGGGGCGTATCGGTGGCTTTACTTATATGCTGGAAGCGGCCCGAACTCTGACAACTACTTCGCTGGATATGAAAGAGAAGCCGGGTATCGTTACAGCTATCGCCAAATATCATATGACAGAAATGGCCAGAACCATCCTCAACGATGCAATGGATGTCCATGCCGGACGGGCGATTCAGCTTGGTCCAATGAATTATCTGGGTCACCACTATTTTGGTATGCCGGTAGCAATTACGGTGGAAGGGGCGAATATTCTGACCCGAAACCTGATGATTTTTGGTCAGGGTGCAACCCGATGCCATCCGTTTGTATTAAGTGAAATGGAAGCAGCAGCGAACCCGGACACAGAGCAAGGGGCTAAGGATTTCGACTCATTGCTGGCAAAACATATCAGTTTTGCCGTCGGGAACGTGGCGAAGTCGATGCTGAATGCCTTTAGTGCTTCAGCTTTCAACCGCTCACCGGTTAGCGGTGAAACTGCAGCTTATTACCGACACTTGTCGCGCATGAGTAAAGCTCTGGCGGTATCAGCTGATTTTGCAATGCTTAGCTTGGGAGGTGAGCTCAAACGTCGTGAGTTGGTGTCAGCCCGTCTTGGTGATGTGCTGAGCCATCTGTATCTGGCATCGGCAACGCTGAAGCGTTTTGAAGATGAAGGACGCCAGCAGCAGGACTTGCCTATGGTGCATTATGCGGTTCAGCACTGTCTGCACAAATGCGGAGTCGCATTTAATGAAGTCTTTGACAATTTCCCGCGTAAAGGCATTGGCCGATTGCTGCGTACCATGCTGTTCCCGTTAGGTATTCATTACCAGGCTCCGAAAGATAAAGTCACGGTTGATATTGCTAAGCTGTTGATGAAACCAGGCAGTCATCGTGAGCGCCTGACGCACTTGTGTTATATCGGTGATAAGGAATCAGATCCTGTTGGCATTATGGAGCGAGCCTTTGTTGCTATGCACGGTGTTAAGGATATTGAGCGCAAGTTGGCGAAAGCGGTGAAGGCAGGTGAGATCCCTCGCAAAGTTTCGCTCAAAGAGAAGCTGGAAATTGCTTTGAGTGCGGGGATCGTCACAGAAGCCGACGTCGAAAAAATGCACAATGCTGATCAGTTAAGGCAGAAAGCGATTCAGGTTGATCACTTTGCTGCTGATCAGTTTAAAGCAGGTGGCTTACAACCGGGAAAAGCCGCCTAAGGGCGTAAGTCCGGTGAAAATAAACCTGGTGTCTCCCATGTGCCACGCATTGCGTGGCACTTTTTTTATCTGGCTTTTATCAAGGCGTAAGT
The DNA here is from genome assembly GCF_000331515.1 of Photobacterium marinum. GTDB lineage: Bacteria > Pseudomonadota > Gammaproteobacteria > Enterobacterales > Vibrionaceae > Photobacterium > Photobacterium marinum. The sequence continues at coordinate 255,157 of NZ_AMZO01000002.1, forward strand.
CACCAAGAAGGGCGGCTATACTGATTGTCATCTCAGTGATTCAGAACCGTACTGTAGGATTGCGATGGCACTTGTTTATTTTGCGCCATCGTGCACGAATTGATGTAAAAAACGGCAATTTGGGCAGTATATTGGTCGTCAACACCTCCAACCACTAGCCTTTTTAGCGTTTTCGCTCATAAATTTAATGCGAATTTGTCATTTACCTTTTATCCTACAGGCAATTATGTAAGGGAAGTTGAAAATGATCATCAAACCTAAGATTCGTGGATTTATTTGTACAACAACTCACCCGATGGGTTGTGAAGAGAACGTAAAAGAGCAGATTGCTTACACTAAAGCCCAGGGTCCGATTGCAAATGCACCTAAGCGTGTACTGGTAATTGGTTCTTCAAGCGGCTATGGCCTGTCATCACGTATTGCTGCTGCATTTGGCGGCGATGCTGCGACAATCGGTGTGTTCTTTGAAAAGCCAGGTACAGAGAAAAAACCGGGTACTGCAGGTTGGTATAACTCAGCGGCATTTGACAAGTTTGCCAAAGAGGAAGGCCTTTACTCTAAGAGCCTGAATGGTGATGCTTTCTCTAACGAAGCAAAACAAAAAACAATTGATCTGATCAAGGAAGACCTGGGTCAGGTTGATATGGTGGTTTACTCTCTGGCGTCACCAGTACGTAAGATGCCAGAAACCGGTGAAGTTATCCGTTCAACCCTGAAGCCAATGGGCGAAACTTACACTGCGACAGCTGTAGACACTAACAAAGACGTTCTGATTGAAGCTAGCATCGAGCCGGCAAACGAGCAGGAAGTCGAAGATACCGTTAAGGTAATGGGCGGTCAGGACTGGGAGCTGTGGATCAACGCTCTGTCTGATGCTGGCGTATTGGCTGATGGCTGTAAGACAGTGGCTTACAGCTACATCGGTACTGAAATTACCTGGCCAATCTACTGGCACGGTGCACTGGGTCAGGCGAAGATGGATCTGGATCGTGCAGCGAAAGAACTGGATGCTAAGTTGGCAGCAAACGGCGGTTCAGCAAACGTTGCTGTTCTGAAGAGTGTAGTTACTCAGGCAAGCTCTGCAATTCCTGTAATGCCTCTGTATATTGCAATGGTATTCAAGAAGATGCGTGAAGAAGGCGTGCATGAAGGCTGTATGGAGCAGATTCACCGTATGTTCACTCAGCGCCTGTACAAAGCTGATGGCTCTGCGGCTGAGGTGGATGAAGAAAACCGCCTGCGCCTGGATGACTGGGAACTACGTGATGACATCCAGAAGCACTGTCGTGAGCTGTGGCCGAATGTGACTAACGAGAATCTGTTCGAAGTTGCGGACTACCAGCAGTACAAGGACGAGTTCCTGAAACTGTTCGGCTTCGGTATTGAGTCTGTTGACTATGATGCAGATGTAAATCCACTGGTTGAATTTGATGTAGAAAACATCTGATTCTTAGTGTGATTAACAAAAAAACCGCCGAAAGGCGGTTTTTTTGTTTCTGTCTGTATTATTAGTGCTTCGGCAGATGAATCACGAAAGCCGCGCCTTCGATAGAAGCTTTTTCTACATGGATGCTGCCCTGATAACTCTTGACGATTTCATGGCAGACCGACAGGCCGATACCTTGACCGGGATTGAGCTGATCGGCACGAACGCCCCGTTGGAAAATAGCTTCACGCATATCCTCGCTTACACCGGGACCGTCATCTTCGATACGGATAATGAAGCTGTCATTGAGTTCTTTTACTGACACCCGAACTTCACTGATACAAAAGCGATAAGCATTTTCCAGCAGGTTGCCCAGCAGCTCCATCAGATCGTTGCGGTTAATCGGCAGCTTGATGCGGTTACTGAAATGATAACCCAGCTTCACGTTCTTATCATTGTAAACCTTGCTGAGCATCCGGTTGAAACTGTCGATAGCCGGTTTCAGCTCCGTCTGATCTTTTTGCAGGCCTTGTTGACCCATCATGGCGCGTTTTAGCTGGTACTGCACCAAATCATCCATCTGGCTGATTTGCTCCATGATCCGCTGATTCAGTTCAGGACGTGACAACTCACGGTCATCCAAAAGAGCATTGGTTGCAGCTAATCGCGTTTTCAGGCTGTGGGCCAGATCGTCCATCGCATGGCGGTAACGGGATTTTTGGTCGTTACTGATCTGAATAAGCCTGTTGAGTGCCAGAGTGACGTCTTGCAGTTCCATCGGGAAGTCATCATCCAGCTTATTACGCTTAGCATCCGTCATCTGATCCAACTGTGTTGCCAGTTTCCGCAATGGTTGGAAGCTCCAGTGAAATGCCGTCATCAGGAAAGCAATTGCAATCAGAACAAACAACCCCAGATAGAAAGTGGTACGTTTGTGCAGTTGGTTCAGTGAGGACTGATAAGATTCACCAGAGCGCAACACGACCAGCTGATAGCTTCTGCCGCCTTCACGATCTCGGCTCATGTTATAGGCAATATAGCTGTGGTCGTTGCTTGTTTTGATCAGGGTTGGTACCGGAATGTCATCGGGCAGCTCACTACAGATGTTGCCGAGGTTAGCAACTTTGGCCTCATCAGAGAGCCAGATGGTATGGTCTGTCATATCACAGACCACAGACATGTAGTCGGTATCGGATGGATCGATAGAATCAATCCATTTGTCGACATCCTTGATCAGCCCGGCGCGGTTGAGCTGCGCCACCACCATTGGCATCTGTGCGACCAGCTCTGACGAGTAGGCGGCCATATAGCTCTGGCTATAAAGCTGGTTGATAACCCCGGCCAGTGCAGAAGTGATAAGAACGATGATCGCCACCGAGGTAACCAGTACCCGGCGGCGTAGTCTTGGCTTGAGCAACTGACTCATTGCGCTTGCAACTCGAAGATATAGCCCTGACCACGGATAGTTGAAATCGGGTTATCCTGGCCGTTAGTGGTAAATTTCTTGCGCAGACGGCTGATCATTACCTCAATGGTATTCGGATCGCCTTCCTGATCTTCATAAAGGACATCCAGCAGGCGCTGCTTAGAAACAACCTGGCGACTGTGACGCATCAGGTATTCCAGCAGATCGTATTCAAAGGCGGTCAGTTCCAGTTGGTTCTCATTGATAAACACCTGCTTGGCCAGCAGATCAACACGAATATTACCGGCTGTCATTTCTGGTTTTACAAAACCGGCACTGCGGCGAACCAATGCGCTCAGGCGGGCTACCATCTCTTCCTTCTGGAACGGCTTAACAAGGTAATCATCAGCGCCAGCCTCAAGACCTGTGACTTTATCCTGCCAGTTAGAGCGGGCAGTCAGGATGAGGATTGGCAGGCGAAGGCCCTTGTTGCGGATATCTTTGATCAGGCTGATGCCGTCTCTGTCCGGAAGGCCGATATCAACAATAGCAACATCATTAGGGTAGTTCTCGGCAAAGAACAGTCCTTCCTCAGCAGTACCGGCACACTGTACCTGGTTACCCAGCTCACCCAGCTGTGATTTGAGGTGGTGACTCAGAATCGGGTCATCTTCGACGATAAGAATACGCATAGTTTTGATTACCAATAATAAATGTTTCTATTCAATATACTGAATAGTAAAGAGAGTGGCGAATATTCAGCAACTTAAATGTGTGTTATACCAAACTAAACAATTTCGAAGGTGAGGTTGCTATTCAGTTTGGTATCAGCACGCTTAAAATTGCTTGTACTGATATCACTATAGGCGAAGGGACTGAATAGATGCTGACTCAGGGGGAGGATTGATGAGTCAGCATCGAAAAATGATAGGTTTACTTAGTTCAGAATGATCAGCAGAGTACCTGCAATGGTCAGCAGCACGTTGGCAATCGCATAGGTTCCGGCATAACCCAGAGCTGGAATTGTACTGCGGGCATGTTCGTTAATCATGTCCATTGCCGGGGCGCAGGTTCGTGCTCCGATGATGGCTCCGAACAGCAGTGCACGGTTCATTTTCAGTACGTAAGCACCGAACAGGTAAGCCAGCACAACCGGGATAACGCTAACCATCAGGCTGGTGACAAATACGGCCATACCGACCTGGGCCAGAGAGCTGAACAGGTTCGAACCAGCGCTCAGGCCGATCCCGACCATAAAGACCATCAAACCGAGATCTTTGGTCATGTTCAGCGCTCCTTGCGGTACGTAACCGAATGTCGGGTGATTTGCCCGCAAAAAGCCCAGGGTGATACCTGCCAGCAGCAGACCGGCAGCGCTACCCAGACCGAAGGCAATCTGGCCGAAAGCCATGGTAATCGCACCAATTAGCAAGCCGACGATGAAGAAACAGCAGAATGCCAGTAGGTCGGCAATCTGACTGTGAACCGAGATGAAACCGATGCGTTCAGCAAGCCCCAGTACTCGGCTTTTCTCGCCACTGACCTGCAGGATATCCCCTTTGTTGAGCAGGATATTATGATCCATCGGCATTTCAATCTGAGCTCGAACAACGCGGTTCAGGAAACAGCCGTATTCCGACAGATTCAGATCTGACAGGCGCTTGCCAGCAATGCTGTCGTTCTTTACCACGATTTCTTCTTCTACCACGCGAAGGTCAAGCAGGTCACGGTCGAAAACTTCTTTACCGTTACGGAAGCTCGGATCTAGTCGGGCATGGCTGTCTGGATAACCAACCAGCGCAATTTCATCCCCTTCCTGCAAAATGGCATCACCGTCCGGGTTGGCAAGGATACCGTTACGGCGAACCCGTTCGATGTAACAGCCAGTCTGGCGGTAAATACCCAGTTCACGCAGGTTGCGGCCGTCAATCCAGTTAATCAGTTCAGGGCCGACACGGTAGGCACGGATAATCGGCAGGTACACTTTACGCTGAGCGACTTCTCCGATGCCGCGTTCACGGGCAATTTGCTGTGAGGACTCGGCAAGGTTTTGCTTTTGCAGCTTTGGCATCAGCTTCGCCAGCAGAATTAGGCTGACAAGGCCAACCAGATACGACATGGCATAACCGACGCTCAGGCTGTCGACCATTTGCTGGATGGTAAAGCTGTCGCTGATCCCAGAAAGGCCGCTGTTCAGGGCATCTTTTGCACCTACCAACACCGGTGTTGCTGTCAGAGAGCCAGCCATCAGACCTGTTGCCAGACCTAGGTCGAGGTTGAGGTTATGGGCCATGGTCAGGGTAATCACAATCGATGAAAGTAGTACTACCAGTGTTAGTAGCAGGTAGTGCTTACCATCTTTAAAGAAAATACCAAAAAAGTTCGGGCCTGCTTCAATACCGACACAGAAGATAAACAGCATAAAGCCGATATTCAGGGCCTCGGTATCAAAAGTAAAACCGGCATTACCGAATAACAGAGCGGTGATGAGCACACCGATTGAATTACCTAACTGGAGGTTAGCAATTCTTAGTTTTCCGATACTCAGACCAACGGCAAGAACAACAAAAAGCAACAGAATATCATTCTGATGAAGGAGGGCGGCGACATCGATATTCACAACAACATTTCCGGAAGAAGGGTGGTAGCAATAAACTGGATGGATTTTAGCTGATTTTAATCTTGGGTTATACCGAAATATGAGCAAACAAGATAAAAAAACTACAATCTACCTGGTTGCTCCCAAAAACGGTAAAAATAAAAGAAGGCTGACAAATCAGCCTTCATTAAATCTTTGTTAGTAAAGAAATTATTGGAATAGGCCAAGATTTTCTTTTGCGTAGGCTTCGAACTCAGTACAGCCACCGATATGCTCTTGATCAATAAAGATTTGTGGTACTGTTTCTACTGGTTTTCCTACTGTTTTTTCTAGGTCTGCTTTGCTGATACCTTCGGCGTGGATATCAACATAACGGAAGTTGAAATCGTCTCGCTCTTCTTTAAGTTTTTCTGCCAGCTCTTTAGCTCGAACACAAAATGGGCAACCTGGGCGACCGAAAATAACAACGAACATAATCTCTCTCCTTTAATTTTGATGGAATTACTATAACGTGACAGCGCGAGCGGAGAAAGCGGGTTTTATCACTTGTTGCGATAGATAAAACCGATTGTTTAATTAGGTTAACGAAGCTTGCTTTCAACCAAGTGTGATGGGGGGCCAGTTCTGGCCTGTAGTTAGCTTTATCTCGGTAATTTGTTGTTCAGAATCAAAATCAGGAACCCGTTAGCATGCACACTCGATGATAATAATCAGAATATTCAGTTGTGTAATGGAGTACCTATGTTTCAGTTTATGACGTCAACCCGGATTATTTTCGGTGAAGGTGCCTTGAATAATTCACTGTCTTCTCTCAATCAGTTTGGATACAGCGTGTTGTTGGTTACCGGCAAAGATATCTCCCGGGCAGAACCTGTGATCCGCTACCTGAAACAGCAGAACATGCGTTATCAGCAGGTTGCTGTCCATGGTGAACCGCTGATCGCCATGATTGAAGAGATGGCGGCTATGGGGCGGAAGTTCAGGCCAGATATGGTATTGGCTATAGGTGGAGGAAGTGTGCTGGATGCCGGTAAGGCGCTGGCGGCGATGATTCCTAATCAGGGCAGTGTTTATGATTATGTCGAGGTGATAGGGCGCAATGTACCGTTACAAGCGAAGCCGCTTCCGTTTATTGCTGTGCCTACAACGGCTGGAACAGGGTCGGAAGTCAGTAAAAATGCGGTACTGAAATCAGCACAGGAGAATGTCAAAGTAAGCCTGCGTAGCCCGGATATGTTACCGGATATGGCAATAGTCGATCCGACGCTCACTTATGGAATGGATCCCGTAACAACGGGATGTTGCGGGATGGATGCATTCAGTCATTTGATGGAAGCCTATGTCTGTGGTGAACCGAACCCGTTAACCGACATGGTATGTGAAGAAGGCTTACGCCGTTTGGCTGGTGCTATTCTGGCAGCCAGTGAGGACGATGAACCACGGGCTCGTTCCGATATGTCATTTGCTGCCATGCTCGGCGGAATGGCGCTGGCTAATGCCAAATTAGGTGCTGCGCACGGTCTCGCGTCGGCTTTGGGGGGGCGGCTGGATGCTCCTCACGGGCTGATCACCGCACAGCTTGCACCTTTTGTCATGCAGGAGAATGTGCTGGCAGCCAGGGAAGCCGGCAGAGCGGATGTACTGAATCGTTATCGACAGCTGGCGTGTATTCTTACTGGTCGGGTAAATGCGGAAATTATTGATGGTATCCTTTGGACAAAACGTACGCTGAAGCGCCTTAACTTGCCTTCTGTTGCTGATTACGGGCTTTGTGATGTGATGTTTGATGAAGTGGCTGAAGATGCCATGATGTCTAATGCAATTAAAGGAAACCCGCTGCCACTGAATAAGCAGAGATTGATCAGTATCTTGCAGCAGGTTTGTCAGCATTGTCTGGTCAGTCAGGAGTCTGCTGTTTAATTAATTTACTAATAGGTAAAGACAGTTTTTTGCTGCGTTTCTGCGAGTGGTGGAGAATTTATGTTACATTGAGCAAAGTTTCAACAAAATAAGGCTTTGTGACAGGGAACGCTATGAATCAGACGATTGAAACTATTCTCCGCCACCGCTCAATTCGTAAGTTTACAGAGCAGCCATTGTCAGAAGAACAGTTGTCGGCAATTCTTGACAGTGCGATTGCTGCTTCCTCATCAAGTTTTATTCAGTGTGTAAGTATTATCAGGGTAACGGAATCGGATAAACGCGAGTCACTGGCCGAATATGCTGGTGGTCAGCCATATGTCGCCACTGCTGCTGAATTTTTGGTTTTTTGTGCCGACTATCACCGACATAAACAAATACATCCTGAAGCTAAATTAGGTTTTACCGAGCAGACACTAATTGCCTCGGTGGATGCTGCGTTAATGGCACAAAATGCCATGGTAGCGGCTGAGTCTATGGGGCTGGGTGGTGTTTACATCGGTGGTATCCGCAATAATCCGGCTGAAGTGTCAGAACTGTTGTCTTTACCCCATCATGTGTTTCCATTGTTTGGTCTTTGCCTTGGCTTCCCGGCTCAGGATCCGGAGCGAAAGCCTAGGCTGCCACGAGAGCTGATAGTTCATCAGGACGAATACCAGCAGGATTTGGATCGGAACTTGCTTGCAGAATATGATAATCAGGTTCGTGAGTATTACCGGACCCGGACTGGCGGCAATAAAAATACGTCATGGTCGGAGCAAATTACTGCCACTTTGGATAAGGAAGCCAGACCGTTCATTAAAGCTTTTATTAATGAAAAAGGCTTTAGTCTTAAATAACAATAATGTAGAACTTTTTTACTTTGATAGAGTCAGATAAACTAACGAGTTTGAGTATTTGCTCAGAGCTGACCGGATTTATTGCCTTTGGCGTGCCTGCTTTTCTTGCAGGGCGGAAGAAAGTAGCCATATGAGTTGATGAGAGTAGGGGCAATTTGCCGCTTCGGTGTTTCCCTCCTTCTGCGTCGTGTATTTATATCATCGGAAATTTATATGAAACAAATAGGGAAAGTGGCCTGTATTGTCTGTCTTGCTGCTTTACTGAGTGCCTGTCAGAGCACACCTGAAGGTGAAGAAGGAATTTCATCTGAAATAAATACGGAAAATGTCTATCAGAGTGCATTGAAGGTATACCGGGATTGGCAGAAGAAACTTCAGGAAATTGATCACCTGCAAGTGTATTCTCCTGATAAATATGCGCAGATTCAATCGAGCTGGCAAAAAGCCGATGCTATTTATCAGGAGTTCAGCAAGACTCCTGAAAAGGCATTTGAAAGTTACTCACTGTTTTCCTCATCCACTTATCTTGATCGCTTTTATGAAGAAGTAGCGATAGTGGAAAAAACATTTGGAGAACTTGAAGAGCTGAAAAAGCTGGCGGATGAGGTGCTTGAGCCGGCGATTACACAGATGGCTTATCTAAATTCAATCCATGCCCGAGACTACTATCGTAGTGAGCATGTCAGGTTGATGCGCTTTTATGCCAAACTTTTTCGCTTGGTAGAAGAAGATGAACTGAGTGACGCAACTGAAGAGCAGGATGAGTTTCTTGAACGTGCTCATAGCCTGGAAATCCGCACTATCAAGAAAACCTATATTGAGCCGCTTGAAAATGCACTGCGTAAGCTCAGAAGCAATGATGTGAAATATTACGCGCCGCTCAGCTATGCCCGTGTTGAATCGAAAATTGCCAGCGGAAAGATGTTGATCGAACGCTCTCCACGGACTTTTGAAAAAATCGAGCAGCAGGTTATTGAGACTAATTTTGAATTAGCTCATGCAGAACATATCGCATTAGAAGTGCAGGCACTGCGTGACCGCAGCAGGGATGAATATGAAAGCTTCATGCTTGATATTGAAACCAAGCTATTGAATATCTCGCAAGCGTTGAGTGATAAAGACTTGAGGGATAAGCCGCTTAAAGAGCAGGCTGCGTTGATCACACAGGAAGTGATGGCTAACCGTAAACATAACATGGTGATGAGACGTGAGCTGGAACAGTCATCAAAACAGGATGGGGCGGTAGAGGTAGAGTCGCTTCGGGATTTGGTTGCCGTTCAGCAAAAACAGATTGCTCAGCTTAAATCTCAGTTAAGGGATCTGAAAGCCTCACCGTACAGATTAAATGCTGAACTTGCATCTGGATCTGTTCCTTTGCAGACGCCTGAGGCATTGCCTGTGAATCCTGCGGTTGAAGATGCCCCTGAAACTCAACAGGAGATCCAGTAGTTCAATTGATATTGTCTGTGTTTTAAGACATTACGAACTTGGTTAAGTATTACGGTTTCAGATAAAAAGCAGCGTTAAGCTGCTTTTTTTATACCTATTCCATTTTTAATAAGCAATTAAATGAATTATCTCTTTTTAATTTCAATAAATTCAATGACTTAATTTTAAGTGGCGCGAGGCAGTGATACTGTGCCACAGTTTTTTGTGATTTTTCTAACAATTAATTCGCGATGAATTCACAAAAAATCTTGAGAAATTTCAGCCTGAAATAATCTTTTTTCTACTTTGGGTGTTTTTTCGTCTAATTTAGGATTGATTTGCTTCTGGGCATCCATTAGAATTCGCCGCGCATTACGATGCACCCATTTTTTAATCTTTATCAGTTTTTTTGAATTACTCCTGTAGGGGAACAAAATGTCTACGAAACTTGCTAACCCAGCGCCACTTGGCCTAATGGGTTTTGGTATGACTACCATCCTTCTGAATATCCACAATGCGGGCTTTTTCCCAATTGATTCCATGATTCTGGCAATGGGTATTTTCTATGGTGGCCTGAGCCAAGTTATCGTAGGCACAATGTGCTTCAAGCGTGGCGATACTTTCGGTACAACTGCATTTACTTCTTACGGTCTGTTCTGGCTGACTCTTGTTGGTCTGATCGTTATGCCTAAGATGGGTCTTCCAGCAAGCCCAGCAAGCTTCATGGGTTGGTACCTACTACTGTGGGGCATCTTCACTGGCTTCATGTTCATCGGCTCTCTATGCTACCCACGTGCTAAGCAGTTCGTATTTGCTTCACTGACAATTCTGTTCTTCCTGCTGGCTGCTCGCGACTTCACTGGTAGCGAACTGATCGGTACTATCGCTGGTTTCGAAGGTATCATCTGTGGCGCAAGTGCAATTTACTTTGCAATGGCTCAGGTAATTAACAACGAATTTGGCCGTACTATTCTGCCAATCGGTGAGAAGAAAGAAAAAGCAAGCATGAAAGCTGCTGCTTAATCTGACTTATTCCTGAAAAAACCCCGCTCTGGCGGGGTTTTTTTGTACCAGGGATTTAGCATCAAGCGCATTTCGAACTGTTTGGCATGAGTTGCGACAGGCTGTATCAGAAATTGGTATAAGCTTATGTTTAGTATTTACTCTGCTGAAGGGACGGGTATATGGCGCAACGCTATGCTGCTTTGATGGGGGCCCTGGTTGCTGATGCTGCTAGTATGGGGACTCACTGGATCTATTCACCAGAGCGGGTGAGTATGCTCTCCAATTTGCCTCACTTTCCTTTTATTCAGCCTGATACCAGCCATTATGAAGGGGTTGAGGGCTACTATGCCCATGACAAACTCACTGCTGGAGAGTTGACGGCTTATGGGGAATGGCTTGCTTTATACATACGGTTATTGAGTCAGCCTGATATCAGTACCCGCAATATCCAGCAGCAGATCTTAGATTACTTTGGTCCCGGCGGTGAGTTTATTGGTTACATAGACAGCCCGACCAAAGCATTGCTGCTAACTCTTTTTTCGCTCATGCCTGATGAATGGCCGGATGATTCCGGTTCTGATGATGATCAGAATCCGGCTCTGTGTTCTATACCGGCGCTTGTATCGCTGAAGCTACCTTCTGAACAGCTGGATCTGGAAATTGAGCGCATTGTCGGTATTACCCATCAAAATGAAACAGCTCTGGCTTGTGCCAAAGCTTTTGCCAGTGCTCTTAATGAAGCATTGCGCTCTCGCCGGATGGAGCCGGTTCTCAATGTTCTGAAAATAAAATCACCGGAAGCGATTCGGGATAATATCGAGCAGGTCCGAAACTTAAGTGTTGAGCAGAATGAGCTCAGTTATGTGCTGACGATCGTCAATCAGGCCTGTCACCTGGCAGACAGCCTGCCGTTAGCTGCCTGGATACTGCAAAACAGCGAAAGCTACACAGAGGCAATCCGGATGAATATTCTGGCTTCCGGGGATTCCTGCGGGAGAGGAATTTTGGTCGGTGCGCTGGCCGGGGCCTGTTATGGCTTTGGTGACGAAAAGGGGATTCCGATTTCCTGGGTCACTACGTTGCAGGATGGAGAGGCGCTTGCAGAGGATATAGAGGCACTGCTGAAAAAGTCGGGTCTGATACTGACGTGAAAAAATTGAATCGATATAAAGTGAGGCAAATCTCAGAGATAAAAAAAGCTACCCGTAGGAGGGTAGCTTTGAGGTTTTCTATTCAGAAGGTCTGAAGATTAGCAGATAACCTTGATTGCCAGGCCACCCTGAGATGTTTCACGGTACTTGGCATTCATATCTTTACCTGTTTCAAGCATCGTTTCGATAACTTTATCCAGAGATACTCGAGGCTCAGATGCGCGACGAAGTGCCATACGAGAAGCGTTGATTGCTTTAACAGCAGCAATACCGTTACGTTCGATACATGGAACCTGTACCTGACCAGCAACAGGGTCACAAGTTAGACCCAAGTTGTGCTCCATTGCGATTTCTGCAGCCATACATACCTGTTCAGGGCTACCGCCCATCAGTTCTGCAAGACCAGCTGCTGCCATAGAACATGCAACACCAACTTCACCCTGACAGCCAACTTCAGCACCAGAGATAGATGCGTTACGCTTGTAAAGACCACCGATAGCGCCAGAAGCAGCGAAGTAACGAGTGAACTCTTTAGGACCTACAGTCTGGATGAACTTGTCGTAGTAAGCCAGAACCGCTGGAATGATACCGCAGGCACCGTTAGTTGGTGCAGTAACAACACGACCACCGGCTGCGTTTTCTTCGTTAACTGCGAAAGCAAACATGTTAACCCAGTCAACAACAGTCATTGGGTCATTGCTTAGTTTCTCAGTTGTCATCAGCTGTTGGCGTAGTGCAGCTGCACGACGAGGCACACGTAGTGGACCAGGAAGAATGCCTTCTTCGGTCATACCACGTTCCATACATTCGCGCATTGTTTTCCAGATGCTGGCGAAGTAGCGGCTGATCTCTTCTTCTGCATTCATTGCACGCTCGTTGCACATAACCAGCGAGCTAACAGACAGACCACTTTCCTTACACTGATTTACCAGCTCTTCGGCTGTTGTGTACATGTAAGGGACAGTTACACTGCTTTCTGCCTCTTTACCGAAGTTTTCTTCGTCAACGATGAAACCACCGCCGATAGAGTAGTAAGTCTTAGTGTAAGCTTCGTCATCACCGATCCACGCGTGGATGGTCATGCCGTTTTCGTGTAGGGGAAGGTTGGAAGTATGGAAGTTCATACCGCCTTCGCGAGGAAATTCTACAGTGTGACAGTGCATACCGACAGGAAGACGCTCGGTTTCTTCAACACGTGCCATGAAGCCTGGAATGCTATCGATATCAACGTGCTCAGGGCTGTTGCCCGCAAGACCCATGATGATAGCGATATCTGTGTGGTGACCTTTACCGGTAAGAGAAAGCGAACCATATACGTCAACGGTAATTTTAGTTATGTCACGCAGTTTGCCCATTGCTCGCAGGTCATCGATAAACTCTTTACCTGCTTTCATTGGACCAACAGTGTGCGAACTGGAAGGACCCACACCAATTTTGTAGATATCAAAAACACTGATCATGCTTATTACCTCAGCCAGGGGAAGCAATCTTGCTTCCAACCAAGACTGTTTAGTTTTATTTATTCTCGCCCCTTCCTTGGCGAGATATTTTGTAAAAAAAGAGCAGGTACTGTGCGCGTCCCTGCTCTTAAGTATCATCTATTCTACGCTAATTGTCTCAGAAGACTATGCGTTCCAGCACAAATTCTTAGGATAACTAGCTGTAACAGATAATTCTCACAACATTTGTGGTGGTTCTTTTAGAATGCGCCGTAAACTACTGAAGTAATTGCAGCGATACCACATAGAGCTGTGAAGATACGTGCTGGTGCAGATGTGCTGTACTTAGCCATTGCAGGTACTTTGTACATTGCAAAAACTGGCATCAGGAACAGGATTGCAGCGATCATCGGTGCACCCATAGTTTCAATCATGCCCAGGATACTTGGGTTGATTACTGCAACGATCCAAGTAGTGATTACGATGAAACCTAGAGAGATTTTTTCAATCTTGCTTACTGGCATTTCAGAGCGAGATTTAACCAGACCTACCAGACCTTCGTGAGCACCCAGGAAGTGGCCGAAGTAGCTTGAAGTGATAGCTGCGAAAGCAACTAGTGGACCAAGCAGAGAAATCAGCGCAGATTCGTGGATGTTAGCCAGGTAAGACAGAACACTGATGTTTTGTGCTTGAGCTGTTGCCAGCTGCTCTGGAGACATCGACAGTACAACAGAGAACACGAAGAACATTACGAAGCCCATAAGCATCATCGCTGCACCGCCAGTGATCATGTCAGTCTTCTTCGCAGCATCGTCACCGTATACGCGGCGCTGTTCTTTAGAGAACTGGCTGATGATTGGGCTGTGGTTGAAAGAGAACACGATGATTGGGATTGCCAGCCAGATAACTGCAGGCAGTGAGCTCCAGTCTGGTGCTACTTCCATCATAGAAGTGTTCCAGCCAGGGATCAGGTAGATAGAAAGAGCAAGCAGGATGAATACCAGAGGGTAAACCATCGCTGAAGTTGCTTTCAGCATCAGTTCTTTACCGAAAACTACACCTGCAGTCATCGCCAGAATCAGGCCACCAGAAAGAATCCAGCGTGGAAGAGATTCCATGCCCATCTGGTTAACCATGAAAGAATCAACTGTGTTAGTGATACCAACACCGTAGATCAGAACGATTGGGTAGATAGCGAAAAAGTAAGCGAAAGTGATGATGTTCGCGCCAGCTTTACCAAAGTGTTCTTCTACAGTATCAGTGATATCTGCTTCAGGGTTTTTAGCGGAAAGAACGAAACGAGCAAGGCTCTTGTGAGCGAACCAAGTCATTGGTGCTGCGATTAGGGCCAGGATAACTAGTGGCCAGAAACCGCCAGCACCCGCTTTAATTGGAAGGAACAGTACGCCAGCACCTACAGCGGTACCGAACAGAGAAAGTGCCCAAGTAAAATCTTTATAGGTCCATCTTGCTTTTTCAGCGCTAGTGGCTGAAGTCGAGCTTAATGTCTTATTCATGGTTTATATCCAAAGTTTTGTTACGGAACGGAAATTAGGAACGGCGCGCATTTTGATGATTTACGGGAGGAAAACTTTGATCAAGATCGCGTTATGTAATGGGTGCAAATTGCAATACAATTAAAAGTGATCGCGATCACACGTGTTTGAGGGGTAAAATTATCGAGATTTATTTCCGGGATTAGTTTTTCTAATACCAGAGCTGTTTTGACAGCAGTTTTACCATCTGTGCAGTAGCGCCCCAAATCGCGTGGTTATGAAATGATATTGAATAGATATTCACTTCTGAGCCATTGATGACGAATTGGGAAGAACGTATATTCATCGGGTTTAACAGATACTCGATGGGTACTTCAAACAGCTCATCCACCTCGTTTTTGTCCAGAGTTGGCGTGTAGTTTGCCGATATTGTAGACACATAAGGGGTGACGATATAACCACTGATTGTTGATAGTGAAGGAAGGTGGCCTAATATACTCTCTCTATTGCATAAAATACCAGTTTCTTCTTTAGTCTCTCGTATGGCTGTATCAATAAGATCAACATCTTCTGACTCATATCGTCCTCCCGGAAAGGCTATTTGACCGGGGTGGTGCTTCAGATGGTCTGCTCGTCTTGTTAAAACGACATTGTAGCTGTTGTTGCGAGGAACAAGTGGAATGAGTACTGCCGCTTGCTTGAGTTTGCGGGAGGTGGAACCAGCAGCAGACAGCCTAACTCTGGCCGCAAGGCCTGAGTCATTGCTTTTTTGAGGGGCTAGCAGAAACCGTGCTAACAACTGCTGCTGGGTATTCATAAACCATCCATGGTTGTGACTGTGGATACTCTTGTCATTATAGGCCGTTTTTATGACAAAAAAATGTAAAACGGCTGTTTGATATTACCCTTGAGGCTTTTCCGAGGGCGAAATCCAGAGTATCTACAGTATTGTTGATTTCTTTTTCTGTTGGAAAAGTTTGCTACTTCTCTAAGGTTGGCAGAATTTTGCTCAGTTTGTCCAATGTTTCCTGATACTCGCTGTCTGCCTGACTGTCGGCTACCAAGCCGCCGCCGGCCCATGCATACAGGGTATTTTGTTGAGAAACCAGTGTTCTGATTGTAATACTGGTGTCCATTCGTCCACAGCGACTGATATAGCCGATACTGCCACAGTAAACGCTGCGCCGGTGAGGTTCGAGTTCTTCAATGATTTCCATAGCCCGGATTTTCGGAGCGCCGGTGATGGAGCCGCCAGGGAAACAGGCGCGTAGCAGGTCGAGTGGTGAATAGCTGTTGTCCAGCTCTCCGGTTACCGTACTTACCAGATGATGAACTGCAGGAAAGCTCTCAATATCGAACAGCTTCGGCACCTTCACAGAGCCAGGCTTGGCCACGCGGCCGATATCATTGCGCAGCAGATCAACAATCATCAGATTTTCTGACCTGTCTTTATCAGCATGACGTAACTCATCAGCATATTGCCGATCAAGCTTCTCATTTGTATCACGCGGACGAGTGCCTTTAATTGGCTTTGTTTCAACATAGCCCTGATTGTGTTGCAGAAAGCGTTCCGGCGATACAGAAAGTACCGTGTTTTCAGCTGTTCGAATAAAGCCGGAGAATGGTGCGCCATTGGTTTTTTCCAGCTTAAGGTAAGCGTTCCATTCATCCCCTTTATAGGTGGCTTCAAAGCGCTGGGCCAGATTGATTTGGTAGCAGTCTCCGGAAAGTAGGTACTCCTGAACTTGTCCAAATTTACTGCAATAGGCCGATTGGGTCATGTTGGCCTGCCACGCACTTGTTAATTCAAATGCAGGATTATGTTGTGCATCATGTTTTTTGTGCTTCTGGGCAAAGCTGTCTTTTTTGTCCTGCAGCCAGGCTAAACGATCACTATCTTTAGGTGAGATGAGATATAACTGATGGTTGTGGTGATCGGCAATCAATGCCCAGTCGTAAATGCCGACTGCCATATCAGCCGTAGAAATATCATGGTGGGCGATTGAAGGAATTTTCTCCACCCGGCGACCAAGATCGTAGGAAAAGTAACCTAGAGCACCGCCGATGAACGGAACGTCGTCCAGCGGCTCAAGCGTTGGCAGCAGGGCATTTTGTACTTTTTCCAATAGCTTAAATGGGTCTTCGTTGCTGTTTTTTTGCTCGCCACAGGAATAATTAATACGGGTTATGTCACCGTGGGTCTCTAAAGTGGCTAAAGGATCAGCAACCAAAATATCAAAGCGATTATCTGGATGATCTTCGGCTGCCGAGCGTAATATCATAGACCATGGCTGGCCCGCCAAAGGTTCAAACCATGACAGGGTAGCTTCTTGTGTGTAATCAAGTTGTTGAATATTCAACAAAGGATGTGATGTACAAATCATTTTCTTTTTTGTGACAGCTGTTCGACAGGCGCATAGCGCGAAATTGTTCGCAAGAGTATCATAAACACAGAATTTAATACGACGCCCAGGGACGATCCGATGTGCTTTATTGACGGCTGGCTCCGGCTTAGTAGCAATAGTTCGCTGAGGACACCTGCCATTTGGAACATGGCCGTGTAATTACATTTATTCTGCGAATAGTTCCCTACCTGCAGTTAACAGTAAATGTGAATTACGTTCTTTTTGGAAGCAAAAAATACGGGCGCCATGGAATGATAATAATCAACGAGGGCAATTATGACCGTCATCCGCAAACAAGATGTCATAAGTAGTGTTGCAGACGCGCTACAGTACATTTCTTATTACCATCCGCTGGATTTTGTCCAGGCCCTTAAAAAAGCCTATGACAAAGAGCAGAGCAAAGCGGCGAAAGATGCCATCGCCCAAATCCTGATTAACTCTCGCATGTCAGCTGAAGGCCATCGTCCAATCTGCCAGGATACCGGTATTGTTACCTGTTTCGTTAAGATTGGTATGAATGTGCAGTGGGACAGTGATCTGACTGTACAGGAAATGATTGATGAAGGTGTACGCCAGGCATACACCAATCCGGATAACCCGCTGCGTGCATCTGTTGTTGCTGACCCTGCAGGTAGCCGTAAGAACACTCGCGACAATGCGCCTGCTGTTGTCCATGTGGAAATGGTACCGGGCGATAAGGTGGAAGTTCAGGTGGCAGCCAAGGGTGGTGGTTCTGAGAACAAAACCAAGATGGTGATGCTGAACCCGTCTGACGATGTGGCTGAATGGGTTGAGAAGACGGTTCCTCTGATGGGCGCGGGCTGGTGTCCACCGGGTATGCTGGGTATTGGTATCGGCGGCACAGCTGAAAAAGCGGCTGTACTGGCAAAAGAATCTCTGATGGAGCATGTTGATATCCATGAGCTTCAGGAACGTGGTGCTCAGAATGCTGAAGAAGAGCTGCGTCTGGATATTTATAACCGTGTAAACAAGCTGGGTATCGGTGCTCAGGGCCTTGGCGGTATGACCACTGTTCTGGATGTTAAAATCAAGACTGCGCCGACTCACGCAGCATCCAAACCGGTTTGTTTGATTCCAAACTGTGCTGCTACCCGTCACGTTCACTTCACTCTTGACGGTAATGGCCCTGCTGAACTGACTCCACCTAAGCTGGAAGACTGGCCTGAAGTGACTTGGGAAGTCGGTGACAGCGTACGTCGTGTAAATGTTGACGAAGTAACCAAAGAAGACGTTCAGCAGTGGAAATCAGGCGAGACTTTGCTGCTGTCAGGTAAAATCCTGACTGGTCGTGATGCGGCACACAAGCGTATTCAGGATATGCTTGCCAAAGGCGAAGATTTCCCTGTTGATTTCAAAAACCGCTTTATTTACTACGTAGGCCCGGTTGATGCGGTACGTGACGAGGTGGTTGGCCCTGCTGGCCCGACTACATCTACCCGTATGGATAAGTTTACCGACATGATGCTGGATAAAGCTGGCCTGATGGGCATGATCGGTAAAGCAGAACGTGGTCCAGCAGCGATTGAGTCAATCAAGAATCACAAAGCCGTTTATCTGATGGCTGTCGGTGGTGCGGCTTACCTGGTTGCTAAGGCGATTAAGAAAGCGCGTGTGGCAGCATTTGAAGATCTGGGTATGGAAGCTATCTACGAATTTGAAGTTGAAGATATGCCGGTAACAGTAGCGGTTGATGCGGAAGGTACTAATGCGCATCAGACCGGTCCGGATACCTGGAAAGTCAAAATTGCAGAAATGGACGTTTAAGCGTTTTTTCTCCCTGAAATAATTAAAAAAGGAGCCATTAGGCTCCTTTTTTAGATCTTTTTACCTCTCTTTAGCTTTTCCCTTCTGATTTTATCTGAAACCTGAATCTGTTCTCTCGTCAAAAATGTGATGAGTTGGTATTGTTGCGCGCTTAATTTCAATGACTTGTTTTTCTTTCTTTTTAGTGGTTTGTTGGATTTTTGTGCGATTTTATTGGCTACACTATTACCTTATGGGTATATCCTGCTTTCGGGTGATGATGGTAAGCCAAAGAGGAATTTGCGCTTCAAATCCAAAGCATAATGAATAATAAATTGAGGGTTAGTATGGGACGAGCGCTATTAGCCACGGCAATCGCCGGCTTGCTCCTGTCAGGGTGTGGCGATAAGCAAAAAGCAATACCGGAACCGGATTCAAGACCGGTGAAACTTCAGGCCGTATCGGTCGGAAATAATGATACTTTTCGTACTTTTCCGGCGACAGTGGAAGCCGGAGATAAAGCCGTACTGGCATTTAGGGTTTCCGGATTATTGGAAACTGTGGATGTGAATCCGGGGCAGCGGGTGACACAGGGTCAGAAACTGGCCAGCCTGAAAACGGATGAGCTTGAGTTACTGGTTGAGCAGGCTCAGGCGAATTATTCTTTGGCTTATGTTCAGTTCAAGCGAAATACCGAATTGCGCAAAACCAACGTGGTCTCTGAGCTGGATTATGACCAGTCTAAAGCGGCACTGAATCAGGCTAAGGCGGCCCTGGATAAAGCGAAAGCCAACCTAAGGTATGCCACTCTGCTAGCACCTTATGACGGTAACCTTTCTCTCTCTTTGGTTGAAAATTATGAATATGTCGCGGCAAAAGAGCCAGTTATGCATATTCAGAGTGAAGGACTGATTAATGTTACTTTCCAGTTACCCGAGCAGCTTCTTGCCCGTTATCAGGGCAAATATGATCCTCGTCCGATAGTCAGTTTTGACACTATTGCTGACAAAAGCTTTGATGCTCAGTTTAAGGAAATTGATACCGAAGCCGACGCTAAAACATCCAGCTATAAAGTGACTCTGTCTATGGCTCGTCCGGAAGGTTATAACCTGCTACCCGGAATGGCCGGACAGGTTCGTATCGCTATCCCTCGCGGAACTTCTGGTGGTGTGCCTGAACGCGCCATTATTCGTGAAGGTGAAGATACTTATGTCTGGCGTGTTGATGAGCAGGGTAATGTTCATAAAGTCAAAGTTGTTCTGGATGATAACCGACGTGTTGTTGAAGGCCTGAATGACGGGGATTCAATTGCGACATCCGGAGTCGGTGAGCTTCAGGAAGGGCAAAAAGTCCGGGCATGGGTTAAGGAGCGGGGATTATAAGATGAAGAAATTCTACATAGCCCCGGTGTTGTTGGGGATGTTGCTGAGTCTTCAGGGTTGTGAAAAAAAGGCTGTTGAGCCGAGGGAGATTGTTGCTTCGGTTAGTGTCGCAACTGTTGATATGGCTGAAAGTGCGCCTAAACTGACCTTTCCTGCCGTTGCTGCGGCGGCGGATAAGTCGAGCCTATCATTCCGTATTCCCGGAGAAGTGACCAATATTTATGTAAGCCCCAGCGATAGAGTGAAAAAAGGCCAGTTACTTGCTCGCTTGGATCCGACCGATTACAAGCTTGAGGTTGATGATGCTCAGGCAAAATTCAATGTAACAGACAGCCAGTACCGCCGTTCGGCCAAGCTTGTAGAGCAGGGCTTCCTGGCTCAGTCACAGTTTGATGAGTTGAAAGCCCAGCGTCGCACTGCACTTGCAGAACTTAAGTTGGCAAAGTTGCGACTGACGTTTACTGAGTTGAAAGCACCAATTAATGGTGTCATTTCCCGTGTTCCGGTTGAGCAGTTTGAGAATGTACAGGTTGGGCAGGGAATCATGAACATCCATAGTACCGACATGGTCGATATTCTGATTCAGGCCCCGGATATGATCTATTCGCAGAGTACGGCATCTGATATTAAGGATTCCAGACCGGGTGCCAGAATTATTCTCAGTGATGGTGCTGAATATCGGGCTTTTCTTAAGGAATACACAACCGAGCCTGATCCTGAGTTAGGTTCATTCCTGGTAACCCTGACAATGCCAATGCCGAGACGTCAATTCATTCTGGACGGGATGGCCGTTGAGGTAAAAGCGGATGCGCAAAAACTGAGAATTTACCGTTCAGGAGAGCTCGTTATTCCATTCGGTTCCGTGTTCAATGAGGATGGTGATTCATTGTCAATGGAAGATAAATTCGTATGGGTTCTTAACAACGACAATACAGTAGCTAAGCGCAAAGTCATTACCGATAAAGTGGTGCCGAACGGTGTTAGGTTGATCGCCGGCCTTGAAGAAGGGGAAGTGATTGTGACTGAAGGCGGAAACCGTCTGCGTGAAGGACAAACGGTGAAAGTTGTAACTAAGGAGGCTGAATAAGATGAAACAGGATATTGCAGCCTACTTTATAAAGAATAAGGTTATCAGCTGGATGACCACACTGATCTTCCTGATCGGCGGTACGATGGCTTTCTTTGGTCTGGGGCGTCTGGAAGATCCGGCATTTACGATTAAAGATGCCATGGTAGTAACAGCTTATCCCGGTGCAACGCCGTTGCAGGTGGAAGAAGAAGTTACGTATCCGATTGAGAAAGAAATCCAACAGTTGTCTTATGTGGATGAAGTGAATTCCATTTCCAGCCGTGGTTTGTCTCAGATCACTGTGACCATGAAGAATAACTACGGTCCGGATGATTTGCCACAGATTTGGGATGAATTACGACGTAAGGTTAATGACCTCAAACCAAGTTTGTCGCCGGGCGTTCAGGAACCCCAGGTTATTGATGATTTCGGTGATGTGTTTGGCGTTTTGTTGGCAATTACTGGTGACGGTTACAGCTACCGGGAGCTGAGTGATTACGTTGACTATCTACGTCGTGAACTGGAACTGGTTGACGGTGTCGGTAAGGTTTCGGTAACCGGTACTCAGCAGGAGCAGGTATTTATTGAAATCTCTATGCAGCGCCTGAGCTCCTTGGGGATTTCACCGGATACCATCTACAACACCTTGCAAACCCAGAATTTGGTGACCAGTGCCGGTGCGGTACGAATCGGTAATGAATACATTCGGGTTCATCCGACAGGTGAGTTCAAAGATGTTGATGAACTTGGCAATCTGATCATTACAGAAAGCGGTGCCGAAGGCCTGATTTACCTGCGTGATGTGGCTGAAATTAAGCGCGGCTTTAAAGAAATTCCGTCTAATTTGGTTAGCTATAACGGTAAGCGTGCGCTGAATGTCGGTATTTCGTTTGTATCAGGTGTCAACGTTGTTGAAGTCGGTAAGCGTGTTGACCGCCGCTTAGCTGAGCTGAAAGAGCAACAGCCGGTCGGCATTGATATCGGTGCAGTTTACAGTCAGCCGACAGAAGTAGATAAATCAGTTAGTGGTTTCGTGGTCAGCCTGGGGCAGGCGGTAGCGATTGTTATCATCGTGCTGCTGTTCTTCATGGGTCTGCGTTCAGGCGTATTGATTGGTCTGATTCTGCTACTGACCGTGTTGGGTACTTTCGTCTTCATGCAATGGCTGGCGATAGATCTTCAGCGGATCTCGCTCGGTGCACTGGTTATAGCCCTCGGCATGTTGGTGGATAATGCTATTGTGGTTGTCGAAGGTGTGCTGATAGGGATGCAGAAGGGGCGGACCCGGATGCAGGCGGCGTCTGACATTGTTACCCAGACCAAGTGGCCCCTGCTTGGCGCAACTGTGATTGCCGTAATGGCCTTTGCGCCGATTGGCCTTTCACAGGACTCTACCGGTGAATACTGTCGAACCCTGTTTACAGTACTACTGGTTTCTCTGATGCTGAGTTGGTTCACCGCGATTTCATTGACGCCGTTCTTTGCGGATCTTTTCTTCAAGAAAGCCAAAGTTGGCGGCAGTGATGCCGACGCAGATCCTTATGCTGGCAAGCTTTTTGTCATGTATAAGGCATTTCTTGAATTCTGCATGCGTCGTGCATGGCTGACAGTGATTGTGCTGCTTGTCATGTTGGGAGCCAGCTTGTTTGGTTTTACTCAACTGAAACAGTCGTTCTTCCCGGCTTCGACCACGCCAATGTTTATGGTGGATATCTGGTTGCCGGAAGGTACGGATATTCGGGCGACCAATGATACCCTGAGTGAACTTGAGGGGGCGATCAACAATAATGAGAATGTCACCTATGTCAGCACTAGTGCCGGTAAAGGCTCACAACGCTTTATGCTGACCTATTCACCGGAGAAGAGCTACTCCTCGTATGGTGAATTGATTATCCGGGTTAAATCGTTTGAAGACGTAATACCGGTTATGACAGATCTCAGCCAGATGCTTGATATGCAGCATCCTGAGCTTGAGTACAAACTGAAGCAAATCATGCTAGGTCCGTCATCCGGCGCCAAAATTGAAGCTCGTTTGGTCGGTCCGGATCCGACTGTACTGCGTAGCCTTGCTAAGCAGGTTGTCGATATCATGAATGCGGATCCCGGTGCATTCAATATTCGTCACGACTGGCGTGAAAGAAACAAAGTGCTGGAACCAATCTTCAATGAGAGCCAGGCTCGTCGTTACGGTATAACCAAGAAAGATGTGGATGATTTATTGCAGATGTCTTTCTCTGGCCTGACCGTGGGACTGTATCGTGACGGTACTAACCTGATGCCGATTGTGGCACGTTTGCCGGAAGAAGAACGGGTAGATGTTACCACTATGGAAGGCATGAAGATCTGGAGTCCGGCAATTGCTGGTTATGTTCCGTTGCAACAGGTACTTCAGGGCGTGAATATTCAGTGGGAAGACCCGTTGATTGCACGTAAGAACCGTAAACGGATGCTGACTGTCATGGCTGATCCAAACCCGTTGGGTGAGGAGACTGCTGCGACGGTACAGGGACGAATTCAGTCTCAAATTGAAGCGATTGACTTCCCTCCCGGTTACTCGCTGGAGTGGGGCGGTGAGTATGAATCTTCTGCTGATGCGAAGGCTTCTCTGTTCCAGACTATGCCGATGGGTTACCTGTTCATGTTCCTGATCACCATCTTCCTGTTCAATAAAGTGAAGGAAGCACTGATTGTCTGGGCGACAGTGCCGTTAGCGGTGATCGGGGTGACAACAGGTCTGTTGCTGCTGAATACTCCGTTTGGCTTCATGGCCCTACTTGGTTTCCTCAGTCTGTCAGGGATGTTGGTTAAGAACGGTATTGTACTGTTGGATCAGATTGAAATTGAAATCAGCAGTGGTAAGGACAAGTACCTAGCTGTGGTTGATGCGGCAGTCAGCCGTGTTCGTCCTGTGTGTATGGCGGCGGTGACCACAATCCTGGGGATGATCCCGCTGCTGCCGGATGTGTTCTTTAAGCCAATGGCGGTAACCATTATGTTCGGTCTGGGCTTCGCAACCGTCCTGACTTTGATTGTGGTTCCAGTGTTGTATCGCCTGTTCCATTCCGTAGCGTTACCTGCTGAAAGCTAAGGCTGACAAGCAATATACAACTAAAAAGGGCTCCCATTTCGGGAGCCCTTTTTTAATGAGTAAAGAAACTGAGGCAGTCTTATTTAATCACTTTCCACTGAATTTGCTCACCTGCACGAATTGGCACAACGACGTCGCTGCCGAAAGCCATGGTTTCCGGTACGGTCCAGCTTTCTTTGGTTAGAGTGATGGTGTCAGTGTTACGCGGCAGGCCGTAGAAGTCCGGGCCGTTGAAGCTGGCAAAAGCTTCCAGTTTATCCAGTGCGCCGACTTGCTCGAAAACTTCTGTATACAGCTCGATAGCGGCATGTGCTGTGTAAGAGCCAGCACAGCCACAGGCAGATTCTTTACGGCCTTGGGCATGTGGAGCCGAGTCTGTACCCAGGAAGAATTTAGCACTACCACTTGTTGCAGCTTCGATTAATGCCTGTTGGTGCGTATTACGCTTAAGGATTGGCAGACAGTAGAAGTGAGGGCGGATGCCGCCTACCAGCATGTGGTTGCGGTTGAATAGCAGGTGGTGAGCCGTAATGGTGGCTGCCACATTCGGTCCGGCATTGCGAACAAACTCAACCGCCTCTTTGGTTGTGATGTGCTCTACGACAATTTTCAGGTTGGGCATCTTCTCTACGATTGGGCTCAACACTGTATCCAGGAAGGTTTTTTCACGGTCAAAGATGTCTACATCGTGGGTGGTGACTTCGCCGTGGATCAGCAGAGGCATGCCGACTTCTTCCATGGTTGCCAGGGTTGGCAAAATTTTGTCTATAGAGGTAACGCCGGAATCAGAGTTTGTAGTGGCACCGGCAGGGTAGAGTTTGGCAGCGTAGATATGTCCGGTTGCTTTGGCTTTGCGAATTTCTTCAGGAGAGGTGTTGTCGGTGAGGTAGAGAGTCATTAAAGGAGAGAAATTGCCTTGAGGTTTTTCGGCAAGGATACGATCGCGGTAGGAAAGAGCTGCTTCAGTATCGGTAACCGGTGGAACCAGGTTCGGCATTATGATTGCTCGTCCCATATACTGACTGATGTCGCGAACCGTATCTTTTAACACTTCGCCATCACGCAAATGTGAGTGCCAGTCATCAGGGCGTGTGATTGTAATCGTCGTCATAGTGTTCCCTCCCAAAAAATTTGCCCGATTCTAAAAGCATATTTTTCGTAAGTAAAGGCTGATTTTCAAACAGTGTATCTGATTGATGTGAAATGGAGCAATCGTTTGCTGCTGTCAGACCGTTTTCTTTGGGCGAGTTATAAATATGAGGAATATAAGCTTGGGAGTCATGAAAAAGCCCCGAGCTGTAAGGATCGGGGCTATTGGAATTATCTGTTATTACAGTTTGAAACGCAGAACTAAATCATTCTGCTGGTGGGCGAGGGTGTCGAGCTTAGCGCTGGCTTCGGCAACTTCTTCCATTGCGCTGTAGTTGGAATCGGCAATATGGCTGATGTCTTCAAGGCTGCGGGCAATAGACCCAGTGGTACTGCGCTGTTCTTCTGCTGCCTGAGCGATTTGTGAGCTCATCTGGCTGATTTCAAGAATGATAGCCTGGATTTCTTCCATCGCACTGTTGGCATCCGATGCCTGAGTAATGCTGTTTTCCATTTCGCTGACGCAACCCTGAATCACTGTCACTGCCTGTCCGGAGCTGGATTGCAGGCGTTGGATCATGCTTTCAATCTCAGCGGTGGAGTCGGTGGTTCGCTTGGCCAGTATCCGTACTTCATCGGCAACGACGGCAAAACCACGGCCCTGATCGCCGGCCCGAGCTGCTTCAATAGCTGCGTTTAGTGCCAGTAGGTTGGTCTGGTCGGCAATGTTGCGGATCACATCCAGGATAGAGCCAATGCTACTGCTCATCTCTTGCAGGTTTGAAACTGCATGGACAGATTCATCCAGCCGTTCGGATAATAGGTGCGCCGTGTTGATATTTCGGCTCATGACTTCACGACCGGTATTGGATGCCTGCTCAACTTCGTTTACCCGCTCCATCGTATTTTGTGCACTGTGCGAGACATCAGTAACAGACTGTTCCATCTCTGTCATCGCCGTGGCAACGGACGCAGTTTGATGACGTTGTTCGTTCAGGCGGTGTTTTGCTTGTGATGTGGTGGACTGGTTTTCTTCCGCTACTGTGGTCAGTTCGCCTGAAGCCTGGCTCAGCTTACCCAGTACTTCCTGCAGGTTATCTGCCAGTGTATTGATATGGCGGTTTAACCGATCAAATTCTCTGAACTGGCTCAGCTCGCTACGTTTGGTCATATCGCCATCGGTCAGAGCTTCCAGTGTCAGCAGTGTTGACTGCAAGGGTTTGCGAACACTTTGTGCCAGGTACCAACCGATAAAGACGGCAAATAGAGTAACGATGACACCGATAAGAATGGCATTGCTCAGGCCACTGCTGTAAGCATTGTCAGCGTTGGCAATGGCTTCATCCATATGATTGTTAGCTTGGGTTCGGAAAGTGTCCAGCAGGTTGGTGGCTTGGTCGATTTCTGCCGCCAGGCGGGCAATATTGTCATAGAGCTTATTGCGGGAGTCGACATAGCGGAAGTGAGCATCAAGTACACCGCCGGATTTTCCGATATCACGGGTGTATTGGTCGATGGATTTATCAAAAGTCGGTTTAAGCTCAGGAATCATTGAAGACAATGAGCGGTAGGCATTATTAAGGTGGTTTACAAAGCGTTTGTTATCTTTGACCGCTTTTTCGATAACCGCGATATCATCAGTTGCCAGTGCGTCGGAAGTGATCGTTTCAGTTTGACGCAATTTGACAAAGTAATTCTTGGCCATCATTTTGATCGAGATGCTGGTTTGATCTTCAACATACTCTTTCATCCGCATATCCAGCTCTCCGTGAAGTTGCTGGAATCGGCGGGCAGATTTCAATCGTTCTTCCTGGGCTAGTAGTTGGGTGCGGTAATTGCTCATTGCCGATCGTGCTTCATTAAAGTAACGATCTTCCAAAGCAATGAGTTTATTCAGGTTTGAACTTAGGGCTGGATTGCCTTCGGCGGCATCGACAAGTTGGTTGAGGGCCTGATTAAACGTTTCGTGCGCTTTACCGAAGTTTCCTTCGTAGGCAGTCATGCGATCCGGGTTCTTGCTGGTCAGAAAATCTTTGAAGATCTTATCAGCAGCCAGAAGCCGGACACTGGTTTGGTTAGATAAAGAGACCAGCGGAAGCGCGTCGACAGTGACCGTCTCGAGCTGGCGATAGATGCGGCTCGTTCCATCCAGCATCAGGTAAATTGTTGCGGCAAAAAGTAAAACCATCACCGCAAACCCAGTGTACATTCGTCGTATAACTGAGGTTTGTTTCGTTGTCTTCATAATATCCCTAAATAACACCAGATGTGAGCGACAGCATTCTCACAGCAGTAGATTAATACGAAGCTATTATTATGTTCTTTGCTTTCGTACAAATTGTGAGCATATGATTTTTTGCGAATAAAAAGTACAACAAAAAATGACAAATTCGACTCACTTATCACCTTGCTTATAGTTATCGGCACTCAGTGATAGCGCTTGATAATAAATGAACTCCATTCGCACATACTTTGACGTCCGCATCAAAAAAAAGGTTAACTTATGAAATTTTCACTGGAAAAGTTGTTTAAAACGGTGTTCAATATTGCTCTGTAATTCAGAGTGGCGCATACTCCTGACTTAGGGATACACCCTGGATTCAAGAACACAATGGAGCATGAAATGGCAGAAGAAACTATCTTCAGTAAAATTATTCGTAAAGAAATTCCTGCAGATATCCTGTACCAGGATGACCTGGTAACCGCATTTCGCGATATCAATCCTCGTGCGCCAAGCCACATTTTGATCATTCCAAACAAGCTGCTACCTACTGTTAATGATGTAGAAGCCGAGGATGAAGCAATGATGGGGCGCCTGTTTACTGTTGCCCGCAAACTGGCAGAGAAAGAAGGAATTGCCGAAGACGGTTATCGTCTGATTGTTAACTGTAACCCGCATGGTGGCCAGGAAGTTTACCACTTGCACATGCATCTTCTTGGCGGCCGTCCGCTGGGGCCGATGCTAATCGGATAAACCAACAGGTTTGCTCTCCCGACGGGAACTATCGCTGTTTGGTCGGGTCTGAGTGAGTTGTGTTTTTCAGCTGGTTACAGGTGATTTCAGTTAACTTGTAGCCGTTGAGCTGAACCATGGCCACTCAGACTTTTTGTTTAGAAATTAGGTTATTAATACGATGCTAAAACGTGCCACTGTGCTGGCATTGTCCTTAACTCTGACAGCCTGTGCGAATTTGTCGGCTCAGGGCCTTTTCAGCCACTACAGTGCTGCAAATGCCGAGACTCACAGCGCGCTGCAGCAAGGAAATTATACGCTAGCACTGGAATCGCTGCCTGAAGCACCAGCAGGAGATATTCTCGATGGCATGGAGCGTGGAAGAGTTAATTTTGTTGCCGGGCAATATTCGGAAAGTTTTACTGCTTTGCAACAGGCTGATCTGGCAGTAAAAGAGCAGCAGCGTCAGGCGACGATTCAGATATCGGAAGGGTTTAACCAGGCCGGAGCTTTGCTGACAAACGACAATATGATCACTTATCAGCCTGCTGATTATGAGCTGGGCTTTATTCATCTGTATCTTGCTCTCAATTATATTCAGCAAAATGATTTGGAAGGTGCGCTGGTTGAGGTTCGTAGGGCCAACCTGGTCCAGGAAATGGCAAAGAAGAACCGTGAAGCCGAGTTGAACCGCGCTGCTGAAGAAGCAAGAGAGAAGGGGCTTAGCCAGAGCCTTGGTTCTGTACTGGCACGCTATCCCGATGCAGGGAAAGAGCTTTCTGCTGTACAGAACGGATATTTATTTTACCTGTCGGGTGTGCTTTATGAAGCCGACGGGGATTTGAACAACGCTTATGTCGACTATAAGCGGGCCTTGGCGGTATCGCCGGGTAACACTTATGTTGCTAACACTGTTTTACGTCTTGCAAATAGCTTGCAGATGAACCAGGACCGACGTCAGCTTGAGGCACGTTACGGTAAATACAAAAAGCCTGCTCGTAGCACTGGTCGATTAGTGATTTTTGATGAGCAGGGTGTGGTTCAGGCCCGTGATGGCTGGCGTTTGCCTCTGTGGCTGACCGACAGTCGCGGGGATGGGGTTATGTATAACATGGCGTTGCCATACTACCCGAATACAGTGACTCACTCTTTAAGTCCGCTTAAGCTGGATAACCAGTCGGTACGTGGTGGCAAGCTGGCGAGTGTTGATGACATGGCCAAGACTAGCCTCAGTGAAGCGATGCCTGCCATCGCTGTACGTCAGGCACTGCGCATTCTGGCAAAAAATGAAGTCAGAAAATCTGCAGCTAAAGGTGGAAATGATGTCGGTAACTTGCTGGCGAATGTTTTCAATACTCTGACAGAACAACCGGATACCCGGAGTTGGCAGTCGCTTCCGTCGTCTGTCAGCCTGTATCATGAAGACCTGAACGCCGGGACTCATCAGGTTAGCTGGAACGGCAGACAATTGGATGTTGAAGTTGTTGCCGGAAGAACAACTATGGTTTGGGTTTCACGACAGGGCAACCAGCAGAGCTGGTGGTCGGTATTATTGGGAGGAAGCTGATAATGAAACAACTTTTTGCTTTGCTGTTTGCGCTGACGCTGTCTGCCTGTTCAACGACGACTTCTGGTATCAGCATTGAAAGCAGTAACCAGAGCGTAGTGATAGGCAATTCATTGCTGGCAAGTCAGTTAGATATTGAGAAGGCTATAGTATCGCGCGTCAACGGTTTACTTAAGGCCGGTGTGCCGGTGACCAGTAAGGTTCACTCAGACCTTAAGCTGCAATACCGTTTTTACTGGTACGACGCACAAGGGCTGGAAGTTGGAGGTAGTGATAGTCCGTGGCGTCAGTTTGTCCTGCACGGTAAAGACTCCATGATGCTGCAGGCGGTGGCAAGAAAGCCGCAGGCAGCACAATACCGTATCTACATCCGGGAAGCGGATTATTAATAGGTTTGCGTTCAGCCTAGTGTTCTGAACGAAATTACGATGATAGTAATGAAAGGTAACAAGATGAAAAAAAGCGTAATTGCAGTATTAGGTGTAGCCGCATTATTGGGTGGTTGTGCGCAGCAGGTGAGCTACGGTGATGCGCAGGAAGCGGAAACCACCACTATTGAATTTGGTTCAACTGACCTGCAAAAAATAGCTGAAGAGATGACTGACAGCATGCTGTCTTCCGGCTCTGTTGCCTACATCACAGCTAACGGTAACCGACCAATTATCGTTGTTGACAGCATTAAGAACAAAACCAGCGAACATATTGATACAGAATCAATTACAGACTCTGTAAGTACTCGTCTTCTGAATTCTGGTAAGTTCCGTTTTGTTGATATGACTCGTGTAGAAGCGGTGCGTAAGCAACTGAACTTCCAGAACAACGATGAGCTGGTAAACCAGAGCACGGCTATTCAGTTCGGTAAGATGGTTGGCGCTGAGTACATGATGTACGGTAACCTGGCGAGCATTGTAAAACAAGCTGGTAGCGATAAAGACGTTTACTACAAGATGACAATGCGCCTGATGGATCTGGAAACCGGTCTGATTGAGTGGGCTGATGAAACAGAGATCCGCAAGCAGGAAGCGAAGAAGCTGCTTGGCTGGTAATCAGCTGTTGTTATTCTGAAGTGAGGTGCCGGTGAATACATTTGATCCTGCTTTGCTGGCATCTTTGCCTCAGTTCAGCATATTATCTGCGCAACCGCTCAGTGGAGGCTTAAGCAACCGCTGCTGGGCGCTCAAACTTCAAGATAACGCTAATTGCAGAATCATCAAGGCTGTCTGGCGCCCTGTCAGTAAATCCAGCCAGGCATTCGGTATTTCTCGCCAGCACGAACATCGTATTCTGCAACAACTTCACTATGATCAAGTCGCTCCCAGTACTATTGCTTTGCTTGAACAAGGTTTGCTTGTTGAGTGGGTTGAAGGTTCTGTGGTTGATGAGGCGACAGATAACGCCCTCACAGATAATGATTTACTTCAGATCCAGGCCGAGATTCATTCTCTTCCGGTGCCTGAGTGGCGGCTTGATGCTAATAGTCGGGCTGCACATTACTGGCAATTTATCCCATCAAAATTTAAATCGCTTCAGCTTGAGCAGATTCACCAGTCTTTTCAGCAACAAAAAGTGGTTTCTTGGTTTACTGGCACTTGTTGTCATCATGACCTGGGACGCTACAACATTGTTTGCCAACCTGATGGTATAAAACGGGTGATCGACTGGGAATATGCCGCAGCTGGTGATCCCTCATTTGATTTAGCATTGACTGTCTGTGCTAATGAACTTGATGTTTCCTTTGCTATATCTGCTTATTGTCAGCGGCAGGGCTATAGTGATGTACAACGCTGGCAACAGGCTGTTCAGTACTGGCTGCCGTGGTGCGACTATCTGGCAATGCTCTGGTATTACGTCGGAGCTGGCCTATGGCCGGAACCGGGGTACCTTGATGAGGCCCGGACGTTGCAAAAGAAGCTGGCAACATTCTCGGAGTGAGCTTTTTTCCGTTATCAGTCGTAAATTAGAGGAAATATCCTCGTCGGACTTAGGTCTACAATATTTATACCCTTGTTGATTGAGTAAGTTGTCTGACCGGCGACAGGTATAGTGCGGAGATCCTGATGTTGCTTCGAACCATTCCTCAAAAACTGGCTCGTCTGTTTGCTTTTTCCATTTTCCTTCTTCTTTTGGTTGGGTGCGCTATGCGCCTTGCTTACAACACCCTGGATTTTTGGATCCCTTACTACCTGTCTGATTTCGTCAGTCTGGATTCCCGTCAGGAACTGATTTTTGATAATGAGCTGCGAAAGGCATTGACAGTGCATCGTCGTCAGGAATTGCCCAAGTTGCACCGAGCCCTTGATGATTTGCAGCAAGATATGAATAAGCCGCTTAGTTTTACTCAAGTCAAAGACTATCACTATCGCTTTACTGCCGTTGGTGAGGGGAGTGTGGCTTTGTTGGCAAAGCCTCTTGCTGCGATGTTGCTCCAGCTTGATGACAGTCAGATAAATCGTCTTAACAATACCATTAACAATGAGATAGAAGATCGCAGGCAGAAGCGCGCGATCCTGACGACTAAGCAGAAAGTCAAAAAAAGGACAGAATCACTCGAAGATATGTCATTGTTCTGGCTGGGTTCATTGTCACCGAAACAGAAAAAACTGTTGAAGGAGATGGCGGGTTACCAGGTTGAGATGGAGTCAGTATTTTTCTTTTTCTGGCATGATTTCCTGGATGACTGGAAAGTTCTGATGGAAGAGCGAGCCCAACCCGGTTTCGAAGCTAAGCTCAGTCAGTTGCTACAACGCATGGTCCGGTTCGAAAATGAGGAAGTGCAAACGGAGTTGAATTTTTATCTTAATCGGCGGTTTGATGTACTGCGGCGTATTAATAACAGTATGCATAATGACCAGCGGCAACACTTCGAAAATAAAATTATGGATATAAGGAAAAACATCGCGGTTTTGATTAACCAGTAAGCATAATCACAATAAATTTTGTCTAAAGTGTCATAGTTTTCACCTTTTAAACCTTATAAAACGTGTTAGATTAAATTCATAACGGAATAAGAAAAATGATAGGGGAAACCGATGATCATTTATTTACATGGCTTTGACTCAACAAGCCCTGGTAATCATGAAAAAGTAATGCAGTTGCAGTTTATTGATTCTGATGTTCGTTTCGTCAATTACAGTACCCTGCATCCCAAGCACGATATGCAGCATCTGCTCAAAGAAGTTCATAAACTGAAGGCTGAATCCAGTGATCCTCATCCGCTTATCTGCGGGGTGGGATTAGGCGGTTACTGGTCAGAGCGTATTGGCTTTCTGTGTGGTTTGAAACAGGTTATTTTTAACCCTAATCTGCACCCTGAATCCAATATGGAAGGAAAAATTGACCGGCCTGAGGAATATCTCGACATTGCGACAAAATGTGTAACAGATTTTCGTAAAAAAAATGCCGGGAATTGTCTCTGCATACTTTCAACTCATGATGAAGTGTTAGATAATCGCAGCACAAAGGATGCTTTGGATGATTATTACGATATCATCTGGGACGAGACACAAACCCATAAATTTAAAAAGATCTCGCAGCATCTGCAAACAATAAAAGCCTTTAAAGAAACAATGTAAAAAGCCTCCTACACCCTCCGCAGACGGAGTAGATCCGTCTGCAAAAATACCAAATTGAACAGTGACTTCTGAGTCGGTTTTCTCTGTGCCCAGAGCATTGTTCAGTTTGGTATTAAGTCAGTCTGCCAGAGCATTATTATCTGTAATTTATGGATGAATAATCGATATAAAGCCTGAGCAAAAAATTAGAAAGTAAGAGGAAGTTATCGTGACACGTATTATCGTAGTCGGTGGTGGTGCAGGCGGTTTGGAGCTTGCTACAAAACTAGGTCGAACCTTGGGGCGCAAGCGACGCGCGTCTGTAACCTTGGTCGATCGTAAGTCGAGCCACTTGTGGAAGCCGCTGTTGCATGAAGTGGCAACAGGCTCTATGGATGCCGGTGTGGATGCACTCAGCTACCGTGCCCATGCCAAAAACCATTATTTTGATTTCCAGCTAGGAAGTTTGCAGTCTATTGATCGTGAACGTAAAACTATTCAGTTGGCTGCTATCTATGACGAGCAGGATGAACTGCTGATGCCTGAACGTGAACTGGAGTATGACATTCTGGTTATGGCGATCGGTTCAACCTCTAATGATTTTAATACGCCGGGTGTTCGTGAGCACTGTATCTTCCTGGACAGCCCGGAGCAGGCGCACCGTTTCCGTACGGAAATGAACAACCAGTTCCTCAAGCTACACGCGAATAAAGATCAGAAGACTGTCGACATCGCGATTGTCGGCGGTGGTGCAACCGGTGTTGAACTGTCGGCTGAGCTGCACAATGCGGTGAAAGAGCTGCGCAATTACGGTTTCGGTGATCTGGACAGCTCTCGTCTTAACGTTAACCTGGTTGAAGCTGGTGAGCGTATTCTTCCGGCATTGCCGCCGCGTATTTCAAGTGCAGCACACAGCGAGCTGACTAAGCTGGGTGTCAATGTTCGCACGGCGACTATGGTTACTCAGGCTGATGAAACTGGCCTGACAACCAAAGACGGTGATCATATTCCGGCTCAGATCATGGTTTGGGCTGCAGGTATCAAGGCTCCTGATTTTATTAAAGAGATTGCTGGTCTGGAAACGAATCGTATTAACCAGTTAGTTGTGAAACCAACGCTACAGACAACCCGAGATGATGATATTTATGTTATCGGTGATCTGGCATCTTGCGTACAGGAAGACGGTAGCTTCGTACCGCCACGTGCCCAGGCTGCACACCAGATGGCAAGTCGTTGTTTTTCAAACATCGTCGCTAAGATGACTGGTCGTGAGCAGAAGCCTTATATCTATAATGATCATGGTTCTTTGGTATCCCTGAGCCGTTTTTCTACTGTCGGTAGCCTGATGGGTAATCTGACTAAAGGCTCGATGATGGTTGAAGGTCGTATCGCACGTGTGGTGTATATTTCGCTTTACCGCATGCACCAAATCGCCCTTCATGGTTTGTTTAAGACCGGTCTGATGATGTTGGTTGGTCGTATTAACCGTGTATTGCGTCCGAATCTGAAACTGCATTAATTATGTAATGGTATCTGGATAAAGAAAAAACCGCCTGATGGCGGTTTTTTCGATTCTGGAGCAATGTGATTGAACGTTATACTAGCTCGAAAGCTTAGTTAACCTTAATTAGCTCAACATCAAAGATCAGTACGGATCCCGGTGGGATTGAGCCAATTGCACGGTTGCCGTAAGCTAGCTCTGATGGGATAAACAAACGCGTCTTCTCCCCTTCAACCATCAGTTGCAGGCCTTCAGTCCAGCCTTTGATTACCTGGTTCAGACCAAACTGAATAGGCTCACCTCGTTCTACTGAGCTGTCAAATACTGTGCCGTCAATCAGGGTGCCGTGATAGTGAACGGTCACCTTATCAGTTGCCTTTGGATGAACAGTACCTGTTCCAGGTTGCAGAACTAGGTATTGCAGGCCGGAATCAGTCACCTGGACACCTTCTTGTTTCAGGTTTTCAGCCAGGAATTCCGCGCCAACTTTGATATTGTCTTCAGCCGCCTGTTTGTTAACAAATGTGCGCTGCATAAAGAAGATGACAAGGCCGATAATCACAATGGCCATGATGATTTTAAACACGATAAATACCTGTTTGTTTTTGATATTGGTTTTAATACTACCTGATGCTTTGCATTCCTACCAATTGTTAAGTAACTGGATCTATTGTTTTCTTTGAAGTCTGTCAGCTGAATTAACTTGTACTGCTTCTCCGCTTTTTTCGTCAAAGAGGGAGTCTGAAGCCAAATCTTCAGGGATCAGTGAAAATACCAGCCCGTCACAAGCTTTGTCCTGAGCGTAAATCCTGTTTCTTGCAGTACATTCGAATTTTGCCTGGCAGGCGAGGGCTGTTCGCTGGCTGGCAAGGTTGCCGGTATGTACAACAATTTCCAGCCGAGTCAATCCTAAAGCATTGAAGGCAAAGGCGGCCATGGCACGGCAGGCTTCTGTTGCAAAGCCCTGTTGATGGCAGCTTGTCTTTATCCAGTAACCCAGTTCGGCTGAATTGAGCTGTTGTGAGACGTTGTTTAGGGATATAGCCCCGATAAACTCTAAGTTATGTCGGTCAAAAATCGC
This sequence comes from Photobacterium marinum, assembly GCF_000331515.1. Taxonomy (GTDB): domain Bacteria; phylum Pseudomonadota; class Gammaproteobacteria; order Enterobacterales; family Vibrionaceae; genus Photobacterium; species Photobacterium marinum. The sequence continues at coordinate 291,315 of NZ_AMZO01000002.1, forward strand.
TAGTTCATAACCTATGTCGTTTAACCAGTTTTGACGGCTGGCGTTGATCCAGTCGTAGGCATCATCGGGATGGTAATTGTCTTTACACCAGACTAACCATGGGCTGAGTTCGGGGGCTGATGAGGTAATTGCCTCGTAGAGGGCATGTAAGTCAACCCTCTTAAAGGGGCGAAAGAGTAGTCGGGTGGTAGTAAATTCAAAGTCAGATTTCATACGGCGTAATATCAATCCCTGAATGTTTGCCGGGTTATATGTCTGGTATCAATCGGCATAATTTACTTATTCTGATTGCTCTTATTTCGATTTTGGATGAAGCTGGCTCTGAGTTGAGTATATACAGCTTAGTGTGTCACCGATGTGTCAACAACAGGCGTCTGATGCATTTGTGAAGAGAGTATGTGACGGGGCACAGATAAATAAAACAAAGGCTGCCGGGTGGCAGCCTTTGTCGTAACGATAAAAGCGGTGATTAGCCGTCGATACGTCGGATTTGGACAACCATGCCCATCAGTGGGTGATCGAAGTAATGGGTTTCGCCACTGCGCATACGACGTTTCTGATCAAGGCGGTAGGATTTAAGAAATTCTTCGACCTCAACCTTTTTCTTCACTTCCTGAAGATGGCCGATCTGAACATTGCTGCTGTCGGAGAGTAGGTCAGTTTCCATATCAAGCGGTTCAGCTCCAACAATCACTTCACGACGACCTGGTTCACGCAGATCCAGCTCAGCTTCGGTAAACAGGTAGTGCTGGACATAAACTCGAATCTTTCCTTCCAGTTCGTACAATGGTGATTCCGGTGTAATCTGAGTTTTTTCAGCAACAGCTGGCGCTTCTGTTTGGTTGTCAGTGGTAACAACAATGCCGCTTTCCTCTGTCATTTCTGCTACTTCAGATACTGGAGCTTCAATAGAGGCTGGACTTTGAATCATTGACGCCTTAGAGCTGCCATCAGGCAAATATTGCGCAGAGAAATCCTTACCCGCCGAAATGTAAAACTTAGGTGCGACTGCTTTGCTCAAGTCGCCCTGTCGCCAGCCAAAATGCGCCAGCGGTGTAAATCCGGCGTGGTTGCGCAGATTGTTGTATTGCGGCGTTAACTGGTACTGCGAAGGCGGCATCAGTGTGATCCCTTTTGCTGCCAGTGTTTGCTCGTCGCCAAATGAAATTGTGCCTTTCATATTGATAGGCTTCGGTTGATCCGGCCACGACTCGCTGATCTGCGCAGGTTCAATGTTACGTTTGAACAGGATCACTTCGATATCGAATTGTCGTGCTGCCAGGCTTGGCCAGCTAATGGCTAAGAGCAGCAAATAAATCAGTTTTTTCAAGATAATACTCCGCACTTTGGTGCCATCAATTATAGAGTGTTTTCTGTCAGATTTGTTAAAAGGCCGTCAACATACTTAACTCGCTGCTTGCGATCACTCATGGGTGCCATCAGTTTCAGCTTGGTCGGGCCATCCATCCGGTAATGCTGCGGTTGTGTTTGCAGCAGGTTGACCAGAAAACCAGGGTCGATTGCTGCGTTCTGTGTAAATTCAACATAACCGCCTTTTTCGCCGGCTTCAATACGGCGAATACCAAGACCGGCTGCTTTCATTTTTAGTTTATTGACTGTCAGAAGATTGGTTGTTGCCTCCGGCAGCAGGCCGAAGCGGTCAATAAGCTCGACTTTTAGCTCATTAAGCGCATCTTCATTATTTGCGCTGGCAATGCGCTTATAAAGTGACAGGCGAGTGCTGATATCTGGAATATAAGAATCTGGCAGCAATGCCGGCATTCGCAATTCTATTTCAGTCTGCTGGCGCAGCAGATCATCCAGAGACGGTTCTTTGCCTTCTTTCAATGCTTCAACAGCCTGTTCAAGCATTTCCATAAACAGGGTAAAGCCAACTGACTGAATCTGTCCACTTTGTTCATCACCAAGCAGCTCACCTGCGCCCCGGATCTCAAGGTCGTGGGTCGCCAGAGTGAAACCTGCACCCAGATCTTCGAGCGAGGCAATAGCTTCAAGGCGCTTAACCGCATCTTTTGTCATTCGCTTAGGATGCGGTGTTAGCAGGTACGCATATGCCTGATGGTGTGAGCGGCCAACCCGGCCACGAAGTTGGTGCAGCTGGGCCAGGCCGAGGTTATCTGCACGGTTGATGATAATGGTGTTGGCTGTCGGAACATCGATACCGGTTTCAATAATGGTGGTACAAACCAGCAGGTTGTAGCGCTGGTGGTAGAAATCACCCATGATTTTTTCCAGCTCGCGCTCACGCATTTGCCCGTGGGCAAAGGTGACCCGGGCTTCCGGGACCAGTTTGGCTAAATCTTCGGCTGTTTTCTCAATGGTTTCGACATCATTGTGAAGGAAGTACACCTGACCGCCACGCATGATTTCACGCAGAGCAGCTTCGCGTACCAGCATGTCGTCTTTTTCTCGGACGAAAGTTTTGATTGCTAGACGGCGGGCTGGCGGTGTCGCAATAATCGACAGATCGCGCATTCCGCTCATAGCCATATTCAACGTACGCGGGATAGGAGTTGCGGTCAGGGTCAGGATATCGACGTCAGCACGAATAGCTTTGATTTTCTCTTTCTGACGTACACCGAAGCGGTGCTCTTCATCGACGATGAGTAAACCAAGATCATGGTAATTGACTGAAGCATTGAGCAGCTTATGAGTACCGATAAGGATATCGATTTTACCTTCGGCTACATCAGCAAGGATCTGCTTTTGCTCTTTGGCTGTCTTGAATCGGGAAAGTACTTCAACCCGGACTGGCGTATTGGCAAAGCGATCACGGAAGTTCTCAAAGTGCTGTTGTGCCAGCAGGGTTGTAGGAACAAGTACTGTTACCTGCTTGCTGTTATCGACGGTCACAAAGGCTGCGCGCATCGCCACTTCTGTTTTACCGAAGCCAACGTCACCACATACCAGTCGGTCCATGGCCTTAGCCTGGCACATATCAGATAGCACAGCATTGATGGCCAGGGCCTGGTCATGGGTTTCTTCGAACGGGAAGCTGGTACAGAAGTCAGCATAGGCTTCACGATCTAATTTAAATTTGTGGCCCGGTTTCATCTCGCGCTTAGCGTAGACATCCAGCAGTTCAGCCGCGACATCACGAACTTTCTCCGCCGCTTTTCTGCGTGTTTTAGCCCAGGCTTCACCACCAAGCTTATGGATTGGGGCTGTTTCTTCTGCACCGCCGGAATAGCGGCTAATCAGGTGCAGCGAGGCTACCGGTACATATAGTTTGGCGCCGTTCTGATATTCAAGGGTCACATATTCTGTTTTGATGCCGCCGGCTTCCAGCGTTTGTAGCCCTTGATAACGGCCGATACCGTGATCAATATGTACCACTGGCTGACCAATTTGCAGCTCTGCCAGGTTACGAATGATGGTGTCGGTATTGACGTTTTTTTTGTCGTCGCGACGGCGGCGCTGAACAATACGCTCACCTAACAGATCGCTTTCACAGATAAAGGCGACAGCAGGACTTTCCAGAATGAAGCCCTGTTCTGCTGCACCGATTACCAGCGTAAATTTGGACGGATTGTTTGCAGCGTCATAAAGGTTGTCGCAGACCATCGGGCGCAGCTTGATTCGAGCCAGCAAATCCAGCATTGCTTCACGGCGGCCTTCAGAGGCAACCGAGAAAATGATCTGGCCGTTGAACTGTTCAGAAAAACGGCGAAGTTCAGCCAGAGGTTCTTTTAGCTGATGATTGATGGCCAGCGTCGGAACCGGCTCAAGCTCAGGGTTGTAGCGACCGGCTTTTTCCGGCTCAGCATCTCGGCGGATCCGTACCTGTGGCAGGGTTTTGAAGCCGGCAAACATCTCTTCTTTAGTCAGCCATAAATCCCGAGGTGGGAGCAGTGGGCGCAGCGGATCGACCCGGCGTTGGTCATAACGGTATTCAGCATCGGTCAGGAAGTGATCAACTGCCGGCTCCAACTCGCCGATAGTTACCAGCAGGCTGGTATCCGGCAGATAGTCAAACAGGGTTTCTGTCTGGTCAAAAAACAGCGGCTGCCAGTACTCGATACCAGCCGGCCAGGTTCGTTTGCTGACCTGCTGGTAGATGGATTCCGGTTCACGACGAGCCTCGAATCGTTCGCGCCAGCGCATACGGAAGCTTTCTACTGCCATTTCATTTGTCGGGAATTCATGAGCCGGCAGCAGGTGGATGTTGTCAATCTCTCCGGTCGAACGCTGGGTTTCCGGTTCAAACTGGCGAATTGAATCAACTTCATCATCAAAGAAATCAATGCGGTATGGCTGGTCGCTGCCCATAGGGAACAGGTCAAGCAGTGAGCCTCGGCTGGCGTATTCACCATGCTCCATTACCTGATCCACGTGACGATAACCGGATGCTTCCAACTGTAGGCGCAGCTTGTCCAGTGACAGGCGATCACCGTTGGAGACAATCAGTGCATGCTGATGGATAAACTCACGTGGTGTCAGACGCTGTAACAGGGTGCTGATCGGAACCAGAATGATGCCGTCTTTTTGTGTCGGAAGACGGTAAAGTCGAGACAGTCGCTCAGAAATAATGTCCTGGTGCGGAGAAAAACTGTCGTAAGGCAGGGTTTCCCAATCCGGGAATACATTAACTTCGACATCAGTAAACTGGGTGATTTCCGGCTGCAGGCGAAGTGCTGTCTGGGTGTCGGGAACAACAGCCAGCACTGGGCCCTGATGGGATTGTGAAAGCTCCGCGACAGATAAGGCCAGGGCTGCACCTGACACATTACCGATAAAGCGGTTTTCTCCCTGTTTATTCGGTAATGGCAGAGAAAGTAGAAGATTTGATTTCATGAGAATTTATTGAGTATCAGTTCGCTGCTGGGCGCGTTGGCGCAGTAATTTCTGTTGTACATACAGGGCTGCACGAATCAGCAGATCCCTGTCATCTTCCAGCAGGCGTTTGTATGAGAGTGCCACTTCATAGTATTTGCCCCGAACCTGGCAACCCGTTACGGCTGCATAACAGTAAACGGCTGCTGACGGCTTATCCAAAAATAGCTTAACCCGGACAATACTGCCGACCGGAAAAGCAGCTTTAGATAAAAAGCTCAGGCGGCTGGCACCAAATGTACGGGTAATGTAACGTTTCGTCGGATCATTCTGTTGCGATAACACATACGACAGCAATAAGTTAATCTTATTGTTCTGAGCCGTCAGGTAGTTGAGTAGTGGTTTGCTTTCTTCTTTAGTCAGCTTGCTAAGCGACTGATCAACGTTGTCATCCAGGCTGGAGCACTCGCGGGCGACACGGAACAGAGGCGGAATCTCCTGGTTAAACGCCAGGTCATCAGGTAGCTGTTCATTTTTGCCGAGCAGTTCCACATTGATGGTTAGCCCATACTGGACTGAAAAATACTCATCCTGTTCCATGTCATACTCTTCATAAATTAACTATTCTTCGATTATCACTTACCCATCGCCTTCGAGCAAGCGCAGCACGGAAACTGTGCTTATTTTACCCTCTGTTTTTACATTAGTTTTACGCCATCGGATGGTAATTAAGAGCGGCAACGGGTATTCTTGCGAGCAGTTTTGAATAGGATGGTTTCGACCTCGTTTATGTTTCATCCAGTCTCATTTTTTATCGGCCTGCGCTATTTACGGGGCCGCTCAGGGGATCGCTTCAGTCGGTTTGTCTCTTATATGTCTACGGCGGGTATCACTATCGGTGTACTGTCGTTAGTGACTGTGCTTTCGGTAATGAACGGCTTTGAACAGCAGCTAAAGGAGCGGATTCTCGGCGTATTGCCACAGGCCGTAGTGTCACAGCCGGACGGGCGGGTGGCATTTGAATCTGAGCCGCCCGCTTCTCTTACTCAATTACCATATGTGCTGGCGGTAACACCATTAACACGCAGTGAAACGGTATTACAGAGTGCCTCATCATTATCAGCGGGTATGTTGTTAGGTGTTGATCCTGACGGTTTTGAGCCAGTTGGTTATCACATTACCCGTGGTGAACTGGCTAACCTGACTCCAGGTAGCTATCGCGTAATTTTGGGGCAGTCGTTAGCTGCTCAGTTAGGCGTTAACGTTGGCGACAAAATCCGACTGATGGTGACCAGTGCCAGTCAGTATACTCCGTTGGGACGGATGCCGAGCCAGCGTAATTTTGTGGTTGAAGGCATGTTCAATACCGGCTCGGATGTCGATAAGCAATTGATCCTCACTAATATTACCGATGCAGGCAGACTGTTACGTTACAAGTCGGGCGAGATTTCCGGTTGGCGCTTGTTTGTCGATGATCCTTTTGTGGTCACTGAGCTGGCAAATCAGCCGCTTGATGGTGGTTGGGTATGGTCTGACTGGCGAGAGCAACGCGGTGAACTGTTCCAGGCTGTGAAAATGGAAAAGAACATGATGGGGCTGATGCTGGGGCTAATCATCGGTGTAGCTGCTTTTAATATCATTTCCGCCCTGATTATGGTGGTAATGGAGAAGCAGGCCGAAGTTGCCATCCTAAAAACTCAGGGAATGACCCGAGGGCAGGTGCTGATGGTCTTTATGGTCCAGGGGGCCAGTAGTGGCGTCATTGGTGCATTAGCCGGCGGCCTGCTGGGTACACTTGTCGCCTTTAACCTTAATTCCATTCTGTCAGTGCTGGGAGTGCAACTGCTGATGATTGGTGGTTCACTGCCTGTTGTTGTTGAACCTCTGCAAGTTTTCTTTGTGATTGCCGGTGCAATTTTATTGAGTTTGCTGGCAACTGTTTTTCCTTCTTATCGCGCGGCATCTGTTCGTCCTGCTGAGGCACTTCGTTATGAATAATTCGTTATTAGTTTGTCATGGTCTTCGTAAGGTATATCGCGAAGCTCAGCTTGAAACAGAGGTGTTGAAAGAGGTTGGTTTCAGTATTAATGACGGTGAGCTGGTTGGCATTGTCGGGGCTTCCGGTTCCGGTAAGAGTACTTTGCTGCATTTGCTTGGCGCACTGGATACACCGACTGATGGTGAAGTGTTCTTTAAAGGGCAGAAGCTGAATGCGATGAGTGCTAACAAGCAGGCCAAAATCCGTAATAAGGATATTGGCTTTGTATATCAGTTCCATCACCTGTTGGCTGATTTCAGTGCAGTGGAAAATGTGGCTATGCCGTTGCTGATCGGTGGTGTGGCTACGGATAAAGCTCGCTCACAAGCGCAGAGTATGCTTGAGCAGGTGGGCCTGAGCCATCGTTTCGAACATCGTCCGTCAGAGCTGAGTGGCGGTGAACGACAACGTGTTGCTATTGCCCGAGCACTGGTAAACAAACCAGCGCTGGTGTTGGCGGATGAGCCGACAGGTAACCTAGACCATAAAACAGCACATGAGATCTATGATTTGATGCGCAAGCTTAATCGTGAGTCCGGAACTGCATTTTTGGTGGTGACTCATGACAATGAACTGGCGGGTAAGCTGGATCGTTGTATGCACATGCAGGATGGTGTACTTGAGCAGGTGGAGGTAGCCTGATGTTCCGACCTCTGTCTCTGTTTATCGGCAGTCGTTTCAGCCGGGCCAGACAGCGCAACCGGATGGTGTCGTTTATCTCGATTTCATCGACGCTGGGGATTGCCGTCGGAGTGGCGGTGATCATTATCGGTTTATCGGCTATGAACGGTTTTGAGCGTGAGTTGCAGAATCGGGTATTGTCGGTGATCCCGCATGGTGAACTTGAAGCGGTAAAACCGCCGTTTACTGATTGGGAGCCGGTGCTGGAAACTGTACAGTTACACCCTAGAGTGAAAGCTGCGGCTCCTTATGTTCGATTTACGGCTCTGTTGGAAAAGGGAAGCAGCCTGAAAGCCGTTGAGGTGCGAGGAGTAAATCCTGAACAGGAGCGAAAAGTCAGTGCCTTGCCTGATTATATTCAGGGTGATGCCTGGCAGCAGTTTTCTGCAGGAAGTAAACAGATTATTTTGGGTAAAGGTGTGGCCGACAAGCTGGGTATTACTGAAGGTGATTGGATTACGGCAATGATCCCTAATCCGGATCCGAGCCTGAAACTAAAGGCTCCGCACCGTATTCGACTGCAGGTCGCCGGTTTGCTGGCTTTGGGTGGCCAGATTGACCATAACTTTGCTCTTATTCCGATGGCTGATGCGCAGCAGTATCTGTCGATAGGGCAAGGTATCTCCGGGATTTCAATTAATGTTGATAATGTCCTTGAAGCGCCGGCGATCGTAAGAGAAGTCGGTTTTACCCTTCCTGTCTATGTTTATCTGAAAAGTTGGACTCAGAAATACGGTTACCTTTACCGTGATATCCAGATGGTACGAACCATTATGTACCTGGTGATGGTGCTGGTGATTGGTGTGGCGTGTTTTAACATCGTCTCGACGCTGATGATGGCGGTGAAAGACCGTGCTGCTGATATCGCCATTTTACGTACGATGGGAGCCGGTGATGGGTTAGTGAAAGCGATCTTCATCTGGCACGGCATTTTGTCCGGGGTTGTCGGCAGCGTTCTGGGTTCAGTGTTAGGCTCGTTAGTGGCGATAAACCTGACGGGGTTGATTAAAGGGCTGGAAAACCTTATCGGTCACCAGTTCCTTTCTGGCGATATTTACTTCGTGGACTTTTTGCCGACAGAGCTGGCTGTTCATGACGTTGCAATCGTGACGGCAACAGCGGTTGTGTTGAGCCTGTTGGCAACCTGGTATCCGGCAAGACGGGCAAGTGCTCTGCAACCTGCTCAAGTCCTCAGTGCTAAATAATCAATCTGGGATAACCAGTGAAGGTTATGTGGAAGTAGTGGTTGCATGAAGCTGCTGTTCAGTGTCGGCTCTGTTAGGGATGTGATGTGGTTTCCAGTAAAGTGGAGTTTTGGTTCTACATCCCATCTTTAGCTTGTTAGCTGACTTCCACTCTTTGATTCAGAGTTATTCTGACGATTGATATGCTGGTTGAAAGGCAATAAAAAAACCTCGCATAAGCGAGGTTTTTTTGATCCTGTTTAGCGGAATTTTCTTTTGTTCCAGCTTCTTACTACTGAGTATCGCCAGAGCCCGCGAATACCGAAGTAACCAACCAGGCCACAAGTTACCGCACATACTGCACAGCCAAGAAGGAAAGGAGGACCGATTTGGCTCATCTGATGCAGCAAAAACTCCCAGGAAAGTTCAAAGTGAAAAGGTTGGTGGGGAGTATGCATCAGCCAGGCCCCGATTTTATAGGCGCCGTAAAACAGTACCGGCATGGTTACCGGGTTACTCACCCATACCAGACAAACCGACAAAGGCAGGTTAACGCTGAACAAAATAGCAAGGCCTGCTGCCATAATCATCTGGCTGGGCAATGGAACAAATGCCATAAAAAGGCCCACTGCGAACGCGCCCGAAGCCGAACGGCGGTTAAGGCACCACAGGTTGGGGTTATAAAGCACGTTGCCGAAAATCTTCAGCGCTTTCTGGCGCTTGATGACTTCATGACTGGGCAGGAAGCGTTTAATTACATGTCTTGGCATTGTTGTTTCTTTTATGTAATGGCATGGCGACAATGAACAGAGCCGCAGCCAGTATTGCATTAGGGATCTTATCGCTTCATTTCTGGCAGTTTATTCCAGATTATATTTGGTTCATTACAGCCTTAATGATAGGTGGTGTAGTTTCGTATTTTTTCCGTTTCAACGTCTTGATCTGGGTCGTCTTAGGAACCCTTGTGGCGAAGATTGGAGCAAGCTGTTACACCCATGCTGTTCAGGCTATACCAAATGAGCGCGGAAATATTACCATAGTTGGTAAAGTTAGCAGCCTATTAAATGCTGACATTCCAACGACTTCTTTTAATTTTAATGTGTTGTCAATTGAACACAGTTCTTCTTCGAGCAGCCTTCCTATTAAAGTACGCCTTGAATGGTCCGATGCTACTGTCATGAAACAGGGTGAAACATGGCAATTAAGTGTAAGGTTGAGACGTCCGTATGGCAGGGTTAATCAGGCGGGATTTGATGCTGAGCAGTACTATGTCGGTAACGGAATTCATGGCAAAGGCGTTGTGATATCCGGATTCAGGCTGAATGATAGATCACAGCCGTCTTTCCGGCAGAAGATATTTGATCAGGCGGTTCAGTTAACTGGTGGATTGCAGTATCAGTCTTATCTATTAGCTTTAGGATTTGGTTATCGCGACGGGTTAGGTAACCAAGACTGGCTTCGACTTCGTGACAGCGGGCTTGCCCACCTAATGGCGATATCCGGACTGCATATAGGACTTGCCTTATTGTGCGGCTGGTGGCTGGGATGCGTATTCCGTGGAACGATGCCGGAATGGCGAATCATAAATTGGTTACCGTTATGGATCGGTTTGTTGTTCACTTTGGGGTATGTCTGGTTGGCGGGATTCAGTTTACCGACCCTGCGAGCGCTGTTGATGAGCGCAATAGTGATGGGGCTATTACGAATAAAGGTGCTATGGCCCGGCTGGCAAATTTGGTTGTTAGCACTGGTAATTTGTCTATGTATTGATCCGTTGGCTTCTTATTCGGCCGGTTTTTGGTTGTCATTTTCAGCTGTCTTCATTCTTTATTTCGCCAGTGCTAGCGGTATGCGTGTTAATCACCTATATAGCCTCTCTTTTAGTCAGATGTGGCTGGCCAGACTGCTTTTGCTGATGCAAGTGCAGTTAGTGCTGTTACTGCTGATGTTGCCTTTGCAGTGGCAATGGTTCGGTGGGATCTCGTTATTGGCCCCGTTGATTAATTTCTTTGCTGTTCCTTTGGTTAGTATTTTGACTGTTCCCTTCGTTCTAGCGGCAATAGTCGGATCAGGGCTGTCATCTGTTTCTGTTTTCTTCTGGACTTTGGCGGATTATTCCCTCACACCAGTCATGTCATTAGCTGAACAGGCCTCGGGAGCGTGGTGGAGTATTTCGTCAACGTTGGGAACTTTTCTTTTAGGCGCAACCGGATGTTTGGTCTTGCTGTGGTTTTTGCCATTGCGCCGTTTCTGTGCTTTGCACTTTGTTTTGATACTCACAGTGGTGTGCTGGCAAGGATGGCCGGGTTCGGGGCATAAGAAGCCTGTCGGTGAAGAGGGCTGGCAGCTGGAAATGCTAGATGTTGGTCATGGTCTTGCCGTAATAATTCGGCGTAACGGGACTGCCGTACTTTACGATACAGGTAACCGCTGGCAACAGGGCAGCATTGCCACAGCGGTAATTGAACCGGTTTTGTTAAGCTATGGTATTACTCGGCTTGATGGTTTGATTCTCAGTCATGCCGATAGCGATCATGCCGGAGGTACTCAGGATATCATTGAAAGAATGCGCCCGGAATGGAAGCGAAGCAGTGACCGTCGTGACGGTTTTTTGCCCTGTATCAGAGGTGAGCGCTGGCAATGGCAGCAACTTGATTTTCGTGTGTTATGGCCGCCGAGACTGGTTTCGCGAGCAGCTAATCCGCATTCTTGTGTTATCGAAGTCAGTGACAGGCTTATCAATCCGGCAGCTCCAACGCTCGCATTGCTTACCGGCGATATTGATGCCATTTCTGAACTACTGCTGGCTCAGTTGGAGCCTGAACTCAATCCCGATATTTTATTTGTTCCTCACCATGGCAGCCGAACATCGTCTACAGCGACCTGGCTTAAAGGGATGTCTCCTCGCTATGCCTTAGTGTCTGTTGCGCGCTATAACCCTTGGCATTTGCCGTCACCGGATATTCGTCAGCGCTACCTTGATAAGCAGGCGATATGGCTGGCAACGTCAGAAACTGGGCAGGTTAGGATTGATGTTAAACCGGGAAAGCTGGAGGTGTTACGGTATCGTCAGGATATAAAAAACAGTTGGTACAGAGAGCTGTTCAGTCAGAAAAATTGAGAAATTGCTTAATTATTAGGCTGCTCGAAAAATCGATGCCGTAACTTATTTGGTGCATCGGCACTATGCGAGTAGAATGTGCAAAATTGTCTTTCAGAAAAACTGGTTTCCATGACACAACCTACAGATCAATCCACTTGGGAAACGTTTAAACGATTGTGGCCTTCAATCAGCTTGTATAAAGCAGGCCTTGGCGTTGCAGTGGTGGCACTAGTCATTAACGCCGCTAGTGACGCACTCATGCTGTCGATGATTAAGCCATTGATGGATGAAAGTTTCGGGGGATTGGATGCGCTTGAGTCCAATTTCTTGGCAATGATGCCAATTTACTTGCTTATCCTGATGATCGTACGCGGTATAAGTAGCTTTGTATCTGCTTACTGCCTGTCTTGGGTATCTGGTAATGTTGTAATGACATTGCGTCGCCAGATGTTCAATCACTTCATGAAAATGCCGGTCAGCTTCTTCGATAAAGAATCCTCAGGTAAGTTGCTGTCTCGCATCACCTATGATTCAGAGCAGGTTGCATCAGCAACCAGTGGTGCGTTGGTTAGCCTTGTTCGTGAAGGTGCCAGCATTATTGCTCTGATGGCCATTATGTTTTGGAACAGCTGGCAGCTGTCTGCAATTTTGCTGATCATTGCGCCTGTTGTTGCGGTTTCCATTCGTGTTGTATCGAAGCGTTTTCGTAAAATCTCGAAAAACATGCAAGATGCCATGGGGTCTGTTACTTCTTCCGCAGAGCAAATGCTAAAAGGCCATAAGGTAGTTCTGAGCTATGGTGGCCAGCGTGTTGAGAAAGAGCGTTTTGACCAGGTGAGTAACAGTATGCGCCAGCAGACGATGAAGCTGGTATCTGCTCAGGCTATTGCTAACCCTGTGATTCAGGTTATTGCTTCACTGGCGCTGGTTGTGGTGTTGGTGTTGGCGAATACCGACACACTGCGTAACGAGTTGACACCGGGGACTTTTGCTTTGATTTTCGGCTCTATGTTCGGTTTGATGCGCCCGCTTAAAGCGCTAACCAGCGTAACATCTCAGTTCCAGCGTGGTATGGCTGCCTGTCAGACTCTATTTGGCCTGATGGAGCTGGAAACGGAAAAAGATCACGGTACTCTTGTCGTTGAGCGTGTTCGTGGTGATGTTGAGGTGAAAGATGTAACCTTCACTTATCCGACGAAAGATGCACCTGCGTTGCGTAATGTCAACCTGTCACTGCCGGCAGGTAAAACCTTTGCTTTGGTAGGGCGTTCAGGATCCGGTAAGAGTACCATCGCCAGCCTGCTAACCCGTTTCTATGACATTGATTCTGGCCAAATCACTATTGATGGCCATGAACTCTATGACTATAAGTTGTCGAGTTTGCGTGAGCAGGTGGCTGTTGTGTCTCAGAACGTCCATCTGTTTAACGATACGATTGCCAATAATATTGCGTATGCGAGTGGTGAAAAATACAGTCGTGCTGAAATTGAAAAGGCGGCAGAGCTTGCTTATGCAATGGACTTTATCGAGAACATGGAACATGGTCTTGATACCATGATCGGTGAAAATGGTGTCAGCTTGTCCGGTGGTCAGCGACAGCGTATTGCTATCGCCCGAGCCCTGCTGCGGGATGCGCCAATCCTGATTCTGGATGAGGCAACATCTGCATTGGATACGGAATCTGAACGTGCGATTCAGTCGGCGTTGGATGAACTGCAAAAAGATCGTACTGTGTTGGTGATTGCTCACCGTTTGTCGACAATTGAAAACGCAGATCAGATTTTGGTTGTTGATGAAGGTGAAATCATCGAGCGTGGTACTCACTCTGATCTGTTGGCTCTTGACGGTGCTTACGCACAGCTGCATCGTATTCAGTTCGGCGAATAAGATTGGTGAATGATGGCTTCGCTTATTGAAAAAATCTGGTTTGAGCGTCATCCGGCTGGGGTGGTGTTGAATCCTGTTTTGTGGCCGCTGAGCAAGCTGTTTGGTTTGATCAGCCGTAGTCGTCGTCAGCAATATCAGAGCGGTAAGAAAACAGCTTATCGAGCACCGGTTCCGGTTGTTGTTGTCGGAAATATTACGGCTGGCGGTAATGGTAAGACCCCAGTTGTGGTCTGGCTGGTAGAGCAGTTGCAGGTAAAAGGGCTTAAACCGGGGGTGGTATCCCGTGGTTATGGGGGCAAGGCACCTTACTACCCTTTCCCTGTAAATGACGATACCTCCACTGCTGAAGCTGGTGATGAGCCAGTGCTGATCCGCCGACGAACTGGTGCACCGGTTGCAGTATCACCGAAACGGGCTGAAGCCGTAAAGCTGCTTTTAGAGCAGGATGTTGATGTCATCATCACCGACGATGGCTTGCAACATTACGCGTTGGAGCGCGATATTGAAATCGTGGTCATTGACGGCCAGCGCCGTTTTGGTAACCAACAGCTTATTCCAATGGGGCCGCTTCGTGAATCCTGTGATCGTTTGTTAGACGTGGATTTTCTGATCTGTAACGGTGGCGAGGCTCAAAAGGGCGAAGCCCGAATGCAGCTTCAGCCGTCACCGCTTATTAATTTGGTTACCGGAGAACGAAAAGCGGCCTCTGAACTAAAAGATGTGGTCGCGATGGCAGGCATCGGTCATCCGCCTCGCTTTTTCAACACTCTTAAATCGTTGGGAGTTACCCCTGTGGTCTGTCAGCCGTTTGCTGATCATCAGGCATTCTCCGAGCAAGAACTAAAACAATTGGCCCTTAAAGGGCAGAATTTAGTAATGACAGAGAAAGATGCGGTGAAATGCCACACTTTCGCTCAGTCTGACTGGTGGTATCTGCCGGTTGATGCCGCGTTACCACAACCTGAAGCTGAAGCCATTATTAATCGGATTATTGAGGTAAAGGAAGAATATGGATCATCGTCTGCTTGAAATCGTGGCTTGCCCGGTTTGTAAAGGTAAGCTGAACTACGATAAAGACAAAGGTGAACTGGTGTGCAAATTTGACCGTTTGGCTTATCCGATCAAGGATGGCATTCCGGTTTTGCTTGAACCAGAAGCACGCACACTAAGTTGTGACGAGGTGAAATAATGTCATTTACGGTTATCATCCCTGCACGCTACCAGTCTTCGCGTCTGCCGGGTAAACCTTTGGCGGATATCGGCGGAAAGCCGATGATTCAATGGGTTTATGAGCAGGCGAGTAAAGCCGGTGCTGAACAGGTGATTGTAGCGACTGATGACCAGCGTATTGCTGATGCGGTGAAGAGCTTTGGTGGTGAAGTCTGCATGACCCGTGATGACCATGAGTCGGGCACAGAGCGTCTGGCTGAAGTGGTTGAAAAGTACCAGTTAGCAGACGATCAGATCGTGGTTAACGTTCAGGGTGACGAGCCGTTGATCCCTGATACAATTATTCGTCAGGTTGCCGATAACCTGGCTCACAATGATGCGCCAATGGCGACACTGGCGGTTGAAATTGATCACGCTGATGAAGTGTTTAACCCCAATGCCGTAAAAGTTGTTACCGACAAAAACGGTTATGCCTTGTACTTCAGTCGTGCATCAATTCCTTGGGATCGTGATAACTTTGCCAAGCGACCTCAGGAAATTCATCATAACCTGATGCGCCATATAGGTATTTATGCTTATCGTGCCGGTTTTATTAATACCTATATTAATTGGGAACCGAGTGCGCTGGAGAAAATCGAAGCGCTGGAGCAGCTACGTGTACTTTGGTATGGCGAGAAAATTCATGTTGAAGTTGCGATTGATGCACCGCCTGCCGGTGTTGATACGCCGGAAGACCTGGAAAAAGTTCGCGAACTTATCGGCTAAGCTAAGTTTCGGATATTAAATTCATAAAGGGGCTGATAGCGATATCAGCCCCTTTGTTAGTTAAAAGCTTTATGAGTCAACTAAAAAGCCACCATGATGATTTGGTGGCTTTTCGTTTCTATAACTGCCTGCTGATGTTGGTTATGCGTTGGCGTTTTTGCTTTCGACATCCTGCTCAGAGTCAAAGATACCTTTATCAGCTTCGCCTAGCAGACGGGAAGTGATAGTACCGGCTGTCATTGCGCCGCTGACATTAATCGCTGTACGACCCATATCAATCAATGGCTCGATAGAAATCAGCAAACCAGCAAGTGCAACAGGCATATCCAGTGCCGACAGAACAATCAGGGCTGCGAAGGTTGCACCGCCACCGACGCCAGCGATACCGAATGAGCTGATAGTAACGACAGCAATCAGTGTCGCCATGAAGCCCGGATCTAGAGAGTTAATGCCGACGGTCGGCGCAATCATTACTGCAAGCATTGCCGGATACAAACCAGCACAACCATTTTGTCCCATGGTCGCACCAAAGGAAGCAGAGAAGTTGGATACACCTTCACTGTTACCCAGTTTTTTCACCTGAGTTTCGATATTCAGCGGAATTGTTCCTGCACTCGAGCGTGAGGTGAACGCAAATGTCAGTACCGGCAGGATCTTGTTCAGGTAGCGCAACGGGTTCACACCAACGAATGCTACTAATACCAGATGCATCAGCAGGATTAAGCCAAGGCCTACATAAGAAGCGACAACAAAGTTAATCAGATCAAGGATGTCGTCATAATTGGAACCTGCCACTACTTTAGTCATCAGAGCCAGTACACCATAAGGTGTTAGGCCCAGTACCATGCGTACCAAGGTACGGACGACTTCCTGGGCAACAGTTATGAATTTCTCGAAACTCTGGCCAAGCTCAGGTTGAGTGCGGATAACAGTCAGGCCTGCCACACCGATAAATGCGGAGAAGATGACTACAGCAATAGTGGATGTCGGACGACTGCCAGCCAGATCAGCAAACGGGTTACCAGGGAAGAAAGAGATGATCATGTCGGCGAAAGAAAGGCTTTCAACACTGACAAGGCGAGTCTCCAGTACTTCACCACGGGCGATTTCACGGGCACCCTGAACGATGCCGTCTGCAGACAGGGCAAACAGGTTACTGATTAGAATACCAATCAGAGCTGAAGCCGCAGTTGTGGCCAGCAGGATGCCAATGCTCAGACCGGAAATTTTACCCAATGAACCGGAGCCCTTCACTTTAATTATGGCGCCTATGATCGAAACGGTAATAAGCGGCATTATGATCATTTTCAGCAGGCTGACATAACCTGCACCAACAACGTTGACGTATTCCAAGGTGTCAGCAATTGCCTTGCTTCCGCCACCATAGAAAAATTGCAGCCCAGCACCAAAGATGACACCTAATCCAAGACTGGTAAAGACTCTTTTGGACAGTGTGAGTTCTGCTTTTTGTTGTTTGAATAGAAAACCTATAAGAAGGGTGAATAGCGCGAGATTTATTATTAGATACATCATGTTGAGCAACCGATAACTGTATGTTTTGTAGCCAGAAAAATCCGTTTTTGACGTGTTTGGTTATGAGTAGCTGATAATAAAGTCAGACAAATGGAATGGAAATGGTTTTCACTCCCGACAACTATACGAAAATCGAACATGATAAAACGATTAAGAATAAGGCTTGAGGATTGTTCATTGCGATGATGTTTTACTCAGCCTTTAAGTGCTTAGAGTATAGGTGGCAGATGGTTTGCGGGTTGGAATGGTTGTCGAATGCGTTTCTGAATGGTGGGATTATAAACAGGTGAGGTGACAGGCCGAGCGGTTGTCGGCCAGCCAGACAGATAAATTGAAGAGAGTTTTAAACCGGGTTACTCACCTTTTGCTGATTGAGCTCAAGCGATATCTGATTGTTAGTGCCAGATGTTGCAGGCTCTTCAGTTACCGGTTCTGAGCCTGCAAGAGCATCACGCAGTAGTTGCCACCAACGACCAAGTGTTTCATACCAGTAGCGTTCAGTTTGCTCTAGGTACTGAGCCTTAGGGCTGTAGCGGGCCCATGGCTGCTTGATTTTATTGCTCGCCAGGAAGTTGGTTGGAGCAGGCAACGGAGCCAGACCTGCCTGATCGAATTCATACAACGCACGGGTCATATGACTTGCAGAGGTAACCAGAACCATTTTTTGTTTGCCGACAACAGAAGCTGCCTGAAATGCCTCTTCCCAGGTATCTTTTGCCGTCTCCAGTAACAGGATATTATTTTTGTTTACACCCAGAGCCAGTGCGACTTTAGCCATCATTCTTGCGTGACTAACACCTGTTCCGCCATCATAGCCGGAAAGGATTAATCTGGATTCAGGGTACATTCGCTGGATTCGTATCCCTTCGGAAAGACGCATCAAAGATGTACGTGAAAGTTCTGATGTCATAGGCATCGCATGATCAATTACATGGCCGCTACCCAACACCATTACATACTGAATAGCTTCACCGCTAGGTACAAATGGCTCGTTTTCACGTTCTATTGGTCTCAGCAAGCTGGTCGCAATTGGCTGGAACGACACGAGGAAAATACCCAGCAGAGAAAAGGTAATGAAAGTGGAGGCCAGTCCCTTTCTACGTGTGAACCAGAGGATCAGCAAGCCGATGAACCCTAAAATGAGCAGAGCCGGCAAGGGCATCAGTAATGCAGAAACTATTTTTTTTAATTCAAACATGCAATGTAGTCCGAAAAATCATCAATTGAGCTCGAAAAAGCACCACAAGCCTTTATTCCTATAACGCTTGTGAGAAAATAAGCCACATTTTTTCAACCGCTATCATAACGTAAAGCTGACGTGATCGAAGATCGAAATTTTGACGACCTGGCGCAAAAATTTGCGAAAAACATATATGGCACGGCAAAAGGCCAGATCAGGCAGACTGTTGTCTGGCAGGATCTGGAGCAGGTACTTGCTATGCTGGAACAGGCAAAGCCGTTGCATATTCTGGACGCTGGCGGCGGTTTAGGCCAGTTGTCGCAAAAGATTGCAGAGCTGGGGCACAATGTCACATTATGTGATCTCTCTGGCGAAATGCTGAAATTGGCTGAGCAGGAAATTGCCAAAAATGGCCTTCTTGAGCAATATCGTCTGGTTCATAGCCCAGTCCAGCAGGTTGGTGAACACTTAGATGGCTCTGTTGATTTGGTACTGTTCCATGCGGTAATGGAATGGTTGTCAGATCCGAAAGATGCGCTTGAGCGTTTGCTAGAGCAGGTAAAACCAGGCGGTATTATTTCGGTCATGTTCTATAACTACAATGGCTTGCTATTTAAGAACTTGATTTGCGGGAATTTGACTCACATTGAGCAGGGCATGCCGCATCGTAAGCGCTTCAAGCTCCAACCGCAGAAAGGCATAAAGCCTGAAGACGTATATAGCTGGTTAACTGATGCAGGATTTAACATCCTCGGTAAAACCGGGGTTCGTACCTTCCATGATTACATGCAAAGCAACATGGTAGGGGATTATACATTTGAACAAGTTCTTGAGATGGAGCAGAAGCTTTGTCGTCAGGAACCGTATTTGTCCTTAGGGCGTTATATTCACGTATACGCTCAAAAGCCGCTGGCGTCTGATGATAAGAGTGGTAAAGAGACAGACATTGATAACAGCAATAAGGACAACGGATGAGTGATGTTTCCCAGACCGTTCCCGAGTTGGTCAGTTGGGTTAAGCAACATGAGTTTTCGCTTAACCTGCCAACGGAGCGGCTGGCGTTCTTGTTGGCGATTGCTGTACTGAGCGGCGATCGCTTTGATGAAGAATTAGGGGAAGGCGAGCTGGTTGATGCGTTTCGCATTGTCAGCGATATGTTTGACCAGTCGCAGGAAACGCTGGCTTTTCGTGCCAATAACGCGATTAACGAGTTGGTTCGCCAACGTTTGATTACCCGCTTTACCAGTGAGGTAACAGATGGCGCCAGTATCTATCGACTCAGCCCGCTAGCGCTGGGTATTACCGATTATTATGCCCGTCACCGTGAATACTCATCGCTTAAGCTGTCAATTCAGCTGGCGATGGTAGCCGATGAAATTAATAAGGCTGCTGAAGCGGCGAAAGAAGACGGTGATGAGAGGCACTGGCGTCAGCAGGTATACGCGGTACTGAAATACTCAGTTGCCGAAATTTTTGATCGTATTGACCTCAACCAGCGCACTATGGATGAGCAGCAACAGCAGGTGAAGCAAGATATTGCTGAGCTGCTGAACCAGGACTGGCGAGCTGCAATCACTAATTGTGAAAGTCTGCTTAACGAAACCTCCAGCACGCTGCGTGAACTGCAGGATACGCTACAGGCGGCTGGTGATCAGTTGCAGAGTCAGCTACTGACAATCCAGGAAGAAATTCAGGGCAATCCTGATCTGGATTTTGTCGATGCGATGATATTTATCCTCCAGGCGAAACTAGACCGCATCATCAACTGGGGCCAGCAGGCGATTGACCTGTGGATCGGTTATGACCGCCACGTTCATAAGTTTATCCGTACTGCGATCGATATGGATAAGAACCGGGCATTCAGCCAGCGTCTGCGCCAGTCGGTTGCCGACTATTTCGACGACCCGTGGCTCCTGACTTACGCTGATGCCGAGCGTCTGCTCGACATGCGTGATGAGGCTCTGGTTCTGCGTGACGATGAAGTCACCGGTATCGTACCGGAGGAGATGGAATTTGAAGAGCTCAGCCTGGTGAACGACCAGCTGGCTGACCAAGTTGCAGTAATGCTGCAGGCCCACAAAGCAACGGGCGCTGCAATTAACCTGAGTATGCTTCTTAAAGATTATCTGGCTCAGCATCCACATGCGCAACACTTTGATTTGTCGCGTATTGTGATTGATCAGGCTGTCAGACTCGGTTACTCCGAGGCCGATTTCAGTGCGATTCAGCCTGATTGGGAAGCAATTAATGACTACGGAGCCAAGGTACAAGCTAATGTCATCGATAAATATTGAAGAATTTATGCCTGAAAAGCTGGCCAAGGCGATTGCCAACCCGCTTTTCCCGGCACTGGATAATGCGCTGCGTTCTGGCCGTCATATCGCCAGCGAAGATTTGGATAATCACGCATTGCTGATTGAGTTCGAACTGGAACTGGCAATGTTCTACAAGCGCTACAACGCTGAACTTGTACGTGCGCCGGAAGGTTTTTTCTACCTGCGCCCGCGTTCAACCTCCCTGATTAACCGTTCAGTACTGGCCGAACTGGATATGCTGGTCGGTAAAGTATTGTGTTTCCTTTACCTGAGCCCGGAACGTCTTGCTCACGAAGGGATTTTTACCAACCAGGAACTGTTTGAAGAGCTGGTGGCTCTGGCGGACGAGAAAAAACTGCTGAAGTTGGTGACTAACCGTGCCAGCGGTTCAGATCTTGACCGTGAAAAACTGTACGACAAGGTAAAAACATCCCTGCGTCGTCTGCGCCGTATCGGCATGATTATCCCGGTTGGCGAAAACGGTAAATTCCGCATCAGCGAGGCGGTATTCCGCTTCGGTGCTGACGTGCGTGCTGGTGATGATGTGCGTGAAGCACAGCTGCGTCTGATCCGTGATGGTGAAGCCGTTGTTGTTCACCAGCAGGAGCCAAGTCAGTCAAGCCTGCTTGACGAGCAAGAAAATGCTGAAGAATCAGCAACAGAAACAGATTATGCCGGACAGGAGGGTGAAGCCTGATGGAACGCGGTAAGTATCAATCGCTCACAATGGTCAACTGGAACGGCTTCTTTGCCCGTACTTTTGACATCGACAACCTAGTCACTACTCTGTCTGGTGGTAACGGTGCCGGTAAATCTACCACTATGGCAGCGTTTATTACCGCACTGATCCCGGATCAGAGCTTGCTGCACTTCCGTAATACCACAGAGGCCGGCAGTTCAAACGCATCCCGCGATAAAGGTCTGCACGGTAAGCTGAAACCGGGTACCTGTTACTCGGCGCTGGATGTGGTGAACTCTAAAAATCAGCGCGTTATTTTTGCCGTTAAGCTACAACAGGTTGCTGGCCGTGATAAGAAGGTGGATATCAAACCATTTATTATCCAAGGCCTGCCTGCGGACGTGAAGCCGACTGAAGTGCTGGTGGAGTCACTGTCTGATAATCAGGCACGTGTTCGCCAGATCAACGAAGTTAAAGAGATCGTTTCTCAGTACGAAGGCGTTCAGTTCAAGGCATTCAACTCAGTTACTGATTACCACGTTCAGATGTTTGAATTTGGTGTGCTGCCGAAGAAACTGCGTAACAGTACCGACCGTTCTAAGTTCTATCGTTTGATCGAAGCATCACTCTACGGTGGTATTTCCAGCGCCATCACCCGCTCACTACGTGACTATCTTCTGCCGCACAATACCGGTGTTAAGAAGGCTTTCCAGGATATGGAAGCGGCATTGCGCGAAAACCGCATGACACTGGAAGCAATTAAGCTGACTCAGAGCGATCGTGACCTGTTCAAGCACTTGATCACAGAAGCGACTAACTATGTAGCAGCAGATTACATGCGCCATGCGAATGAACGTCGCAACAAGCTTGAGAAAACTCTGAGCTTGCGTGGTGAGATGATGGGGTCGCGCAAGTCGCTTGAAGATAACCAGACGTCGCTGAAAAACATGTCGGTAGAGCTGGATGAATTGACCGAGCGCGAGAGTGCGCTGGAGCAGGATCATCAGGCGGCATCGGATCACCTGCAACTGGTTCAGACGGCTGTGCGTCAGCAGGAAAAGATCGAACGTTACCGTGAAGATCTTGAAGAGCTGACTGAGCGTCTGGAAGAGCAGGTTATGGTGGTTGAAGAAGCCGCTGAACAACTTGCAATGGCAGAAGAGCAGGCTCTGCTAAGCGAAGAAGAAGTAGATAGCCTGAAGACTCAGCTTGCCGATTACCAGCAGGCGCTGGATATGCAGCAGACTCGTGCTCTGCAATATCAGCAGGCTGTTCAGGCGCTGGAAAAAGCCCGCGAGCTTTCCGGTGACCATCAGCTGCTAGCCGATCAGGCGGTTCCTTATCTTGCTCAACTGAAGCAGGAGCAGGATGTTCAGACAACAGCGCTGCTTGCACTGAAACACAAACTGGACATGTCTTCGGCGGCTGCGAAGCAGTTCGAAAAAGGTCTTCAGATCGTAACTACGATTGCCGGTGCCGTTGATCGTGCAACAGCCGGTGAGAAAGCTCGTGAGCTGATTGCCCATGCACGCCAGTTGCGTAGCGTGACAGAACGTAGTGAGCAGCTGAAAGCACAATACCGCGACTTGGAGCGCAGTGTGCGCAACCAACGCCAGGCAACCGAACTGGCAGAAGCCTACAGCAAGCGATTTGCGACGGCTATCGACAGTGAACTGGCGCTGGCTGAAGAGCAGGCTCGCCATGAAGCGACTTTGGAAAATCTGGAACAGCAACAGGAAGTACTGGTTGAACAGCGCAGTGAGTTGCGTCGTCAGGAACAGCAGTTGTCAGCACAGATTTCATCGCTGGAAGCACAGGCTCCGGCTTGGATTGCTGCTTCAGAAGCACTGGAAAAACTGGCAGAACAATCTGAGCGCGAGCTGGCTGACAGTCAAGATGTAATGAGCGCGATGCAGGCAACGCTGGATAAAGAGCGTGAAGCATCAGCGGCTCGTGATCAGCTGGCAGCCCGCAAGCAGCAACTTGAATTAGATATCGAGCGTCTGGCACAGCCGGGCGGTAGTGATGATTCTCGTCTTCGTTCACTGGCAGATACCCTTGGCGGTAGCCTGCTTTCTGAAATTTACGATGACATCACGATTGCTGATGCGCCGTATTTCAGTGCAATGTACGGCCCTGCTCGTCATGCGATTGTGGTACCGGATCTGAAAGGTATCAAAGAAAAGCTGGTCGCGCTGGATGACTGTCCTGATGACCTGTATATCATTGAAGGTGATGCTGATTCGTTTGACGACAGTGGTTTTGATGTTGATGAACTGGAAGATGCTGTTTGCGTTCATCTGAACGATCGCCAGTTACGTTACTCTCGTTTCCCGAAAGTTCCGCTGTTTGGTCGTGCTGCGCGTGAGCAACGTTTGGAGCAACTGCGTGAAGAGCGAGAGCAGGTAGTAGAAGATCACGCGAAAGCATCGTTTGATTCGCAGAAGCTACAGCGTCTGTATCAGAGCTTTAACAGCTTTGTGGCTACTCACATGGTCGTTGCTTTCAATGAAGATCCGGAAGCGGCACTGAAGGTAGCCCGTGACAAGCGTAACCAGGTTTCCCGCAGCATGTCTGAATCAGACAGCCAGGAACAACAGCAGCGTAGCCAGTTGACAGCTGCGCGTGAAGGTCTGTCTCTGCTGGGTAAACTGAACCCACTTGTTAACCTGTTGGAAGACGACACGCTTCAGGCTCGTTTTGAAGAAGTTGAACAACAGCTGGCTCAATTGGATGAAGCGCGTCACTACCTGGATCGCCACGGTAAAGCCATCACTGAACTGGAAGGTTTGGTTTCTACGTTGGACGCCGACCCCGAACAGTTTGAAGCTTTGCAGGCTGAATACGAAAAAGCTGACCAGACGTTGCAGGCACTTAAGACCAAGATTTTTGTAATAGCTGATCTGGTTGAGCGTCGTCACCACTTTAGTTACGCCGATTCGGTCGAGCTCCTGAACAAGAGTTCAGAGTTGAACGAACAGCTGAAAGCAAAATTGGTTGCCGCTGAGCGTGAGCGTGGTCGTGGTCGTGAAGCACTGAAACAAGCTCGTGCTCAGTCTAACCAATACAACCAGCTGCTGGCGTCTCTGAAGAGTTCACATCAGGCGAAACTGGAAACGGTTCAGGAATTTGAACGTGAACTTCAGGAGCTGGGTGTTCGTGCTGATGTTGAAGCTGAAGAGCGTGCCCGTCTGCGTCGTGATGAGCTGAATGAACGTCTGCACAGCTCCCGTACCCGTCGTAGCCAGCTTGAAAAATCGATCACGTCGATTGAGTTGGAAATGAAGGGCACAGTGAAGCGCCTGCGTAAACTTGTTAAGGATTACCATGAAATCCGCAAGCTGGTGGTAACCGCGAAAGCGGGCTGGTGTGCTGTTCTGCGTCTGGCTCGTGAAAGTGATGTTGAGCGCCGCCTGCACCGCCGTGAAATGGCTTACATGTCTGCTGATGAACTGCGTTCACTGTCAGATAAATCACTGGGCGCGCTGCGTCTGGCTGTAGCTGATAACGAAGAACTTCGTGATGCACTGCGTGCATCGGAAGATGTATCTCGTCCAGAGCGTAAAGTTCTGTTCTACATCGCTGTGTACCAGCATCTGCGTGAACGTATCCGTCAGGATATTATCCGCACAGATGATCCGGTAGAAGCGATTGAAGAAATGGAAGTTGAGCTGGCTCGACTGAGTGAAGAACTGACCGCGCGCGAACAGCGTCTGGCTATCAGCTCAGACTCGGTTGCCAACATTATTCGCAAGACTATCCAGCGTGAGCAGAACCGTATCCGTATGCTGAACCAAGGGTTGCAGAATATTGGTTTCGGCCAGGTTAAAGGTGTGCGTCTAAATGTGAAGGTGCGTGATACCCACGAATCACTGTTGAGTGGTCTGGCAGAGCAGCAGGACCAGCATCAGGATCTGTTCGGTAACCACCGTCTGTCGTTCTCTGAAGCGATTGCCAAGTTGTTCCAGCGTTTGAACCCGCATATTGATATGGGTCAGCGTTCACCACAGGTACTGGGTGAAGAGCTGCTTGATTACCGTAATTACCTTGAGCTGAGCATTGAAGTTAATCGTGGTACCGACGGCTGGTTGCAGGCAGAATCCGGTGCACTGTCTACCGGTGAAGCGATTGGTACTGGTCAGGCGATTTTGCTAATGGTTGTTCAGAGCTGGGAAGAAGAAGCTCGTCGCCTGCGCGGTAAAGATATCATTCCTTGTCGCTTGTTGTTCCTTGATGAGGCAGCCCGTTTGGATGCCAAGTCGATTGCGACGCTGTTCGAGCTCTGTGAACGTCTGGATATGCAGTTGCTGATAGCGGCTCCTGAAAATATCAGTCCTGAAAAAGGTACGACCTATAAGCTGGTGCGTAAGATCTTTAAAGATCGTGAACACGTTCATGTGGTTGGTCTGCGTGGTTTTGGTAATGAGCCTAAATCACAGCCGGGAGTGCCGGAAATGTTGGAGTTAGACCTCGCTTAGGCATTTGAAAGCTTGAAAAAAATTAACCGAAAAGGCCGGATAAATCCGGCCTTTTTTATGTGATTTTTTTGTCTTTTTTCAATGATTTCAGTGCTTTTCATGATGCTAAATGTCTTGTTTGTAAGATCCCTTTCTCATTACTTAATAACGCTGGTGATAAATTTTTTGTCCCGCTAATTACTCCTAAAATTTCAAATGTTGGATAAGGCCATAAAGAATAAATAACCGAACTGAGCAGTAGCCGGCAGATTGGTTTGGGAACGGCCGATACACACATTGTCGTAGGGGTGAAGACATGAAAAAAATAATGTTAGCAATTCTCACCACGGTTGTGGTGGCTGGTTGTGGTTCCGATGACGGTCCTGGTCCTAGTTTGGGATCTGTAGGCGATCCAAATGCAGATGCTGGTTCAGGTTCTGGCTCTGCACCAATTTCAGTTGATGTTTCCAAGCCACCAACTGAAGTGCCATCAGATGGTGATGAGCTGCAGGCCTGTGTTGCAATCAATTCTGTTAAATTGACAGACCTTTCCGGTCATATTGTCGAATTGACAACAAAGAGTATGAATAATCCGGAGGAACTCAGTTCACCACAATGTATTCCTGCTGATTCTGATATACCTGTAGATAGTGATGGTTATCCTCAATTTATTGTGATCGATCTCTATGATGTCGCCGGTATTGATTTGGTTAATCTGATTGCTGAACAATTGGTACCTGTTGGTGAGTATGTCAGTATGAGCTTGTCTGTACTTCAGGGAAGTTATGGTGATTTCTTAGATACGCCATATTCTTATGTCGGAAGTTTGGTCGATAAGAAGAAGATGGAGATTGTTGAGGACCTTAAATTTGAAGGCCTTAACATCAATATTGATGCGCCTAAGACTTTCACAATGACATTTGATATCAGAAGTATGATTCAGATGGTTGAGAATGTTTACTATCTGAAAAGTAAAGGCTTGAAACTTATTGATAATGCATTGTCCGGAAGTATCTGGGGGGATGTTGATCCATCTTCTTGCCCGATTATGGATAATGCCTATGTATATATGTATGAGTCTGACAGTGAGCAATATGGTGATTTAGGCTCGGATCATGAACCTATGATGACGGCTAAGGTAACCGAAAATAATACTTATTCAATGCCTCATGTACCTGAAGGTGAGTACGATGTCATCCTTGTTTGTGAAGGGCTACTGGATCTGCCGAACCTGATTGATCTGGATATCGATCTTGATGGTGATGCGCCTAAATATACCAATCAGTACCTCAGTCATGATGAGGATAAATACCTGTCAATGTAGCTTTCAATGGTTTTCCCGGGGGCCGATGGCGCTTCCGGGAACCAAAATCCGGCAGTATATTCTGTTCTGATTCAGTTTCGATTAAGGGTTACCTGTTACTATTTGTACACGTATAACAGGATCCATCTCTCATTATCAACATAAGGCGATCTTTTCGCTCCTTTCGTTAACTTTCTGATGCCATTCAGAAACCCCATAAAATGTCAGCATTACTATGCAGCAATGCCTGTATTGTATTGATTGTTTTTTAATCAGTGCTTATATAAATTTCTAATCAACACGACGAAGCCTGATTGAAAGAGAGTTTGATATGCCTGCAGTAATGACCCTTAAAAAAGTTGTTTTTGGCGCAATGTTTGGCCTTGCTGTAATTGGCTACGGTGCTTCAGCACATGCCTCTGTAACGACCTCGCCGGAGAATCACCTGCTATCAACACTGAACTATGTTGAACTGGAAGCAGAGCAGGGTGACAAGAACATGCAGTTGTTTCTGGGACGAGCTTACCTGGAAGGAACAAATGGCCTGAGAGCAGATCCGATGAAAGGACTGTACTGGCTGGAAAAGGCATCGGTTGATATGCCAGAAGTAAAAACCATGATTGGTGACCTGTATAAGCTGGGGGAATTACTTCCACGCGATTATGACCTGGCAATCCACTGGTATACAGAAGGTGCAAAAGCGGGCGATGTATCTGCAATGATTGAGCTGGGTGCTTATTATGCATCAGGTGCGACTGGCTCAGTGGATTGTGAAAATGCGATTAAATGGTTCAATGAAGCATCAAACGGTGGTTCGCTGGATTCAAAACGTAACCTGGTATGGCTGTATGCAACATGTGAAGACTCACGTCTTCGTGACGGTCAGCGAGCACTGAAACTGGCGAAGCAGGTTCTGCACCGTCAGGGCACCGGGGATGCGGGCGATTATGACAACCTGGCAGCAGCTTACGCAGCATGCGGACAGTTCCGCCAGGCAATTGAAGCACAGGAAGTAGCGATTGAAAAACTGGAGGAGAATAACACTCAACGATATGCCAAGTTTGAAAACCGACTAAAGATGTACCAGCGTAACCAGACTGTTTACATGGCTTCGCTGTAATCCACTAATCAACAAACACAATATCTATGTCAAAGGCCTGCCATTGCGGTAGGCCTTTTCGTTATATTCAAAACCCTGTGCGACTCTATCATTTGTATTAATTGGTAGAATAGATTGCTTGCTCCTAAAACAGGAAAAAGGTTGCTTCAGAATGATCTCGGAAAGCACTACCTTCTGTTTAAAATCGCTTTCTGAAAATCACGTTTTTCTTTGCTGACCACATTCGAAGATATGTGCCTGTCATCGTTAACTATACTTTCATCATTCTCTTCTACTTACTAAGTATTAAATGGTGCTGGTAAGTGGTGGAAGTAATAACAACGAATAAGGTGAGAGCAATGAATAAGTCAGATCCTGTTGATAATCAAGACAGAGCTAAACGCGAGTGGCAATTGTTTCTCTTCATTATCATTTTTCTTTTCCCCATCCTCTCTGTGGCCTTTGTTGGTGGCTACGGTTTCCTTGTTTGGGCAATGCAGGTTTTTTTCATCGGTCCTCCCGGCCATGGATAAGTTGTCCCTGTCATTCATTAGATAAAAGGAAAGTTTGATTATGAATCTGCTAAAGAAACTGTGGGCGACCTTATGGCGTCCGGCAGTCCATATTAGCCTTGGGGTACTGACCCTCGGCGGTTTTATTGCCGGTATTATGTTCTGGGGGGGCTTTAACACCGCCCTTGAAATTACCAATACCGAAAAGTTCTGCATCGGCTGTCATGAGATGCGTGACAATGTATACGAAGAATTACAGGGAACGGTTCACTGGACCAATCATTCCGGTGTCAGGGCAACCTGTCCCGATTGCCATGTTCCTCATAATTGGACCGATAAAATCGCCCGTAAGATGCAGGCCAGTAAGGAAGTGTTCGGGGCAATTTTTGGCACCATCAATACTCGCGAAAAATTTCTTGATAAGCGGTTGGAACTGGCCAGCCATGAATGGAAACGTTTTGCTGCAAATGGCTCTTTGGAGTGTAAGAACTGTCATAACTACGACAGTATGAATTGGGATCTGATGTCGGATTTGGCTCGCACCCAGATGAAGCAGGCGGCTGAGCGTGATCAAAGTTGCCTTGATTGCCACAAAGGTATCGCTCATGAGCTACCGGGAGATATGGATACATCCGGCGGTATGGTGTCCGAGTTGGTTCAGAAGGCCAACAACACCAGTTTCAGCGAGGGTGAAAACTACTTCAGTGTTCGCTACCTGCCTATGTATGAAGATGAAGCACTGACTAAAGACGGTGGTCAGCTCAATCCAGCTTCTGAAATTACAGTGGTACAGGTTAAAGATAACGCGATTCAGATTGAGATAGCTGGCTGGCGTAAAACTAAAGGTTTTGGCCGGGTGATTAACGAAGATTTCGGCCTGAACATTCCAACAGCGGCGCTGAGTAAAGAGGTCGCGCTAAATGATGCCTTGGTAGAAAAATTCGAAGAGAAAGAAGATGATCTGACCGGTCTTGGTTGGCAGCGGGTTACCGTTAAGCTCTGGATGGCAAAAGAGTCGCTGATGGATGATGTTGAAGATATCTGGGCAGCGGCAGGTCCGGCTTATAAGACCAACTGTAGTGTCTGTCATACCCAACCGGCAGAAGACCATTTTGATGCCAATACCTGGCCGGGTATGTTCAACGGTATGTCAGCTTTCGTGAATCTGGATTCCGACAGTGAAGCGTTGGTGCTGAAGTACCTGCAAAAACACTCATCAGATTTTTCTGAAGGCAGTCATTAAGGTGCAAATGAGGGAATAACTATGTCATTAAGTCGACGTAAATTCTTAAAAGGCCTCGCAACGACCTCTGCTGCGTCTGTGATTGGCCCGAGTTTATTAATGCAGGTTGCAAAAGCGGCGGAAGAAGGCTCGCCTTATTCCGCTGACGGAGTATGGAAGGTTTCTGGCTCTCACTGGGGCGCATTTCGTGCCCGGATATATAACGGTAAAGTGGTCGAAATCAAGCCACTGGAGCGAGATAAATACCCGACGGATATGATAAAAGGGATAAAAGGGATTATCTACAATCCGTCCCGTGTTCGTTACCCGGTTGTACGCCTGAATTGGTTGAAGAAACATAAATTCAGCGGTGATACCCGGGGCAACAACCGCTTTGTCCGGGTCACCTGGGATGAAGCCTTGGATCTGTTTTATCAGGAGTTGGAGCGGATCCAGAAAGATTATGGCCCCTGGGCTCTGCATGCCGGGATGACCGGATGGAGGGCAACTGGCCAGTTCCACAGCTGTACCAGCCATATGCAGCGAGCCGTAGGGATGCACGGGAATTTTATGACCAAGGTCGGGGATTATTCAACCGGTGCCGGTCAGACAATTCTGCCTTACGTTCTCGGTTCAACGGAAGTGTATGCTCAGGGGACGTCCTGGCCGGATATTTTATCCAACAGTAAGACGATCATCCTGTGGGCCAATGATCCGATGAAGAATACCCAGGTTGGTTGGCAGTGCGAGACACATGATTCTTATGCCTACTATGAGCAGTTGAAAGATAAAATTGCCAAAGGCCAGATCAAAGTGATCTCTGTCGATCCGGTGCGGTCGAAAACTCAGAATTACCTTGGTTGTGAGCAGCTGTACGTGAACCCACAAACCGATGTGCCATTCATGCTGGCTATCGCACATACTCTCTACAAAGAAGAACTCTATGCCAAGAAGTTCCTTGAAACTTATGCCCTTGGCTTCGATGAGTTTGTACCTTACTTGTTAGGGAAAACCAAAGATAAAGTCGAAAAAACACCGGAATGGGCAGAGCCGATTTGTGGAGTGAAGGCAGATCAGATTCGTGAGTTTGCCCGTCTGCTGGCCGCGGACAGAACGCAGCTTATATTTGGCTGGGCGATCCAGCGGCAACAGCACGGTGAACAGCCTTATTGGATGGGCGCGGTTCTGGCAGCGATGCTGGGTCAGATTGGTTTGCCGGGGGGCGGGATTTCTTATGCTCACCACTACAGTGGAGTGGGGATTCCGTCTACAGGAGCCGCTGGTCCGGGGGGCTTTCCTCGTAATGTGGAC
The DNA here is from genome assembly GCF_000331515.1 of Photobacterium marinum. GTDB lineage: Bacteria > Pseudomonadota > Gammaproteobacteria > Enterobacterales > Vibrionaceae > Photobacterium > Photobacterium marinum. The sequence goes on from NZ_AMZO01000002.1 coordinate 322,548, forward strand.
GAGGGTAAAAAGCCGAAGTGGGATAACAATGACTTCAAAGGCTACAGCAAGACAATTCCGGTAGCCCGTTGGGTTGATGCTATCTTAGAGCCCGGTAAGGAAATCAATTATAACGGCAGTAAAGTGAAGCTTCCTGATACCAAGATGCTGGTGGTCAGCGGATGTAATCCGTGGCACCACCATCAGGATCGCAACAGGATGAAGAAAGCATTCCAAAAACTACAGACTGTTGTCACTATTGATTTTGCCTGGACAGCGACCTGCCGTTTTTCAGATATTGTTCTGCCTGCCTGTACTCAGTTCGAACGTAATGATATCGACTTGTACGGAGCATATTCAGCATCTGGCATTCTGGCTATGCATAAGCTGGTGGATCCGCTTTATCAGTCCAAAACAGACTTCGAAATATTTACTGAGCTTTGTCGTCGCTTTGGTCGCCATAAAGAATTTACCCGTGGCATGGATGAAATGGAATGGGTGCGGATGCTGTACAAAGATTGCCGCGATGCCAATAAAGCTAACTTCGAAATGCCGGAGTTCGATCAGTTTTGGGCTGACGGTGTGATTGATTTCGGCGAAGGTAAGAGCTTTGTTCGCCATGCCGATTTCAGGCTGGATCCGGAAATTAATCCATTGGGTACACCTTCCGGCTTTATTGAAATCTTCAGCCGTAAGATTGACCGCTTTGGCTATGAACACTGTCAGGGGCACCCGATGTGGTTCGAAAAAGCCGAGCGCTCCCATGGCGGGCCTATGTCAGATAAATACCCGCTCTGGCTGCAATCCTGTCACCCGGATCAGCGCCTGCATTCACAAATGTGTGAGTCGGAAGAGTATCGGGCGACTTATAGTGTGCAGGGCCGAGAGCCGATTTATATCAGTCCGGAAGATGCCAAGAAGCGGGGGATCAAGGATGGCGATATAGTCAGGGTCTTCAATGATCGGGGGCAGTTGCTGGCCGGTGCCAGAGTTTCTGATAATTATCCGTCCGGTGTTGTACGAATTCATGAGGGAGCCTGGTATGGGCCGATGAATGAAAAGGTTGGTTCACTTGATACTTACGGTGATCCTAATACCTTGACTATGGATGTTGGCTCTTCAGAGCTGGCACAGGCAACCAGTGCTAATACCGTGGTGGTGGAAATCGAAAAATTCCGTGGAGAAGTGCCGCCGGTGACCTCATTCGGCGGGCCGATTTACGAAAGCTGAGTTGCATGTAAATGGATGCCTGCAGAAATGAAATAAGGTGGAGCCCAAGGTTCCACCTTATTAGTTTTTGTCTTATTGTTTCTGGTTACCTGCGCCTTTTATCCGGTTTTTGTTTACCGGTGAATATCAGAATCCGATCCCACTGGCGGCGGAAGAATTCATCGATAGCTTCGATGGCTTTCTCAACCAATTCCTGCCAGTCAAAAGGTTGTCCTCGTTGGTGGTCTTGCTTTTGGCCACATTGGAGGCGGTCAGAATCACGGTGATGTCGCCGGATGAAGAGGAGAATATGGCGAATCATATTGTGCCTCCGTCTTCTGAAATTTTCGTTTCTCCAACAATAAGATTAGCGGGGCTTGTCTGAACTGTCAGGCAACCATTTCTGGTGCATCAGCCTGTGCCCACTCAATACACTGTTGAGCCAGGATATCAAGCGAATCCAGACAGGCTTCAGGTTGCTCAATCGCTTGTTCTGCCAGTGCGACCGGAATTTCGGTACAGCCAAAAATTACCGCTTCAGCGCCTTGTTCCAGCAGGTTTCGGAAAACCGGCAGCATCAGTTGTTTGCCGCGCTCAACCTCACCGGCTTTCACCGCGTAAATGCCTTCCATAACGGCAAGTTGCGCACCTTCATCCGGCTCAATCGCATCAATTTGCTTTTGCGCTAGTTTGGTCTGATACATTCTTGTCATCATGGTTGCAGAAGTCGCCATTACACCAACCTTGCGGTATTGACGTTGTCTGGCTTCGTCAACAACACTGTCGATAATGCTGATCATATGTACCTTGCTGCAGCGAGTCAGACGCGGGTACCAGTAGTGAGCAGTATTGCAGGGAATGACAATGCACTCAGCACCGGCATTTTGCAGTTGTTCCATGCCTTGTTTAAGCACCGGAAACGGATCCTGACCTTCACCCAGAATATAAGCAGTGCGATCCGGGATCTGTGGATTATTACTAACAAGCATAGGGATATGCTGCTGATCATTATGAGCAGGAGTACGGGCAATGATTTTCTGCATGAATTCAACCGTTGCCAACGGGCCCATTCCGCCCAGAATTCCTAATTTTCTGCTCATGTGCTTGTTCCTACAGTATTTTCAACTGCAATCACTATAGGATGGCTGGTATCACTTGAGAAATGCCGTTGCTGGCGATGTCATGCATAATCGGCATTACCCTGTTTTAAATCTGTGATTTAAGTCTCTTGATTTCTCTGTTATTTGCTAAGTCATTAGTTATACTGTCTTTTTGTCATTTGAAACACTATGAATATTGAAAGTAAGTGGCTGGAAGATTTTCTTGCACTTGCCGAAGTGCGAAATTTTTCTGTTGCAGCAGAAATGCGGAATGTGACCCAGCCTGCATTCAGTCGCCGAATTAAAGCCTTAGAGCAGACTGTCGGTGCTGAGTTGGTGGATCGCAGTAAAACGCCGGTTGAGCTGACACCCAGTGGCAGGATGTTCCGGATCACTGCGCGTACCCTGATGAACCAGATGATGGAAGGGATCGGGCAGCTGTCGGATTTGTCAAAACTTGGCGGAAACATGGTGCGTGTAGCGGCGGCGCACTCACTGGCAACCAGCCTGGTTCCGACGATTCAACCACAGCTTTCTGCCGGAAAGCATAATCCGCTGTTGAGTGTGGAAGCTGTCGATGTCGATCAGGCTATTGAAGTGCTTCAGGAAGGGGGCTGTGATTTGCTGCTGGCTTTTGATGACGCCCAGCTGCGTCTGCCACCGTATCAGTCACTGCAGATCGGGCAGGCAGAGCTGTTGCCTGTTTGTGCCTGTGATAGTGAGGGGAATCCGCTTTACTCCATCGATAAAGATCAGGAAGTTCCCTGGCTTGCTTACAGCCCGACATCCTATATGGGACGTCAGGTTGAAGCGGTTCGGGATCAGGTCAATCTCAAAGCCGTGTTTCTGTCATCAATGACAGACTTGCTCAAGACACTGGCTATGCAGGGACAGGGCGTTGCCTGGTTGCCGGACTATGCGATCGTCGATGAGCTGGCAAGTGGCAAAGTGGCTGTGATTGGGGAGTCCCATTTACGTTTGCCAATTACCTATTATGCTTACCGTTATCAGGCCCGTCTGCATCCCGCAGGGGAACAGGTCTGGCAGGCGCTAAGGAATTTGGTTTAGAGAATCTGGTTTAGAAATGTAGCGTACTTATAGTGACTAAATGACAACGACGCAATAACAGTGATGTTATTGCGTCGTTTTGTTTATGCAGGTGTCACAACGTTAAAATATCACAAGACCATGGGCGCAAGCATAAAGCCGCACAGGGTTGAGATAGCAACACCGACCAGGCCAGGCATCAGGAACGGATGGTCAAAGATGTTTTTACCCATTCGGGTGGAACCAGTGGAATCAAATTCGATAGCAGCCAGTGACGTCGGATAGGTCGGCAGAACAAAAACACCTGTAACGGCAACAAATGAAGCCAGAATTGCCCAGTGCGGAACTTGTAGGCTCAGAGCCAGTGGAATGATCAACGGAGTTGTTGCCCCTTGGGAAAGCAATAAAGTACAGGTGCCGAACAGAACCAGCGACAGCAGCATCGGGTAAGCCTGCAGAAGTGAACCTGCGAACTCTTTAATCTCCGGAAGATAAGCGTTCACCATGGTCGAGCCCATGGTCACAATGCCCAGAATGACAGCGACAGAACTCATGCCGGAGCGAAAGGTGGTGGTTCGGATAATTTTATCTGGGTTAACCTGACATATTGGTACCATCATACAGGCAACTGCAAACATGCTGACGATGATGATATCGCGGGTCGACATCATGGTGCCGTCGGCAAAGTGCGGGCGCAGAACAGGGAAAGCGGCATAGATAACAATGGCGATGGTTGCCAGCAAGAACAAGATAACGGAGTACTTCGCTTTCGGATCAATTGTGATGGCCTGATGTGTTTTTTGCGTATGTTTTTCCTGCAATTTTTCTAGGTACACCGGATCATCTTTCAGCTCACAACCTTGTCGGGATGCGATAAATGCACCGACCATAGCTGCAATGAATGAGGCTGGCAGACAGACTGCCATGATCTCAAGGAAGCTGACACCGATTGGTTCCATAATAGAAATCATCGCAGCCATAGCTGCAGAGATTGGTGAACCTGAAATTGCCACTTGTGAAGCGACGACGGCCCCGGCGAGTGGGCGGGAAGGGCGAACACTAATCTCTTTGGCAACTTCAGAAATTACCGGTAGCGTTGAGAAAACCGTATACCCCGTTCCGGCCATAATGGTCATCAGCCAGGTCAGCATTGGTGCTAGAAAGCAGATATAGCGTGGGTTACGGCGCATTAGGTTTCCGGCATGGTGAACCAGCCAGTCCATGCCACCGGCGGCCTGCATCGTTGAAGCCGCAGTGACGACCGACATGATGATCAAAATAACATTGACCGCCGGCGCACTTGGTTCCAGTCCAAATCCCAGCGTCAGAATAGCCAGCCCTAAGCCACCTGCCAGTCCGACGCCTAACCCGCCCATTTTGAGCCCCCAGTATATGCAGCCCAAGACCACAATAAGTTGAATCGCAATTAACATATTTTTCCTGTCCGTGTGGAGTGAGTCATTCATTTGTGCTGATGGCCTGGCATCAACATCGAATCTTGTGGATATAAACCCTGTCTTATTTGTTTTTTATGGTGCAAAAACTGGAGGGGGCTGTTAAATGCCAAGATTTGTATCGTGATAAAAAATAAGCATGAGCATAATGATGCATTCGTGATGGGCTTAATAGAATCAACAGGTTTAGGTGGTTAAAAGGCAATGTTTAAGTAAATAAGCTATGAAAACTGCCAGATTATTTCTCTTGGTTGCATATTGGCTGGCAATGGCATAAACGAGATCTGAACAAAATATTCAGACCAATTCCAAACAGGAATAGAATGTTGTCCAATCTTTCGCTGTTCGTGGTGAAAAGACAGTGGTAATTTTTCCGTCCCTGTTTATTTATTGAGTATTTAGTGAATGGAGTTGTCGTTCGAAATCCTTGCTCTGCTTTTCTTTGTCGCCAGTCTGGCCGGGTTTATTGATGCTATTGCAGGTGGTGGTGGGTTGCTGACAGTGCCAGCGTTACTTGCTGTTGGTATGCCTCCGGCACAAGCGTTGGCAACCAACAAGCTGCAGGGCTCATTCGGCAGCTTTTCGGCCTCGCTGTATTTTGTTCGCAACGGTTTAGTAAGCCTGAAAACCATGCGTAATGCGATCATCTGTACATTTATTGGTGCAGCGTTAGGTGCTGAATTAGTACAACGGATTGATGCCGGTGTGCTGACCAATTTAATTCCGGTGTTATTGCTGGGTATTTCATTTTACTTTTTGTTGTCACCCAAGGCAGGAAAAGGCGGAGGTGAACCAAAGCTATCGGAGAATGCGTTTGCCCTGAGTGTAGGAACTGGTATTGGTTTCTATGATGGCTTTTTTGGTCCGGGGGCTGGTTCGTTATTTACTATTTGTTTCGTTGCTGTCGCTCAGCTTGGGTTAGTTGAAGCCACAGCCAGAACAAAAGTGCTCAACTTTACTTCTAATTTTGCCGCGCTGCTGTTTTTTATTTTTGCCGGATTGCCGGTTTGGGAAATCGGTTTAGTAATGGCGGTTGGTGGTTTTCTCGGTGCACGTCTCGGGGCTAAAGTGGTGGTCACCAAAGGACGAAAACTGATCCGCCCGATGGTTGTGATTATCTCAATGATAATGGCAGTTAAGCTGCTGTTGGAACAGAACCCGCAATGGCTTCAATAAGTCGTCGAATACGTTCAGACTGGTAACTGCTTTGGCGGTAACACAGGTGAACCGGCCGGGTCAGCTCACTTAATACATCAAAATGATGGCAGTGAACTGGATCGATTTTCAGGATTTTGACGATTGATGCCGGCACCAGTGCTGATGCTACACCGCCTAGTGCCAGCTGGGCGGCAGCGGTGTAAGAATCCATTTCCATTAAAGGTTTAATACCGGCTTTTTGCAGCACACTGGCTTGGTTGATATTGGCCGGGTTTTTTAAATCGTTGACCAGCAAGCCTGGCGGTGGTTCAGCCAGAGGTTGCTGGCTGATAACTGTAAATGGCTCATCAAAAAGATGGCGGGCTGTCAGACCGTGCTGTGCAGGCAGGTGTCCGGCACAAAAGCCAATACAGGCATCCCCTGATTGAACCTGTTCAACAATGACCGGAGTGTGACGGGTTGATATAGAAATGTAGCGATCGTGCGTGATGTAATTGCCCATCAGTTCACCGAGGTAGCCGGCAACCAGGGTTTCTGAGCAGACCAGGGTTATTACCGTTTTGTCCTGATAGTTTCGTTGATCGAAAATTAGCCCTTTGAGTTCCCGGTAGCCGGGGCCGACATTATCAATCAGAGCCTGCGCATCCGGTGTTAGTTTGATACGCCGTCCGGATGGTTCAATCAGCTTTTTTCCTAATTGCTTTTCTAATCGGGCGATCCGCTTGCTCACCGCACTCTGGCTGATATACAGCTGGCTGCCTGCCTTGCTCATGGTGCCTTCTTTTGCCAGCACCAGCAATGTCTCTAATCCTTCAAGTAACACGTGTTATAGCCATTGATGAAATAATGGAATGATTATACTCAACCAGTGGCGAGTAGCGAGCAGGAAAGAGAGTGAAGAGATACGGGGAAACCAAAGCCGCAGTTGCAGCTTTGGTTATAGAGAAAGGAATTGCTATTCCTGCTTGGTGATGCTTCCGACTTCCAGTACAGGAGCGACATCAAGGTGTTCGGCATTCATCATGGACGAAATGCGCTGAACTGATGATAAAAGCAAGGTTTGCTCCCAGTCTTCCAGTTCCTGGAAACGGGCAACGAAATCTTCTTGAAGCGGCAGCGGAGCTTTCTCCAGTGTTTCCCTACCTGACTCGGTAAGGTGGGCATGCACTTTACGCTTATCCAGCTTGCTTCTTTCGCGGATAACCAGTCCCCGTTTTTCGAGACGGTCGAGGATAGTTGTAGCCGTGGCCTGGCTCATGTTTGTGTTGTTAGAAAGCTGACGGATTGTGACTTCACCTGAGTCACGAATCGCGCGCATTAAAACTAATTGAGGCCCCGTTAACCCTGCGACTTTATTAAGTTTTCTCGAATGTAAATCAATCGCCCGAATAATTTGTCGAAGGGCAATGAGGACTTCTTCGTGCTTGTCCATTTAACTCTCCCAAATTAGTTGCCGGGAAGGTACATCAATATCAACGATCATGAAAGGGTTAGTTTCAATAAAGACGATAAAACTTCGAATCTTAATGAAAATTATCGTTATACGGAGTCAATTCGGCAATATAGTTTTATCTGCTGGCTTTAGTTAACCGTATGAAAAGTACTTTTTATGTGCTGCTTGTTGCTTATTTTGGGCTATTTGTTTGTTCTGTAATGGATGGCGGGATAGCTATCTGTTTGAAACCTTACCTGTACACCGCAAATCAGGAGGTGTTTAAAATTTGATACACGGCCGACTTTTCCCCTGTGACTAAATTTAAATCAGTAGACTCAGGAATTTGCCATACTTGTTATACCAGCCGGGAGTAAGTGATTAAATACTTATGCTGATTGGTATTGTGTTAGCGGGAAGAGAAGGAGCCTAAATGGCAACGTCAAAGCCTCGAATTTTCGGACTTAACTTAGTCATCGCCGGGTTACTTTCTCAGGCGCACATTGTTACGGCTGAAACACTTCCGTCTCAGCCTCTCCTCAATACTGTGTCATCGCAGTTTGTTGAAGATGCTGTTCAGCAACAAAAAGCAGAGATGTGGGTAAATGAGATTGCCGGTGATATCTCTGTGATTCGCTACATAAATAAGCTGGCGCAGATTTATCGTGATATTGGCTACACTCCGTTATGGCAAGACACTCGGGCTGCTGATGAATTCGAGCGTCAGTTGAGGGTGCTGTCTCATGCAAATGTCAGCTCCGACTTTTCCAGTCGCTATTCACTGCTTAAACATTTCAAATTATCTAATGACTGGCGTCAGTATGATTTGTTGGCAACAGATACCCTTCTTGCTTACATGAGCTATGTAGAAACAGTGCCAGAGTTCGGTCGGGGATGGTTTTTCGGTGCCGGGGTCGATCCGGATTTGCCGCTGCCTTCAGAGATGCAGCAATCACTTTTGAACAGTGCGATTGAAACTGATCGGCTGAACTTTTTTGTCGCCGCACTCAAACCTGTTGATGAAAGATATAACCAAATTACCGAGGCTATTGCTCAACTGGAACAGACTGCTGCGAGTCAGTACTGGCCGGGCTTTTATCAGTCCGGCATTATCCGTTATGGAGCCAGATTGGCGAACCCTGAGCGTTTGATTACTATTCTTGAAAACCTCGGGGATTTACCATCTTATCAGGCCGACCAACTTAGAGTGGATCAGGTGAAAAAGTACAATGTCGAACTTGTTGAAGCGGTGAAGAGTTTCCAGGAAAGGCATGGTCTTAAAGTTGATGGGGTGATTGGACCGAAAACTCGTTACTGGTTGTCAACCGCACCTAAAGAACGAATTAGGGTCTTGGCGTTAAATGCACAGCGTATGAGATTGTGGCCAGCTGAACATCCTTCATTATTAGTCGTCAATATTCCTGATTTCGGCATGAGCCTTTGGCTGGACAATGAGCACGTGCTGAACAGTAAAGTGATTGTAGGGCGTCCAAGCCGAAGAACACCTTTGATGACTTCCTCAATTTCATCTGTGGTTTTTAACCCTTACTGGAATGTTCCTATCTCTATTATGCGCAAGGATATTTTGCCAAAAGCGCAATATGACCGGGGCTATTTGTACCGAAATGATTTCAGGGTGATCCGCAGCTGGACCAGCAATGAGCAGATCCCTATTCATACTATCGACTGGCGCATTGTAAACTCCAAGTCGTTCCCGTACCGGTTGCGTCAGAAGCCGGGCAATAAGAATGCATTGGGTAAATTTAAGTTTAATATTCCTAATGACAATTCCATCTACCTTCACGACACACCAACGAAAAGTTTATTCAATAAAGAAACCCGGGCGTTCAGCTCCGGATGTGTTCGGGTTGAGCACGCTGATGAACTGGCAATGATTCTGCTGAATCACTCAGGGGTTTCGGAAGATAGGGTTAACCAGCTTAAAGCGCGTGCGAATACTAAGACTGTTGGTCTTAGCAACCGGGTTAAGGTGCATGTGATTTATCAGACAGCGTGGGTGGATGGTCAGGGGGAAGTGCACTTCCGTGACGATATCTATAGATACGACCAATTCGGTCGCATGTCACAAAAGGAAGAAAAACTAACAAATAATTTTAATGAATAATTCTCTTACAGCTCAATAACTAGACGGTTTTGACATAAAAAAGAGTCGTTTTATTAGTATATCGATGTTTGACTGAACAAAAACTGAACGTTATCTTGCTGCTCGTTGTTTAGCTTATATTTCGTGTTTAGCAAGAAAGTGGTTTTGTTCAGGATGTCAGAAATTAATTACAAGCGCCGTCAACTATTGGTAGCTGGAGGTTTTGCACTAGGCGCATGTTTATTGCCAGGAGTGGCATTTTCCAGCCCATTTAAAGGTTCTAATCCTCGTAAAATTTCGCTGTGTAATATTCATACTAATGAAGATCTTGAAACCCTGTACTTCGATGGTCAGGACTATATAAAACAAGAGCTGAAACGCATAAACCATATCTGTCGTGACTTCCGCCGTAATGAAGTTGCAAACATGGACCGCCGCCTGATCGATGCCATTGCACAAATTCAAGCGGGCCTAGGCCATAAAGGTCAGGTGCGCATTATTTCGGGTTACCGTTCACCTGAAACTAACAAAGCCCTGCAAAGCAAAAGCCGCAAGGTCGCAAAAAAGAGCTACCATATGAAAGGGCAGGCGATTGATTTTAACCTTGAAGGTGTCTCGCTAAAGCGGGTAAGGGATGCTGCTCTGGAACTGCGTTTAGGTGGTGTGGGCTATTATCCGAAGGATGGTTTCGTCCATATTGATACTGGTCCGGTTCGTCGCTGGTAAGCATTCTGAATTTAATATAAAAAACAACAACCATTTCTCTGAATAATTACAAAGCCGGTTACCGTCCTCCTCTCTTGATGGTTTCCGGCTTTGCTGTTTCTGTCTCCCGTTATCTATCCGAGTGATACTTGCTGTATCAACTATTTTTTACCGGAAAAGGTTGTGACAGGCTTTTGTTGTAATCGACAGGGCCATGTTATCCTTTGCCAAGATTATTTTGAGTTAGGAAAGGGCTATGAGTCTTCAGTTTGAAATTGTTCCAGTTACTCCGTTTCAGCAAAATTGCTCGATCATTTGGTGTGATGAAACCAAGGAAGCGGCGATGGTCGATCCGGGCGGTGACATTCACCTGCTAAAAGAAAAAGTCCAGCAGTTAGGCCTGACAGTAACTAAGCTGATTCTGACTCATGGTCATCTTGATCATGTTGGTGGTACAGCACCACTGGCGGCAGAGCTGAATGTGCCGGTTATCGGTCCGCACAAAGAAGATGCTTTCTGGCTTCAGGGCTTGCCTCGTCAGAGTGAGATGTTTGGTTTCCCGCTGACAGAAGCTTTTGATCCGGACCAGTGGCTGGAAGAAGGTGATGTGGTGACTGTCGGTAATCAGAAGCTTAATGTACTGCTCACACCGGGTCATACACCGGGCCACATCACTCTGCACAATGAAGATGCGAAAATTGCTTTTGTTGGTGACGTGCTGTTCCGCGGTGGCATTGGCCGGACTGATTTCCCGAAAGGCGATTACCAGACTCTGATTGATTCCATCAAGAACAAATTATGGCCTCTGGGTAACGATGTGACTTTTGTACCGGGTCATGGCCCATTGTCAACTTTCGGTAATGAGCGTGCCTCTAACCCGTTTGTTGCTGATGAGATGCCGCTGTATTAATCCGGCGCTCTAAAATCAGACTGACTTATTTTTAAGTCAGTAGCTTTAAAAAGCGTGAATTTGTTACTGTCTGTCCGCAACTAGTTAACAATTCACGCTTTTTATGTTTATTTCTCAAACCTTATTAATAACCTTATTTATTTTGTGATTGCTTTCACGCTTTTCCTGCCACTTATTCAAAACTAAGAATCTTTCCTAATTGTTTTAGGCCGCCTTCTCAAGCCTCTTACTGATAGCCTCATTAAAATCGCTCCTATATCTGGTCAATCATCATTCGTTGACTTCAGGGTATTCCGGCGCTTTCCTGACCTGGTTTCTGATATGGATGTCGCGCTTCTCTGTAGTTGAGATAGATAACAACGCCTCCTGATGGTGGCCAGCGTGATTGCGCAGGGCTGTGCTCTGTCGATTTTGTAGAGTGATTATCTTGAGGGTTTCACATGTTTAAACTACTGGAACAGGTTAGAAAACCAACACTGGATCTGCCTGTAGAAGAGCGTCGTAAAATGTGGTTCAAGCCATTTATGCAATCTTACCTGGTTGTATTTATCGGCTACTTGACCATGTACCTGATCCGTAAAAACTTCAACGTTGCTCAGAACGACATGATCACGACTTATGATCTGTCGATGACTCAACTGGGTATGATTGGTCTTGGTTTCTCGATTACTTACGGTATCGGTAAAACCGTTGTTTCTTATTACGCTGACGGAAAAAATACCAAACAGTTTCTTCCTTTCATGTTGATCCTGTCAGCGATTGCTATGCTGGGCTTCAGTGCCAGTATGGGCGGCACCAGCGTTAGCCTGTTCTTTATGATCGCTTTCTATGCATTGAGCGGTTTCTTCCAGAGTACCGGTGGTCCTTCAAGTTACTCAACCATTACTAAATGGACGCCACGTAAGAAGCGCGGTACTTACCTTGGCTTCTGGAACATGTCACACAACGTGGGTGGTGCAGGTGCTGCAGGTGTTGCTCTGTTTGGTGCGAACTTCCTGTTCGACGGTCACGTAGTGGGTATGTTTGTCTTCCCGTCAATCATTGCACTGGTTGTTGGTTTCATCGGTCTGCGTTTCGGTAGTGATTCTCCAGAAGCTTACGGCTTGGGTAAAGCTGAAGAACTGTTCGGTGAAGAAGTCAGTGAAGAAGACGTTAACGCCGAAGAGAATGAAATGAGTAAGCGCGAAATCTTCATGGAATACGTGCTGAAGAACAAGATCATTTGGCTGCTTTGCTTTGCAAACATCTTCCTGTATATCGTACGTATCGGTATCGACCAGTGGTCAACTGTATACGCTTACCAGGAACTGGGCTTCTCGAAAGAAACGGCTATTCAGGGTTTCACACTGTTCGAAGTAGGTGCACTGGTTGGTACGCTGATGTGGGGTTACCTGTCTGACCTTGCAAACGGTCGCCGTGCTCTGGTTGCCTGTGTGTCTCTGACTCTGATTATCTTCTCTCTGGAAATCTACCAGACAGCGACAACAGAATTCATGTACCTTGGCTCGCTGTTTATTCTTGGCTTCCTGGTATTCGGTCCTCAGCTTCTGATTGGTGTAGCAGCTGTTGGCTTCGTTCCTAAGAAAGCAATCAGTGTTGCTGATGGCATCAAAGGTACATTTGCTTACCTTATTGGTGACAGTTTTGCGAAATTGGGTCTGGGTATGATTGCCGACGGTACGCCAATCTTCGGCCTGACAGGCTGGAAAGGTACCTTCGCAGCACTGGATACTTCAGCTGCGATATGTATTGGTCTTCTACTGTTTGTTGCGATTGCGGAAGAAAGAAAAATTCGCCGCGAGAAGCGCCTGCTGAAAGAACAAGAAGCGCAAGTTGAAATGGCTTAAGCTTGAATTGATGAAAAGGCCACCCGTTTGGGTGGCTTTTCTTTTTTTAAGGTGGGCGAATTTAAATCAAAAAGCGATTCAGGCAGCCAGAACAGGTTGTTGCAGAGAGTACTTTTTGCTTTGAATCTACCACACGATGAACTTATTCCCTGATGCAGGAAAAATGCAGAAAAGTGAATATGAGTAATTTATTTTTCGCGCTTGCCTGACCGGGAATATGAATGTAGTTTATCTTTCTTTTGGCTCTGGCTGGGTATTTTAAGATGATCAAAGTCGTATTGGTTGATGATCACATCATTGTTCGTTCGGGCTTCGCCCAACTGTTATCCCTCGAAGAAGATATCGAGGTTGCCGGCGAATTCGGTTCAGCACAGGAAGCGCGAAAGGGGATGCCTGGCAGCCAAGCCAATGTTTGTATCCTTGATATTTCGATGCCGGATGAAAGTGGTTTGTCTTTGCTGGAAGATTTGCCGGACGGCATTGCCTGCATCATGCTTAGTGTTCATGACTCGGTTGCAATTGTCGAGAAGGCGTTGGAAGCCGGAGCCCGCGGTTATCTGAGCAAGCGTTGCAGCCCCGATGAACTGGTAGCTGCTGTTCGTACTGCCGCTACTGGAGGATGTTATCTGACCCCGGATATTGCGCTGAAGCTGGCATCACCGGATCGCAGTACCAAGGTATTAACTCAACTGACCAAACGCGAGCGTCAAATCGGAGAAATGCTGGCATCGGGTATGGATGTTAAAAGTGTTGCGGCTGAGTTGGGCCTTAGTCCGAAAACCGTGCATGTTCATCGTGCCAATGCCATGGATAAGCTCGGTGTAAAGAATAATGTTGAACTTGCCAAATGCTTTGCCTCTGAGACGCTCTGATGCGCAATTACGTCCTGACTTCGCTGTGTAGTTGGTTACTGCTTTCTTGCTGCTGGTTTTGTTTGTGGATCATTGCCTCGTACTTTACGCTGGATCCCGAACTTGCTGTGCTCTTTTTCCCGTTTGCGATGCGTCTGGGCGTAACCCTTCACTCCCCCAAAGCATACTGGCCTGCGGTTTATGGTGCCGAATGGTGGTTGATGATATCGCTGGCAGTGCTGCTTGATCAGCCGCAGTGGGTTTCAGTGATGGCGGCCAGTTTGTTGAGTTTGCCTGTTTTGTGGCTGGCTCATGATCTCTATTTCGGTTCCCAGTGGCGCAAGTTGTGCGTGATGGCAACAGTGATTGGAGCCACGGCGCTGATAAATATGCTGGTGGTCGGTTTGCTCAGTGGTCATGGCATGATGGTACTGCTGGTCAGTATTACCGGCGGTCTGATGCTGGTTCCGAGTTGTTATCTGATTTGGAGTTACCTGTTCCAGAAGGCATGGATTCCGTTGACGGTAAATCTGGTTTCACGTCCGGTGGAGCTGAGAAGCCGTCATGTCGTCCTCTATGCGGCTCTGTTTATTATCAGTATTGCCATTCAGCTGGGACTGCCGGATGAGATGCGTCGATTTGCCCCTTTCTGTTTAGCTATTCCGATTATTCTTTTGGCATTTCGCTACGGCTGGCAGGGCGCTTTGCTTGGCACCTTGCTCAATAGTGTGGCACTGATTGCAGCCCGAACCGGCAGCAGTAACCTGGAAATTACTGATTTACTGCTTTCACTCTCTGCTCAGAGCCTGACAGGTATTCTGCTGGGAATGGGCATCCAACGTCAGCGAGAACTTAACGATAAGCTGCGTCAGGAGCTGGCACGTAACCACAATCTTTCTCGTCAGTTGGTTAAGGCGGAAGAATCAGTTCGCCGAGAAGTGGCACGTGAACTCCATGACGAGATAGGTCAGAACATTACCGCGATTCGTACCCAGGCAACTATTATCCAGCGGGTTGAAAATACGCCGATGGGGCAGAACTGCGCTTCGATGATTGAATCTTTGTCGCTGAATATTTACGACACGACCAAAGGACTGCTGACGAGACTGAGACCGAAAACTCTTGATGATCTCGGTTTGGAAGAGGCGGTGCATCAGCTAGTTCGTGAAATGGAATGTGAAAGTCAGGGCATTGTGACTCGTATTGACTGGCAGCAGGACGAGTTGCAGGTGACAGAGCTGAGTGATGCCATGAGTGTCACCTTGTACCGTATTTGTCAGGAAGCGCTGAATAATGTGGTGAAGTATGCCTCGGCTTCTGAAGTGAGTATTTGTTTCTGTATCCGGGATGATGTTGAGCTGGTAATTCGCGATAACGGCGTCGGTTTTAAACAGGAGCAGACATTGCAAGGTTTCGGCCTGCGAGGAATGCGGGAGCGTGTACAGGCTCTGGGCGGAACTTTCCTATTGAGCAGCCGTACCGAAGGCGAAGATCAGGGCACTGTGCTCAGGGTTATCCTTCCTGCACTGTAACAGGTTCAAGACGAAGAAGAGTATTGATTGATGTTTGGTGAGTTTAAATCTCCGCAACCAGCAGCGACGGTCACCGACCCGCAACAGGTCAACCAGCTTTACCGCTACTGGCGGTTCCACATCATGCTGACCATGTATCTTGGCTATGCAGTTTTCTATCTGACCCGTAAAAACTTCAACTATGCCATGCCAGCCATGCTGGCTGATCTGGGGCTGGATAAAGCTGATATTGGGATGATGGGCACCCTGTTCTACATTACCTATGGCTGCTCTAAGTTCCTTTCGGGGATTATTTCTGACCGTTCAAATCCGCGGTATTTCATGGGGCTCGGCCTGATTGCTACCGGCATCGTTAATATCCTGTTTGGCTTCTCTAGCTCATTGTTGGTGTTAAGCGGCCTGTGGGTGCTCAATGCCTGGTTCCAGGGCTGGGGCTGGCCGCCTTGTTCGAAACTGATGACAACCTGGTACTCGCGCTCAGAGCGCGGACTGTGGTGGTCGCTGTGGAATACTGCTCATAATGTTGGTGGTGCGTTGATCCCTTTACTGGCTGGTTATCTGACCCTGCATTTTAGCTGGCGATACGGCTTCATTATACCGGGTATTATCGCTGTGCTGGTGGGATTGGTGCTTTGCTGGCGCCTGCGTGACAAGCCGGTCACTCTAGGCCTCCCTACGGTCGGTCGCTGGCGTAATGATCAGCTTGAACTAGCACAGGAGCAGGAAGGTCAGGGGCTTAGCCATGGTGAAATCCTGAGAAAATATGTTCTGAGTAATAAGTATATTTGGCTGTTGGCTTTCAGTTATGTGCTGGTTTACATCGTTCGAACCGCGATTAATGACTGGGGGAATTTGTACCTGACTGAGCAGCACGGTTACGGACTTATTACTGCCAATACGGCCTTGTCGTTGTTTGAAGTCGGTGGTTTTATCGGATCGCTTGTCGCGGGATGGGGCTCGGATAAATTGTTCGGCGGTAACCGGGGCCCGATGAATTTGATTTTTTCAATCGGAATTTTCTTGTCTGTTGCGGCACTCTGGCTAATGCCGATGACCGGTTTTGTGCTGCAGGCTGGTTGTTTTTTTGCCATTGGTTTCTTTGTTTTTGGTCCGCAGATGCTGATAGGAATGGCTGCGGCAGAATGCTCCCATAAAGATTCTGCCGGAGCGGCTACCGGGTTTGTCGGCTTGTTTGCCTATATGGGGGCGGCATTGGCTGGCTATCCGTTGGCGGTGATTATGGAGCATTACCACTGGGCAGGCTTTTTTACCGTTATTTCATCCGCTGCGGCTGTTGTCGGTCTTCTGCTGCTGCCGTTCCTTAAGGCGCAGTCCATAGATGAAGGTGTGACGGTTGTATCTCAGAACAGCTGACAGGCTTATTAAGCTGGCTTTGATTACTCTGCTTTTGATTTATGACGCTGTTGGGATTTATGAAGCAGCTAAGTAACGCCTCGCCAGGCCGACAAAGTCGTCGGTCGGGCGGTCGAGCAAATCTTCCGAGATAAAAAAATCATAGCCGAGCAATTCCCGGTTGTATCGCATTCGGTTTGCCAGCATTGCCAGCAGGCCCTTAAGCACTCTACCGTTGCTGGTGAGGTAGTGGGTGTCATCAAACAGCATATCTTCGATTTCATGGGGCGGGTCGTCACTGCGTTTATAGGCAAGGATCAGTAGTATTCGCTGCTCCAACAGGATTTTGCTGGCAGTTCGTGGGCAGATCGATTCCAGGAACTCATCATAGTTTTTGAGGCGAACGCCAACCCAGGGAACCGGCTCGCACCAGCCTTGGTAACAAATAGTGGCCGGGCCAATTTCGGCTATGTTTTTCCAACGCGCCAGCCAGCCACCATAAGAGCTGTGAAATTGGATATGCATGAAAGTAAGGGTAAATGACAGCGCTGGCTCTTTGCTTTGCTTATAGGCGATAATCAACATCGCCAGCGCCATGATAAAGATAATGGCGATAGCGGCTGCATTAGCTGTCGGATAAAAGTAAACCGCTCCGCAAAGTACAATAAGTACGATTGCGCAGAACACCAGTTGCCACGTCCCGGATCTTGGATTCGGGGGCTTGATATACAGGGTTTTCAAATGGTCGCTTTTGCTCTCTATCATAGTTCTATTATGGCTGATGATAGTTAAGAGCCACGATTGGATCTTTTGATGGGAAAGATAAGCGGGCTGAGGAAGAACATATGGATGGAAGCGTGATGTTGCTATGAATACTTATGCGCATCATGTTGCTTGATTTAGCTGAAGTCGCCAAATTTCGTTGTGATTGATGCAGTTTGCCTTTTGATTGCTGATTATTAGGGGTATTTAAACATAAATTTGGGGCTTTACTTTTTGTCGAAAATGAGACCTTGCCACCTGTTTTTGAGTAAAATCATGTTTTGTTGCGGGTTAAATGACCGTTTGCTGGCATTTCTCTGACATCCTTGGTATAACACGCGCTTACTTTTTCCCGCTGGACATACCTGTTCGAGTTATTTCTTGAGCGGTATATGGTGGTGACTGAAAGTAGTGCAACGGAGTAGGAAATTTAATGAGAATCTCTCACAAACGTAAAGTTCAGCTAAAGCTACAAAAGCGTTTCAAAGCAACCGTAGCGGTAGCAAAGCCGGCAGCAGCTAAAAAAGATGCTGTGAAAAAAGCACCAACTGCAGAAACAGTAAAAGCTGCTCCAGCGGCAAAACCTGTTGAAGAGAAAAAGCCAGTTGAAGCGGCAGCACCTGTTGCAGCTCAAGTGTCTCTGACTCCAAAACAGCAGGCAGTGCTTGATATCGTGGTTAAGAATGCTGAAGGCATTAACCCTAAAGGTATCGGTCTTGAGGCTGGCCAGGAAGACTCAAAAGCAGCTTCTTGGGCAACCGGTGCGCTGAAAAAACTGACTGAAGAAGGTCTGGTTGAGCGCATCCAATTGGCAGGTAACAAAGTTCTTTACAAAGCACTTTAATGACTGCCGAGCCCGTTCCTGTGGCAACAGGAACGGGTGTCCCTTCCCATTTATTTTACCGGCTTCTCAGCCTCTGGCTATCTTTTACCGACCCTTCGTTATTCTTACTGAATCTTCGAATTCATCCCGTTATCATTTTTGATACTCAAAATCTCTGCTTGTTCACTTTGCCTAACAGCTTCGACAATTCTTCGTTAATTAAGTATTAAATACGAGATGGATTGGCTAATTTGTCTGATTGTTTAGACTTCCTTTCATTTTGCTGACAACTGTCGTTATTTCGGGTCTCTGCTATAACTTAGCTATGACACTAAAATTTCTCATGAGGCCTGAGCTCGGAGGCAGTAGGTATGACGATGATAAGTGCTAGGGAATTTGCAGACTGGCTTCGACATCGCTTCGCTGATGAAGAACGAGGAGTTTGCCTGACCCGGGAAGACATTAATCAGCTGACAGGCAGACAGAGCTTTACGCTGGGTTTTGTCCACGATATCCATTATGAGTTGATGCAACATGGTATGGCATTTGTAACTGATACCTCCAGAGAGATGTTTTATCTGGTGCCGATCTCTGACAAGTCATGGCGGGAAAGGTTAGAAGATCAATATGAGAGGGAGCTTTTTTGTAACGTCTTACCCCTCGATAAATCTGGCTGAGGAAGTAAGGAAAAGCCGTGAGCGTGAAAAAGCATCTGATAATGATGAGATCAACGGAGTCAGAAATAAACCGAACGGCGGAGATAAATAGTCTTCCAGCAGACAGAATCAATAAGCGATTTTAGTACGTGTTTGTTCTGACTGTAGGAGATGAATTAAAAAAGGGCGCATTATGCGCCCTTTGTTCTGCTTACTTTAAACGGAAAGTGATAACTTAAATTACAGCAGCAATACCTTTACACAGTGGCAGCATGTTAGATTTAGTCATACCGGCAACACTGATACGGCCAGAACCTACGATGTAGATACCGAATTCTTCTTTCAGGCGGTTAACCTGATCTTTGTTTAGGCCAGAGAAAGAGAACATACCATTCTGACGTTCAATGAAGCTGAAGTCTGCCTCAACACCTTGCTCTTTCAGGGTTTGAACGAACAGAACACGCATTTCCTGGATACGGTCGCGCATCTCTGCCAGTTCCTGCTCCCAATCAGTACGTAGTGCGTCGTCGTTCAGGATTTCAGTAACTACTGCCGCACCGTGTGCTGGTGGGTTTGAGTAAATAACGCGGGCAATGGTTTTCACCTGGCTGAATGCTGTTGTTGATTGCTCTGCATCTTTGGCAACCAGAGTAAAGGCACCGACACGCTCGTTATACAGGCCAAAGTTCTTTGAGAACGAGCTTGCAATCAGCAGCTCTTCACATTTAGCGGCAAAAATACGCAGGCCCTGAGCGTCTTCTTCAACACCGTTTGCAAAACCCTGGTAAGCAAAGTCAAACATTGGCAGCAGCTGTTTTTCAACACAAAGCTCTGCCAGTTTTTGCCACTGTGCTGCATCTGGGTCGATACCGGTAGGGTTGTGACAGCAGCCGTGCAGCAGAACAACATCGCCAGGTGCAGCATTTGCCAGATCAGCAATTGCAGCATCGAAATCCATGTCTTTGGTTTCAGCGTCATAGTAGGTGTACTCGGCAATTTCCAAACCGGCAGCAGAGAACACACCCTTGTGGTTAGCCCAGGTCGGATTGCTCAGCCATACCTTTACATCACCTAGCTGGCGCTTAATGAATTCCGCAGCCAGACGCAGGGCACCTGTACCACCCGGAGCCTGTGCAGTTTGAGCGCGCTTGTCTGAAATAATTGAAGAATCAGCACCGAACAGCAGGCGCTGAACTGCCAGACCATACTCTGGCGTACCAGGGATCGCTAGGTAAGATTTGGTGGTTTCTTTTTCCAGCAGGATTGCTTCTGCTTTCTTTACCGTTGCCAGAACAGGAGTATTGCTAGACTCGTCTTTATAGATACCAACACCAAGGTTGATTTTTTCAGCACGGGTATCTTTTTTGAACTCTTCAGTAAGGCCAAGAATGGGGTCGGCAGGTGCGGCGGTAATTTTTTCAAACATTGTGGTCATCCATGCAGTTAAATACAAACGGTCATACCTCTATTTATACCTCTTGTCAGCAAACATTGACAACATATTGCAACAATTTCATTAATTATTTTTGCAGAGTGGCTCATAGTTATAGCTTTTGCGTAACCTCCGGCATATCTGCCTATAAACAATAGCATTATTCTGCAAGAAACTTACGACAAAAAGTTACCCAACTAGGCGGTATAACCAGCTTTTAGGCTTTGATTTTGTTTGAATTTCAGTCAAAGAGGTAAATTTACTAGATTTATTGGCTTATCAATTAATTGATGTGAAACTGATCACGGATGGTAGGGGTGGCCTTCACATAGGATTACAACCCGAAGGAATTTGGTCAAATATGATGAAAACGGTCTGTTTTTGACCCTTAAGGACATAAAAATCCTGCTTTAGCGGTCTCCGTGCGTTAAACATGCCAAATCATAATTATTTCTCTATCCATCATATTTGACCGAGGTTGGAAACTGGCTGCGGCAGAATAAAAATAACAGCTGTCGTGGTGATTATCGGGGAATTCTCAATGGAAAAGCCACGTCTGACGTTTTGGCAAATATGGAATATGAGCTTCGGCTTTATGGGTATTCAGTTTGGTTTCGGCCTGCAGAATGCCAATGTGAGTCGGATTTTTGAAACACTCGGTGCAAGTATCGATCAAATCCCTATCTTATGGATCGCTGCGCCGCTTACCGGTTTATTGGTACAGCCAATTATCGGCTACTTCAGTGACCGCACCTGGACTGTTCTGGGTCGTCGTCGTCCTTACTTTTTATTCGGTGCTATTGCATCATCCCTGGCATTAATCATCATGCCGTTCTCCCCATATCTTTGGGTGGCTGCAGGGATGCTGTGGATCCTTGATGCCTCGATTAACATCTCTATGGAACCTTTCCGTGCCTTGGTTGCAGATAACCTGCCTTCCGAGCAGCGTACACAAGGTTTTGCTGTTCAGACATTTTTCATCGGTGTTGGCTCTGTTGTTGCTTCAGCCATGCCTTACCTGCTAAGCAATGTGTTTGAAGTAGCGAATACCGCGCCTGCCGGTGAAGTTCCATCATCTGTGAAAATCTCGTTCATCTGTGGTGCTATCGTATTTATCGGTTCTATTGTGTGGACAGTGCTACGCACCAAAGAATACAGCCCACAGGAGTTGGCTAAATTTCATAACGAACAATTTAAGCCGGAAGAACAAAAAGCTGATTTACGTGAAATCTTCACTGACATTAAAGCGATGCCAAAAACCATGGTACAGCTGGCTGTAGTCCAGTTCTTCTCGTGGTTTGCTCTTTTCGCAATGTGGATTTACACCACATCAGCAGTAACCACGTACATCTTTGGTACATCAGATACCAGCTCTGCACTTTATAACGAAGGTGCTGATTGGGTTGGCTTATGCTTTGCCGCGTATAACGGTATTTCGGCCTTGGCTGCATTTGCGCTTCCATGGCTGGCGCAGCGCACCAGCCGTAAATTTGTGCATAGTCTGAGCTTGGTTATAGGTGGTGCTAGCCTTGCTTCGATTGCCCTTATCGATAACCCGGCAATGCTAATGCTGAATATGGTCGGCATTGGCCTTGCGTGGGCGAGTATCCTGTGTATGCCTTACGCTATTCTGGCTGGCGCTCTGCCTGTGAAGAAAATGGGCTTCTACATGGGGGTATTTAACTTCTTCATCGTTCTGCCTCAGATCCTGGCTGCAGGCATTCTTGGCTTCTTCACTCGCTGGGCATTTGAAGGGAATACTATGATGGCAATCGTACTGGGCGGTGTTTCTATGATTTTCGCCGGTATGATGGTTTGTACCGTACGTGATGAAGATGAACCAAATAAAGTTGACCAGGACGATACACACAGTGCAGCAAAAACCGCAACTGTTTAACGTCTGAATAAGTTCATCCCCCTAAGAGCCGCCCAACATACCGGGCGGCTTTTTTTGTTGTCAGTTAATAGATTGAATGTGTTTGCTTTAAGTGTATTGCATGGGTGAGCCGTAGAAATATTACCTGTAATTTGTGGTTCTAGATTTATAAGCAAAACAACAGGTATAGGGGGGAGCTATACCTGTTATTTTCATGATTTTAATGAGCGATTTGTTGCTTTAGGTGGTTATATTTTTCGCTCTGTTGATCTTTTTCAGCGCAAACGCTTAATAGATCATCTATGAAATGATCAAGTGCTCTTTGCTCAATTTGCTTGATTCGGGTTTGCTGCTCTTCTGTCAGCATGTGATACATTGTTGAAGCACCAAAATCCCCAAAGATGATATTGGCTTTTTCATCAAACAGAGTGTTGTGCGCGTATAAGTCACCGTGACACACTTGATTTGAGTGTATATGCTCAAACACCCGCTTCATTTGTACAATGATTTTTTCTATCTGTTCAATGGACAGCGTAAAGCCCTCAGGGAAGGTATCGCGGGTGCAACTATTAAAACACGGTGGTAGGCCTAAGTTTTTATAGTGAGAGGGAATCAAGTTCATAATTAAAGCTGAATACCTTTCTTCATTCACTTGCGCTAATGACTGTACCAGGTTTGGGTGATTACCGACCTTCAGACAAGCCCGCAATTCATCTTCCGGATAACCATCGCTGGTTACTTCACCTTTAAACACTTTAACGGCAATATCACTAGGAAAAGCAGTTTGCTCTGTATTCCAGCTGGCTTTTGAAATAACTCCAGAGGCACCTTGCCCCAGAACATTTTGTAAAGAGAAACTGGATGATGGGACTTCAGGGACAGAGTTAATATTAATATCTGACTGGCTGAATGGATTACCAGAAAAAGATAGCCAGGCCAGCTTAGGTAAGCCAAGTAATTGATCCGGGCATTCAGTTAGCTGGTTGGCAGAAATACGCACTAACTCAAGGTTGGTAGATTGAGATAAAGTTTGCGGTAGATGTGTCAGGCAATTGCCCGCTAAAGCCAACTTTTGCAAGCGAGGTCGCTCGCCTAATGTGTCAGGTAAAGTTTCAATGCGGTTATCTGTCAGAATTAGCCAGCGTAATTTTGGTGGTAATGAGTTTTTTGGTACGTACTTGATTTGATTAGACTTAAATCCCACCATTTCAAGGTTTTGGCATTGTCCAAGTACTTCAGGTAGCGTCTCAAAACAGTTGTTTGAGGCGAAAATGATTTTAAGCTTTTTGAGTTGGGTCAGCTCTTGTGGCAATGACGATAATGAATTGTTGGTTAAATCAAGAATCTCTAGGCTATCGGCCAGTTGCAAAATCTCTAATGGAAATGATGTTAAGCTTTCAGATAGTTTTAAGTGCTTGATGCCGGTTAATTGACCTGATTTTAGCTGAGAAACTGTATGCAAAATGGTGAACCCGTGGTGAGAGTAAAAAACGGCGGATAGTCTACTAGAAAAGTGAGTAGTAAGGGTAGGGGGGCGTGAGGCTGGAATCTTGCTTGATCTTGTTGGGAGCTTTGTTAGTGCTTTTTAATTGGCTGATGTACAGAATACTGATTCTATTTTCCAGTTTCCTATACTGTTTGTGGTTTGTTCGTTCCTGCTTGGGAGGAGAAGGTTTTAAAGGCACTATATTGATTACTATCTTGATTAACTTGATCAAAAAATCTGGCGACAGGTTAGCCCTACCGCCAGATTAGTTTTTAACTACGGTTTTCTGCGTGGTTATAGCTTGTAGTTGAAGTTAAGCGTGGCGTTACGCTCTTCTCCAGGCATACCGCCTGCGAACATTGCCTTGCTGTAGTACCTTTCGTCAAACAGGTTATTGATGTTCAGATGAATCTGCCAGTTATCCTGGCCATAGCTCAGGCCGGTATCAACAACGGTATAACTAGGTAGATAAGCATCCGGAATACCGAATGGCTTGGCTGCAATGCTGCGTTCGCTAACATATTGGCCGCCAAGGCTGATATTCAGCGGGTTTTGTAGTGGGAACCAGTCTGCGCCATATGTTATCCAGGCTCCGGCTGTAATGCGCGGAATGCCTTTCTTACGAGTATCATAGCTTGTACTGTTGGGATTAGTTTTATCTCTCGCTTCCTGATAAAGGGCGTTTAGATTCAGTTTCCACTTCTCTCCGATAAAGGCATTCATGTCCAGTTCGACACCTTGTGTTTTTTCCTCACCGTCGTAGAAATACTTCTCAATTTCCGGCCCTGATACTCCTTCCTCATAGTCTGGGTTGCTGTATCTCAGGTTGGTTTTTCGGGTATCGAAAAGAACGAGAGATGTCAGCATTTGATCGTCAAAGGCTTTATACCGCATGCCCAAATCGTAGCTGATGGATTCAGAGTCTTTTCTGTCATCGTCATTGCCTTTAATAGACCCGGTGACGCTATATGCTGTTCGGCCTTTAGCATAGTTGATAAAGAACGACAGATCATCAATTGGCATATAGCTTAGGCCAAGGTTATAGGTGATACCGTTATCTTTAGTGTCAGCCTCTGGTGTCGGTTCGGCGGCACTCTTACGATAGCGCGGGTCAACGCCGAAATGCTGGTAAGTTTGGGAAACTTCGTTAAAGGCTACACCAACGCGGGAGGTAAAGCCGTAACCCAGATACCCGACATGCTGAACGCCAACGCCCCATGCCTGGACACCTTTTTCATAGTTTGAAGTAACCAGAGGATCGTAGTCTTCAAAGTTGCCAGAGCCCCAGTTAGGGTTATTGATGTCATAAATATAGGGCAGGTTGCCCTGGTAGATTACTTTGCCGGAAGCTTTGTCTTTGATGACTTTATCTGCGTCATAACTAGATGATTGTTTGAAGCGAATGCTGCGGTCTTCATAGTTGGCGTTAAGCAGCAATTCGTTACTGATGTTACCAAGGTCAAAGTGGTAATGTAGATCGGCGAAGTACTGCCATGATTTTTCATGCGCTGCGACTTTACGGTATTCCTGACGTCGAGCCGCAAATGGGTAGAGCACGTCATTTTCAACCAGTGGTGCTCGTGGAGCCTTGTTTTGTTTGTAGTAAACATAGTTATAAGCACCGGTCTGACGGACAAAACCGGACTCATAATCACGGTATTGAATCTGCTGGTTCAGGAACAGGTCACTGGTTAAGTCAATATTATGGCTGATCTTGATTCTTAGCTCTTCACCTTCATTGGCTTTCGCCATAGGGGATACCAGGCTGGCATTACCGATGTTGTGCGGTGTAAGGCCGTTGCTGTTACTCATGCTGTCAATCAGTTGTTGACGCTGGGCCGGAGTTAGGTTTGCTGTGCCTGGCATAAGATCTGCTGCAGTTACTTCACCGGCCGGTTTTCCGCTGGCCGAAGCAGCATTGTAGATACGAACCGGATCGCCGATTGAGTCCACCTTGATGGCATCTTTGATGTAGGCGGTGGATAGCAGAATATTCTGATCTTCTGTTAGCTGGTATTTCAGAGAGCCATAGATTTCATCTCTGTCCTGACCAACATTACGATAACCCTCGCTGCGGGCGGCTTTTGCCACCAATCGGTAGGCAAGGTCATCGGTCAGACCAGCGGTTGTATCCACCGCTACCGAGCGGGTGTTCCATTGGCCAACTTCAACATCAACAGAATGGCTTGGGGCAAACTGAGGTTTTTTCTCAATTAGGTTGATGATGCCGCCAGCGCTGCCCATACCATACAGTCCCGTCGCCGGGCCTTTCAGAACTTCAACGGATTCGACATTAGTGAGGGAGCGGGTTGGGTTGAATACGTTTCCTAATCCTGCGCCACCGTACATACCATCGTAAGTGTAATTAACGTCTAGTCCCCGGATAGCCAGATTGTCGCCGATACCATAGTTATTACCGGCTTGAGTGATGCCGCTGATGTTACGCAGGATATCCTGCAGATCATCAGCTCCCTGTTCTTTAATTAGCTCCGAGCTGACAATTACAACAGGTGCGGGTGTTTGCATCAGGGACATATCAGATTTGGTGGCAAGACCTGAATCTAATATCAGCTGATGTTGTGTGCCTACTACAGTGATCGTATCTATGTCACTGTTTGTTTGAGTGTGTCCGTCGGTCTCAGCAAATGAATGAAAAGGTGAAAGTGCAGATGCACAGGCAACTGCAATAAGTGAAAGCTTGTAATTATTCATAGCGTTTTGTTATCCACATCTAATCGCAAAATAACGCGATTGCTAATAATTATCATTTCTGTGAATAATTGAACTGAATTTACAATCTTTACCTTCTGACTGACGTTTGCTACTTATTGATTGGTGAGCTTATCTGAATTGTTTGAGAGGGTATGTTTACCAGCTCTGTTGGTGTTTAATTGCTTTTAAATTCACCAAAATTGAAGTTAAAGCCATCAATATTGACGGCTTTGTCGTGGATAATTCAAACCTGAAAGGCTTGTATGTGGTACAACTTTCTGTTTAACAGATACTGCTGGCTGATAGTAGCTCGCCAATACAACGGCAGTTATTCGGCTGGAGGTTGTCTAATTGGCAGATTTGATTATGTGTCGCATTTTCCGCAATGTTCCAGTTTAGTTTGAGCCAGTGAATTCCTTTTGTAGCTAGCGCATCGATATAAGCTAATGAAAAAGCTTCCAGAGATTTCTGGGGCAATTCGGTTATCTTAACTTCTTTAGCGCTAATTTTTGGTTCAGGTAAGGAGGAGAACCGTTGCTGTTTCTTCGCTTGCCGGTTCAATTATTTCAATTTCTTCTGATCAGTTGCGGAAGATATTACTAGAGTGTCAGGAGCATAATCATGTGCTGAAAGATGACATAGAGTTCCTGTTTGCTTTTGTTTGCTCTGCCTTGCATGGTTATTGCAGACGAGTAATACAAAGAGTTTGTTGGGGCTCCAATGCAAATCTGTACAGTAGCGGCCAGACAGTCTTTGTTATCTGGTGTTGGGAAAGTACGAGTGGCGAAAGGCCGCTACTCAAAGCTGTTGATGCGATTAACAGCCTGTAGGGTGTTTACCGCATTGTGGCGTTAAATAAAGAAGGTATCGAGATAGAGTTGTTCAACTTCTTTTCTTGCCCATTCAGTACGTCGCAGGAACTTCAGGCTAGATTTGATACTTGGCTCGTTGTTGAAGCAGCGGACATTGACGATGCGTCCAAGCTCTTCCCAGCTATAGTGGTCGACGAGCTCTTCAAGTAACCTTTGCAGGGTAATGCCGTGAAGTGGATTGTTGGGTTGATGGTTCATGTAGCCTGCTTTTTTGTGCGATCTGGGGGGGAGCACTATACCAGCTTGAATTGTGCGATTAAATCATCGTTTGCAATTATCTCTGTTAGAATAACGCAGAACTCAGCGCATTCATCAGACAGCCGAACAACAAGCATTACCGTGAGTGTAAAGGTCAGATCCTGCGTGACAAACAAAGGCTAACCAAGGGTAGCCTTTGTTATAGGCGGAATAGTCTGCCTTGCTATAAGCTAGCTGGCTTGTTCAGTTAGAGTGATCTCTCCTTCATGCTGACTCAACAGCATTTTTTGGATGTTGAAACCGCAAAGCATGAGGATAAGACACCAATTTAAGAAAGGAAGCGTTCCTTTTTCTAGGCTTTCAGAGAGTTGAGCTGGTTTCCACTGAAAGGTGTCACAAAGACTTTCGACCGTTATGCCGGTAAAGGTGTTGTCGCCAATAATACGCTTAAATTCTTTTTCGCTAGGCATTTCAAAAACACTTTTATTTTTAAATGCTGTTGGCTTGAATGCGCGCATTACTTTCCTGGCATCGACATCAATAGGCTGACCATTATTTTGAATGTTCGGGCGGCCAGCGAGGGCAGCGAGAAAACACCAGCAAGGGTAGGGAATATCAGAAATATTCTCAGGTTCACGTTTATAGCGTGACATCCAATCAGAGAGTTTTTTCTCTTGTAGGCCAGTTAAACGGGCGAGGGTTGCTGAATCATAATCATACTCTTTTAGCAGGTTGATAATTTCAGCGACTTCTGCAACGAAGGGTTTGGCCCATAGGCTTGCTGGCGCGAGGGTAGTTTCTCTGATCATAATAGACTCATATGGTTTAGCGTTACTGCTTACCGAAATAAGCGGATAGGCATAAGCTTATTCTAACCCTGCAACCAAGTCTATTTACGAGAGTCTTCCCGTCCTATATTTCACCTAACTTGCTGGTATATCGGTTAGTCAGGTATGGGAAGGGACTGCGTCAGTGGTTCTTTGCCGTCTCCTTACTTTGTGTGGTAAACCAAAATAACAGGGGATGTAGGAGAGAGCCAAACCGAATTATGAAACTCTTGGTTTTGAGCAAGGCTGATAACAAACAGGACGAGCGCAAGGCTCGTCCTGTGAGAAAGGATACCGTTTATCGAAATAAGCTTATCGAAATAGATTACCTTTTATCTAGCTGACTTCTGTCTTAGAAGTTAGCAGAACGTGGTGCACGTGGGAATGGAATCACATCACGGATGTTTGCCATACCTGTTACGTAAGTTACCAGACGTTCGAAGCCCAGACCGAAGCCTGAGTGTGGAACTGTGCCGTAGCGGCGCAGGTCGCGGTACCAGCTCATGTGTTCAGGATCGATGCCCATCTCTACCATGCGCTTGTCCAGTAGTTCCAGACGCTCTTCACGCTGAGAACCACCGATGATTTCACCGATGCCAGGTGCCAGTACGTCCATAGCCGCAACAGTCTTGCCGTCTTCGTTCATGCGCATGTAGAACGCTTTGATGTCTTTCGGGTAGTTCTTAACAACTACCGGAGCTTTAAAGTGTTCTTCAGCAAGGTAACGCTCATGCTCAGAAGACATATCGATACCCCACTCAACAGGGAATTCGAAGTCACGGCCAGAATCTTTCAGGATCTGGATTGCGTCAGTGTAGTCAACCTGTGCGAAGTCAGAAGAAACAAACTGCTCCAGACGAGTGATCGCATCTTTGTTGATACGCTGAGCGAAGAACTCAAGGTCATCGCGGCGCTCTTCAAGAACTGCTTTGAATACATACTTCAGCATGTCTTCAGCCAGCTTAGCTACGTCATCCAGTTCAGCAAATGCAACTTCTGGTTCAACCATCCAGAATTCTGCCAGGTGGCGGCTGGTGTTTGAGTTTTCTGCACGGAAAGTAGGGCCGAATGTGTAAACTTTGCTTAGGGCACAAGCGTAAGCTTCAGCGTTCAGCTGACCAGATACCGTCAGGAAGGTTTCTTTACCGAAGAAGTCTTTATCGAAATCAACTTCACCAGCGTCAGTCATTGGGGTGTTCACCATATCCAGAGTAGATACACGGAACATCTCACCGGCACCTTCACAGTCAGAAGCTGTGATCAGCGGAGCAGATACCCAGAAGTAACCCTGCTCGTGGTAGAAGCGGTGGATTGCCTGAGAAAGGCAGTTACGTACACGTGCTACCGCACCGATTACGTTGGTGCGAGGACGCAGGTGAGCAACTTCACGAAGGTACTCGATAGAGTGACGGGTTTTTGCCATTGGGTATGTTTCAGCATCTTCAACCCAACCAACAACTTTAACGTCAGTTGCTGCCAGTTCGAAATCCTGGCCTTTTGCTGGTGATTCAACGATTTTGCCGGTGACCTCAACAGAGCAACCAGTTGTCAGTTTAAGAACTTCTTCCTGGTAATTATTTAACTCATTAGGGACCACGGCCTGAATCGGGTCGAAACAAGAGCCGTCATAAATGGCAAGGAAAGAGATTCCAGCTTTGGAATCGCGACGTGAACGGACCCAACCGCGTACAGTGACTTCAGTGTCTACTGCAAGCTTACCGCTCAATACGTCTGTTACAGGCGCGTAAGTCATGTTTAAATCATTCTCCGTTAAGGCACTTTATAGATCTGTGCTTTAAGATACAGTCCAAAACAGCAATATTACCTGTCTTACGTCAAGCATCAAGTGTTGTTATTGCCTGAAAGGGTAAATTGATGAAGTAATCGCTCTAATTGCTCCACTAACTGCTCAAGATTTACACTAATCTCACGAGATTGTAGCGCATGGGTGGAAGTATCGTCGGCATGACTGGTAATGATTTCGACTTTTGACCGAATAGAGTCGGCCATATTTGCCTGATTACTGGTTTGTTGCTGGATATCGGTAGCATGAGTATTAACTACTTGAATTTCTGAACCGATTTCTGCTAATGCCTTAGAAAGCTGTTCAATAGTAGCCATTTTGCTGTAAGCCGTTTCGCAGGTTGTTTCTACCGCGTGTGCGGATGCTTCACAGTCATTATGCAGTGCTTCGATAATCGACCGGATATCACCGGTAGCCTGATGGGTTCGGGTTGCCAGGTTTCTGACTTCGTCAGCAACGACCGCAAAGCCACGTCCTTGTTCTCCGGCTCGGGCAGCCTCAATCGCGGCATTGAGTGCCAGAAGGTTGGTTTGCTCGGCAATAGAACGGATGACATCGAGAATGCTGGCGACTTGCTGGCTTTGATCGTTAAGATTGTCGATTTGTACTTTTACATTTTCAATGTCACTGACTAAGAATTTGATGTCATTGCCTGCGTCATCAGCCAGTTTAGTTCCGAGCATGGCTGACTGTGCGGCCTTATTGCTGAGTGTGGAAGCTTCGGTTGTGCGGTGTTCGACTTCATGCTGATGGTGTTGCATGTCGTCAATTGAAACCAACATTTCCGAGGTTTCACTTTTCTGGCTGTCTGCTGCATTAGACGTATCCGCCGAAACTTTTATCAGCTTGTTGGCCTGTCTGGTGAGAGATTCAGACGTTTGCTGTACCTGCTCTAAGCTCGAGGAGAAATTATCCAGCAGCTGATCATAACTCTGGCACAGCTCGCCGATCTCATCGGTACGACTTTCATTGAGTCGTCCGCTCAGATCCTTGTTGATGCTGGTGCGTTTCATGTAGTTTGACACCCGGCGCAGCGGACGGACGATAATCCGGCGGATCATGAACAGGGCGAACAGGAAGCCGGTAGCCGCAATGGCTGACATAATACCGCCGGCTGCGATCAGCTGCTCATGAATGCGCTGGTAGATCGGGATCAGGTTGTATTCCATTCTGACGACACCCAATACTTCACCTTCCGGTACTATGTGGCATTGCAGGCAGTTAGTACCGCGATAGTCTTTACTGGCTTTCATCGGCAGGGCGACAAGCAGGGTATTTCCGTTATGTATGGTTTCTGAAATCTGTTCGCCTTTAAGGGCGCGGCGGTCAAATTCATCGACAGCAGCCTGATTACCAAGCCCCGGGCCGAAAATGTTGGTGATAGCCGGACTACGGATAACACGAACACTTTCTATGCCGTTATGAGAGAGAACTTTTTCCCTCAGGGTTTCACGCTGGGACATGGTGCCAGTCAGCATCATCATGTTCAGGCTGTCGAAGTAGTTTCCTGCTTTATCGAGTGTCTGCTCGCTAATCACTGATTCAAGCAGTTGTTTTTGCTGTCGGGATTCAAAGCTCAGCGAAGCGATAAGTACGACGGTGAATACCGTAAATAAGGTGAAGAGGAGCTTATTAGCGATAGTCAGACGCATCTTCCGTGATCTCTTGTGTAGGGCTTGATTTGTTGGCGACAAATAAAGTTCAGAGTCTTGTTCTGATTTTTGTCGCGATCGTTATTTTATGTATTACTAATATTGTAATGTCGGCAATTGTTAAAAAATAGTGTTGATGCAGACGTTGTGAGTTGAAACTTGCTGGTTGGATCACAAAGCTGTTAGTTTGTCGAAAGTGCCGAATTTTCTGGTCTGGAAAGGAAAAAGCCCGACATGCGGGCTTTTCTTTTAAGTTATCAACTGGTTAATAATGTTTGCTTTGAATTTATCGGATTTTCAGTTCTTACTCGCCTTGCTGATTAAGAAATGCACATGTTTGGCCGTCGTTTAAGATTGTGCCGGCAGGCGGGCCTTGTGGTGCAGGTTCACCTTCTGCTGGCTGTTCCTCTTCTGTTGGTGGCTCAGAATTTGCCGGTGGTTCGATTGGCACAACATTTGGTACACTTGAAGCATCAATCAATGTCACGATGTCACTCCAGATTTCCCCTTCATCACCGGTAAATTGTAAGGTTTCATCCGTTGTCCAGCGGGTCTGGTGATTGAATGCCTTGATGGCAAAACCCAAGCCGTCAGTGTCTGTCATAGTGATTCGTTCATTCATAGAACCGTCAGCGGCTTCATAATACAGACTACCGTCTTCTTCTAATTTCCACAGAATATCGAAGTTAAATCCGCAGCCATCTGAGTCGACGTATTTGCCGAGGAAAAACTCGCCGGAGAAGTTATCACTCAGCTTCAGGAATCGAGAGCTGTCACCAAAGAAGTGAAGGGCTTTGTCATCGCTTAGTTCGCCGCTCTGGCCAATCAATAGCTTTTCTGTAAAGCGTGGTGTGCGTTGTTCCCAGATCACTTTACATGTGGCTGCTTGCTGCTCGTATTCAGTCAGCGTACGTTTGGTGATCGGGCTGGTTGTTGTCTGATCCCACCCTGAATCAAGAATTTGACAAGCTGCGAGCTGATCCGGGGCATATTCTTTGGTAAGAATCGTGAAGATCAGATCGCCGGAGGTATTGCTGTTTTCTTCCCGGGATGAGTAGGTTTTAACCGCAAGGATGTTACGGCTGTAGTCGACGCTGGTCAGTGACCAATAGTCAAAATCATTTGGCTTTGAGGTATCCGGGATGAGTTTAAGGTAACCCTCTTTGGTTAGAGCCCAGCTGCGGCTTCCGGTAACAGCGCGGCCGTTTTTGTATTGTTCCCAGCTATTGTTGCTGCGCAGAATCATCGCCGATATATCTCCGTCTTCTGATATTTGTACCAGATGCTGGTCAATAAGTGCATTAATAGACTGATTAGTGAATCGCTCATCACCACCACATTCGGTTACAGCGTTCAGGAACAGGCTTTCGTTAGCCTGTGCTGTGTTGCCGAAATTACAAACGCCGAATGGAGGCAGGTTATCCCTGCTGGCGACAGTAAAAATTTGGTTCTTGGCACCGTTATTGAAACCGGAGTAGTGGAACTCACTGTTATCCAGTAGGGTTTCGCCAATGTTGATGAAACCGCGATCGACAACAAGAAACAGGTTGCTCTGATCGAAATCGTAATTAACAGCCAGCTGTTTGATCACATCCGGGACATCAAAGCGGAAGATGGATTTTCCGGCAAATTGAGTCGGCGCCCAGGAACTGACTTCCATTACAGACCAGTTGTCTGCGGCGATATTAACCCAGTAACGTAAGGTGAGTTGGTTATCGTTAATCATTTCAACAATAACGTTGTCGGCAATTTTGAAGCCGTTGACATCCTGTATGGTAAACGCAACGTCACTTGCAGCTGTCAGCACATCTTCAAGAGCTGTATAACTTGCTTCGGGAGAGTTGACCGGTGATACCTGGCAGGCGGTACTACCGTTTCGGTTATCACACAGCAGATATGTTTCATTCTCTGGTCGCCAGGTAAAGTAGAAACCGAATGCTCCATCCTGAAAAAATTCATCTGGTTTGATATAGCGCGTGATGTAATGATCCTCCTTACTGGAGAGAAAATTGTGCATACGTTTGTTTACCAGAGGATAGAAATTGGCTTCCAGTGTTACGCCCATGTTGTCATTAGCACTAAGGGCTGCATCAGCCATAACCACTGATGCATTGGTTGCAAGTTCAACTTTCAGGTAATCAAACAGGCCGACCCAATCGTTGTTAGTCAGTACCTGTCGTTTTACGTCATCGGTGCCGAAAGCGGTTGTGCCACTCAAGTAAGTGAAAAACTCTGTCAGGGAGATATCGTCAGTGCCGTTTTTATTCCAGCGGTATTCAGTTTTTTTCGTTTCTTGGCCGTCATATTCCATTTTGTCAGCCATGATGCCGCTGCCGTCATTGTTGTTGTTTGAACTTAGTCGCCAGTAGCCTTCGTTGAGGATGGACAAAATGTCAGCTCGCGCTGCTGCTTGCTCTGTGACAAAACGTTCCATCCGTCCTTTCGTCATGCTCTGAACAATCGATAGTGAAATCAGCTCACTTAGGCGAACATTTTCAAGCCCGAGCTTGGGAATGAGGGTTGCTTCAAAATCATCAGCGATATTATTGATATCCTGAAGAGCGGAGAAAACTTTACCTCGTGATGCTTCTGCAATTACCTCTTCAAAGCTGCCCCAGCTTTCATCCAACTGAACTCGCTGAGTTAAGGCGTAATAAGCTAAGGTAGACTTCAGGCTAACAGTCAGTCTTTCGTCTGCGAGTGGAGTCAGATAAACGTCCGTCGGCAGTGATTCGCCGATAGTGAATTCAGGTGTATCAAAGAGATCAATAAGCAGAACAGCATTTAGCCGGATGTTGGTTTGGGCTTTCAGAACGTAAGTGCCATCCCCCTGACTTTCCCAACTGGTGATATTAATTTGCTCCAGTATTTTCCCTTTATCGTCTAGCCAGACTGCAGCAAAGTTATCTTCTGTGAGGTTGGCCTGAGCCAGAGCGAAAGCTTTACTGATAACGCCGGGGACGACGCGTTGAGATGTAAGAAGTGCTTCCGGTGTATCAACTGTGATTCGAAATTCATTTTCGACCGGAGCGGCTTCACCTTGAGGGGCTGGAGGGGCTTCGTCGCTGCCACCACCACATGCTGTAAGAAATAAGCCACTGATTAACAGCAGGTAATATCCTATATAAACGCGCATAACCAAGATCCCAAACATTATTCTGTTTTCGGTCAGTATAGGGGGACGGGGAATTGGCTGTGTTAAAGCAGGAGCGTTGTCTCGGACATAGTTCAGGGATCCAAGATTTAAGAAAATTTTGTCAATCACGCATTATTTTGAGGGAAGATTTGTACCAGGGGGGGAGTATGCGAGATGCGAGGAGTGGAAGTGAGTCGTGAGCGAAAGAGATGACACTGCGGCCGATTAGATATAGGGTGGCCGCAGTTGTGATTGAAGCATCAAGCGTGTATTAAGCAATTGCCAGGTATTTGTGAGTCTGGATAGACAGGCGCCAGTTGCGTTTTACACAGGTTTCAATGCACAGTTCTGTCGCCCTTGGTTTCTGGCTGATTGGTTGTAGCGCAATGCTCACATCAGATTTTAGATTAACGCCTTCCAGCAGGTTATCCAGTTGTTCGATATCTTTGCCAGTGCCGACCGGATGTTTGATTTCATCGGCACGTTCAAGAGCAACAGGCAGTACTTCCAATTTAGCCTTCATGTTGATTTTTGGTGACACCGTCACCCAAGTGTCAGTAGTTGCTTTGATTTCAGATGTGCCACTGGTTTCGATCTGGCAGCGGAAACCGGCTTCTTCAAGTGCTTCGGTAAGCGGAACAAGATCATAAATACATGGTTCACCACCCGTGATCACAACATGCTTCGCGGTATAACCCTGATCTTTAAGAAGCTGAACAATGCCTTGTGCATCCAGCTTGGTCCATAGCGGTGAATCTGCTTTTTTCGCCATAATTTCTTCCAGCGAAGTAAAGTCCTGTGGTTCTGCCGTCCAGGTTTGTTTGGTATCACACCATGCGCAACCAACAGGGCAAACCTGCAAACGGACAAAAATGGCTGGAACACCGGTAAAGACACCTTCACCCTGGATGGTTTCAAAGACTTCGTTAATTTTGTACACCGCTAACCTCGTGGCGAATTAAACATCATTTTGCGATAACTCATCTGCAAAATTGCAGCAGGCCATTATGTCAAAACTATCAGCGATTGTCTTCTGCTCTGTAGGCCTACACGGCTCCTTAGGGACCCCTTTTGGTGGGTTTGCCCTCAATTAGATAAAATTGAAAGAATCGGGACATTGCCTGTAATGATGGAATTAGTAGAAAGTTACTGATTGTGGCAACATTTTGTCATCAGATAGGCGCAATATTTAAATTTTGCTCATAAAAAAATCATGGGCTGATTGGGGTGTAAACGTTGTTTTCTGCACAAAAAGTATGTTCTTCGTTCCATTACTCGTGATGAGTATCACGTCCTTGATACAATTGGCTTCACAATTACTTCGCAAAGTAAAAAAATTCATTTCGGATCTATTATTAATTCACTAAGTTTCTCGGGAGTAATGGCATGTACGTCGCTCAGCCAGGTCACATTGATCACATAAAAAGAAATAATGCCGGCAGCGTCTATAAACTGATTGATCAGTATGGCCCGATCTCCCGCATTGAGCTTTCAAAGCGTAGCCTGCTGGCACCTGCCAGTATTACCAAAATTACCCGTGAGTTAATTGATGCGCATTTAATAAAGGAAATGCCGTATCAGGAATCGACTAGTCGCGGTCGTCCGGCTATCGGTTTAGTTCCGGCAAATGAAGGTTGGCAGTTCCTGTCTGCCCGATTGGGACGGGGCTACCTGACGATTGCATTGCACGAGCTTGGTGGCGATATTTTGGTTGAAGAACGTCAGGATGTGAATGTCTTCAATCAGGATGAAGTGCTGGATAAGCTTTTGACTGAAATTGATGCTTTCTTTGTCCGGCATGTCGATGAGCTTGACCGTATCACTGCTATTGCTGTTTCTCTGCCGGGGTTGATCAATACTGAGAGTGGTGTTGTGATTCAGATGCCGCATTATGATGTTCATAACATGGAGTTAGGTCCGGCAATTCATCAGGCGACAGGTTTACCTGTTTTTATCGGTAATGACACCCGTTCATGGGCATTGGCTGAGAAGTTATTCGGTAACTCGCGAGATGTTGCAAACTCGATCCTTATTTCGATTCATCATGGTGTCGGTGCCGGTATTATTCTCGACAATGTGGTACTGCAGGGGCGTGTTGGTAATATCGGTGAGTTAGGTCATATTCAGATTAAGCCTTACGGCAAGCGTTGTTACTGTGGTAATCACGGCTGTCTGGAAACGGTTGCCAGCCTTAATGCTGTGATGGAGCAGGTAGAGCAGCGCCTGCGTGAAGGTCATCCTTCAGTGCTGCACGGCAAAGTGGTAACCATTGAGAAGATCTGTGATGCCGCCGTTGAAGGCGACACGCTGGCAAGACAGGTTATTGTCGAGTTGGGCCATAATCTTGGTCAGGCCATAGCGATTATGGTTAACCTGTTTAATCCGGAAAAGATTTTGATTGGCGGTGAGTTTAACCGTGCTCAAAGTGTTCTTTATCCGGCTATTATGGAATGTATCCGTACCCAGTCGCTGCCCGTTTATAATAAAGACTTGGTGATTGAACAAAGCAGTTTTTATACTCAGGCCACCATGCCAGGAGCGGCATTGGTTAAGCAGGCAATGTATAACGGTCATTTGCTGATGAAGCTGATCGAGGGTTAGGCTCTGCTCCGTGCAATGTAGCGAAAATTGTACGTATCAAAGGTTCTATGAAGCCGGACATTAGGTCTGGCTTTTTTGTGCCTGTATATCATGGTTTTTTTATAGTGCTTTGAAACTAAAGCGATTTTATTTGAAGCCTGCCAGAATTTATCTGTTTCTTTGTATAGCGAATATATTTTAAAGGGTATGTTCATTGAGTTGCACTTGCTAAAAAGTTACTTCAAACAGACTGGAGTGTTTATGAAATATCAGTTTTTTATTAAGCCGAACACTGATCGTAAGGCGTATACATTTCTTCGCTCTGATTCAGAAACGTTTTTGAAGGAAAAACAGCAGTTAATTGATCAGGGTTTTGAGGTTGATGGAGATTATATTCACGCAGAAAGTGACAAGGAAGCAATCGATAAGTTCTTGTCAGGCTTTATTTACTCATTAGAAGAATATAACGCAGCTAACCCTGTTACTGCTCTTGTTATGTCTGTTACTCATCTTTTGAAGTCATCATTCAAGCGAAATAAAAAGTAACGAAGAAGAATGAGTATGGCCATAACTGGTGGTTACTTAAAATTACTGTGAACGATAAACAAGTAAAAATAGCCGGAATGCGTAGTTCAGCTGGGCAGGAGATGTTTATTTTGTCTGCTTTTGGTATTGAAGGTGCCAAATATCAGCCACAAGCATGATTGAGATAAGCCGTGATATCCAGAACAGTATGTGCAAACGTAAATCATTATATTTAGTCAATATTTTTAATGAGTTATCAAAAAGGTTGGCTATGAATGTGAATTATCCTAAGCAGATGCTGGCGCTGGGACTGAGCTTGTGGATTGGGGGATCTGCAACGGTAATGGCACAGCAGGTAACAGGCGTACAGGTTTCTGTTGAGCAGCCATCTGCGGCTTATCCTTTACCAACAGGAGAAAGATGGCTGGAGCATGCCAGCCAGGGCCTGGCTCCTTACTGGATGATGGATACCGCTAAGGGGGCACCGATCGGGAATTTCCCGACGTTTCGTTGTGATGACGGTTCACTGCCGGATGTAAAACAGCCGTGTCGAGAGCTGGATCAGGGCTGGATCCG
Source organism: Photobacterium marinum (assembly GCF_000331515.1). Lineage (GTDB taxonomy): Bacteria > Pseudomonadota > Gammaproteobacteria > Enterobacterales > Vibrionaceae > Photobacterium > Photobacterium marinum. The sequence continues at coordinate 361,146 of NZ_AMZO01000002.1, forward strand.
CAGTAATTTTGATCGTGATTATACCCGGATGAAATCACGGCAGGTTTATGCCTACGGGGTGCTTTACCATATGACAGGTGATCCCGAAGCGCTGAAACTGGCTAAGGCCGGGGTAGATTATTTGTTGTCAGAGCTGAGAGACCGCGAGCACGGCGGGATGATCAGCTTCCGTCAGGATGGTAAAGCCGGCCTGAAATGGCAGCAACGCACTTCTCAGGATCAGGCATATGCTATTGTCGGTCTGGCTTTCTATTACTACCTCACCCGCGATCCTGACGTTGAAAAGGCGTTGATTGAGCAGCAGGCGTTTATTTTCGATAAGTATCGCGACAAGGCGACCAACCAGTTGTTATGGGTGATAGAAGATGGTGATGAGCAATACCGTACGCAGCAGGAACTGGTTGCCCAGTTGGATCAGATTAATGCGTATCTGTTACTTGTAACACCGTTGCTCCCAGAACCTTACCAGAAGAAATGGCGAGACGATCTTACCTGGCTGACTCGCGAAATGGTGCAGCAATTCCATTCAAAAGATGAACAGCGCTTCTTTGGTGCTATTCACCATCCGGCGGTAAAAATGCCGGATGCCCGCCACAATGACTACGGACATACGATTAAAGCTTACTGGATGACTTACCTGGTCGGCCGTTATCTCAATCAGCCAGATTGGGCAAAGCTGGGTAAAGAAGGGATGAATATTACCCTTGAGCGGGCGGCTTACGGGATTCAGAACGATCAGGCTAAATCATTATTGTCAGAAGGCCTGTATAGCCAATGGAAAGACTTGCAGGAAATTCCAACTTGGCGCAGTGGTAAGTACAGCTGGTATATATCTTCATGGCAGTGGGCGGAACTGGATCAGGCCGCATATACACTGAACATGCTTAAGCCGGGTACGAAAAACAAACAGCTTTATTACACGCTGAATCAGTATTTCGATGTTTGGGTTGATCATCAGTATGGCGGGGTAGGGATGAACCCTAAATCAACCAAGCAGTTCCAGTGGGGCAATGGTTATCACCAGTTTGAGCATGCTCTGGTTGGCTATTTAGGCTCGCAGGCGGCTTACAATAAAGAGGCGCGTTTGTACTATGCTTTGCCTTTCGACTATAACGGTAAGTTGCAGCCATATTATTTCTACGGTGAACGAACAAAAATCGAAGAAGGCAAACAGTTAGAAGGTTTTGGCGGGTTGCACAAAGTGGCCGTGAACTACCAGAATATTCGTCCTTAATCGTCTCTGGTGAATGTTTCTCGTATACCGAGAAGAACATTGAGGCAAAAATGATAACCGGCTATTTCCTCAGTCTTTCGGGAAATAGCCGGTTTTGTATTTATCTCAATCGTTTAGTCAAAGGAAATGATTGGCTTCATTCAGTCTTTGTTTTCCAGCAGCTTTTCAAGAATGTGGTAAAGGCGCTCGGTATGCTGGATTAGCAACTGGTGGGCTAGCTCAACATCACGGTCAAGGACTGCTTTCATTATGGCTTCGTGCTCACCATCATCATGATATTGCTGTTCGGAAGTAAAAGCCTCATTGAGCAGAAACTGACGATAACGTTCCTGTTGATCATAAATGTAGTACATCAGATCCGAGGTAAATTCGGTGCCCGGTGTGCGGATCAGTGACAGGTGAAATTCTTTGTGGCGAAGCTCCCACTCGTCGTAGTCAAAATCAGGTGAGGATGGATCCAGTCGACTCAGTTTATGGTAAGCAGTAAGAATTGATAACTCCCATTCTTCACCGCCATGTTCAATGGCATTCTTCAGGGCTACGCCACTGATTGCCCGGCGGATCTTGAGGATTTCACGCAGTTCATTCAACGACACATCCGCAACCCAAAAGCCTTTTTGCGGCTTCATCACTACGTATTTTTGCCAGCTGAGCTGAACCATAGCTTCGCGTAATGGTGATCCACCGACCTGATATTTTTCCTTGAGTTCATTGAGAACCAGTTTCTGTCCGGCTTCAAACTCACCACATAAAATATCGTGGCGGATCTGGTGTTGTACCCGATCACTCAAGGTCGCAAATTTATCTTTGCTGATGTCACTCATTGCGTTGTTCCTTTGCTCCATCACTTCCGTCACCGGGACTCAGCAGGTCATGACGCTGCGGATATGTTGGTTTGTTTCTATTTAATAATATATTTCAACCAGATAACTATCATATTGCAGGCTTTTGATGTCAATAAGGTCAGTCGCATTATCAATCAGCGCCTGATCGCATTTTTCTAAGCCAGTGAGTATCTGGTCGATTAATCTGCAAAATAAGTGATCAGGTACACAGTTCAATCATTCTTAGCCCTTTCAATAGCGAATATTATTTTTGTTGCATATCTAAATATCGATTATTGCTATAAAATCGATTTTTGTTCAATGGGGTAAAAAATATCGATTTTATAGTGCTTTGAGTTAATAAAAGCCATGAGTTTATCGGTCATGATCATTGTTATTGCTGCTTGCTTATTTGTGACAGCAGACATTTCCCAATACACATTAAAAACGATCAGATCATGTCACTTTCGGATGTTCGCCGTTAGTACGGTGTTTTCATTTGTATCAGAAGCAGTGTAGAGAAAAGGGGCCTTCGAGTACGGGTTCATTAGTTATTTCATTGGTTTTCCAAACGATCACAGTATGGGTTTAATTATGAACAAAGAAGTGAATGTTGATGCTCTTTTCCTGGGGCCGAAATCTGAAAACCGGGTTTTTTATAAAGAGATGATGGAGTACGCCATCACCGAGCACATGCACTGGCGCTCGGGTTTCCATCCGGAAGATTCGGCGCTTGTGACGCCTCGAGCCCAGCATCAGCCTGATTTTCGCGATACGCTTTATCGTACCGAAGGTATCCTTCGTGACCTGTCTTCCCGTCTGAAGAATAAATCTGTTCCTTGGTTTTCACCGCGTTACCTTGGCCATATGAATGCTGATACTTTCATGGTGTCGCACCTGGCTTACGTAATGACGATGCTATACAACCAGAACAACTGTGCAGTGGAAGCCTCGCCTGTGACCACCGATTTGGAACTGGAAGCCGGTGAGGATTTATGCCGGATGTTCGGCTTTGATGTCAGTAAATCCTGGGGCCATATTACTTCCGGCGGTACGGTTGCCAACTATGAAGGTCTTTGGGTTGCCCGTAACTTGAAGTCCATGCCGCTGGCGATAGCACGCCATGAAGGGGCTAAAGATTTGGTGGCTGGTATGACTGAGCATCAGTTGCTGAATATGAAGCCGACCGATGTGCTTGATTTGACCGATGAGCTGAAAAAGCGCGGTATGTTCGAAGAAGTGAGAGAGCTGTCTGTCCGTGGTGCCGGCGTTGAGCCGGGCAAATTGGGTAAATTGCTTGTTCCGCGTTCAAAGCACTATTCATGGCTGAAAGCGATGGATCTGCTGGGTCTCGGACAGGAAAATATTGTCCAGCTGGATGTGGACGGTAATTACCGTACCGATGTGCAGAAGATGCGTGAAACTACACTGAGACTGATGGAAGAGGGGACACCGATTCTGGGTATGGTTTCAGTGGTGGGTACTACAGAAGAAGGCTCAGTTGATGCTGTTCATGAAGTGCTGAAATTGCGCGAAGAGTGTGAGGAGAAATTCGGTTCTTCATTCTTCATCCATGTTGATGCGGCTTATGGCGGTTATGTTCGCTCAATGTTCCTGGATGAGAATGATCAGTTCATGGAATACGATGCGCTGGTGGCGACATATCGTGAAAGTGAGATCGTTCCTGAAGGTGTGGTCTGGCCGAAGCGTGATGTTTACGATGCGTTTAAAGCCATGTCTGAAGTGGATTCCATTACCGTGGACCCGCATAAAGTAGGCTATATCCAATACTCTGCCGGTGCCATCACCATGAAAGACAAACGCATCGTTGATTTGATTTCTTATCATGCGGCGTATGTGTTTGAGGAAGCTGGAGAAGATAGCGGTGACGAGCATTCAGTGATGTTGGGCTCATCCATTATGGAAGGTTCTAAAGCCGGTGCAGCCGCAGCTGCGGTCTGGGCTGCACACCGTCTGGTTCCGCTCAACATTACCGGCTATGGTCACGTTATCGGTCGCGGTATTGTGACTGCTGACTGGTTTGCCAGCAAGCTGGCTACTGCTGAACCGTTTGTTATACAGGGACGCAGCTTTGAAGTTCGTCCGTTGATGCATCCGGATTTCCACATGGTTAACTTCACTTTCAAGGAAATCGGCAATGACAGCCTGGCGGATCATAACAGCCTGAACCAGCGTATTTATGAGCTGTGCTCATATGCTTCAGGTCGTGCATACAGTAAAGATTTCCTGACCTCTTCGACGTCTTTGAGTGTTGAAGAATACGGCGATACACCGTGTGCGTACACCAGCCTGCGTGGTTTTACTGATGAAGAGTGGCAGAAGGAAGGTTCTGTTTATATTCTGCGTGCAGCCATCATGACGCCGTTCCTGCGTGATGAGATGCGCTTCAGTCAGTATTGGAGTAACCTGCGTGATATCTTCACTCAGATCCTGACTGAGATTGTGGACGAGGAAAATAAAAAAGCCATGTCACACAGCGCGGCTTAACAGAAGCACTTACAGGCTCTGAATGCTTCGCTATAAAACAGAAAGAGGCGGCACCTTGCTGAGCCGCCTCTTTATTTTCATTTGGCATCTGAACAATCGGATCAGAAGCGATCCTGAATCTCAAGATATCTTTCCCGGATGTGCTCAATCAGCGCCTGGATACGTTTTGCTGGTTTGCGGGTGTAAGGGTAAACCGCATAGATCCCGACGACTTTGCCGGTGTCATCCGGCAGCACTTCAATCAGTTCGCCTTTTTGCAAATCATCATAAATCAGGCAAGTCGGCAGGTAAGACAGGCCATTACCGGCAAGAGTCGACTTGCGCAGTGCGGCAGCATTGTCGGAGGTAAAGTTTCCGGTTACTTTGAGAGTATAGAGCTCGCCGTTGCGGATAAACTGCCAGTCAAACGGTCCGGTACTTTGCTGGTTATAACCCAGACAGTTGTGATGAAGCAGGGACTTCGGCGATGTCGGTGTACCGTTCTTTTCAAGGTATTCCGGAGAAGCGCAGATCACCCAGCGCGAGTTGAAAATATGGCGGGCAATCAGGCTGGAATCTTCGAGATATCCGGTACGGATCACCAGGTCGATATTTTCCGATAGCAGGTCGACAAAATGGTTATCCAACGACATATCGACGGTCATGCCGGGATGTTTTTGGCAAAAGTCAGATACGGCTTCGGCCAGCAAAAGCTCACCGGATATGGTCGGTACTGACATTCGGATATGGCCTGACAGGCTTTCGCTGAATCCGGTAACCGCATCGAATGCAGACTGAGCGACAGGGCGGATATCTTTCGCTCTGTGATACAGGATTTCACCCGGCTCGGTGAGGGTGAGCTTACGGGTTGTCCGGTAGATTAACTGAACGCCAAGTTCCGTCTCCAGTTTACTGATACGCTTACTGATAACGGATTTGGTCATTTGATTGAGTTCAGCCACCTTACTGAACGAGCCGTGCTCTATTACCTGGGTAAATAAAACTAGATCATCAATGCTTGGCATAGCAACGCATACTCCTCGAAACTCACCGCATTATAGGTGAATGTGGTGGTGGCAGAAATATAAAAAAGATGCAGCCATTACGGCTGCATCTTTCGGTGTCATTTCTGAGCCACCGTCCCTTAATTTATTAAAAGCAAGGCAGTGGAGATTGCTTTTAACAATCAGGACGAACGGATTACATATCGTTGATGATGATGTAGGTCGCGTACACCGGGCCGTGAACACCCACAACTTTGATCAGTTCGATATCTGCCGTTGAACTCGGGCCAGAGATGAAGTTAACGCATGAAGGAATACGCTCACCATTTTTGGCTTTTTCATGCAGGGCTGCGGTCGCTTGAGTCAAACGGGCAACCAGCGCACTTTGCGGAACAACAAACACAGATGCTTCAGGCAGCAGGCTGACAGCACGGCCTTGAGCCGGGTTGCTGTATAGCACCATAGTGCCTGATTCAGCCAGTGCCTGCTCGGCAAATACCACACCGACTTTTGCACGCTCTGCAATCTCGATGTTCGGCTCGTAACCAGCAGCCTGGTTCCATACATGCACTGTATGTTTTTCTGTTGCCAGTTCAGACGGATCTAGCATTGCCAGCAGACGTTCATCTGCCGAAAGAATAGTTTCGCCTTCGGCGTCGGTTTCACCTTCTTCTTCGTTGTTGCAGTAGTGCAGACAAACCGATTTCAGGGTTTCATTCAGTTCGGCTTTAGTGGTTTCAATCGCACGGGCACCGAGGGCTGTTTCTGTGTAATGAATCAGTTCGACTTTCAGCTCTTCCTGACTCTTGTCTGCCATTACTTCGTGGTGACAAGTGTACTTCAGAGCCGGACGCTCAACAGGTGTTGTTTTGCGCTCGCGGCCTAGTTTTTCTGCGATGTTGTTCAGGAAACTGTCGCGGTTGTAGATGCGCTGATCAGCTTGCTGATCCATATTTTGTATTGAGTCGTTGTTAGCCATAATTTACCCCTTATCCCTTGCGATTTTTGAACCAGCTACGGAAAGACTGACCATCAGGATCTGGCAGGTCACGTGATTCAGTCCACGCGCTTACACCAACATTCACAGGCAGTTTACCGTTGCGGATCAGGCCGCTGGCCACTGTTGCACCTACTTTCACCGTTGTGTCCCACAGCAGTGGGCGTGCGTTGATGAAGTTGAAGGCGCCAACAGTTGCGCGTTCCATCAGCGGTGTTTGTTTGCTTTCCGCCATCTTCTGACGATGCTTCAGCAACAGATCAGACAGCGGGATTTTAACCGGACATACGTCGTGACATGCACGGCACAGGCTACAAGCGTATGGCAGGTCTTTGAAATCGTCGTAGCCGCCAAGCAGTGGCGACAGTACGGCACCGATAGGGCCAGAGTAGATCGAACCGTAAGACTGACCACCGATATGACGGTATGCCGGACAAGTGTTCACACATGCAGCACAACGTACACAACGCAGGATATCGCGGAACTCTGAACCCAGGATGTCTGAGCGGCCGTTATCGATAATAACCAGGTGGAATTCTTCCGGGCCGTCACAGTGTTCGTCTTCACGCGGGCCGGTCAGGGCAGTTACGTAACCGGTCAGAGGCAGACCAACAGCACTGCGGCACAGCAGGCTGACAACAATGTCCAGCTCTTCGAAAGACGGAACGATACGCTCCATACCCATTACGGCGATGTGCGTTTTCGGCAGGCTGGTAGCCAGACGGGCGTTACCTTCGTTAGTCACCAGAGTTACCGTGCCGGATTCAGCAACGGCAAAGTTACAGCCGGTAATACCGATGTCAGCTTCCAGGAAATCGTGGCGGATGTAGTTACGAACGTAGCGAGTCAGTTCTTCCGGATCATCAGAGCCGTCGTAGCCGATTTTATCTTTGAACACGTCACGGATTTGCATACGGTTCTTATGCAGTGCCGGTACTACGATGTGCGATGGTGGATCGCAGTCATCCACTTGCAGGATGTATTCGCCAAGGTCGGTTTCAACCACTTCACACTCGTTGCGCTCAATGATTTTGTTAAGACCGATTTCTTCAGTCACCATCGACTTGGATTTAACAACCTTCTTGGCATTTTTCTGCTTAACGATGTTTTCTACGTAATCTGTCGCTTCTTCCGCAGTACGGGCGAAGAATACATGACCACCGTTCTTCTGAACGTTTTCGCTCAGTTGGTGAAGGTAGTAATCCAGGTTTTCCAGAACGTGGTTACGGATGTCCATGCCCATTTCGCGCCACTGTTCCCAGTTCCCCAGCTTTTCAGCAGCTTTGGCACGGTTGGTAAACATGCGCTCCTGAGCGTTTGCTACAGATTTGCGCATGAAGTCGTCTTTCATCTGAACGTCAAGACGGTCTTTAAATTTGATATTGCTGGTTTTCATCGACATAACAACGTCCTCTTAGCGACTCATCAAGACATCAACGATGTGCAGAACTTTTACCGGACGACCTTCACGGCTCATGCGGCCACCGATATTCATCAGGCAGCTGATATCAGCACCGATTAGGTAATCAGGTTCAACATCCATGATGTGGTGGACTTTTTCTTTCACCATTTCGCCTGAGATTTCAGACATCTTGACAGAGAAAGTACCACCGAAACCGCAGCAGGTTTCCTGGTTCTTGATAGGCAGCATTTCCAGACCTTCAACATTCGCCAGCAGACGAAGAGGTTCTTCACGTACACCCAGCTTGCGGATCAGGCTGCAAGAAGGGTGGTAAACTGCACGGCCTTCCAGGCGGGCACCAACGTTTTCTACACCCAGCTCGTTAACGATGAACTGAGTCAGCTCGAACAGGCGGTCAGCAACTTTTTGTGCTCGTTCTGCCCACTCCGGCTCATCAGCCAGGTATTCCGGGTAGCGCTTGATAGAGGCGGCACAAGAGCCGGCTGGAGAGACGATCGGGTGATCATTTTCTTCGAAAGCAGTGATCAGCTGTTTCATTGCTGGCTTGCTGCTTTCAATATAGCCGCTGTTCAATGAAGGCTGGCCACAACATCCTTGCTTCTCAGGGAAGATGATTTCGCAGCCAAGCTGCTCCAGTAGCTCGACAGTCTTTTTGGCAACCTCGGCCTTGACCGTGTCGCACAGACAGGTGGCAAAAAAGTTTACCTTCATGATATTGCTCCAGTGACGGTTAAACCGTTGCTTATAATTTTCTACGGAGTACAGCGTGAAGTGATCACGCTGTACCAGGGTTACAGAAGTAAGTTTTGTTTATTTTTAGATAAAGGCACTAGCCAGACCGACAATCACACCGTACAGCACCATAGGAACAACGGTACGCTTGATGATGAAGCCTTCTTTGTTGGCAATGCCTAGAATTGTCGAAACGGCAATGATGTTGTTGATACAAACCATGTTACCCATTGAAGCGCCAACAGATTGCAGGGCAAGAATGGTGGTTTCAGGTAGTGCAACTGTCTGAGCGATGGTTTGCTGGATGCCACCGAAAGTCAGGTTCGATACAGTTGCTGAACCTGAGAAGAATGCACCCAGAGCACCAAGGTAGGAAGCAACCCACTGCCAGTTTGTACCCATCAGGTCAGAGAATGCCTGGCCTGTGGTCATGATTGGTGAGTTATCGCCGCCCATCATCATGAACTTAACCATGATTAGTGCACCGATAAGTGCGATGAATGGCATCTTGATGCGGCTTGCCGTTTCAGTAAATGCTTGCTTGGCTGTTTCGCCTTTCATACCCAGTACAGGGATAGAGATCAGAGCAACCAGCAGGAACGGGATAAGTGCCGGTACATACAGTGTCTTGTATGCCCATGCTGTATCTGTGCCCAGAATGTGGCTCAGTTTTATGATCAGAGCTTGGCTGACACTCAGGTCGGCAAAGCCAAGGTTCAGGTTGAACAGCGGCGTTGCGTCGTTCAGCATGCCTTTGATACCCAGTTGCTGGATACGGGTGACAATCAGGATAAGAATCAGTAGCAGAGTCGGGCTCATTGCTTTAAGCAGCGTACCAAACGGAATCGTTTCTACTTTATCTTTGATTGATGTTTCACGTGTTTCCAGGCCAACGTTGAAGCGTGCCAGCATGATTGAAATTGTCAGACCGATAGCGCCGCCGATCAGTGACGGGAACTCGTAGTTCCACTGGGCAAACAGCAGGTAAGGTACGGTACAAGACAGGATGCTCAGTTGGATGAACAGGATGTTACGACGGATTTCCTGCCAGTTCACCACAAACTTCAGTGCGACAACCGGAATGATGAACGCAGCAATAGAGTGCAGTAGCGCTGACTGGCGGCCAGTTTCAAGTACGGTATTCTCATCCAGTCCCAGGCTGGCAAAACCGAACCAGGTTGGTGTGCCTACTGCACCGAAAGAGACTGGTACAGAGTTCATTACCAGCGCCAGCATGGCAACTTTCAGTGGGTTAAAGCCAAGGCCGACCAGAATAGGTGCGGCAATAGCAGCCGGAGTACCGAAGCCAGATGCACCTTCGATCATGAAGGCAAACGCCCAGCCGATGATCATCAACTGTGCTACCTGGTTGCGGCTGATACCTTCAAGCCACTGGCGGATTACGTTTTCTGCACCAGAGAGTGCGATAACACGGTTAAGTAGGATTGCACCGGCAATAATAGAAATTGGGGTGATAGCAGACAGGGCGCCGGCGATGATATTGGCAGAGATCAGGGTCAGATCTGAGCCGAAGTAAAAGAGTTGAAGTAAGCCAATGATTAACGCGGTAACGGGTAGCGCGATGTGTGATGGTAGGGCATCTTTTTTGGTCATCATCCAGATGAGCAGCAAAATCGGCACTACAGATATTGCAAGGTTCAGCATTGTTTATCCCACTTTATTGGTAGATGTTCGGAACGTCTAATTTTTGGTGTTATTTTTTTATTTTTATGTGTCGGTCTTGTTAAGTAATTCCTGCCGACGTTGTGGGGGGAGTATTCTAGGGGGGAAAAAAAATCTGGCTATCTGTTTTTTCCTCACACTTAGTGTGACAAATGAATTGTTTGTGACAGGTATTTAAATGTTAAAATTGAATTCTTGACCAATTTCAATAAAATCAGTTGCTTATCTTTGTTTGCAAACGAGATTTCTTTTCATTGGTTCAGTATTGGAAACAATCATTTCCCGATAATTCATCAATTCAATTGATGAGAAAATAGCTAATTTTTCAGCTGTTTTTTGTAAATAAAAATGGTTATCAATTGTGTTTGTGCAAAATGTTGTAAGTTAACAACAAAAGTCACGTTTTACGTCCTGTTATGTACTTCTTTTTCTAAAATTAAGTGAAGAGCAGACAATCTGGAAACTCGTGGTATAAGCTGATGAATAAACATTGTGTAACAGTTTTTTATGACGGTTCATGTGAAAGCTGTGTCAGGGACAGATTTAGGTTTGAACAATGGCTGGGAAAACGAAGCGGTCAAATTGAATGGTTTGACATAACTGATAAGGATGACGAGCTGTGGGATATAGATATTGATCCTGCACTGGCATTACGTGAGTTGCATGTCCGGGACTGTAACGGTGTTGTCTATCGTGAACTTGACGCCTACATAATTTTGCTCAGGTTAGTGTGGTGGCTTAAGCCTGTGATATGGTTTTTGCAGTTTCCGCCGTTAAAGCGTTGGGTATCTCAGTGGTATCGGCAACATGTAGATCAGCGACTGGCTCGTGAAGGGCGAGGGTGATGTAGAGTTTATCGGATTTTTCTTGCGCTCAATTATGTCATTGTGAAACAGCACATCCTCGACATAAATTGAGTTGACTGGATATTACGGTTATTGCTGTGCTTTTAAACTGCACATTAGTAGGTGTTACTCAGCTTCTTGTTTGTATTGCTCGTCGATAATATTGTGCAGAAAAGACAGCGCAGCTCTGTGATCACTTCGGCTCATGAACCATTGTTTTTGGTTGGTTTCTAAAGGAAGTAATTCAAGCCAGCGCTGGCAGACCCAGGTCATATCGTCAAAGTCGGGGAGCGGGTAGTTGTCTGAATGCTCAGGAAACTCTTCAAAAAGGGCTTTGAGACTGTTTGATATCCCTCTGTCTGCAAACCGGGTTTTGGTTGGCGTCCAGTTTTTCATTAAGGTTATTTCTCCGAACCTTAAGCCATCATCTTCTTGCCAATGGTCGTTGATAACGAATTTTTCAACGCCTTTGACTGTGATGCCAAGCAGGCCGTCGGACAGGCGTTCAAAGTCTGTAATGATGGCGCGAGTTCCGAAATGGCAAAGGGAGTCTTCATCTTTCATGCAAAGACCAAAACCATCACCGGACGCCATTGCTAATTTGACCAGGCGAGTATACCGAGGCTCAAAGATCCTCAGCTTACTGATACCGCCCGGCAACAAATATAGCTGTAACGGAAAAAGGGGTAACTGCATAGTTCATAGCCTTATTTACGTTATGTCGCTGTTGCGGAACCATGCTGAGGACTCATCACTTACAAAAGCCTTATAATCAGCATGGCGTTATATTGATAACTAGTATAAGCAGACAATTTTTGGAAACTGTCTGCATTTCGATACTACTGAAGAGTTCTCAATATTGCAGATGTCAGTTTGCTAAGTTCTTGTGGCTTAATAATAAATGGAGGCATTATGTAGACAAGTGTGCCAAATGGGCGAATCCAGACACCACTGTCTACAAAAGCTTTCTGTATTTCTGCCATGTTCACCGGTTCAAAAAGTTCAACCACGCCGATTGCACCTAACCAGCGGACATCTTTCACTTTTTCCAGCTTACCGATTTCAGGCAGAGTCTCTGCCAGTTGTGCTTCAATGTTACTTACCTGCTGCTGCCAGTCTCCTTGTTGAAGCACAGTCAGGCTGGCATTGGCGACAGCACAGGCTAACGGGTTACCCATAAAGGTTGGTCCGTGCATGAAACATCCGGCTTCTCCACCGCATACGGTGTCAGCAACATGCTTGGTGGTCAGTGTAGCTGAAAGCGTCATATAGCCGCCGGTCAGTGCTTTCCCGACACACATGATATCCGGGCTGACTCCGGCATGTTCACACGCAAACAGCTTGCCGGTACGGCCAAAACCTGTCGCGATTTCATCAGCTATCAGCAGGATGCCGTATTCATCGCAAAGCTCCCTGACGCGTTTCAGGAAGGTCGGGTGGTAGATCCGCATGCCGCCCGCACCCTGTACAATCGGCTCTATGATTACAGCGGCGACTTCGCTTTGGTGCTCGGCCAGCTTATCTTTGAAATCCTCAATGTCTTCTTCCTGCCATTCATTATAAAAACCGCATTCAGGAGATTGGGCAAAAATGTGTTCAGGTAAGAATCCTTTATACAGACTGTGCATGGAATTTTCCGGATCTGTCACCGACATTGCCGCGAAAGTATCGCCGTGATAGCCGTGTTTGACGGTAAGGAATTTCGGCTTTCTTTCGCCTCTTGCATGCCAGTATTGCAGGGCCATCTTAAGCGAGACTTCAACTGCAACCGATCCTGAATCAGCCAGAAATACATGCTGTAGCGGCTCCGGTGTCATATCGACCAGCTTCCGGCACAATTCAACCGCTGGCTGGTGGGTGATCCCGCCAAACATTACGTGAGACATTTTTTCGAGCTGTTTGGTTGCAGCTTCGTTCAGTGCTGGGTGGTTGTAGCCATGAATCGTTGACCACCAGGATGACATACCGTCGATCAGTTCACGTCCGTCTTCAAGTTTGAGGTAAACCCCCTGAGCACTTTCTACCGGGTAACAAGGCAGGGGATTGAGGGTCGATGTGTAAGGATGCCAGACGTGCTGTTGGTCAAATTCCAGATCGATTTTATTGTGTAAATCTTGCACAGTTGTAAACCTTGCTTATTGTTGATAGTTGACAGTCTACTAACTGGAAGTAGACTAGCCAAGTATTGATACCCATTTGAATTGAGTTTTAATTCACTGATTCGAATGAAAACAAGCCAGAAATAGCCACTGTTAATGCCATGGTCCCTACTACAAAACCAATGGCCAGGCTGTTACAGACAAGAAGAGGTTACGCACGTGGAAGTACGTCACGACTGGACAGTCGCGGAAGTTCAAGCCTTATTTGATAAGCCGTTTATGGACCTGTTGTTTGAAGCACAACAGGTACACCGTCAGCATCATGAGGCGAATAAAGTTCAGGTCAGCACACTACTCTCAATTAAAACCGGTGCTTGCCCGGAAGACTGTAAATATTGCCCGCAAAGTGCTCATTACCGTACTGATGTGGAGCGTGAGCGCTTGATGGAAGTTGAACGGGTACTGGATGCGGCAACGAAAGCAAAAGCCTCTGGGGCGACCCGTTTCTGTATGGGAGCGGCATGGAAGAACCCGAAAGAGCGCGATATGCCATATCTGTTGGATATGGTACGTGGCGTAAAATCAATGGGACTCGAAACCTGTATGACGCTGGGAATGATTTCTAGTGATCAGGCTAATGAACTGGCTGATGCCGGTCTTGATTACTACAACCATAATCTGGATACCTCGCCGGAGTATTACGGCAGCATCATTACAACCCGTACTTACCAGGATCGCCTCGATACCCTGTCTCACGTTCGTGAGGCCGGTATGAAGATTTGTTCGGGCGGTATTATTGGTATGGGCGAAACTTCCCGAGACCGTGCTGCTCTGTTGGTTGAACTGGCGAATCTGCCGACTCACCCTGAAAGTGTGCCAATTAATATGCTGGTTAAAGTTAAAGGTACGCCGTTGGAAACTGCAGAGGATGTCGACCCGTTTGACTTCATCCGTATTATTGCCGTTGCCCGAATCATTATGCCGAAATCGGCTGTTCGTTTGTCTGCCGGTCGTGAAGACATGAATGATCAGATGCAGACGCTTTGCTTTATGGCGGGCGCGAACTCTATTTTCTACGGCTGTAAATTGCTGACTACACCGAATCCGGGTGAAGACAAAGATATGCAGCTTTTTGCCAAGCTGGGTATTAACAGCCAGCAGCAGTCTTCCAAGCCTGATCAGATTCAGGAGCAGGAATTGCTGGAGCAGGTCGCAGAACGCGTTGCTGCACGTCCGGGTGAAGATGACCTGTTCTACGATGCCTCACTTTAAGCAACGTATAGAAAAGTCCCTGAGTGAGCGTAAGGCTCAGGGACTGTATCGCCGTCGAGCTTGTCTGAGCCGTCAGCAACAATGTGTCGAGCACCATGGTGATGCTTTTATTAATTTCTCCAGTAATGACTACCTTGGTCTGGCGCAGGAGCCTGATTTGGTCAAAGCCTGGCAGGAAGGTCTGACATTATTCGGAACTGGAAGTGGAGCGTCACCTTTGGTGACAGGTTTTCATACCGCGCACCATCAGTTGGAAGCACAACTGTCAGACTGGCTCGGTTATGAACGAGCGTTGCTGTTCAACAGTGGGTTCAGTGCTAATCAGGCTTTGCTGTTCACATTGCTTGAGAAAGACGATGTACTGATCCAGGACAAACTGAATCATGCCTCATTGATGGAAGCCGGTATGCTTTCCCCGGCAACCATGCGTCGTTTTGCTCACAACGATCTGGCAGCTTTGCAGCGAACGTTATCCCGATATAGCGATCAGCCGAATACCGTCGCTATGGTGGTCACAGAAGGTGTGTTCAGCATGGACGGTGATCTGTCACCGCTTGCAGAAATGAAGCTGCTTTGTGAACAGCACAACAGCTGGCTGGTGGTTGATGATGCCCACGGTTGCGGGGTTTTGGGTGAGCAGGGGCGCGGTAGTTGTGACCACGCCGGTATCAAGCCTGATGTCTTGGTGGTGACCTTTGGTAAAGCTTTCGGCCTTCAGGGCGCAGCGATTCTGTGTAATGACGATACTGCGGAATACCTGATTCAGTTTGCCCGTCATTTTATTTATTCGACCGCGATGCCGCCGGCGCAAGCCCATGCTCTGAGTAAAGCCTGTCAGCTGATCCGTGAAGATCAGTGGCGACGGGACAAGCTTCTCGAACTGAGCACATTGCTGAGTGAAAAAGTGAATGAGGGTATTGAACTGATTAAGACGCCGACGCCAATTAAGCCTTTGCTTATCGGCAGCAGCGAAAAAGCACTGGCGGTTTCAGAACAATTGAGGCAACGCGGGATTTGGGTCAGCGCCATTCGGCCGCCAACAGTGCCGGTAAATACTGCCCGTCTGCGTATTACTCTTACTGCTGCTCATACCCGGGCAGATATCGACAAGCTGGCAACAGCGATTAATGAGGTGATTCATGACTAACGGAATGAATGCAGTCACTCATGGTCAGCAAGAGACAGAGCTAACCGACAAAAAAGCGATTGCCGCCGCTTTTGGCCGAGCGGCAAAGCACTATGATAAAGCCGCCGCATTCCAGCGTCGTGTTGGGCATCGGTTGTTGGATAAATTGCCTGCCGTGACCCCGATGGGTAGTCGGGCGCTGGATTTAGGGTGCGGAACCGGCTATTTCACCGAGGCGCTTATTGCGCGTGGCTATCAGGTTTGTGCTGCCGATTTGTCAGTAGAAATGCTGGCTCAGGCCGAGTTACGCTGTGGCAGCGCAGCGACATATCTTGAAGCAGACGCAGAAGCACTGCCAATCGACGATAACCAGTTTGACATTGCTTTCACCAGCCTGGCTCTGCAGTGGTGTGATGATTTATCGTTGCCGCTTAAAGAGCTGCGTCGGGTGGTAAAACCGGGTGGGCTAATTATGTTTACCACCCTTTCTGACGGCTCATTACATGAGCTTTCACAAGCATGGCGTGAGGTTGATCAATATCAACATGTGAACGAGTTTCTTTCGCCAAAGGCTATAAAACTTGCGCTGGCGCAAGCGGGGTGCCCGAATCATGCCCTAGAATTTACGCCCGTTATTATGCAATACAATACGGCAGTTGAACTCATGAAAGACCTTAAAGGGATAGGGGCGACACATCTGCAGCAAGAGCGCAAAGCAGGCTTGGCCGGTCGTAAAACGATTCAGGCATTAGAACGCGCTTATGATGAGTTTCGAGATGAGAACGGTCAACTGCCGGCAACATATCAAGTCTGTTTCGGAGTAATTATTAATGACTAACGCTTTCTTTATAGCAGGTACAGATACCGAAGTTGGTAAAACTGTAGCCTCTCGCGCAATCCTACACGCTGCTGGCAGCGCGAATATTAAGATGGCGGGTTATAAGCCAGTTGCGTCGGGCAGTGCGCCGACGCCTGAGGGGATGCGTAATTCAGACGCACTATATATTCAGGACGCTTCCGTTGTGGAGCTGAACTATAACGAAGTTAACCCGTATGCGTTTGAAGCAGCGGTATCTCCACACCTTGCTGCTGAGCAAGAGAATCGGGTTATCGATTTTAATGTACTGACAGAAGGCCTTGAGCATCTGAAAGCCAAGTCAGATGTTGTTCTGGTGGAAGGTGCAGGCGGCTGGCGTGTACCGGTTTCTCGCAACGATTTTCTGTCCAGCTGGGTGAAGCAGGAAAAATTGCCTGTGGTTCTGGTTGTTGGCGTGAAACTGGGCTGTTTGAGCCATGCAATTCTGACCGCTGAAGCAATCAAAAATGATGGGCTTGAGATGGTTGGTTGGGTAGCGAACCGCATTAATCCTGGATTGGAAAACTATGCGGAAATTATCCGTATGTTGGAAGAAAACCTGCCAGGTAAAAAACTGGGTGAAATCCCATATATGCCGGGTATTAAAAAACGCGACCTGTCTAAATACATTGATCTGTCGCCACTGGGCCTTTAATTCTTAACAGACCCAACTTAAATAATCCCAAAGAACCCTACAGAGATGCAGGGTTTTTTTTATGTTCAGGACATAAAAACGGCGCAGGATTCACTGCGCCGTTTTTTTGTTTTGTTCCGTAACAAATCTTTGCTGTTTGTGTTGCTATTGTTTCTTCTTAAGCAGCTCTGGCAGGCAGTACCATGTAGATGCGAAAAACACCAGGCTGTATGCCAGCAGTTCAACGCCTTCTTCTGCCAGGTTCTTTACCGGACGTATGTAGCTGTCTTGCATTATGGACTGCCATAAATCACTCATACCGTAGATCCGGGCAAAAACCAGTAGGGTTGCCATTCCTGCCAGCATCAGACCAAAGCTGCGGTGTTTTGTATAGCAAATCAGTGGCTGTAAGGACGACTCTTTATGCGACAGAGCATAAATAATTGCCATTGTTGCCATAAGCCAGGCTGGATATTTCCAGAAGCCATGGCTGATTTGGTCGAAAACTGAATCTAATTCACGGATCAGTACTATTGAGAAAAAAGCACTGACCAGAAATGCAAAACCACGTTGATCGCGCAGTTTTATTCCTACCGTAGCAAACAGGGCGACGACGATAAGTAGGTATCCCTCCTGTAAATACTCCATCAGTGAGTTTTCACCGATACCACTTTGGTTGTGGACGACATCCAGGTGGATGACAAACGCAGAAGTCGCCAGTAGCAGGGCTAAACCAAAGAAAAACAGGGTTGATGTCAGTAACGGGTGTAATGGTTGCACCTCATTTCGGGTGCTTTCATTCTTGATTAGAGTTGATTGCATAATACATTGCCAGTGTTTCGCCCGTTGCCTAATCAATTGTGAATTAGCCATGATATTTTAGCTGGTGCTCTTCGAGGCGTTTAAAAGACATACGGGGTTGGTTTATATATGGCTATTATGTGCTTGTGATACTGAATGCAGACTGTATTTGGTGATGAAAATCACATTATCCTTTTTGGCATTATGTATGTCAGAAATAAAAAAACCTCCTCATAGTGAGGAGGTTTTCAGAATTAGTTTTAACTAGTCCTTGTCTTGCGGGATTAGTTGTCGCGGGTTAGTCCGATAAGGGCTTCTTTTGCATCTGACAACTTTTTCTTTTTACTGACTGCATCAAGCCCCAACTCTTTTTGGGCCTCATCCAGAGACATACCAAGATGACAGCGAAGAATGTCAATTGCTACCTGGTAGTTTTCGTGATCAGCCATCATTCCTCCTTGATAAACCGAATTAAGTGAACACACTATATAACGCTTTAGACCCGACAATAGTGGAATGCATCCTCTTATGCAATAAGACCAAAGTCTAAAGACGTCAATTTTGTGTTAAATATTGGTTGTTCAGCATCGGGTCAGCAAAGATCATTCACTCTGGGAATGACATCTTTGGTAATATATGTTACTGGTTTATTTGAGTAATCAGTCGGTGAAGAGTGAAAAGTTGGGTAGCTTTCAGTATTAATAATCATCCTAACGAAACGTAACAATTTAACTCTTTCCCTTGAATTTACTTTGATCGACCATACTATAAATTGCAACCGGGCAGATAACGTGCCTAATGTGCAACATAACTGTCTGAGTTATATAAAAATGATTTCTTGTTATTGGAGAAAAATATAAAGATGAAGCGAATTGCATTGTTCCTGGCGACTAACCTTGCCGTAATGCTTGTCTTCAGTGTCGTGCTGAACATTATTTATGCCTTTACCGGCCTGCAGCCAGGAAGCATGAACGGCTTATTGGTAATGGCTGCGCTGTTCGGTTTTGGTGGTTCTCTGATTTCACTGTTTATGTCGAAATCAATGGCACTGCGTTCTGTCGGCGGTATGGTCATTGAGCATCCTCGTAACGAAACTGAGCACTGGCTTATGGAAACTGTTTCTCGTCAGGCTCAGAAGGCAGGCATTGGTATGCCGACTGTTGCTATCTACAACTCACCAGATATCAATGCATTTGCGACCGGTGCAAAGCGTAATGACTCTCTGGTTGCGGTTTCTACCGGTTTGCTGCACAGCATGACCCGTGATGAAGCAGAAGCTGTACTGGCACACGAAGTTAGCCATATTTCCAACGGTGATATGGTAACTATGACTCTGATGCAGGGTGTGGTGAACACCTTTGTTATTTTCATCTCACGCCTGATTGCCGGCGCGGTTAGCGGAATGAATGATGAAGAAGAGGGCGGTGAAGGCGGAAGCTTCATGACTTACTTCATTGTTTCATCGATTATGGAAGTACTGTTTGGTTTCCTGGCAAGTATCCTGACAATGTGGTTCAGCCGTCACCGTGAATTTAAAGCTGATGCTGGCTCTGCACATTTAGTGGGTAAAGAGAAAATGATCGCTGCGCTGGAGCGACTGAAGATGGGACAGGAATCTCAGCTTGAAGGCTCAATGATGGCGTTCGGTATTACTGGTAAGAAGTCGCTTTCTGAGCTGTTCATGACGCACCCTACACTGGATAAGCGTATTGATGCGCTTCGCCGTGGTGAGCACCTGTAACAGCGACTGACGCTAAATTAATAGAAAAGCCTGTGCATTTTTGCACAGGCTTTTTTGTTGGGTTTAGTTTGCCTCAGCAAGACGAGGCACTGGGCGATCATCAACCGGAAGGTGAATCAATGCAGCCAGGAAAGCCATTACCACAGTAGTCCACCAGATAGGCTCATAGCTTCCGTAGTAGTCGTAAATACGGCCTCCGAACCAAGCGCCGAGGAAGCTGCCAACCTGATGGGTAAAGAAGACCAGCCCGTACAGCGTTGACAGGTAGCGTGCCCCGAAAATCTGGCGAACAAGGCCAGATGTCAACGGTACGGTTCCAAGCCAGCAAAAACCGATAGCACCGCCAAAGAAGGCCGCGGTTTCAACGGTAACCGGAAAGACAACAAATGCTGCTATGACTACAGTACGGATAAGGTACAGAGATGACATTACATAACGTTTATTGAACTTATCGCCGACCAGTCCCCAGAAGTAGGTCCCGAAGATGTTGAAGATACCCACATATGCCAGTGCCATTGCTGCAGTTGAACCCGGCAGGCCTTTGTCGGCCAGGTAACTTGGCAGATGAGTGGCAATAAACATTACGTGGAAACCACAGACAAAGAAGCCCATGTGGATCAGCCAGTAGCCTTTGTGTCTGAATGCCTCTTTTAATGCTTCGCGCAGTGTTTGCTCCGGCAGAGCTTCAGCTGATGACGATTCAGCGTCTTTCTTCGAGTCAGTGCGCATGAAACAGGAGAAAGCCAGCATCAGAGTACAAAGCATGGCAAAGATCTGTAGTGTTGCTTGCCAGTCAAATTGGTTTAACAGCGTTTGAGCACCCGGTATAACCGCAAACATACCGAATGATCCAGCTGCTGTCGTCAGGCCGAAAGCTTTCGCGGTGTGTTGAGGCGGAACTACACGAGCTACTGCACCAAGTACGATTACGTAGCTGGTGGAGCTGAGTCCCAGACCAACCAATGTACCTAATGTCAGGTACAGCCAGCTCGGTTCAATAGCAATAGAAGTCAGGTAGAGACCAAGACCGTAAGCGACGGCACCTACCCAGATCACTCTTCGGGCACCCCAGCGGTCTGCAGCCATACCAACGAAAGGCTGAAAGACACCAAACAGCAGGTTTTGTAGTGCAATTGCCAGACTGAAGAACTCGCGCCCGGTATCAAAATGGTGCGAAACAGGCATCATGAAGATACCGAATGATTGCCTGATCCCTAGGCTGATGATGAGTGTCCCTATTCCCATCCATACTAATAGTGGAAAACGAAAAATGCTCATGGTTAAAGATCTTAATTGTTAAGTTCAATATTGTTGTGTTGATGGCAGCCGCCATTCATGGCTTGATGAGCCAGTGAGTCCAGCAATGGTTGGCAGTGATGAACACCGAAAAGGGTGATTATCAGCAAGAGGGTCATCCGAGCCAGTTGCGCAATAAGGGATTGTGAAAACATCAATGCCTCTTAGTGTGAAAAAAGAGGCGGGATGGTAGAAGAAGGTTCTCTATGATGCAAATGAATAAAAATCAGCAAAATTATGCATTTTACGCATTGTGATGCTAAATAAAGCGGTTATGGTTGAACAGGTGAAATTTGGTACAAGTTACCGTTGTCCGTAGAAAAATAGATCAGGCCGTCCGGGCTTTGAATTAGCGCACGGACACGTTCTTCCAGCTCAGTAATTAACCGCTCTTCATTAATGATGTTTCCTGTTTCATCAAGGGAAAGGTGGTTGATGTGTTGAAGTTTTAGTGCGCCGGCAAATAAATCTCCCTGCCAATTCGGGAACGCTTCGCCGGTATAAAGCAGCAGGCTGCCTGGTGCGATGGACGGAATATAAACTTTCTTAGGCGATTCAATCCCTTCTTTTTCTGTAGCTTCTCCCACGGCTAGTGGTCCCCAGTATTCTTTGCCGTGAGACGTTATTGGCCACCCATAATTTTTCCCTTTAATGATCAGGTTTATCTCATCACCTCCCCGAGGCCCGTGTTCAATCGCCCATAAACGATTTGTCTGATAATCATAGGCAAGACCTTGTGGGTTACGGTGGCCATAGCTCCAGATTTCAGGACGGGCTGCCGATTGGTTGGCAAACGGATTGTCGGCCGGAATGGTGCCATCAAGGTTAAGGCGAAGAATACTACCTGCATGGTTGGTGAGATCCTGGCCATTTGGCCTGACACCGCGATCGCCGATTGAAAAGAATAGGTGTCCTTGTTCGTCGAACGTAATTCGACTGCCGAAGTGGCGAGATGTCCCGCTGGCAGAGTCAGTGGCCAACAGTTCCTGCCAGTCGGTCAGGGTTTCGTTGGAGAGCCTGGTCCGAGCAAGAGCCGTAATGTCTCCCTTGCTGGTATCTTGGCTGTAAGTGAAGTAAATCCACCCGTCTGGATACTGGTAATTTGGCTCAGTAATCACATCCATTAAACCTCCTTGTCCACTGGCTGCAATTTTTGGCAGTCCTCTGACAGGCTTGCGGGTGTTGTTTGTTAAATCCAGCAGGAGTGCGCTTCCTTGACGCTGGGTGATAAGTATTTGATTTTCTGTGATGAATGTCATTCCCCACGGGATACCCAGATTCTGGGTTACCAGTTTTATCTGGTAATTCATTCCGTCACTTATCCCTGTCATTACTGTTGAGGCATTACTGACAAGAGAGAAACTTAGCCCGAACAAAAAAAGAATAAATGAGACCAGCCAGTAATGCTTATCCTTTGTTTTCATGGGGAATACCTTTGATATTACTCTGTCGTAAGTAAAGACGATTTATTCGATACTTGCTGATAAATCGTAGGAAGAGTGTGGGGTAGCTTCGAGTCAGAATAAGTTAGCTATTGTCCGAACTGTGATGTCTTGAAGCTTCGGCTCAGTTCTGCTGTATGAGATTGTTTGTCATAGACACAGACCATCAGCGATTTTGGTGCTCGAAGACCGGAGCTTGAACGTAATTTTCCATTGGCTATAGCGAAGCCAAAGTGCTCGGAACCAAAGGGATCGGTATGAATCTGATAGTGAGAATATTCGCGATCAAACAGGCGGCTGCATGCAGTTTTGAGTCTGTCTTCAAATTCATCCCATGCCTCTGGTGATGAGGCTTGGGCAATTGCGACGTAACTAAGTGAGATCAAAATTAACAACGGGCGAGAAACAGCCATGCGCACTCCTTCTGCTTTTTGCTATTCGTTATATTTTCCAGTTTTGGCTATATATGTTTTATAGCGCAATTGCTTTCATGTACGTGAAAAATCATCGATTTAATACTGAGAATGGTGGGTTTGGATAATAAATAAACTGTTGGCTGTTTGGTTTGTCTGAATATTAAGCACTCGGTTTGCGAGGGTATTTACAGTTGAAAAAGCGATGTGTAATATACGCCGCACTTACGGAGAGATGGCTGAGTGGTTGAAAGCACCGGTCTTGAAAACCGGCATACGTTTGTAGCGTATCTAGGGTTCAAATCCCTATCTCTCCGCCAAATTTGAAGAAACCGCTGTACTTGCAGCGGTTTTTTTTCGTTTAGAGTTTGCGTGGCTAGGGATTTGATGCAAATCCGCCATACCCATAGCACTCCGCCATTTTTAGAAAAAGCCAGCTTAATCGCTGGCTTTTTTGCATTTGTTGCATGGGAAAGAATGAGATAGGGTGCAGGACCCTAGTAAGGGTTCAGCCGAGCGAAGCGAGACAACGTTGCTAGCCGAAGGCGTTTTATAGCAACGGCCCGAAGGGCGAAGTAAATCCCTATCTCTCCGCCACATTTGAAGAAACCGCTGTTCTTACAGCGGTTTTTTTCATTCTGAGTTTGCGTGGGTAGGGATTTGATGCAAATCCTCCATGCCCTGAAGCACTCCATCAGGTTCTAAAGCCCTAGCAGAAATGCTGGGGCTTTTTTGTATGGGAACTCTAGGGCTCCGCCATACCCCGAGCACTCCGCTACTTGTAGAAAAAGCCAGCTTAATCGCTGGCTTTTTTGCACTTGTCTCTTTGTCGACGCTCTTTGTTATAAGGAAAAAGAACTTTTTCAGACTTTTCGGGGAATTTATGCAGTTATAACGAAATAAATGGCACACTAATGGAGTCAGTGCTTGAAATCGAATGAACTTATTGTGATTGACCTATCAGAATTGAACAAAATTCGGCAAATGGGACAATTAACTCACTGAGATTATATTCACAATTGACGAATCAATCGCAGAAATAAAATGTTGTTACAGCCCGATTATTAATAATTTTGTGGATAATTAATCGTAAAGTGACTATTTATCCTATTTGGGCCCACGTTTAGTGAAAAAATGTTTTGATACGTGTCACATTCACTCCAAATAAATTCCCTTACCATTGCGCCAGTTTCGTTATTCATTCAAATAAAACCTATTAAAGATAAATAATTATCTCTGTACTACATATAAGGAAAATATCGACATGGCTGCCGGTATCATTAAAGTATCTCGCAACACCGAAAATGCTCCAAAAAGTGAACTATCATCTCAAACAGTTGCTTTTTCTCACTACAATAACTTTTCTGCACAATTACCTGTAGACCCTAAAACAGGCGAAATCGTTGTTGGTGACGTAAAAGAACAAGCAAAACAATGTTTGACTAACATTAAAGCCATTGTTGAAAGCATCGACCATGTTATGGATGATGTTGTTAAAATCAACGTGTTCCTAAAAGACATCGCAGACATGGAAGCTGTTGATGAAGTTTACGCAACTTTCTTCGACAACCTGATTCCAACTCGTACCGTAGTTCAAGTTGCTGCGTTGCCAATGAGCGATGCATTGGTTCAAATGGATGCACTTATCTCTAACGGTGAAGGTACTGCTCCTCAAGAGCCTTGCCCACTAGTAAAATTAACTCGCAATACTGAGAATGCTCCTAAAAATGCACTAGCATCACACACTGTTGCTTTCTCTCACTACAACAACATTTCTGCACAGCTTCCAGTAGACCCAAAAACTGGCGCTATGGTTGAAGGTGGCGTGAAAGAGCAAACAGCTCAGTGTTTGAAGAACATGAAAGCGATCCTTGAAAGCATCGACGTACCTTTCGATGACATCGTTAAAATCAACCTGTACCTAAGCGATCTAGCAAACGTTGATGCAGTGAACGAAGTGTACTCAACTTTCTTCCCTGATTCAGCTATCGCTCGCACAGTAGCTTACGTACCAGCACGTTCTGTCATTGCTGTAGACGCACTACCAATGGGCGCACTAGTACAAATCGATGCTTCTGTTTCTCACGGTGACGGTACACCACCACAAGAAGTTGAAGACCGTCACAACATCGTTATCCGTGCTAACAACACTGATGCTGCACCACGTAACCCACTACATACTCAAACAGTTGCTTTCTCTCACTACAACCACATCGCAGCACAGCTTCCTGTTGATGTAGCGAGCAATGCAATCGTTGCTGGTGGTGCTAAAGAGCAAGCGGAGCAATGCCTGAAAAACATCAAAGCTATCGTTGAAAGTGTTGACCACGTAATGGACGATATCGTTAAAATCAACATCCACCTTAAAGATGTTGCTGATATCGATGCAATCAACGAAGTTTACACAACTTTCTTCCAGGGTGACCTGCCAGCTCGCACAGTTGTTGGTGTTTCTCAAATAGAGATGGATGCGCTGGTACAAATCGACGCAGTTGTTTCTAACGGCGAAGGTACTCTTCCACAAGCTTAATAAGATATGAATACAGCTTATAGTCATTCAATCACTATAAGCTGTATTCAGTTTATCAAGTAGGGACAGGTTTTATTATTTGATGGTTTTAATAACTGTTAAATAATAAAATCTGTCTTTTTATTATATTTGAGTTATAAACCGTTCGTTTATTTGTTTTTTATTATTACTGCTAAAGTAATTAAAAACCATGATGTCTCTATGATGGAATAAAAGTCGAAATGCAGCTTATGTGATTTTCCTTTTATGCTCGAAGTTCAGAATGCATTAACCATTAACCATTAACCAGCACATCAATATGGGTATGAACGCTGTGGGCCAGTGCTTCAAGGTCATAGCCGCCTTCCAGCGTCGAAACTATTCGGTTATCGGCGTAACACGCTGCCGCATCAACAATGAGTTTTGTCACCCAACGATAATCGCTTTCATCAAGCAGAAGTTGCCCGAGTGGGTCCGCTTTGTGGGCATCAAAACCCGCTGAGACAAAAATCATTTGTGGCTGGTGGTAATGCAGGGCCGGAAGCCAGTCTTGTTCAATGACGTTACGGAACTGATAACCTGTTGTCCCTGCACGTAACGGTGAGTTCACTATGTTTGGCCGCTGGATATCGTAATAGCGCAGGGGATAGAAAGGGTGCTGGAAGGTGGAGCATACCAGCACCTCCGGCCTGTCTTTGAACGCATCTACTGTGCCGTTACAGTGGTGAACGTCGAAATCGAGGATGGCAACCCGTTCGATCTCATAATGAGTCAGTGCCTGTTCGACACCCACGGCAATATTATTAAAAAAGCAAAAACCCATCGCAGTGTTGTGCTCTGCGTGGTGTCCCGGCGGGCGTACAGCACAAAATGCATTCGATATTTTTCCTGAAAGTACCAGCTCTGTTGCCATGGTAACCGCCCCGGCAGCGAGCCGTGCTGCATGCATGGTATGGGGATTAAGGGCGGTATCAGGATCCGCATAAACCAGGCCGCGTTGCGGCTGCATACTGTCGAGCCTACGGATGTAGTCAGCCGGGTGGACTCTTTCCAGTTGCTCGTTTGTTGCTGATTCAGCAGAGAGCCATGTGACCTGGTTTCCTAGTTCTGTAGAAGCCAGATAGCTGGTGATGGCGCCAAGCCGTTCGGGGCACTCCGGGTGTTGTTCCCCCATTGAATGCAGCAGGTAATCTCCGTGGGTAATGAATGTTGTCGTCATTGCTGCGGCTCCTTCCCGAAAATGATCTCAGTGCTACGACATACTCCACTTAGAGAAATCCTGATGTAGCGCTTATGCTTAAGATATTCTGGCTATCTAAATATAGTTAAGTTGCCAAGATTGAGCGAGGAATCTAATGGATTGTATTTTCTGCAAAATTGCGAGCAAAGAGATCTCGACGAGTCTGGTTTATGAGGATGATCAGGTCGTTGCTTTCAGGGATAATGATCCGCAGGCACCGACTCATATACTCATCATTCCAAGAGAACATATCTCGACTATCAATGAGTTCAATGACAGTCACAGCGGGCTGATCAGCCATATGATGCTAACGGCGACCCAGATTGCGCGGGAGCTGGATATAGCGGATGACGGGTATCGTCTGGTATGGAACTGTAATCTGAAAGGCGGGCAGGCGGTTTTCCATATCCACCTGCATTTATTGGGCGGCCGCGAAATGAAATGGCCGCCGGGTTAATCCTGATTGCTAACCATGGTTAGTGATGTTGATGACGGCGTATGGCGGCAATGAATGAAGAGCTGCCTATCATAACCAGCATGGAAATCATCACAATGACCACGCCATAGCCGATGTGTGACCATGGCTCAACATGCCCCTGCATACGGTTCACGATCAATACCATTACCGGGATCAGGTATGTGTAAGCTGAAACCTGTTCCGGGGCAAGTGCTACGCTTCCTTGCTGAAACAGGAAGAAGCTAAGAGCTGTAGCAAATACCGCCAGATAGCCGATACCCATCCAGATATCTACTGAAACTGACGACCAGTCTGTCGCGACTAGCTTTGAGCCTGCACCAAGAGTAAGAAGGCCGGTTGCACAGACTAATGTCCAGCATGTCATGTAAGTAATCGACTCACCCCTATAGAGTTTTTTCACAACAATAGGGTTCAGCGCCATGGCGAAACAGCCGAATAGGTAAATCTTATTCGATGTTGTCAGTGCAATTGAAGATGCGGCAGAAAGATCACCACGGAAAATAATCAGTCCGGCGCCGAGCATACCGCCGAGCAGGGCAATGATGACAGTCATTGGTGTTCTGCGTCTGAAAATGATTGCTGCTAGCAATGCGCTCATCAAGGGTACGGTTGTGTATAACGCACTGGTATCAAGCGCACTGGTATCTTGCAGGGCAATAAACATAGCCACAAAGTAAGTCAGCGCCGGCAGGCAGATCAAGGTATAACGACCAAGATCTCTGGCACTTGGCAGTCGAAGTTGTCTCTGTACCAGCAATAATCCCAGAAACAGAATGCTGGCAAGCAGATAACGTACCCAGGTGACAACCAACGGATTCAGTTGCGCAGTGATAAAGCTGCCAATCGGAAAAGAAAGACTAATCAATGCTGTAAAGATAAACATCTTCAGATGCGCAACACGGTTTGTTGTCATAGGCTCGTTACTCGTTGTCGGTTGGAAAGGGGAGGGAATGTTGATGGGGGCTATTTAATCAATACTTGACTTTTGGGTCAAGAAATATGTGACACTAATCACAGACAATTTTGCACAGGTATTTCCGCTATGTTGGCTATGGATTAGCCCGGCGGGGATGGTGGTTTAGCCGGGACTGGGTATAGGTGTTAAAGAATATGGCTCCACCGTAAAACAGCCTCACCGTGAGTGACGCAAAGAAGTCGAATTACATTGAATAGGGCATAAAGATCCGGCTGACATTGACTCTGGCTTTCAGCCGGGCTGCAAGCAGGTAAAGGCCGCCAAGCTTCCGATGAAGGAAAATGGCATCAGCCGGTGGTGTATGCCAGTAACCCTGTTCCATACTTAGTGCCGTACCTGCATCACGTATTCGGGTAGCCAAATCTGTTACACCAAAATCGTATTCACCGTTGAATTTGAGGGGTTCGCAAGCCTGAACGCAGAGATCAATCACAGCTTCTTGTTGCTGAGGTTCTATCGGTTGGCTGAAGAAGCCGATTTGGCACAACGCGTCTTGCATCATTTTTCTGTTATCGGTAACGGCACCGCTCATTAACTGACGGTAGCCTTCCGAAATAAAGTCAGGATAGGGGCGGGTGGCGCCAAAATCGAGTAGAACCAATTGGTGCGTGCTTTTGTTGTAGAGAAAGTTGGCAAAATTAGGATCAGTTTGTACTAGTCGAAATTCGAAAATCTCACGGAAAAGGAGCTTGAACGCCAGCTCCATTACCCTGTTACGAATAAATTGTGACTGATTGCTCAGTGACTCAATGGGCTCACCTTCAACATAGCTCATTGCCAGAATATTACGTGTTGTCAGGTCGTCGAATACTTCTGGCAGCAAATAATCATCATCAGCTAGCAGGCTTTTGTAGGTGCGTAATAAGCGTGCTTCCAGCTGGTAATCGGCTTCGGCATGAAGTTGGTGTTTGGCTTCTTCCAGCAGAGCTTTAAAGTCGACCTCTTTGGGAATAAGGCCGCTTATATTCAACAGGGTTGCTACATTATCAACATCACTGTCGATACTTTCCTTGATGCCCGGATATTGAATCTTCAGTGCGAGATGGCGTCCGTCATGTGTACTGGCGGCATGGACCTGACCAATAGATGCCGCAGCCACCGGGTAAAATGAAAATTGACTGAATTGAGCCTGCCAATTCGGATTCCATTCTGTTTCAAGAACATGGTTTAGTTGGCTGATCGGCATCGCTCTGGCGTCCGCCCTTAAGCGTGAAAGCAGCTCAGCGAGTTCTTTTGGTAACAGATCACCTGCATCCATAGAAAGTAGTTGGCCGACCTTCATCGCTGCACCACGAAGCTGAGCAAGTTGGTCAGCAACGCGAATCGCATTAGCCGGTGTCAGCAGCAAATCACTGGTTTTGGGTCGGTTACCTTTAGCCAGTTGTCTGACACCTTCGGTGAGCATACCTGTTGCTACACGTGAGGCTAGTGAGCCGAGTTTGGTCATTCTGGCTATGCGGCTTTTAGGGACTCTAGCAAAATTCCGATCATCCGTTTTGTTCATTACAGGCTCCGTTCAAGGCACTATTTGCTAATGATATTGGGTCTTTTCGGTAGCAGATACGCTCAAATCTTGCTAAGGGTTTAATGTCATTGGCATTGAGTTACGGATGTTTTGATGTCACTTTCGATGTCATACCAGATCCATTATGATTTATCGCAGTAAAAACAAAGTACTGAATACGTACAGTGTAGGAGACGGGGCTTTAATGTCGCGAATCAGAGAGAAAAATCAGGAACAGATCATTCAGGCCGCCTGCCAGTATTTTGCTGGGCAGGGTTATGCTGCTGCGAAAGTCGCCGACATTGCCAAAGCAGCTGGAGTGCCGAAACCGAATGTTTACTATTACTTTAAGTCGAAAGATCAGTTGTACAGAGCTGTGCTGGAGAGTGTGACTCAGCCTTTGCTTCAAGCCTCAAAACCCATTGAGTTGCTTGACGATCCGGCTGAAGCTTTGAGTGAATATATCAAAGCCAAGTTGAGGATTTCCCGCGATCACTCTTATGCTTCGAAAGTGTTCGCGAATGAAATGATGTCCGGTGCTGAATATTTGCCTCAGGACATTGCCGACCAGTTGCAAAGCCAGTCGAAGATGATCATCAGCAAGTTTGAAAACTGGATTGAGCAGGGTGCGATGGACAATGTATCGCCGCAGCATCTCATGTTTACTATCTGGGCAACAACACAAACCTATGCTGACTTCAGCTGGCAGATTTGTAAGGTGATGGAAAAAGAACAGCTTGATGATCAGGACTTTACTGAAGCTGCGGCATTTCTGACTCGTATGGTGCTCAGAGGTTGTGGGCTAGAGGAACATGAATAAAGCCGATCATTTGGATCGGCTTAGATCTTAATAGATTTTAACTAATTATCTGGCTTGCTGAGCTTTCATGGCCAGACGTTTGGCTGCATTACGATGTTTGTGCAGCAACTGCTCAAGATCAACCCCGATAACATGACCATCGTGAACCCGCCACTGACCGGCAACCATAACACGGTCTGCTTGGTGGGCACCGCACAGGAGCAGCGCGGCTAGCGGGTCATGGGCTCCGGAGAAGCGGATATCATCTAAGCGGAACATAGCAATATCAGCTTGCTTACCGACGGCAAGAGTGCCGATATCTCTGCGGCCCATCGCGTTGGCTGACCCTGAAGTTGCCCAGCGCAGGGCGTCGAAGTGAGTAACATCAGCGGAGCCATAGCGCAGTCGCTGGATGTATAGCGCCATTCTAACTTCATTGATCATATTGGAGCCGTCGTTGGATGCAGAGCCGTCAACGCCAAGGCCGACATTTGCTCCAGCGGCTTCCAGCTCTTTGTTTCGGCATATGCCTGAGGCCAGCATCATATTGGATGATGGACAATGACAGATCCCGACGTTTGCTTCACCTAAGCGTTTAATTTCTTCGTCGTTAAAATGGATACCATGTGCCAGCCAGGTTCTGTGGTTCAGCCAGCCGACATCTTCGAGGTAATCAACTGGCCTTAATCCGAATTGTTGCAGGCAGAAGTCTTCTTCATCAATGGTTTCACAAAGGTGGGTGTGAACCATGATATTTTCATTTTTTGCGATCCGGGCGGTTTCCCTCATCAGCGAGGTAGTCACAGAGAATGGGGAGCAGGGCGCAAGAGCCAGCTGGATCATGGCTCCGTTACCGCGCTGGTGGTAGTCACGGATCAGGCGCAGGCTGTCGTCTATGATAGTTTGCTCATTCTGAATGGTATGACGGGGAGGCAAGCCACCGTCGTCTTCACCT
The DNA here is from genome assembly GCF_000331515.1 of Photobacterium marinum. GTDB lineage: Bacteria > Pseudomonadota > Gammaproteobacteria > Enterobacterales > Vibrionaceae > Photobacterium > Photobacterium marinum. Next base: position 392,516 of record NZ_AMZO01000002.1, read on the forward strand.
AAGCTCATTGAGCCCCGGGTGAAAATCGCACGTACGCCCAGTTTTTTGGCTGCTTCAACCTGGAGATCAATTGCGTGTTCAAGCCCGGTAGGGATGAGATAGTGATGGTCGGAAGCCGTTGTACAGCCAGACATCATGAGTTCTACCAAAGCTAACTCGGTAGCCAGGCTCATCATCTCTTCATCGAGTCCTGCCCATACGGGGTAGAGGGTTTTCAGCCAGTGGAATAACTCTTTGTTAAGTGCGTCAGGATAGGCACGGGTAAGAGTCTGGTAGAAATGGTGGTGGGCATTAATTAGTCCGGGAGTGACAACATGCTGGCTGGCATCGATAACAGCATCTATTTTCTGGCTCGGTTCTTTACCTGAACCGACAAGCTCAATAACCTTATCACCTTGGATAACGACACCACAGCGGGCATCTTCATCAGTTCCGGTGAAAATAGCTAATGGGTTTTTAAGCCAAATGGTTTCCATTCATAGTAATCCTTAGCCATCTCAGCCTTTTCAGGGGAGAGGGTCTTTAATCGTATTTTTTAGTTAATCGGAAATATCGGATTGTTGCTCTCGGTTTTGATCGTGGCCGGAAGCAATGCATGGGAAGATTATCAGGGCTTTATGTAATGTGTCTGCGCTTTTGATCAATATCTTAATTGTCGATATCCGGTTTATTGTGTCATTCATCATTTTGTGTGTTGTTTTTGTTCTTTTCAGGTGGTTTATTCGTAGTTTTTAGCTATTGATGTATAGAAAATTGACAATTTTCATATTGGCGACTTAACTGGTCTAATGAGTTAGCTTAAAGAGGCAAGGCCATGGATAGCAGAGTCGCTCAGGCAAATAAGCTGTTGAAAAGGTTCGCTCAAGAGAAGGTAAAACTGATTGATTATTGCGAGCCGGAGATAGTGGAAATCAGTGATGAACATCTTTCGCTGAAAATTCCGCTGAATGATAAAACGAAAAATCACCTGGAAAGTATGTACTTCGGAGCCCTGGCTATTGGCGCTGATGTGGCAGCAGGACTATTGGCGATGGAGATGGCCGGTCACTCGGGAATGGATGTCTCACTGGCATTCAAATCGGTTCAGGGTGAATTCTTCCGCCGCCCGGAAGCAGATGTGGTATTTAGCTGTTATCAGGGAAGTATGATTCGTGAGATGTTGGACAGAAGTTGTATGACTGGTGAACGGATTAATGAACCGGTGTCTATAACGGTTACCTGCCCGGATAAAGACGGTAATGAACCGGTTGCCAGTTTCAGTCTGACATTATCATTAAAGGTTGCATCGCCGGTTGCTCAGCAGCAGACAGGCTCATGAATAGTTATTGGATAGTCCAAGAACATTTCCTGAATATGCTCTTAAACATTTCCTGGAATAAAATGGCCTCCCAAGGGAGGCCGTTGTTATGAATAACGAATAATTGATGGTGAGCTGATATTAACCTTCAGCTTCCGGTACAGCCACACCTTGTGCTTCTTCGCTGCTCTTTAGCATTGCGCGGATGATGCGTGAAGCCATCAGAGCCACAACTACCATCACTGCAGCCAGTACGGTTAGTGTGCTGAAGTAACTACCGTAAACTGTTTGTACGATTTCCTGAGTGATTTCCTGCCCTTTTTCCAGAGCGATAGAAGTAGAGAATACCGCGCCAACGATACCACTCAGTGCGATAGCAACAGAGAACAGGCTGACTGAGAAGTTTTCGATATGCTTTGGTGCCACAGACAGGATGAAGGCTACCACCAGGCTACCAACAATAACTTCAGCCAGAGATTGGAAGAAGTGGACTGCCAGGAATACCTCAGGACGGATAATCGCATCCGGGCCAACAGACATAACAGCCATAGTAAGAATACTGAATGCAATAGCCGTCAGGATAAAGGCAAAGCCGACTTTGGTTGCGGTAGAGAAATTGATGTTGCGTTTTTCCAGGTTAGAAAAAGTTATCGCAACGATTGGGCCACCGACGATACACCACAGCGGGTTCATCGCCATAGAGGCTTCTGGCGCAAATGGAATAAAGCCGAACAGATCGCCACGCATGGTATTGATGGTTACCATGGTCATGGAAGTCATTATCTGGCCGTAGTAAACGAAGAAAGCGGTAGTCAGCGCGGTCATGATCAGGATCGTACCCATCTTCAGTGCGTCTGATCTTTCTGCTTTTAGCATCAGAGAAATGAAGTAACAGATCGCTGCTGCACCAATCGCATATACGATGTTCTGACCGATATCCATGTTAGAGAACATGAAGAACACCAGACTAATCATTGAGATAGAAACGGCGATAAATGCAACCCAGTTTTTAGCACTGACAGGCTTCTGATCGATTTCTGCGGCAACGGTTTTTAGTTGTTTGCGGAATATAGCCAGGATAACGAAAGCCATGAATGCCATCGATGCAGACAGGGCAAAGCTACCGTTGAAACCCAGAACAAGAACAAACATAGGGAACAGGTACTGACCAAGGAATGCACCAATGTTGTTAACGGAATAGTTTACCGGGTAGCCGTTTTCAAAGTCTTCTTCTGTAGCAAAAGTACGTTTGTAAAGGCTTGGGTAAGATGGTGACATCAGGCCTCGGGAGTAACTTGCCAGTGCAATACCCACCAGGCTCATCGGTACGTTAAGTGTCGATGCGCCTAGTACCAAGAGGGTATAACCGACAGCAAACCCGCTGAAGCTGAAGGTTAGTGAGCGATAAGCTCCAAGGAATTTATCGGCAATAAAACCACCGGCAATCGCGAATAAAGGACCAATAGATGAAAACGCGCCAACAACCATCATGGTATCAGCTTCACTGTACCCGAGATCTTCTAAGAAGAAGCGGGTCAAAATAACCATTACGCCGTAAAAAGACAGGCCAAACATCATTTGGCAAATCATCATGGACTTATTTAATTTATTCCACATAACTCATTCTCTGTGTTAATGGATGATCGGAAAGTGTGTTTGTAAGACTTTGTAAATATGCGCAGATTCTACCATTAGTAGTGGTTGGTGACTTTTGTTTTAAGTCGCAAAAACGCATCCTTATTTATTACTTTTTTTTATATTTAAATTTAATTTTTCTCATTGATGTGGTTATTTTTGATAGCGATTTATTTTGTTTTTTGGTGGTTATGTGGGGAATTGTATGAGGTTCATGTCTTTTTCAAGACATTGTTAAATGTTTGATGTAGTTGAGTTTTTGTGTTTGCAATATTTCTGATAATGATAGAATGAGCTCAAATATCGCTATTTGTAATACAAGTGAGTTATTTTCCAAGGTTCCAATAACGTCGCATTTCCAAATAAAGAAAAGAGGCTGTCCAGGTTATTAAAACTAATCCTGTTAATGATTCGATACCTGTGAGATAACGCAGGTTACCGGTCGGTTCAATATCACCGAAGCCCAGCGTCGTAAATGTAGTAAAAGAGAAATAAGTACAATCTAATAAGCTACCGTCAAAATTACCGGATAAATCTCCCCAGCCTTCGTGGTGATGCATCCAATAATAGGCGAATGCAAAAATCCAGACTTCCACAGTATGCGCAATGAGTGCGCCGAAAACACCTATAACAATTCTGAAGCGATGAAATATGGTCATTTTAGGAATGAGAGTTGTGAGGTGGTACAGAAACTCGTAATGGATAATGACCGCAATGACAGCTATGGCGCTGTTGACGATAAAAATGAAAATCACTTTGCCATTCCTTATGCTGTGTATTCCTCAGGTGAAATATGCTGTGCTCCCTGCTAAACCTATCTTAATCACGGCTCTGTATTCTCGGGCCTCGCATAGATAAGTTTCAAAAGTATCGGGGTTAGCAGCGTTGTCACAACGGCCATAATGACGACTGCAGAGTATATGTTGTCAATTATCGGGTGTTTAACTGTCAGAGAATCAAATAATCCAGCTTTCAGGGCGATATCGGCGATGACTAGCTCTACAGCACCACGGGCACTCATACCGACACCAATCGCAGTGGCTTCCTGCCAGCTCATTCCAATCATTTTTGCAGCAACTCCGGCTGCCAGGAACTTACCTAAGAATGCCGTTAGCAAAAGAAGTCCGACAAATACAGGGACAACAAAAATGGCTGTAATATCTAAATGAAGCCCGACGGAAGCAAAAAAGATTGGTGCCAGGAAACCATAGGTGATGGCAGAAACTTTGTTGCGAACTTCTTCGTAGGCTTCCGGGTCGATGGTTTTCCTGTCGAAGAACAGGCCGGCTATGAAGGCACCGATGATAAAGTGCAAATCAAGAACTTCCGCCAGCACCGCAAACGCCATCGCTCCGACCAGCAGGGAGGTAAACTTAAATTCCCGCTCTTTAATTGCTCCTATGAAACGCCCACCCAGCGGGAAGATGAACACCCCGACAAAAATTGTGATGATGAAAAAGGCGGCCATTTTAGTCACAAGCGGAATGATTTCGACATTACTGACTGAAGGATCTGTGGCGATTAAAGCCGTCAGCCAAGTTAGCAGCAGCAGGCTTAATACATCATCAAAAACAGCAGCAGAAACGATTATTTGCCCGGAAGCTGAATTAAGTTTGCCAAGATCCATCAGAATTCGCACAGTCGCCGGGACAGCAGTAATCGACAGGGCGGTACCAAGAAAAATACACTGAGCAAAAAAGACATCTGAATGAGGCAGGAACAGCCATCCCAGCCCGACTCCCAGCAACATCGGCAAAATCATACCAAATATCGCAACTATTAGTGCTCCTCGGGAGTACTCGATCAGTTTGTTGGGTTGAAGCTCCAGTCCGGCCAGCAACATAATGAAGAACATGCCAAGATCTGTGATGGCGTGAAATACCGGATCATGTTCAACGCCATGCAGGAATGGGAGTAACTCGGTGTATTGTGCGGCAATTACGCCAAGAGTAATCCCGGCAATGAGTTCGCCGACCAGGCTAGGTTGTCCTAAACGTTCGGCAATTTCACCAAAGATTCGGGTAGTTACAAGGAGAGTGAGCAGAATGAAAAAAAGTTCCATAACCTATCCTGGGCGGCGAGCATGATGTCGACAGTAGATGGCGAATAGTGTCAGGGTAATTGTTTTATTTTCAGTGGCTTTAAATAGAGAATAGTTTTCGTCGGATAAGAGAGCAAGCCGTTGTTGATGGATATCCTTCGCTCAGCTTGAGAGGGCTGCGTGTTTATTCGGACATAAAAGAAAAGCCGCATGATGCGGCTTTTCAGAATGATTTGAACGAGGTTGAGAGGGTATCAGAACGGATACCAGAACAACTGCTCAGACTGAGCTCGGCGGATAAAACCAAGTATCAGCACAATGGTGATAACAGCCAGAACGGCGTAGTCAGCTTTGGTCATCGGTTTCAGGCTATACCAGCTACGCTTTTTGTTGCGGCCAAAGCCACGCAGTGTCATCGCATTGGAAATGACGTCGGCACGATCAAGGCTTGAGAAAATCAGAGGGCCGAGGATCTTGGCAACATTCTTAATTCGAGTCAGTACCGGCGCGTTCTTTGAAATATCCACTCCACGAGCCTGCTGGGCATGCATGATGTTGATGAAATCTTTGGTTACTTCAGGCAGGTAGCGCAGGGTCAGGCTGACGGCATAAGCAATACGATAAGGTACGCCGAGCTTGTTCAGGCTGGCAGAGAATTCTGTCGGATGTGTTGTGAACACAAAGACCAGAGCAATCGGGAACATACTGAAGTATTTAAGGGTTACCGTCAGTAGGTAGAATAGCGTTTCTGTGGTGATGGAGTAGTTACCTGCCATTGATAGCAGAACTGTTTCAGTTCCCATGTATTCAGTCCCTTGCTGAGGTGCAATCAGGAACATGAACAGGGCATTCATTAGCAACACTGTCGCTGTACCAATCATCAGGGATTTGTAGACAGCAAAAGGTACACGGCTGAGTTTTAACAGGGTGAAACCGACCAGAATCAGTCCGCAAATTACTCGCAGATCAAAGGTGATCAAAACCATGGTAACCCAGCTCATAAACAGGATGAACTTGGTTATACCGTTTAGCGCGTGCAAAGGTGAACCGGTATTAACGTAGCTGATACCGAATTTTATTTTATTTGTTTTCATGCGTTTTTATTTGCCTCATGGTTAATGAAGCAACGAATAAAGTTATCGATTCGTTCGATGCCCAACTTTTTGCCCAATGTATAAAGGCTGGTTACTGTCAGGTTGGCTTTTTCCAGTAATTCAGGCTGGCTGAAAATTGAGTTTACAGGCTGGTCGGCCAGTAAGTGACTGTCGGCAATAACAATGGCACGGTCGGTATATTCAAGTACCAGGTGCATGTCATGCGAGATGATCACAATCGTAATACCCAGCTTTTTGTTGAGTTCACGGATGAAGGCCATCATTGATGTGTAGTGGTGGTAATCCTGACCTGCAGTCGGTTCATCAAGAATCAGCAGTTCAGGCTCAAGCACTAGGATTGTTGCAATAGTTACTCGCTTTTTCTGTCCATAGCTCAATGCTTCGATAGGCCAGTGGCGGTATCGACCTAAGCCACACAGTTCCAGTACATCATGTACTTTCTTATCGACGATGTCTTCGGCAACACCGCGGTTACGCAGACCAGATGCTACTTCATCGAAAATCATGTGATGAGAAATCATATGATTCGGGTTCTGCAGTACAATACCGATATGCTGGCTGCGGTCAAAAATGGAGCAGTCAGCCAGATTGCGGCCATTAAATTCGATGCTGCCGGTGTCCGGTTCCAGTACACCCATGATGAGGCGGGTGATGGTTGATTTGCCCGAACCATTCTTACCAAGAATCGAAACGAACTCACCTTTATTGACTGAGAAACTTACATTATCCAACGTATTACGTTGATCATCGTAGGAGTAGCTCAGGTTTTTAACCGACAGCAAAGGTGTGCTGCCTTGGTTCTCGCTGACGACGTCACCTTGTTCAAACCACTCAAGTAGTTGTGGCTTGAAGTCGTCAATTGTCATTGATGACAGGCTGGAAGGTTTGTCTTCAGCCGTGATGGTGCAGCCAGCTGCTTTCATTGCTGAAATATAAAGAGGCTCACGGATGCCGTGCTGTTGAAGAAGTTGGCTTGCCAGCAGTTCATCCGGTGTCATGTTGGCTACAATTTCGCCGCGCTCCATCATGATGATACGGTCGACATCGCGATGAAGCACATCTTCCAGACGGTGCTCAATAATAATCACTGTTTTACCAGTGTTTTTATGTAGCTGGTCGATGATTTCGATGGTTGCTTTGCCTGTTTGCGGATCCAGGCTTGCCAATGGCTCATCAAAAAGCAGGATGTCGACATCATCGACCATTACACCTGCCAGTGAGACACGTTGTTTCTGGCCGCCGCTGAGATCAAACGGAGACAGTTCCAGCATCTCGTCAAGATCAACCATCTCGGCTGTTTTTTTGACGATATCGTGCATTTCTCCCTGAGGAATCATCTGGTTCTCAAGGGCAAATGCGATATCTTCACCAATGCTCAGTCCTACAAACTGACCGTCTGTATCCTGAAGTACAGTTCCGACCATATTCGTACACTGGTGGAGATCCATTTTTTGGGTGTCGTGCCCATTGATAGTCAGGCTTCCGGTGATATCACCTTTGACTGCAAATGGGATGAGTCCGTTCAAACATTGGCCAAGGGTGGACTTACCGCTACCACTTGGGCCAACGATGACAACCTTTTCGCCTTTCTCGATCGTCAGATCAATATTTTTCAGGGTCGGTTTTTCCAGCGCCCAATACTTGAACGAGAAATTAGAAAACTTAATTGTCATGCTTTAGTAAGCCTCTTTCAGGTTGTAGCTTTGCTGCTTGCGCTTGGCAACAGCGGTTAGGATGAAGTGGCCGACAATGGCGATAAGCACAGTGTTACCTGCAGCAATGATGGTGAGCTGAGCCAATACCTTGGTAAAAGGTTCTGCATAAAGGACGGCATCAAGGAAGGCGGAACAGCCATAGCCCACAACGTTGCCAATAAAGGCAAGAAGTACAAACAGGGTAAAGTCCAGTTTCGAGAACAGGCCTTTCTCAAGACGCTCTTTGGTAATTTTGGGGTACAGGCCGATTAGCATGCCGACAATGCCTGAGCCGAGAACCCAGGTAATCCAGACACCCCAGCCCGCGAACAGGTCAGTAACCCAGTGGCCAATGAAGCCGACAAGGAAGCCAACAAGAGGGCCGAAAAGAACGCCAAACAATGCTAAAACAGCCATAGCTGGCTTCAGGGTGGTGTTAGCAAAGACAGGGATACCAAACATAGGCAAGCCGCCTATGCCGTACAGGGCTGCGCCGATGGCAATAAGAACCACAGTCTTGGCAGAAAGATTCATGACATAACCTTCAATTAACTCTCTATGGGTATTTGCTTTTTTATGTCCACCAGAGATGCTTAACCTGAAGCTATCGCCGCACTGCCTGATCTACAGGAACAAAAAAACACACCAATGGTGTGTATGGGCCTGTGCGCAAATATCCTTTTTTGAGCAAGAGCGGTTATGTGGGTAGACATAAGCGGCGGCAATCATACATGAAGCGAAAGCATAAAGGAACGCTTTACATCTAGACGTCTAAGGAATAAGCGTTTTGCAGAAGATCGGGTCATGGAGAAAATAAATGACGACTTATTTGTGATTATCTTTATGTGAGAAAAATCGAGGAGAAGAAGTGTAGAGATAGGGAAGCATGTGTGCCGGTGTCGCATAAACAACACAGAATGAGCTTTTTTACCCGAAATGGTGAGATGGTTTGAGCTGATTGGCTAGCATCTCAGATAGTATTGTATTGTTTGGTAGTCACTAATGATGAGTTTACAGAATCAAGAACTTTATCTTTTATGACAAATAAACTGCTGACTTGAATAGAGAAATCATGAGTTTTTGAGGTTTGAGAGCAATAAATTTAGTCCACGTGGTTAAATCACCAACTTTACATGTAAAATACAGCTAACAAGCCTGATGTATAGATATCGGTCTTAGGCAATGTTTCTGCTTGCTTTGTAAGCAACCGGATATATTGAATTTTATACTTTATTTTTTTGCATATTTGGTAAATACTGCTGCTCAGCACGATTTCTATTGAAGCTTGCAAAAAACTTACGAAGGGCCAATTTTGTCAAGTTGTAACTTGAAGCGAAAACTTGCGCTGATACACAGAAACAGCATGGGTTCAGATTTCAAGTTGGGGTAAAATTGGGTAATATCATTTATAGCTATCCCGCCAATTCCGGCTGGGTGCAGAGCCAAATCATATTGGAGATACAGCTTGATTAATGTATTCCTTGTAGATGATCACGAACTGGTTCGCACAGGGATCCGACGTCTGCTTGAAGATGTCCGTGGTATTAAAGTGGTAGGGGAAGCCGACAGTGGTGAAGAAGCCGTAAAATGGTGTCGTAGCAATCATGCAGACATCGTTCTTATGGATATGAATATGCCTGGGATCGGTGGTCTGGAAGCTACCCGTAAGATTCTTCGCTTTAATCCCGATGTTAAAATTATCGTATTGACCATTCATACCGAGAATCCGTTTCCGACGAAAGTCATGCAGGCGGGCGCTGCCGGTTACCTGACAAAAGGTGCTGGGCCTGATGAAATGGTGAATGCAATTCGTACGGTTAACAGCGGCCAACGTTACATTTCGCCTGAAATTGCACAGCAAATGGCCCTGAGCCAGTTTGTTCCGGATTCAGAAAATCCTTTTAAAGACCTTTCTGAACGTGAATTGCAGATCATGATGATGATCACCAAAGGGCAGAAAGTGACTGAGATTTCGGAGCAACTGAATCTGAGCCCTAAAACGGTTAACAGTTACCGTTACCGCCTGTTCAATAAACTGGACATTAATGGCGATGTAGAGCTGACCCACCTTGCAATACGACATGGAATGCTAGACACAGAGACGTTGTAGTGTCCGAACCATTTGATTCAAAAGCTTTTTTGAAAACTGTTACTCACCAACCCGGCGTCTACAGAATGTATGATGCGGTTGGTGAGGTTATTTATGTCGGTAAAGCAAAGGATTTGAAAAAGCGTCTTTCCAGCTACTTTCGGGCGAATGTAGCGGGAGAGAAAACCCGGGCTTTGGTTAAAAACATTTGCAAAGTGGATGTCACGGTAACCCATACCGAAACCGAAGCCCTGATCCTTGAGCATAACTACATTAAGCTGTACCTGCCAAAATATAACGTGCTGCTTCGGGACGATAAGTCCTACCCTTATATCTTCCTCAGTGCCAATGCACACCCTCGTTTAACGATTCATCGCGGCACCAAAAAGCGCAAAGGCGAATATTTTGGCCCTTACCCTGATTCCGGCGCAGTGCGCGAAAGCCTTCACCTGTTGCAGAAAATTTTCCCTGTCCGCCAGTGTGAAGATTCTGTTTATGCTAACCGTAGTCGGCCATGTTTGATGTATCAGATTGGTCGTTGCCTAGGCCCGTGCGTGAAAGGTTTGGTAAGTGAAGAGGAATATAAAGAACAGGTTAACTACGTGCGTTTGTTCCTACAGGGTAAAGATCGGCAGGTTATTGCATCTCTTGTCGAAAAAATGGAGCAAGCCAGCCAACAGTTAGCATTTGAGAAAGCTGCCACTTATCGAGATCAAATTCAGGCGTTACGCCGGGTGCAGGAGCAGCAGTTTGTCAGCCATGACAGCGAAGATGATATGGATGTGATTGGTATAGCTCATGAGCAGGGAATGGCTTGTATCCATGCGTTGTATATCCGGCAGGGTAAGATCCTCGGTAGTCGCAGTTATTTTCCGAAGATGCCAATTGACGCGGAGCTTACCGAAGTCTTATCCAGTTTTGTCAGTCAGTTCTATCTGAATCAGGCTGAAGGAAGGGTGATTCCTTCAGTTATTTTGCTCGGCGCAGATCCGGGCGAAGAGAAAAAAATCATCGCAGAAACACTGACAGAATTGGCTGGCCGTAAAATCGAGCTCAAAACCCATTCCAGGGGGAATCGGGCTCGTTATCTCAAGTTGGCACAAACTAATGCCAGCACTGCACTGACAAGTAAGCTCAACCATAAAATGACGATTCAGCAGCGCTTTTCTGAATTGAGTAATGCGCTAAATCTTCGTGTCCTGGAGCGGATGGAGTGTTTTGATATCAGTCATACCATGGGTGAGAAGACGGTTGCTTCCTGCGTGGTGTTTAATCAGGACGGTCCGCTGAAGCAGGAATATCGTCGTTACAATATCACCGGTATTACCGGCGGTGATGATTATGCTGCGATGGCTCAGGCTTTAACTCGCAGATACGATAAACAGTTGGATCCAGATAAGATTCCCGACATTATTTTTATCGATGGGGGTAGAGGTCAGCTGTCAAGAGCGTATGATGTAGTAAGTCCACTGATGGAAGAGTGGCCTAAACGTTCGCTGTTGGTCGGTGTGGCAAAAGGAACAACCCGAAAACCCGGGCTGGAAACCCTGCTTCTGGTTACCGGAGAGGAGTTCTCGATGCCGTCCGATTCGCCTGCTTTGCATTTGATCCAGCATATTCGTGACGAAAGTCATAATCATGCAATCAGTGGTCACCGTGCTCAGCGTGCGAAAGTCAGAAAACGTAGCGTTCTGGAAGATGTGGAAGGCATTGGCCCGAAACGTCGTCAGGCTCTGCTGAAATACATGGGTGGATTACAAGAACTGAAAAGAGCCAGCAAAGAAGAAATTGCCAAAGTTCCTGGTATTAGTAAGTCTTTGGCAGATAAAATTTATGACGCATTGCAGCATGGCTAGCAATGCGGCTCCCCAATGAAGTCAATCATAAGAACTAAGAATTATGCGTTTAACGATTCCTAACATACTCAGCTTCATCCGCCTGTTGCTTATCCCATTTTTTGTGATCACTTTTTATCTGCCTTATGAGTGGGCGCCTTTTGCAACTGCGATGATCTTCTTTGGTGCCGGTGTAACAGACTGGTTCGATGGCTTCCTTGCTCGTAAATTAAATCAGACCACCCGTTTTGGTGCTTTCATTGATCCGGTTGCCGACAAGGTGATGGTTGCAACTGCGATGGTTTTGGTTGTCGAGCACTATCATTCAATTTGGGTAACAATCCCTGCTGTTACCATGATTAGCCGTGAGATTATTATTTCAGCACTTCGTGAGTGGATGGCAGAGCTAGGTAAGCGCTCTAGTGTTGCTGTTTCATGGGTTGGTAAAGTTAAAACTGCGTCTCAGATGTTTGCGTTGCTGGTTCTGTTGTGGCACCCGAATGAGTGGGTTGTTTGGACCGGTTATGCCGCTCTTTATGTCGCGATGGTGCTGACATACTGGTCAATGTATATCTACCTGAAGGCAGCAAAAAATGATCTGCTGAACTCAGAAGATATTTGATCTCTTGTAAAAGAAATCTCGAAAGGCGGCTCAATGAGCCGCCTTTTCTTTGTTCACTCTATTTTGTCTATCGGCATAAGTGATGAGTTTCTTGGGGAATAAAAAGTACTTATTGGCTAATGTTTGATGTGGATGGTGAAATTTAAAGCGAACGATTGTTTTTTTTTATTTTTTCCGTGACACAGTGGGGAGTATCTGTAAAATGGCCGCCATACCGAACAGGACATTGTCCCAAACGGTAGTAATAAAAGATGGCGCGTTGGCAGAGTGGCTATGCAGCGGATTGCAAATCCGTGGACCTCGGTTCGACTCCGGGACGCGCCTCCATCTCTTTCAGGTTTAACTAATCTGAATATGACAGGCCAGCTTATGCTGGTTTTTTTGTATCTGGCGTTCGCCAAAATCTCTTCTTTGAAATTCTCGTGGCCAATTATCTTTGGGGCTGTTCCTAAGTGCTCTTCATGTCACTTGCTTTTAAAACCCAGCTTTTAAGTCTTTGTTTTCTTTTTGTCGTTTCTTTATTTTGTTTTAGTCTGCCGATTAGCCGGTGGGTGTATTTGGTAGATTGTTAAACCTTTTGCAACAAACAAGTGTATTGCTGGTGATATATTCACTAAAAGTGGCTCGGTAAAATAGCTGAATAACACTATCCGGCTAAATTTATAATTAGCAGGTCCGGAAAAAATAAGATGAGCATACTGACCTACACGGAGACACAATGCAGCAGCCCTACATTGCATTGGTTGAGCAGCTGAAAGCTCAGATCGATGAAAAGCGAATTATTACTGACCCTACATTAACCCTGGCGTATGGCACTGATGCGAGTTTTTACCGCCTGGTTCCCAAACTGATCCTTCAACTGGATACACTGGACGAAGTCGTATTTGCGCTTAAAGCCTGTTATACGTCGAACATTCCAGTGACATTCCGCGCCGCCGGGACCAGCCTCTCCGGGCAGGCTCTGTCCGATTCTGTATTAATCACCCTGACTGATAATTGGCGTAAGCATAAAATTATTAATAGTGGTGAACAGATTTGGCTACAGCCGGGAGTGATTGGAGCTGACGCCAATAAATACCTTTCTTCGTACGGACGTAAAATCGGCCCGGATCCGGCTTCCATCAATACCTGTAAGATTGGCGGTATTGCAGCAAACAATGCATCAGGGATGTGTTGCGGTACTGCACAGAACAGCTATAAGACTCTGGCAGGAATGACTGTTGTACTTGCTGACGGTACGGTGCTGGATACATTGGATCGCGACAGCGTCAGACGATTCAAACTGAGTCATTCTTTATTGCTTTCTGATTTATCTCAATTAGCTGAGAGTTGTCGTAATAACCCGGAGCTGGCAGATAAGATCAGGCATAAGTACCGCCTGAAAAACACGACCGGCTATAGCCTTAACTCGCTGGTGGATTATGACGATCCGATTGAAATCCTTCAGCATCTGCTGATTGGCTCGGAAGGTACACTCGGATTCATTGCCGATATCACTTATAACACAGTGATTGATCATGCCTTCAAGGCTTCCGGGTTATTTGTTTTCGCGGATATCGAGAAAACATGTCTTGCCGTCAGTGCGCTTAGTAAAACACAAGTCGCGGCTGTTGAGCTGATGGATAGCAGGGCGCTGGCATCAGTTGCCGATAAGCCGGGAATGCCGGATTTCATTGCCAGACTGGGTGAGGAAGGTAATACCGAAGCTGCGGCATTGTTGATTGAGCTGCATGGCGAAAATGAAGCAGACCTGTCTGCCCAGGCTGATTCAACTATGGCATTGATTGATGAGTTCACTCCGATGGAGCAGGTGTCCTTCAGTCGTGATGCAGGTGTTTGTGCTCAGTTATGGGGCATCCGTAAAGGCCTTTTCCCTGCGGTTGGTGCCGTGCGTGAAACCGGTACGACTGTCATCATCGAGGATGTGGCGTTCCCGATTGAACAACTGGCTCCGGCAGTTCGTGAACTGCAAGAGTTGTTTGTAAAGTACGACTATCACGAAGCTATTATTTTTGGTCATGCTCTGGCCGGGAACCTGCATTTCGTTTTCACACAAGCTTTTGATACAGAAAAAGAAGTGATACGTTACAGTGCCTTTATGGATGCCGTTGCCCAATTGGTTGCAGTGGATTACCAGGGGTCGTTGAAAGCAGAGCATGGTACTGGGCGCAATATGGCTCCTTTTGTGGAGCTGGAGTGGGGGGCTGAAGGTTATGCTTTGATGCAGCAGATCAAGCATATTTTTGATGGAACAGGCATTCTGAATCCAGGGGTGATTCTCAATAATGATCATCAGGCTCATGTGAAAGACCTTAAAGCGATGCCTGCTGCGGATACTCTCATTGATAAATGTATTGAGTGTGGATTCTGTGAACCGGTTTGCCCTTCTCGGAATTTGTCTTTGACACCGCGCCAACGTAATACTGTTTATCGGGAAATCAGCAGATTGCGCAGAACCAATGAAGATCCGGCGCGTTTGGCGGAAATGGAAAAGACATTCCGTTATCAGGGTGTGGCAACTTGTGCGGCGACAGGTTTGTGTGCAGATCGCTGTCCGGTTGATATCAATACCGGTGATTTAATGCGGAAGCTGCGAGAAGACCATTCTGATATAGCAAAAAGTATTGCACGCTGGACAGCAAATCACTTTGATGGCGTAACTGCTGCAACTCGTGTTGGCCTAAGTGTTGCCAATGGTATGCACGCAATGCTGGGTACGAATAAGATGCGTACCCTGACAAAAGTGGCACATAATCTGACAGCGCGTAAAGTCCCGTTATGGACACCGCACATGCCTAGGGCGGCAAAAAGCTTGAATAGAGAGAGCCTGACAATCCGCTCGGTCAGTAAAGAAAAGATTGTTTATTTCCCTAGTTGTGCTTCCCGCAATATGGGCACCGAAAAACAGGCCATGGACCCACGCCCGCTTGCTGATGTGACCATTTCTCTGTTGAATAAAGCCGGGTATGAGGTTGTGTTGCCGGACGACCTGAATAACCAGTGCTGTGGTATGCCATATAAAAGTAAGGGCTTTGTAGAGACCGCAGAAGATAAAGCAAAACAATTGGAAGAAGCCTTATGGCAGGCATCTGAACAAGGTTCATTACCGGTATTGATGGATACCAGTCCATGTGCCAGCCTGAGCCGGGATAATCTACAACGGGATTTGACAATCTATGAGCCATTTCAGTTTGTGGCTGAGTTTGTGATGCCGCGTTTGTCGATTACGCCACAGGAAGAGCCGGTGATGCTTCACATTACGTGTACCTCCCGTCGTAAAGGGCTGGCTGATGTGATGAAGCGAGTAACAGAGGCGTGTGCTAAACAGGTTATCATTCCTGAAGATATTCAGTGTTGTGGTTTTGCCGGTGATAAGGGCTTTACCACGCCGGAACTGAATGCTTCTGCGCTGGCACCACTGAAAGCACAGGTGCCTGAAAATTGTAAGGAAGGCTACTCAAATAGCAAAACCTGTGAGATTGGTTTGTCTGAGCACAGCGGCATTGAGTATCGCTCAATTCTGTATTTGGTGGATAAGGTGAGTCAGGTACCAGCCTGATAATGTTCTTGTTTATCTGAAATAAAAAAAGTGGTCATTGTTGACCACTTCTTTTTAGCTCATTTTTCTTTCTAGTTTCAGAATTTATCTTCATTGCTTCGGTAGCATTGGTATAAATGCTCAATAAACAGCTGAACCTTTTTCGGCTGGTGGCGAGTATAAGGGTAAATTGCATAGATACCCAGGCATTTGGCAACCTGATCCTCCAGTATCTCAACCAAGTTTCCTGACTTAAGATCGTCAGCAACTAACACTCTTGGTACATATACCAGTCCCTGACCAAACAGAGCTGCTTTACGTAAGGCCGATGCGTTATTCGTAGTGAAATTTCCTGCCACCCTGACAGTAAAGGGTTCTGATTTGCCTTTGAATAACCACTCGTTGGCACCAGTTTCCTGGTAGCTGTAGGCAAGGCAATTGTGATTCACCAGATCTTTGTAGTTTTTCGGGGCCGGGCGTTTTTGGAAATAAGCCGGAGCCCCACAAATCACCCAGTGGACATCCAGCAGGCGACGGGCAATATAACTGGAATCAGGTAATACGCCAGTTCGGATCGCCAAGTCGTAGCCTTCTTCAACGATGTCGACAAAACGGTTATCCAGATCCATTTGAATATTTATATCCGGGTACTTTTCGCTGAACTCAGCGATGGCCTGCGGCAGAATCAGTTCTCCTGAAATTGTCGGTACTGTAAGCCGAATGGTGCCGGAAAGGCTTTCCCCTAAGCCGCTCAGTTCTTCTTCTGCTTCCTGAACCGAAAGAAATATCTCCCGCGCATGACGATAAAAAATTTCGCCTGCTTCAGTCAGGGTCAGCTTTCGGGTTGTTCGATAGAGTAGTTGAACTCCCAGCTCTTGTTCCAGCCTGGTAATTCTTTTACTTACGACTGATTTTGTCAGCCCGACCTGTTCGGCAGCCTTACTGAAAGAGCCTTGCTCAATGAGGTGGTAGAAAATCAGAAAGTCATCAGTATTTCGCATTATTAGTGTATTTTTTGCAACAGTTGTAGGGAGTGTTGTCATTATGGCAAATAAACCAGAGAAAGGCCGGATAAAAGTGAGGGCTTTTATGTGCCATAAGGATGTTTTGCTGTTCTTGTCACAGAAAAAAGGCTTACCAGCCAGGTAAGCCTTTGTATAACGCATGTTGCAATTAGCGATTAGCCATTTGCAAACTGTTGTAGTGGAATGCGTTCGGCAAGTAGGCGTTTGTAGATTTGGTTACCAATAACACCACCGACGATACCGGCGAATGCGGCAGCTATGGTTGCCATAAAGAGTGTCTGAGGTGCGTTAAAGGCAATAGAAGCCAGCAGGCCAGGGATTGGTGCTGCGCTTCCCGGTGCATCATTAACGATGCCGAAGTAAGCCGCAATAGTACCTGCCAGTGCACCGCCTATGAAGTTCGACATAAAGATTGGTACAGGGTTACGGGTAACGATATGAGCCTGAGTCAGAGGTTCCAGCATCACACTGATGGTGTTACTTGATTTGCCTAGCTTGAGTGTATGGAAGATATAGCCATTGGTAAATGAGCCACCGACACAAGCGATCGCAGCGATCCCCATTGGCAGGCCGGTCAGACCCAGCATCGCTGTTAATGCCATAGAACTGAGCGGGGAAGTACAGACCATTTTCATCAAGCCGCCAAGCAGGAAGCCCATGACTAATGGTGAGAACATAGTGGCTTCGGTGATCATGTTAGCCAGGGTGCCCATCAGCACATCCAGAGCCGGGCTGATGAATATACCAACAAGTCGAGCCAGCGGTGCCAGAGTCAGCACACCGACAATTACGTCAACTCCTTCAGGGAGGTATTTCTTAAACAGTGGCGCGGCAAACGAGAACAGGTAACCGACAATGAAGCCCTCAAGGATACCCAGTTTGGCCATTGCCAGGCCGGTAACAATCGCAAAGACTGGCTGAATCCCCATTCTTAGCATTACCAGTGTTGCTGCGGCGACACCGCCCATAGCACCGACCATGTTACCGAAGTCAGCAAGGTATTCGATACCAAAGAGGTTACCCATCACGAACTTATGAATGGCTTCAACCAGAAACGTGGCGATTGCAGCATCAGCAAGGCCACTCATGGCGGCGCTGCCATTGGGGGCTTTAAAACTGAATAATGAGAATAAACATAGTGCTGCTAATAATGCAGCGATACCCAGAACAATTTCCATATTAATTCCTTATCATTGTTAACGATGGCGATATCCAATGACGCCATGATGAGAGTAACGGTTGACTAAGAATGAATGCTGGCAGACGCCGAGGAGGAGAGCCGGGATCGGGAATCGTAATGTTCAGGAAGGTACGAAGTTTTATCGGAGGTAAGAGGGCGATGATGCTGTACAGACCGTCAGCGAAATGATGTGCTCACAGGTGACTGAGGTCGATCAACGTCGGGAACTTACCATATTGCAGGATACGGTTATTCATAATGTACACCTTGTTCCTAATATGATTTATGTTTCACTTTATTTACGTTAACACAACATATCTGTGTGTTATTTGAACTGTTTCATATTCCAATATGAAGTAGAGTGCTATTGGTAGATCCTGTTCACAAAGAATAAATTATGCACTTAATTTAATGGTTTAGTCTTTTAATTAACCACTGATGAGGATGTGGTCTAAGCTGATAAATTACAATTGGCATGAAAGACAACAATATGTTACTTTTCTGCGCAATCTCAGACGTGTTGTTCTGAGACTCATGTGTTGCGATTAATTCAAGCTGATGTTATCGCAATACGCCGTAGGTACTAACGGTGCATCGTTAGTAGAAGGGCATTAATAGCGCTGCTTTGCTGGAAAGAAAAAAGGCGGCAGCATATTGAGGGAACCCAACAGTGAACATTCAATCAAAGAAAACCCAAGTCAGCTTTATCTTACCTAATTGCAGTATTATTACTGAACCTTGATTTTTCCTTTCTAAATCATTTCGGCGAAATGCCGGATCCCTGCTGTTATCAGCTTTACTGCTGATGATGTTGTGTATTTATCGGCTAAGAATTTATAAGCGCAATAAATTCAATGTGTAGTGCTTGCAATCCACCAGTTGAACGATTGGCTGATTGTAAGGGTTGGGATTGTTGCGGCTTTTTCTTGGCTTATGCCATCAAAATGGCGGAAATCATGGATTACACCTATGAGTAACGTGTTTGATTTAGAGGATATCAAGCTGGCCTCTAACGTACCGGTTGTACATGAACTGTATGACCTGACCCCGGATGAACTGCTTTTGAGCCAGGAACATTATGAATCAGAAGTGCGTTCTTATCCTCGCAGGCTACCTCTTGCAATCAAGAAAGCATCAGGCGTACTGGTAGAAGACAGTCGCGGCCAGGTTTTCCTGGACTGCCTGGCTGGTGCCGGTACTTTGGCATTGGGTTATAACCACCCTGAAATTAACCAGGCGATTATCGATCAGCTTAATCAGGGGCTGCCGTATCAGACTCTGGATATGACGACGCCAGCCAAAGATAAATTTATCAAGGAAGTGATGAACTTCCTTCCTGAAGAATTCGCTGCTAATGCGCGTATTCAGTTCTGTGGCCCTTCCGGTGCCGATGCGGTTGAAGCGGCAATAAAACTGGCCAAGCAGACAACCGGCCGTAATATCATGGCGGCGTTCCACGGTGCTTATCACGGTATGACTAACGGCACTATGGCCATGATGGGTAATCTGAATACAAAAGCCCGTCGTCAGGGGCTGATGTCGGATGTCCATTTCTTGCCTTTCCCGTACAGATTGCGTTGTCCGTTTGGCTTGAAAGGTGATGAAGGGGCTAAACAGAGTATTCGTTATATTGAACGTATGCTGAGCGATGATGAAAGTGGTGTTCAGAAACCTGCAGCTATCATTGTTGAACCAGTACAGGGTGAGGGCGGTGTAATTCCGGCCCCTGCATTTTGGCTGCGAGAGTTGCGGCGAATCACTAAAGAACATGGCATTTTACTGATTTTTGATGAAATTCAGTGTGGTATCGGTAAAACCGGCTATCGATTTGCATTTGAAGAATCAGGTGTAACTCCGGATATCCTGTGTTTGTCCAAAGCCGTAGGTGGTGGTTTGCCGATGTCAATTCTTGTTTTCGGCAAGTCAATTGATACTTGGCGTCCGGGTGAGCACACAGGCACATTCCGTGGCAATCAGCTGGCGATGGCAACCGGTGCTAAAGCATTGGAAATTATTCGTCGTGACGGATTGGTTGAACATGCTCGTAAAGCAGGTCAGTACCTGCGAGAAGGTTTAGAGCGTATTGCCGGATACACAGATTGTATCGGCGAAGTGCGCGGTAAAGGCCTGATGCTTGGCGTTGAAATTGTTAAGCCTGGCGGTAAGAAAAACAAATTTGGTGAACCAGAAGCCGATCCTGAGTTGACCTTGAACATTCAGCGTGCCGCACTGGAGCGTGGCCTGATCGTTGAAAAAGGTGGTCGTCAGGGGTCAGTTATTCGCTTTCTTCCACCATTGATAATCAGCTATGAGCAAATTGATTTTGCCCTCGATGCTATCAGCAAGGCAATTCTGGCGACTGCTGGCCCGGCAAAAGAGGTTGAAGCGACAGTCGGTTCTGAACAGGAACAGTGGCGTTCATACTTTATTCACACCGGTGAAGGTGGTGCAGATAGTTTCGAAGCTGCGCTGAATAAATCGACTCAGGTTCTTAAGCAAGTTTTTGAAACAACAGATGCGCCATATTCAGGCCTGGAGCCGGAAGTGCTTAAGCAGCGCATTAACGAAATCAAGCTTGATGACCAACAGTTGCCGCTTGAGACCGTGATTGAGCAGGCAGGTGAGCTGATTGCTAAGAACTCAATTATGGTTCAGCACCCGAACTGCATTGCACACTTGCATACTCCGCCATTGCTTCCGGCAGTCGCGGCTGAATCTTTCATCAGCTCCCTGAACCAGTCCATGGATTCATGGGATCAGGCAAGTGCTGCAACTTATGTAGAGCAGAAAGTAATTGACTGGTTGTGCGGTGTTTACAATCTTGGCAGTCAATCTGACGGTATATTTACCAGCGGTGGTACGCAAAGTAACCAGATGGGGCTTTTGCTGGCGCGTGACTGGGCGGCCGATACGATGTCCGGTCACAATATCCAGAAAAACGGTCTGCCTGAATATGCCGGCAAGCTGCGTATCCTTTGTTCGAAGAAGTCGCATTTCACCGTACAGAAAACTGCATCACTGATGGGGTTGGGTGAGCATGCTGTTGTCTGTGTGGATACCAATCAGGACGGCACTATCAAGCAGCCATCACTGATTTCAACGGTTGAATCCCTTAAGCAGGAAGGTTTGTTGCCGTTTGCCCTTGTTGGTACGGCCGGTACGACGGATCACGGTGCTATTGACGATCTTAATGCGCTGGCTGATATCGCCGAGCAGCACAAGCTTTGGCTACATGTCGATGGCGCATACGGTGGTGCCTTGATTTTGAGCCGTCATAAAACACGCCTGAACGGTATAGAGCGGGCAGATTCACTGAGTGTGGACTTCCATAAGCTGTTCTATCAGCCAATCAGTTGTGGTGCAGTACTACTGAAGGACAAAACCAATTTTAAGTACCTGCTTCACCATGCAGATTACCTGAATCGTGAAGACGATCTGCTGCCGAATTTGGTTGATAAGTCAATTGCGACAACTAAGCGATTTGATGCGCTGAAAGTGCTGATGACAATGCAGTGTGTGGGGACTCAGGCTCTGGGTTCTATGTATGACCATCTGTTAAGTCAGACCCAGAGTGTCGCGGATTTGGTGAACCAGTCTGCTGATTTTGAGCTGCTGGCATCACCTTCGCTGTCGACTGTTTTGTTCCGTCATATCGGTTGTGAGCCGGTAGATGTTGATCAGCTGAACAAACAGCTTCGCTTGGAAGCGCTGGTGAAAGGGGTTGCGGTTTTGGGTGAAACGGTTGTGGACGGTAAGGTTGCACTGAAGTTCACCATTCTGAATCCGTGCCTGACAATGGCAGACTTTGAATCACTGCTGAATCAAATTAATCAGCTTGCCCGTTCATTGGCGAGCTAACGGTAACCAAACTAAAAGTAATGTAATTAGTGCTGTTCGGCCTTGCGATTATCCGGGCCAAACAGCACGAGAATCAGATTATTAAGGGAAGAAATTTAACTATGGCTATTCTACAAATCGGTGCTGGTGGTGTTGGCTGGGTTATTGCGCATAAGGCAGCTCAGAACAATGATGTATTGGGTGATATTACCATTGCATCTCGTACTGTTTCTAAGTGTGAGAGCATCATTGAATCCATCAAGAAGATGGAAAATATGAAAGATCCATCTAAGAAACTGGAAGCTCGCGCAGTAAATGCTGATGACGTTGATGCACTGGTTGCACTGATTAAAGAAGTCCAGCCTGATCTGGTTATCAACGCTGGCCCTCCATGGGTAAACATGACCATCATGGAAGCCTGTTACCAAGCTAAAGTGTCATACCTTGATACATCAGTGGCTGTTGATCTGTGCTCAGAAGGTCAGCAGGTACCGCAAGCATATGACTGGCAGTGGGGTTACCGTGAGAAGTTCAAAGAAGCGGGTATCACGGGTATTCTTGGCGCAGGTTTCGATCCGGGCGTAGTGAGTGTGTTTGCTGCTTACGCTGTTAAGCACCTATTCGATGAAATCGACACGATTGATGTCATGGACGTAAACGCCGGTGATCACGGCAAGAAGTTTGCTACTAACTTCGACCCTGAAACCAACATGCTTGAAATCCAGGGCGACTCATTCTATTGGGAAGAAGGTGAGTGGAAGCAGGTTCCGTGTCACACCCGTATGATGGAGTTCGATTTCCCGCTGGTAGGTTCCCACAAAGTTTACTCAATGGCGCATGATGAAGTTCGTTCTATGAAAGAATTCATCCCTGCGAAGCGAATCGAATTTTGGATGGGCTTCGGTGATCGTTACCTGAACTACTTTAACTGCATGCGTGATATCGGTCTGTTAAGCCCGGATCCGGTAACGCTTCAGGACGGTACAGTTGTTGAACCGCTGAAAGTACTGAAAGCTCTTCTGCCTGACCCGACTTCTTTGGCTCCGGGATACACAGGTAAAACTTGCATCGGTACCTGGGTTCAGGGTAAGAAAGACGGCAAAGAGCGCAGCGTATTTATCTACAACAACGCCGATCATCAGGTCGCTTATAAAGATGTAGAACATCAGGCTATTTCTTACACCACTGGTGTACCGGCAATTACAGCAGCGCTACAGTACTTCCGTGGTAAGTGGGCTGAAGCAGGCGTATACAATATGGAACAGCTGGACCCGGATCCGTTCCTGGAAACAATGCCTGAGATCGGCTTGGACTGGCATGTTCAGGAGCTGGAAGTCGGGCAGCCTGCAATCAACATCCTCAAGTAAGTTTTCACACTTGCTATTTCGGGTCATGGCGTTGTCGGAAGTGCTCATTTATGAATATAAACTCCGTCCTTCCTCCTAGCCCTGACCCGAAATTCCTGCGTGTGAGAAGCTTTCTTGTCGTCAATTAGTGAATATATCAAGCCGATGTCAGTTGTGGCATCGGCTTATTGGTAATTAAGATGCAGAAACAAGATTTGAAAACACCTTTCTTCATGATTGATGAAGAAAAGCTGATTGCGAACCTTGAGAAGGTAAAGCGCCTTAAAGAGCTGTCTGGGGTTAAGCTGGTACTGGCCCTGAAATGCTTTTCGACCTGGGGGGTGTTCGACATCATCAAACCGTATCTGGACGGTACAACCAGCAGTGGTCCTTATGAAGTAAAGCTGGGTTATGAAACCTTCGGTGGTGAGACTCATGCTTACAGCGTGGGCTACAGCGAAGATGACGTCAGAGAAGTAGCTGATATTTGCGATAAGATGATTTTCAACTCGCAAAGTCAGCTGTTGGCCTATCGTCACCTTGTTGAAGGTAAGGCTTCGCTTGGCCTTCGCCTGAACCCTGGTGTGAGCTATGCCGGTCAGGACTTGGCGAATCCTGCTCGTCAATACTCTCGGTTGGGCGTACAGATGGATCATATTGATCCGTCCATATTCGAGAACCTGAACGGTGCTATGTTCCACATGAATTGTGAGAACAAAGATGTAGATGCCTTTATTGCATTGCTTGACTCGATTTCAGAAAATTTTGGTCAGCATCTGGATAAGCTGGAGTGGGTAAGCCTCGGTGGTGGCGTATTCTTCACTTGGCCGGGTTACGATATCGAGAAACTGGCTCTTGCCCTGAAACACTTCTCCGAGAGACATGGTGTTCAGCTTTACCTTGAGCCGGGAGAAGCGATCATCACCAAGACTACTGATTTGGTTGTAACAGTTGTTGATATCGTAGAAAACGATATGAAAACGGCGATTGTAGACAGCGCAACAGAGGCTCATCGCCTCGATACGCTGATTTATGATGAGCCCGCTTCTGTTGCTGAAGCGAGTGAGAACGGTGAACACACCTATGTGATTGGAAGCTGTTCATGCCTTGCCGGAGATCAGTTTTGTGTGACGCAATTTGACCAGCCATTGGCGATTGGTCAGCGTCTGCATATTCTGGATAGTGCTGGTTACACTATGGTGAAGCTGAACTGGTTTAACGGCCTGAAGATGCCTTCGATTTACTGCCTGCGTCAAAATGGTGATATTGAGAAGCTCAATGAGTTTGGCTACGAAGATTTCAAGCGTTCACTTTCGCAGTGGAGTGTGAGTTAATCAGGTAAGCTTGAACCAGATGAGTGAATAAGGCCGTGTAATGCGGCCTTCTTTGTTTTTTAATGACGGTGTTGATTTAATCGATTTTGGCGCTATTTTTATTAATCTGTGCTGATTTTTGACCAGTTGAAGAAAAAAACATAAATTTTCATTGACTCATTATTTAAAATCAGTAAATTACACCTCGTACCGCAGCGGAGTGTTCCAAAGTGGTTTGAAAATTAAGGCGCGTTGGCAGAGTGGCTATGCAGCGGATTGCAAATCCGTGGACCTCGGTTCGACTCCGGGACGCGCCTCCATTCTCATTAGCAGAATGATGCGACACTAGCTCAGCTGGTAGAGCGCAACCTTGCCAAGGTTGAGGTCACGAGTTCGAACCTCGTGTGTCGCTCCAATTTAAAGGTTATGTGGTAAACACACGAGGAACTTCGTGTACCAAGCTGGCCGCGTCACTCCAATTTAAAAGATATGACTTTATAGCCGTATCAAAGATGGTGTTTGACTGTTTCAGTTTAATGGCATCGCAAAAGAATTTGCGTGCCCTGGTGGTGGAATTGGTAGACACAAGGGATTTAAAATCCCTCGACGTTCGCGTTGTGCCGGTTCAAGTCCGGCCCGGGGCACCATCTCAAATTATGCGACACTAGCTCAGTTGGTAGAGCGCAACCTTGCCAAGGTTGAGGTCACGAGTTCGAACCTCGTGTGTCGCTCCAAAATTTGGCGCGTTGGCAGAGTGGCTATGCAGCGGATTGCAAATCCGTGGACCTCGGTTCGACTCCGGGACGCGCCTCCATCATTATCAAAAAAACCAGCGAAAGCTGGTTTTTTTGTACCCGCAGTTTTTGTGCATTTTTCTTTTTAACTCCCGCTGTTACTCCTTGCTTTTTCTGAGTTCAGGCTTTTAATTTGAACAAAAATGAAGTTTGCCCGAAGGGGAATTAATCGGTGTGAACTGTTTTTAAGCATTTGAGTTAAAAGCAAAAAAATATTGTTGACTCATTTTCAGAATCCAGTAAAGTACGCCTCGTTCTCACGGGGAAGCTCGTGAACATAAAGGCGCGTTGGCAGAGTGGCTATGCAGCGGATTGCAAATCCGTGGACCTCGGTTCGACTCCGGGACGCGCCTCCATACATAAATGATATGGCTCTATAGCGGTATCAAAGATGGTGTTTAACTGTTTCAGTTTAATGGCATTGCAAAAGAATTTGCGTGCCCTGGTGGTGGAATTGGTAGACACAAGGGATTTAAAATCCCTCGACGTTCGCGTTGTGCCGGTTCAAGTCCGGCCCGGGGCACCATCTCAAACAATCTAAGGCGCGTTGGCAGAGTGGCTATGCAGCGGATTGCAAATCCGTGGACCTCGGTTCGACTCCGGGACGCGCCTCCATCATTATCAAAAGAACCAGCGAAAGCTGGTTTTTTTGTGCCTGAATTTTAATGTAATGAGCAGTTAAGTTGGTTACTTTAAAGCAAATTAAAAGCTGTATATGAATGCTAACTAATATAGGTTGTATTTTAGAAAGAGAATTCTCCTATATTAGGTTGTCTATTGGTATGAAACGTTTTTAACTAATACTGTTAAAGCAAGATAGTTGTTACCTTCGATTTATTAGCAAGCCCATATCGAAATTCAATTACTTAACAGTCTTGTTGTTATAAGCAGCAAGTGTCAATCACACAGATGTATAATCCGAATACGCTTATAACCGTAATTAAAGTGCATGCGACCTTATTTTTTGTCTGAAATTTATCTGCTATTAGTAATGTAATAATTTGAATTGTAAATATTTTTATAATGATCAGTTTTTTGTTTCGTTCTTAAAGAACAGAGCTGTTATTCCCATCAATGTTATTGATAATTATATATGTTATATTCGCTCGGTAATATTAATAGTTGATTTCGGAACCAATGCTTAGTGGTTGAATTATTTAAATACAAGTTTCAGTTAGGTTGTCTTGCCATTCTTTTGCCTTTGCTTGTTGCTGTAGTAATCATCTATCCAACAACAGAGCCATTGATTCTGGCTGATCTGCTTTTCGATGGCGGTATGGCGCTGTGCTGCTTGTATTTGATGTTTAATATTGAAGAGCTAAAAGAATCTCGTGAGATATATCGCATCCTGTTAGCTGCCTCGACGATGATGTTTGTGGCTAATTTCTGGGACTTTGCTGATGAGTTGACCAATGTGCTTGATTCTAAGGATATTATTGAAGATATATTAAAAGCAGCTGGCTTTTTATTGTTTCTGTTTGGTTGCTCGCAATGGGTTAAGTTTCATAAAAAGCAGTGTGAGTTAATGAGCCGGCTTGCAGAGACAGATCCTTTGACAGGGGTGTTAAATCGTAGGGCTTTGACTATGAGGGCGGATTCACTTTTAAGTGGTCCTGTTCCTGAAAATACGATTGTCAGTGTGATCATCTTTGATATAGACCACTTTAAACAAGTTAATGACAGCTTTGGACATCAGGTCGGTGATATCGTCTTGGTGGAGATTGCTACTGCGGTGAAGTCGGTAATTCGTAAAAATGATTATTTAGCGCGCCTTGGTGGTGAAGAGTTTGTTTTATTTTTGTACGACACCGATCTTCATGGTGTTAAACAGGTCGCGGAGAAAATTCGAAACTGTATAGAGCAACTGACCATTTCTCATGATGGAAATGAAATAACCTGTTCCGTCAGTTTAGGATTGGCAACTAGTTGTAACCCTATACCTGGTGTTTTGGAAGAGCTGATAGGCCAGGCAGATAATGCACTTTATGAAGCTAAGAGTAATGGTCGAAATTGCTGGCGTGTAGCTGATGAGTGTCATAATCCGCAAGAAGTACAGATATAAAGCGAAGTGTTACTATGCTTGTAAGTGGTTAATAATAATGTGTTTTTGAAACTGTATTGTAAAAACTATCTCTTATCTTTTTTGTTATCTCAAATCAACCCGGCATATAGGGACAGGACATTAAGCTATGATGATTTACATCAATTTATTGATAGGGCGAATCATTAATATTATGCCGACCTGAGAATATTACAATTGAGGCCTTTCTGATGAAGGGGCTAGATAAAGAAATAAAAAAATATGATACAGACCATGCCATTGAGATTGCTCCTCGTGTCTGGTGGGTAGGGCATGTTCAGGAAGATGACCCTTTTCAATGTCACGTGTATCTTATTGAGCAGGGTGACGAGTCTGTTTTAATTGATCCCGGCTCAAAGCTCACTTTTGCTAATACGCTTCGTAAGATTAATGAAGTTATACCATTCACATCGATAAAGTATTTTATTTGCCAACACCAGGACCCTGATATAACAGGCGCTATCCCCCTCATAGAGCAACTGCTTTGCCGAAAAGATGCTGTCATTGTTACTCACTGGCGTACCAAAATGCTGCTGAAGCACTATGGTTTTGATATTCCTTTTTGGCTTATTGAAGAGCATGACTGGCAATTACCGCTTGCTGATAGAACGTTAAACTTCTGTTTTACACCTTATGCTCACTTCCCTGGTGCATTTACGACTTTTGATCCTCTGTCCGGTGTGATGTTCTCCAGTGATTTATTCGGTGGGCTGACAGATGAATTTGTTTTATTTGCGGAGGATGAATCCTATCTGGAAGCCATGAAGCCTTTCCATCAGCACTATATTCCCAGCAATGACATTTTGCAGTATGTATTGAGTGAGATTGAGCAGTATCCGATGCAGATGATAGCCCCGCAGCACGGGTCGATTATCAGGAAGCCGCTTATCCCATATATGATTGATGGCCTAAAGTCTCTTGATTGCGGTTTATATCTGTTACTGCGTGGAACAACGGATTTCACCAAACTGGCTAAATTTAATGAAACCCTGAAGAATATCACTAAGACTATGACGATCTACCGTGACTTCAGGGAGATAGCCAGCGCATTATTTAAGTTGATCCGTGATGAAATCGCTGTTTCTGATCTCGACTTTTATGTCCAGGATAATGACGGCGAAATGCTGTATTTTTCGGAAAAAAATCATTATCGCGGCAATATCATTACTGAGCTTCCGGAAACAGTTTCTAAAGCATTCCAATCTCGTTCTGTTGAAGAGAAAGAGCATCATCGCGGAAGTTATGAACTTAAGCGAGAAAGCATAGATGGTGCATTATTTGAGAGCCTGCTCATACCATTGCTGCTTCCAGACAAGGGGACAGCTCAGGCTGTTATCATGCTGAAGTTGGAAAATATTAACAGCGATCGGGAAAAGATAGAGCGTGTTGTCGAGCAAATGTACCTGCCTTTGCAGATATCAATTGAGCGGGAAATGATCTACCGAGAAATGGAAAAAGAACGGGAAAAGATTTATCAGCGTTCTGTTCGTGATCCGTTGACCAATTTATACACTCGCATATACATGAAAGATGTGGTCCAGAAGTTACTGGATCAACAGGACAGAGATAACGTATCCGATACTGTTGCTATCATGATTGATGTCGATTACTTCAAAAGTATCAATGACACATATGGGCATAATCAGGGAGACATCGTACTCCAGACTATTGCTGCCTCATTGCTGGAGCATTGTAGCAGCACAGATATCCCAATTCGCCTCGGTGGAGAAGAGTTTGTCATTTTTTCCCGAAATAACAGTGATAATGCATGGCATGTTGCTGAGAAAATCCGAAGTCATATTGAAAGCCTGCAATGGACTGGGGCTTTGGCGGCTACATCAGTAACGGCAAGTTTTGGCATTGCTTACAGGCAACATGGTGAGCCTCTGGATGCTTTTATTTCTCGCGCTGACGAAGCTCTTTATCGGGCTAAGCGTCAGGGGCGTAATCAGATTTGTATTTATCTCTGATGGAAAATCCGGATCCGTTTTGGTTCTAAATTAACCTGTCGGATTCGGATAACACCTTCTTCAATCTTATTTATTTCGATATTTCCAAGCTTATGCCACTGTTTTACGAATATATTTGTTTTTCTGAAAGCAAATATAAGAACGCTATTCTCAATAATCAGAAATGACTCATAGTTGGTTGCACTATCTTACTTGTATTTTCCTGTCATAGAAAAATTTCAAATTGCACTGTTTTGTTATGCCCAATGGCATTGCTGTTTAGAAATAGGCTCTTAGAGAAAAGCTAGATTAGGAAGATTAAAGAAATTTGCGCTTTGTATTTCCATTAATTTATAACCGGGCTTGGTGATTGAAACTCTGAAAGCAAAGGACACAAGTCCGATGCTGAGAAATGAGGGGCTCGGGCCTTGAGGACCTGTTATGAAAAGGTGTCATTTCAGATGTAGAAAGGAAACTGCTTTTCTTAATGTTCTTGTCTTTATTGTATTCTTTGGGATTATCAGCAGTGTTAATGCAGCTCCGCGAGTCGTTGAAGATGTGTATTCGAGTATACGCATTTTCCCTGACAACTATGATGTTGAGCCTGGTAACAGAGAGCAGTGCGTTCGCTCCCGAGCTGGTTTGAATAGCCTGACCTGTTCTGCTAATGATGTAAGTTTGGCGGAAATTACCTTACCTCAGGGAGCCCCATCAACCTGTAAAGCCGGAGAGACGGTTAGTCAAAAGCTGAATTTTAAAGTCACATCAACTGCAAATATTCGTTATAACTTCTCGTTTTATACAACGACCAACCCTTTAGCCAACCCTCTTGACGGAGTACCCGGGGGTAACAGTAATGAGTGTCTTATCTGGGTTGGGGAAGTTGGTGACGCCGGAGGATTACCTAATTCTCAGTCAGCGAACGGTGATTTATGTGCAGATGTGACTAAATCACAAGATGCTGTGTATCAGGAAGAAGTGATTACTTTCTTCTGTCAGGATACAGACGGAGACAGTTTTGTCGATTTAGATTACTGCGCGACTTGGGATCAGAATGATGACAACTTGTGTAGCTCCGGCGGTGAAATTCAGTCCGGATTATTACCTGCGCCAGGCGCTCCGTCTAAATGTAATTGTGAAACAGTGACAATTCCGGTCAAAGTGCTACCTAGTGAACCGGTTCTGGAAAAAGCCATAAACGGTGATGCAACGCGGCCAGAATCAGATATTTTTGCAGGGAATGATTCTTTCAGCTTCGATTTGAAGGTAACTAATCCCAATACTAATACCTCATTGGTTATTACAGAACTGGTTGAAAAATTCGGTGGCGAAGAGTTTCTTATTTCCGGCTCTTTATCATCGTCTACTGTTTCGCTTAATGAGGATCAGGTAGTACTGGTTAATGCCGTTGACAACGATGGCAGATGCCTGGCTTCAGGTTCAGAAACGATTGCTCCGGGAGCAACATATATTTGTACGGTGACGTTGAGATGGAAGAGCCTGATATTGGTGGATACTGATTCATCTATAGAGGGGGTGCGTGAAGATAAAGTTAGCCAATTTGGTGTTCACTGGAAATTCGATGATGGTCCTGAAGCATACATGGGACCATCAAATTCATTAACTGTTAGCATTTCTGATGTACCGCCAATTATTTCGATAGCTAAAGTGGCCTCACCGACATCAATTCCAGAAACAGGCCCAACAGGGTTCGATTATGTTCACTATTATGTGACTTACTCTAATGAATCAGGCTGGGATCAAATTCATGTTAAAGATACTGATTTCATTGATTTAGTTCAGGAAATGAACACCATTTCTGAGCCGAAGCCGGTTGGCTATACTGGTTGTGCGATTAACGGGCTGACTTATACACAGGGTTCTGGTTGTGATTATGGTGTTAATATGGGGACATTGTATTCAAGTATTAATGCTGGTGATGTTTATAAAAATACGGTCAAAGTGATCCCGACAGATGAAGAGGGAACATCGGGGGAGTTGAAAACAGCGGCTGCCAGTATCAGTGTTGAAAATGTTAATCCTGTTGTTACTCTGAAAAAGTATGTCAGGGCGGGGCTCGCACCGGAAGTGAATCCGCTGGATCCGGCTGGTTATCATGACATGTCAACCAGTGTCGATGAATATCAGTTAACAGATTTGTCTCGGGCTCCTGTGGTGACATTTTTATTTGTAGTTAGTAACAGTAGCTTCGAAAATTTCGAGATTATGGATTTTGTCGATTTTGCTCAGGCGGAAACGTTCGGGCTGAATCCTCCGGCTCAGGTGTTTGATAGCAATATCGCTGATACTGTACCCGTTGATGATACCTGCTCTGGTTTGATTGGTTCTTCTGTTGCTGTTAACGAGTCGGTCGCCTGCACTATGTCATTCAAAGTTGCCGGTGATGATAGCGATAGTGTCGACAATATCGCTTGGGTGTTGGTCTCGGATGGTGAGCAAGAGGCTGGTGGCAGTATCGGACAGGGATTTGATACCGATGATGCAATGGTGGAATTTAATCCGGTTGGCAATAGCATTGCGTTGGGGCTGGATATGTCAGCAACAGTGAAATTGTCTGTGACGGCTCATGCGGACAATGTAGAGGTTCTTAGTTTTGAACCGCTGTCTGACGTCATTGTTATGGTTGCGACTGAGGATCCGAATGCAGCTGAAACAACGCTGGATGAGCCTTTGTTCAGTGGCACCTTTGATCAATTCACGGTAGCAAATATCGACTGTAGCAGCACAACAATAGATCCGGGATACACCTACAGTTGTTCGTTTACTTTTACTCCGAAAGGGGAGTACACAGCAACTGCCGGATTACAAGTGCTTAATGATACGTTGAAGGTCAGAGTCCGTGATGATGATGGAACAGTACAGGAGCTATCTGCTGTTATAACAGTTGAAGCTCAGTAAAACCGATATAGGAAAATACCGCTCATAAGTTGAGCGGTATTTTTGTTTGTACCTGATGTGGTTGCTGTAGACAAATTACTGATGGAGACTGGCTGGCCCGCGTCATTATCTGATGCAGTTTAATGACGGTAAGCGTTATGTGGCAGTAAGGTATGATAAGACGTTTAATAAACTTGATAAGGCGGCTTTCCCTGTAGAGGAATAACCGCCTGTCAGTAATTGATTAGCTACGACGACACTGACTGAAAATGTCCATATCTGCGTTGTAGACCTGGGTCTCTACATCCATGATGCCCAGCATCGAATGGAATATGTTGTCCTGGGAGTAGCTGTTCTTCTCTGCGGCCTGTGCAAGGCAGGACGTATTCAGCCTTTTTGCTTTCTTGAAGCCTTCGGAAGCCCAAACCATC
Source organism: Photobacterium marinum (assembly GCF_000331515.1). Lineage (GTDB taxonomy): Bacteria > Pseudomonadota > Gammaproteobacteria > Enterobacterales > Vibrionaceae > Photobacterium > Photobacterium marinum. The sequence continues at coordinate 425,235 of NZ_AMZO01000002.1, forward strand.
ATAGGTACTTTGGTCTGGTGTTCTGGTGCCAGGCTATAAGGTGCGCCATGCAGATACATGCCATTTTCACCTAGTGACTCACCGTGGTCAGAGATATAAAGCAGGGCAGTGTTATAGCGGCTCTCCAGTTTTTTCAGTTTACTGACCGTTTCACTGAGCACATAGTCAGTATACAGAATGGTGTTATCGTAAGTATTGACGATTTGTTCTGTCGTACAGTTTTCAATATCACTGCGTGGACAGTCCGGGGTAAAGAAGCGCTTACTTTCAGGGTATCGCTGGAAGTATGTAGGCCCGTGACTACCGATCAGGTGAATAGTCAGCATTCGATTACCCGGCATATTATCGACATCCTGTTCAAAGTTTTCTAGCAATGCCATGTCATAGCAGGTACTGCCGTTACAGAATTGATTTTCGACGTTGCGAGCAATTTCTTTTAGCGGAATGTGGCGCGCTACACCTTTGTCACCACCGTCATTTTCTTTCCATAGTAATGAAATCCCGGCACGTTTCATTATATCCAGGAAGTTATCCTGATTAGTTGCAATTTGCTTGTCGTAATTACTTTTTGGCAAAGCTGAGAACATACAAGGTACAGATACTGCAGTGGCAGTACCACAGGAGCTAACGTCTTTAAATGAGATCATCCCCAAATCGCGGGTATGCTGGTTTGTCGGGCGATTGTAACCATTTACTTCATAGTTATGAGAACGGGCAGTTTCACCCAGTACAAATACAAATAGAGTTGGCTTTTCTTCCGCATCTTTTAGTGCTTTTTCACTTTGATGAGCATCAAGGCCAATTTGTTGGTACTCAATTGGCTCGGAAAAGTAAGTGTTATTGATGTATTTAACTGCACTGTAAATGTAGTGAGTCGGAATGATCATTTTTTTTAGATGGCTGTTGTTGCGGCCTACCGAGCTGTAATCCTTGTAAAGGAAAAAAGCGATAATAGCGATGATTATCAGCGAGATAATCATAGACAGCAATTTTGTTACCACGAACCATATCGGTCGGGTCACAGGCTTAAACTTGACCAACGAGACGATGAAAGCAGGCAGAACTCCCATTGTAGCAGTCCAAAAGACAGAATAAGCGCTTAGGTACGAACTGGCTTCACTACTGTCAGTCTCAAATACGTTTTCTATCATGCCATAGTCAAAAATAACACCATAGTTGTACATGGCATAGCTGACGACGCTTGATACAACTAGCAGCAGTATAAAGAAAGGGCGGGTTATATATGGCCAGCTAAACAGGTTAAATAAAAAGTTAAATGCAGCGGTAAAAAAAATCGGGAGTGAAATAATAAACCCAACCTTTACATTATCTAGCTTGCTTAAAATTGAATTAAGTTCAGACAGGATTGGAATGTTAATAATAAAGGTAAAATATATTGCCAGCATAAATGTCAGGCTGACCAAAGATACTTCCTTTGAAGATATAAATTGCTTTAGTTTGTTCATAATAGTTTTAAACAAGAATTCCGTGTATTAAATCAGGATCACAAACCATGTCAGGCCAGCAAAAGCTAAGCTGACAAAAACGGCTGCCGAGCCAATATCTTTTGCACGACCACTTAGTTCGTGCCAATCCGGGCCAATCCTGTCGACGACGGCTTCTACTGCCGAATTCATCAACTCAACAATGACAACAAGCACTAAGCTGCCAATTAAAGCGAGTTGTTCCAGTCTGGTTACAGGGAAGGTGAATGTCATGGCAGATAATAGGCTCAGTAAGACAACTTCCTGTCGGAACGCAGCTTCATGTTTCCATGCGGCACTCAATCCCTTCATCGAGTAGCCTGTGGCATGAATAACACGGGTTAATCCTGTAGCTCCTGGTTTCATATTAATCTCAACACTTATTGAAGCCGCGATCACTCTTAGCCTGGAAGCTAATGAGTCTAAAAGAGGCCATGTGGATAAAAAGTGAAATCGTTTTTATGCTTTGACGATTTTTTGTGCTTTTTAAAAGTTGAAATTATTAAAAACGAAATCTTGCTGCTAATAAAACAGTGCATTGTAAGGGCTTGTCCCTCGTAGCTACATTCTATGTATGGGAATGTACAAATTAGCTGGCGGTAATTAATTAGCGGAAAACGAGCATTAAATAGCAATTAAGAAAAGGAAAATAGATATCTGTATTAAGTTGTTTGATTTTTCTCAGGGGTGAATTTGTATTAAATTGTATTGGTATGTCTTTGGAGGGGAGAGTTGAGATATAGTGCTGAGGTGATTGTAGATGAAATGAAAAAGCCAGTATGAAAACTGGCTTTTAAAATTTATGATTGGTGGCTTATCAGGCTGATTCGCATGCCATCGTATTTTGTTTGCCGCGCTCTTGCTGCATTTTCGCAAGGAAGTAAATATTTACGCAGGCAATAAAACCGTTAGTAACCACAACTGGCCAGGCATCGATCATGAAACCATATGTTGTGAATAGTACACAGCCGATGAAGTTTAAAATACGAAGCCATACGATGTCTTTCATCATCAGAGATATTGCAACCATCAGAGATGACGCATAGCCCACTATTTCAACCATGTTGAAATCCATAATGTTACCCTCTTCTCATGTCTTGCCAGTCACTCATCATGAGCGTTTTATCAATCGAGTAATTGATAGAAGGGGAGTTTCCGTGCCCCGAATGGTCTATGTATAAATTATGTTGAAACTATAACAATTAGAAATGTGATGGTGAATACTCAATATTCCATAAAGGGATGGATAGCGATTGCGCAATCGTTTGGCGGTGTGTTTGTTACTTTTTGTGATCGGCGCTGTAACGATAATTGATGAGACGGGTTTCTTATGAGTTTGATGTGTGTTTTGTTGCTGTTCCTTGTTGGAGCTGCTGTTAACATGGTTTTGTATGATTAATTAGCACATTTTGCGCGCGAAGTGAGAATGATTTCACTCGGATATAAAAAAGAAAGAAAGCCCGAGGCTTTCTTTCTTGTCATGATGGCAAATGCACTATCTGGTGCGATTTACTTGCGTTGTGCTGGTTCCACCTTTGGTTTTAGCGGCTGATCTCCGATAGTGGTTTTTCCCGGACAAACCTTTCTTACCGGGCACTTCGGGCAACCCCAAATAGCGGCGTAGGGACACAATGCCATTTCCTTATTTTTTTTTGCCATTAGCTTTCCTCATTAGCTGCTCACATTGCAGGCTGTTATTTTTTCTTGCCTGACAACTCAGATATTAGTACACGCTGAGTTATTTTATCCTGAAGATTCTGAGGATTATCCAAGCCGATGCGTTTCAGAAGTGTCACTGTATTTTGATCTGGCTTAGGTGCTTTTAGGGCATTTAAGACAGATTTTAGTTTGCCTGCAGGTGTTGCTGTTTTCACTTTCAGTGATTTCAGCGCTTTCCCTAGCTGAAGTTCTTCATCAGTGAAGCTACAGCCAAATGGGAACGGAGTGAAAATATCCTGTTTCAGGTATTGCTTGTGTTTTGCTCGAATTGCATCAGGTGTGTTGTTACCGAACTCAACCGGAATGGTGTAGTCCTTAGCCACTTTACCTGCTGCTTTGGCTTGCTCCAGAAGCTGCTGTTGGAAACGAGAGTCAGAAATCTTGATTAACTCGGTGTAGACCACATGATCCGGCTTACCACGCAGGTCGGCAATACCGTATTCGGTAACCACGATATCCCTTAGCTGGCGAGGTACTGTGGTGTGACCGTAGTTAAACTTGATATTTGATTCCAGCTGGCCTTTACGGAACGAACAGCTGCGTAAAGTAATGATTGAGCGTGAATCACGCATCTGGTGCGACTGAGCGACGAAGTTGTATTGACCGCCAACACCACTGACAACCTGACCGTTTTCCAGTGCATCAGAAATAACAGCACCATTCAGGGTAGCCATCATCGCAGAGTTGATAAAGCGGGCATGCTTACGCTGCGCCTGTTTCAACTGCTGGCTGCCGAGGAAGTGATCATAAAGATCGTTCACGTAGTTCACGCTGGTCATGCAGAACTTTTTATGATCTTCCGGTGACATATTCTTCAGCGCTTCATAGAAATCGCGAGGGCCGATGAAGAAGGCACCATGCATCACAATACCGCCTTTCAGTTTGTTACCCAGACAGTGTTTAGTGATCATGTCTAACGCTTCTTTGTCTGTCAGATCGCCAGAAATGGTTTGACCGTCAGTCTCCAACTTACCGTCGGTATGTTTCACCTCAGGCTTAAAGATACCAAAGCGTTTCAGATAGTTAACATCGTGCTTTGTTAATTGTTTCTGAATGGCATTAACTTCTAAAAGAGCAAGTAATGTTGAGACAGAGACGTCAGTAGTGATCTTCTTCTTATTCAGCAGTGTCTGAATAGTCAGATCTTCAAATACTTCACGCTTAAGAATGCCGGCTTCATAGAGATGGTAGAAGCCATCAACCATCAGTTCACTACAGCCATAGAGACCTTCATCGAAAGTACCGGTTTCACCAATGGTTTTGGTGACAGGGAATTTTTCTTCGACTTTAAGATCTTGAAGCAGCTGTTTATAAGTATCATTGTGTTGGTGGCGAAGCAGAGTACTGTAAATTAATGCGCTGCTTAGTGAACCGATACCGACCTGAAGTGTACCGCCATCTTTCAGCAATGAGCTGGCGTAGAAGCCAATCATATGATCTTCTGGAGAGATGCTGGCTTGCGGAGCTGCAAACAGGGCGTAATCTTTGTGGTCTGGCTTGAGGTTACCGTCCAGAACAAAATCAAACATGTTCGCCGGAATTTCCGCATGGTTTTCCATGAACGGCATGTTGCTGTTCACCTCACCGACAACCGCAAAAGGACGTCCCTGAGCTTTCAGTCTGTCAACTTCCGGGATCATATCCAGCGCCAGGTCTGAGTTACTGCACAGACTGTAGGTTGTTACGCCATCAATTGTACGCTTAGCAACAACCTGAGTGATAACGTTGATCCCTTTTTCAAACAGGTCGCGAGCTGCATGCGTATAGTTGGTGCTGGTGTATTTCTGCTGTTGCGGGCTATTTAAGAAGCTGCCTGCTTTAAAGAAGAACTCGCCAACAGAAATATTATCCGGCACCGCACCTTTTCTGAGATCCATCATGTAATCCAGATCCGGTACACCGGCAAATTCACGTTCCACAAAAGGTTCGAGGAAATTCTTCTCTAGTTTGCTTTTACCAACCGGTTTTTCAAGTGAAATACCGGTTTCAATACGAAGGTTAATACTTGGATCGGTTTTAGCCCGTTGATAAAGCGCATTAATGAAGGTAACAGACTTACCGATTGCAAGTGGGGCCCCAAGAACAACGTTATTGCCAACTGTTTTCAGTACCTGATCAACTAGCTCTTCTGCTTCAGCAAATTCCTTTGCTGGTGCTTTAGCCATAGTTGCAGATTCTTCCTTTGCAGGGGCGGTAGTAAGATTTGTATCAACTAACTCTAATACTGACATTATGCATTCCTTGTCCGATGTTTATTATTGGAGGCAGATTCTTATTATTTTTGTAATATTCTTCCCCTATAGAGTAGAGTGTTCACTCTATTTTTCTAATCTGATTAAAGTTTTATTTCAATAAATTGAAGTTAGTCACATCAAGTGCTTTTTTTATAATTATTTGTTAATTAGGTTGAGCATTCTAAAATGCGAAAGCGTTAATTTTACTGATAAATAAATCATTGAAATGAATGATGATTGTTGATTTGGTATACCGTGTGATGGATGTTGTTCAAAAAAGAAAAGATTAGAAAGAATTATCTAATTCCAATTGTTAGGCTTTGAGTCTGTTATAGGTCTAATTCCGGCATACAAAGAGAAGTTAATAGGAAATTAGTTATGATCAATCCGGTAAAAATGATTGGAAATATTAAATCTGTGACTCACATGGGTGAATCATCAGTCAGAACTGTTATCTTGGCTGGTCTGGGTGCCTATAGTACAGGTATCGAACAGTTTGGCATGGCTCAGCATTTAGTCACTAAGCGTTTAAATGGTCTGGTTGAAAGGGGTGAAGCAGTTGAAGCTGAAACTCTTCGGCGTGTAGATGACACTAAATCTGTAATTATGGATCGCGCAGGCCACCAGTTTAATTACGCGCTGAATAAAACTTGTGGCATTGATCGTGAGCGATTGAGCAACTTTGAAACGAAAATTGATCAGTTGCAAAAAGCCATCGACGAACTGGCTAAAAAGGAAAAGTAATTATATCAACGATTGTTTTAGGTCCACTGATTATTGCCTGAGGCAGATTGGCCCAAAGCAAGTTAGATAAAGGAACATCATATGCCAAGTTTGTCTCTACTTGACTTCAGTTTTATTGTTTTTGAAACAGCAAAAACACCAATGCATGTGACCGGGCTGGTGATTTTGGATCCGCCCGAAGGACAGGAACATACGTTTGCTCAGGATATCTATGATCATTTTTTGCAGCAAACAGATACAGTAGCCCCTTTTAACTGGAAGTTAAGCTGGTCATTAACCGGTAAGCCTCGCTGGAATAGCGTATCTAAAGTCAACCTCGAAGATCACTTACGGATCACCATGTTGCCTTCTCCGGGATCAGAAAAACAGCTTCAGCAGGTTGTTGGCCGACTACACAGCCAGGTACTGGATCGTAGCCGTCCGATGTGGGAGCTGTGGGTAATCGGTGGGCTTGAAAATAATCGCGTTGCCTTGGTAATGAAAATCCACCACTCAATGGCAGATGGCGTACGTGCCGCAACGCTCTTTACCCGCTCTTGCTCCTCAACTATCGAAGATTCATTCGGCAAGCCATTCTGGCAATGTGATCTGCGTAAGAGTGCTTCTCAGCGCCGCGCTGAAACTCACCTTACAGATATGGTGACAAAAACCGTGATGGCTGCATCGAAGCAAATTTCGTTGATTCCATCGATGGTGAGGCTAGGTAGTAAGTTGGCACTGAAGGCAGTTAAATTAGCGGACTGCGATCTTAAGGTTCCTTTTACTGCACCAAAGACACCGTTTAACTTAAGCCCTAAACGGAGCCGTGCTGTCAGCACGGGGCAATTCTCGATTTCTGAGCTGAAACATATCAGCCATATCACCGGCGCATCAATGAATGATGTCCTGTTTACAGTCAGTGATATTGCGCTGAATCGCTATCTGAATGACAGAGCTATTCCGTTACGCAAGCCGCTTGTGGCAATGATGCCAATCAATCTTCGCAAGAAAGACGATGTGGCAAGCAAAGGCAATAAAATGTCGGTAGGGCATGTAGAGTTAGGCCGACCGCATTTAACACCGCTTGAACGACTGGAAGTTATTGAGCATGCAACAAGTGATTTGAAGCGTGAAGCGATCAATATTTCACCGGATGCTTATGTGAACTATTCCATGATTGTGAATGGTGTCTCTCTGATCAGCGGAAAGTTTGGTCTGAATAATTTCATTCCGCCAGCTAGTAATCTGCTGATTTCTAATGTTCCCGGTGCGAAAGAACAGCTCTATTTCATGGGGGCAAAAGTTCAGGAGCAGTATCCGGTATCCCTGCTAATGCCGGGCCAGACGTTGAATATCACTTTCTTCAGTAACGCTGATACCATGTACTATTCATTGGTTGCTTGTTGTCAGTCATTACCAGGCTTTGAAGTTATTGCTGATTATATGAAAGAAGCGCTGGATGAACTTAAGTGTGAAGTGATGGCTACAGCGGCATCAGCAGTGGCTGATCAGCTTGAGTATCGTGATGATAGTTCTCTGGCGGTAGAGACTGCCGTTGAAGCGGCTAATGGTTCTCTGACGCCGGAAGATGAAGAGTTTGAAACTCTATTTGCTGAAAAGCAAAAGAAAGTGGAAGAACTGGAAAAGCAGTTGGCTAAACTGACGGAAATGCTTTCAGAGACGGTAGAGTTAAATCCCCAACTCTCCGCTCAGAACCAGGATGAGTTAGAAGGTCAAGAGAAAGCAGCAGTCAATCTTCATTAAAAACAATAAATACAATAAGACAGAAGCCACACAACGTAGGTTGTGTGGCTTTTTTTGTTATATACGTAACTGTCATTTATCAACCCCATTTTTATCTTTCTCCTTGGTTGAATAAATAACCTCGATAGAAATTTTCTAGTTATTCAAACTCTAATATTTGAACTTAACCAATATAAATGTTGCATTTTTGATTCAAGTCATAATTTGAACCTGTCTAAACGTCTAGCATCCATTTTTCTTATTGATAATCTGGTAATTAGGGAAATTATGCGCTCGAATACAGCCGTTTTATGTTTGTGCTTATTATCTTCTGTTCAACTGTATGGCTGTGGTGGTGGCGGGAGTGGTGGAAATAATAGCGGGACATCCGCTCCTGGTAATCTTTATCCGAATATTTCGGTACGAGCAGATAACACTGCAATGAATCCGGCCAGCTACTGTTACAACACCAATTCTAAGTTTCGTACTGATCATTTCATCATTGGCTCGAAAGGCTCTGTCAGTGATGCAAAGATGCAAGAGATAGCACGTGTTGCCCAGAATACTTTTGAAAATGATTTAGCCAAATTTAGTTGGGATGCATGGTCTGATCTTGGTGTCAGCTATTCTAAGCCTTTGGAAGTCTGTGTTATTGCAAGTGAAGGAGCTAATGGTGCAGGCAACGAACTTGGCTTTGTTATAGGCCCTGACCGTTCAGGTTCGAATTTGGATAAACTGGTTCAGCATGAACTAAAACATACTTATCAGGCGCGATTTATTGGTCCAACAGGGTTAAATGATGCTCATGTTTGGTTTGCTGAAGCTGTTGCTACCTTTCTGTCAACCAACGAAACAGTTAATGCTGCTTCCCTGAATGCATTTATATCACAAACAGGTATGACACCTACTCAGGTAACGCACGATGGGTTGCAGGAAGGTGTAATGATGCGGTTATCAGATAAGAGCACTGAATACGGCGCTTATAATATGGCGCTTCGTTACCTCCAAACTCAGGGCGCTTCTGTACAGGACTTTTGGGAAGTCTTTAAAACGATGAAGCTGATTGAAAAAAGCTGTAAAACCGATCATCAAAAAGCAATTGATAACCATGAAATGGTTAACCCTATTGATGAAAAGTCAACGTCTTGTACCGGTAATGCAAATGTGTATAGCACAGGTGCAACTCAATGGAATGGAGTCATTATTTCAGGAAGTATTGAGGATCACATTGTAGGTAAATCAGAGCCGGGGAAATCAAAGTTCCATGCAGCATTTGATTATGTGATGAACGCGCATAGTGTAACTTATGACGGCATTGACGATGTGGCTGCATTTCGCAGTACGGTGATGAATGGTATGTAAAACCGGCTGAATCTGTTTTAGCGCAGGTATTCATTTGGTGTGATACTTAAAATTACCAGTTACTAAAAAAGGCCGCAAATGCGGCCTTTCTAGTCAGAAGTTGACTGATTAAGCGTAAGCTTTAGTCAGTTCTTCAACTTTAGCTACATACTTCTGCATTGCAGTTTCTGCATCCATGCCTTTCAGGCCTTCCCATGCTTCGTACTTAGCAGCGCCTTTGAAATCAAACATGCCAGGACGTTTACCGTGAACATCACCTTCAGTCGCTTGCTTGTAGAGAGAGTAAAGAGCCAGCAATTCGTCATTAGAAGGGCGTTGAGTCAGTTTTTTAACGTCTACTTGAGCTTGTTCAAAAGTTGCTTTTAGATCAGCCATGATTTTTTCCTTAAATTAATTTTCCTAAAACACTTAAGTGTTCGTTTTTCTTATAAATGAACGCCTTTCAGCAGTGCAGAGAGAGCAATAAGTTCTGCCGAAGAGGCTTTTTCTTTGCTTCTTGCTTCTTTCCCTTGTTCGCTTTCCTTCGAATCCGGGAACATTCGGAATGAGCTATTCATGATAATTTCAGCCAGTTTAGGGAACAGGGCATGAACTAACTGGCCAAAGATACCCAAGTTAGTTGCAATGCGCTTAGGCTTATCAATGATAGCGGTTGCCACCATATCCGCTGCTTCGTCCGGTGTTAATGTTGGCACTGACTGGTAAATCTTAGTCGGTGCAATCATTGGCGTTTTCACCAGCGGCATATTGATGGTAGTAAAGTTAACGTTCACATCTGAGTATTCAGATGCTGCACAACGGGTAAATGCATCCAGAGCTGCTTTTGAAGCAACATAGGCTGAGAAACGTGGCGCGTTGGTCAGAACACCGATAGATGAGATGTTAATGACATGGCCGCCACCGTTTTCTTCCATAGATGGAAGCAGATTCAGAGTCAGCTTCAGTGCGCCGAAATAGTTCAGCTGCATGGTGCGCTGGAAGTCGTGGAAACGGTCAATCGAGTTAGCGATAGAGCGGCGGATAGAGCGACCAGCGTTGTTGATCAGAATGTCGACTTTACCGTGGTTTTCTAGCACTTCTGCTGACAATTTCTCGATATCTTCGATGTTAGAAAGGTCACACTGGTAGGTGTGAGCGATACCACCGCGTTTTTCAACTTCCAGTTTGGTGTTCGCCAGTTTTTCTTCGTCACGGGCAACCAGAATCAACTCAGCGTTGTTCTCTGCCAGTTTGTAGGCTGTTGCCTGACCGATACCGGAGCTTGCACCTGTGATCAGAATGATCTTGTCTTTAATACGAGCATTCAGGCTGCGATCACCTGAGATCTGAGGGTCCAGTGTACGTTCCCAGTAGTCCCAGATAGCTGGCGCATAAGAAGTCAGACGAGGACATTCGATGCCAGAACCTTTCAGGGCTTTCTGGGTTTCACGGCAGTCGAACTCTGTCGGATAAGAGAAAAACTGCAATGCAGAAGACGGAATGCCAAGATCTTTCAAGGTAACGTCTGCAATTTGCTTGACGGTAGGAAGTGAAAGAATGGCATTGCGAACCTGGTTCGGAATAAAACTAAACAACTTGGTATCGAAGCGGACAGCCATGCGAGGAGCGTGGCCAGCTTCGGCAAAAATATTCAGTACTTCACCAGAACGGTATGGCTTAGGATCTGTCAGGTGGAAACAGTTGCTGTCCAAACCATCTTTGTGAGCGATGTGATCCAGTGCGTCAGTCACATAGTCAACCGGTACTATGTTCAGGAAGCCGCCTTCAAGGCCGATAGTTGGTACCCATGCAGGCAATACTTCACGAATGCGCTGAATAAGTTTGAAGAAGTAGTAAGGGCCGTCAACACGGTCTGCGATACCTGTTTTAGAGTCACCAACAACCATACCTGGGCGGTAGATGCGGAATGGGACAGTACATTTTTCCCGAACCACTTTTTCTGACAGGTGCTTGGTTGAGAAGTACGGGTGCTCCAGATGTTCTGCTTCTTCAAACATATCTTCACGGAAGTGACCTTCGTACAGACCGGCTGAAGCAATTGAGCTGATGTGGTGGAGACAACCAGCTTCCAGAGCTGCTGCAGCATCAACGGCATTTTGTGTACCGGCGATGTTTACAGCTTCTTGAATCTCAGCCGTTGCTTTCAAATCGTAGATAGCTGCAAGATGGAAGAAGTGAGAAATCTTACCCCTCAGGGTTGCAATATCTGATTCTGTTAAACCCAGACATTCTTCCGTCAGGTTACCCTGAATTACGGTTAAACGACCTTCCGGAACATTGTGTTCTTCCTGATAGGCTGTCAGGGCATCACGTGCGATCTGATCGTGACAAAGCACATAGATTTCGCCCTCACGTTTTAACAAACGGGTGATAAGGTTCCGGCCCAAAAAGCCCGTACCACCAGTCAAAAAGTACGCCATTCTCTCTCCTTAATGTATCTACAACACTTTTCATATTCCTTACGGCAATATACGTTACACTGGTCAGAGTTGTTGTCTTTATTTAAAAGTGAAAATTATTAGCTAGATCACCTTTTTATTTAATTTAAATCGCTATTCCTCATTATTTTCAGGGAAATAAATTTAATTTAGATAAAAATAATCTATTATTTGAAAGGGTGTATATAAATAAATTAAATGACTGGGTTGTAAATAAGTTGGCTGGCAAAAAACACAATTAACATGAGAGGATGTTATGTACGATTTCATAATTGTGGGGGCAGGCTCAGCGGGATGTGTACTTGCAAACAGGTTGTCTTCAAATCCGGAAATTAAAGTGTGTTTGGTTGAAGCCGGACCAAAAGATTCAAGTGTAATGATTCATGTGCCACTTGGTATTATTGGCATGATGCATTCAAAAAAAATGAATTGGCGTTATTACACTGAAAAAGAACCCCATTTAAATAACCGAAAACTATTCTGGCCCCGGGGTAAAACACTGGGGGGAAGTAGTGCATCTAATGCAATGTGCTATATTCGCGGACATGCTTGTGATTATGACGAATGGGCTGCGCTGGGGAATGAAGGCTGGAACTATCAGGATGTCTTGCCTTACTTTAAGAAATCTCAGTTTCAGGAAAGAGGAGGTGATGATTACCACGGCGGTGATGGCCCTCTCCATGTATCTGATTTAAGGATAAGAAATCCGCTATCGGAAGCTTTCATCAAAGCGGGCAAACAAGCAGGCCATAAACACGTTCAGGACTTCAATGGTGAGGAGCAAGAGGGTATAGGCTACTATCAGGTTACTCAGAAGAACGGACAGCGCTGTAGTGCGGCTGTGGCCTTTATCAGGCCTGCTGAGAAGCGTGAGAACCTGACTGTGATTACCGATGCTCTGACTACCAAGGTTCTGTTTGATGGCACCAGAGCTAAGGGAATTGAATATCGTAAAGGCGGAAAGACGCACACATTAGAATGTAGCGGTGAAGTGCTTCTCAGTGGTGGTGCAATCAATAGCCCTCAGCTTTTGATGCTCTCGGGGATTGGTGGAAAAGAACAGCTTAATCAACATGATATTCCTGTTTTATGTGACCTGCCAGGGGTTGGTGAAAACTTGCAGGACCACCTTGATGTGTTGGCGGTAACACGAGAACGAACCTTCTATTCGGTTGGATTTTCACCGGTCGCACTGCTCAGATCCCTGAAAGGGATTGTCGATTATATCCTTTTCCGCAAGGGCAACTTTACCAGTAATATTGCAGAGGCTGGTGGTTTTGCAAAAACCTCACCGGACCAGGCAGCACCGGACGTACAGTTTCATTTTTCTCCATGTTTTCTTGATAATCACGGGCTTAACCTGTGGCAGACAATTCGTCACGGCTATTCACTTCATGCCTGTAACCTTCGCCCTAAGAGTCGAGGACAGCTGACTTTACGTGACCGTGATCCCGTGAGTCCGCCGAGAATTAAAGCTAATTACCTTGAAAATGAAGAAGATATCAACGTCATGGTGAAAGCGGTGAAGTTGTCGCGTGAGATTCTGAAACAACAAGCTTTTGACCGCTTCCGAGGGAAGGAAGTTTACCCGGGTGAGGATATTCAGACTGATGAACAGCTGGAAGCCTTTATTCGCCGTAAGGCTGAATCCATTTATCATCCGGTAGGTACCTGTAAAATGGGAATAGATGAAAAGGCTGTTGTGGATCCACGCCTCAAAGTTAGAGGTGTTACTGGTTTACGTGTTGTAGACGCATCAATAATGCCGACACTGGTTGGCGGTAATACTAATGCACCGACCATCATGATTGCTGAAAAAGCTTCAGATATGATCCTGGAAGATTATTTAAAAAAGTCGGTAAAGAGTGAAGAAGTAACTGCGAGTATTTCGTAATATATGTGATGAATGATTCAGGCTGATTTATCGGCCTGAATTGTTTTTTTAATAATATATTAAAAGTTAGAGTGCATTTTCTAAAATTGAGTGCCATAATTTCGAAGCATTTCTTATTGTTTTAATTAACTCATTATCCACCTACTATTTATCACTCTGTTTTATCGCACATAAAATAATAAATCCTTCCATCACATACCTTTATTCACTTGATTTAATTTTCATGCTAATCAATGATGGAAATTGAAAATGGCTTAAATAAGGTTGATGTATGATTTCCAGGAATAACCTAAGTCAGAAGTTCCAGTCCCTTATGGGGGAGTTGTCTTCAAAGGTGGCAGAAAATCGGGTTGTAGCGAAGGAAAAGCTCTGTGATTTTATTGAACATGGTTTGCCGCCTGGTCAGAGTGAGGCAGTGGTCGCGACACTGAATGGCTTGATTGGGGACTATCTGGTACAGCGCAATAGCCGCTTTGTGCAAGAGATGGTTTTCCGTGATCAAATGCAGACGTTGAGCCTGGAGCCTGAAATATTAAGCCAGCAGTTAACCCGGTGCACAGAAAGGATTGTTCTTTGTGTTCATGGCTGGTGCATGAACGATGTCCAGTGGAAATGGAAAGAACACGATCACGGGCGTAGTCTTGGTAAATACGGCTATACCCCGATTTATCTTCGTTATAACACCGGACAGCACATTTCGCACAATGGTGAATCATTTGCACAGATGCTGGAGCAGCTGATATCTGCGTGGCCGTGTGAGGTAAGGGAGCTGGTGATTATCGGTCACAGTATGGGGGGGCTGGTAACTCGCAGTGCTTGTCATTTCGGGCAGCAGCACCAACATGAATGGTTATCAGTGCTTAGAACCTTCGTAACTCTTGGTACTCCGCATAACGGCGCTCCATTGGCGCAGCTTGCTTGCTGGATTGATAACAGAGTCGGGGAAGCGCCATATCTGAAAATGCTGAACAAGCTATCTGAAATTCGCAGTAGTGGCACTAAAGACCTCAGCCAGGGATATATTCGCCATAATGACTGGAATACGCTGTCAGAAAGCGAAGAACAGCTGTTGGAAAGAGCGATGTTGCCTGATGGGGTGATGTGTTATGCCATTGCCAGTTGTCTTGGCCATAATCTCAATGACGATAAGAACCTTAGGTTAGGGGACGGTTTAGTGCCGGTATCCAGTGCATTGGGAGAATCGACCAAGGAGCAACAGGCTTTGAATTATCCCGAAGAAAACAAGTGGGTTGGGGTTGGTATTAACCACCTTGATTTGCTCACTCATCCTCAGGTAACAGGTATTTTGGAGCAATGGGTGCTAAGTAACACCGTTGATAATGCCTGATAATAATTCATAGCCAGATCTTTTAACGCCCCGTTTTTCGGGGCGTTTTCATGTCTACGATAAGGTAATCGACGTTTAGTGAACAATCTTTGCTTGATGTATATCTGATTTTTGATATATGTGAATAAACGAATGTACTAACTGTTGAGGTTGATTCCGTGGACAGCGTAAAAAAACGAATCCTTTTTCTTTGCACGGGAAACTCTGCCCGCTCGCAGTTAGCTGAAGCTATGATGCGACATATGGCTGGGGACAGCTTCGACGTTCAAAGTGCGGGCATGAAGCCGGAAGAGGTTGATCCTCGCGTTTATCAGGTGTTGGAAGAGCATGGGATAAATTCAGATAACTTGCACAGCCAGTCGGCGCTTGATCTCGAAGATCAGCATTTTGATGTGGTGATCACGTTGTGTGATAAAGCCAGCAATGAATGTGCGTTGTTTTCAGATTCCGATGCTCTTATTCACTGGGATTTTAAAGACCCTAAGCCTCACAAAGGTGCTCAGGGTTTCAGAGATACTTTTGATGGACTTAAATCACGAATAGCCCTGTTCCTTATGTTAAACGGTGAAGAACCGTCTGATGTTCTGGGCCCGGTAGAGCTGTTCAAGATTATGAGCGATCCGCTCAGGTTGAGGATTCTAATGCTGATTGAGGATGAAAAAGCCCTCACGGTCGGTGATTTAACTAAAGTACTGGAAGTTAGTCAGCCCAAGGTTTCACGCCATCTGGCTTTGCTGCGTGATGGTGGAGTTTTGCAGGATCAGCGTGAAGGTTTGTGGGTCTTTTACCGTTTATCCGATGCCTTGCCTGTCTGGGTTCGTCATACCTTGGCTACGGTCAGAAATGGTAACCCGGGAATGATTAATGAAGAAAAGCTGAAAATCAGCCAGTTGACTGACAGGAAGAAACCAGGTTTTAGCCAACATCAAGTGTTGGTGTAATAGCCTTGATCTCCAAACGTAATTTTTAATCTGATACACAGGAAAATGACTATGACGCAACCGCATCCATTCTGGACCCTACCACTTGATGGTGGCGCTAAATTGCTGCTGACGCCATGTCCGGGAACAAAAGACGCTGATTTACATGCATCACTGCAGCAACTAAAAGATGCCGGAGCTGCTGCTGTGCTCACTGCCCTTGAGCCAGGTGATTTGCCTGATGACGGTTTGCAGAAATTGGCAGATAAGTGTGATGAATTAGGTCTTAAGTGGTTCCACCTGCCAATTGAAGATGATTGTGCTCCGGGTGAGGTGTTTGATACTAACTGGCCTGAAGCAAATAAAGCTGCTCAGGCGATGTTGGACAATGGTGACGCATTAGTTGTGCATTGTATGGGGGGCTCGGGTCGTACTGGTTTGATTGCTGCACGTTTGATGTTGGACCGTGGCGCTCCGCTGGATTCTGCGATTGAACAAATCAGAGAATTACGACCAGGCGCATTCAGTCGCGAAGTGCATGTGAATTATATTCGCCAGTTTGATAACGCTATTTAGATTCAATGGCTTAATCAAAATTTATTTTGTCGATTCATTGAAACCCTCACGCTTTGGTGTGAGGTTTTTTTTGTACCTGAAAACTGAGAAATGAATAGTTGAACAAAAAATACCAGAAAGATGTGGCAACAGTTTTTTGAACTCGCGAGTATATGTGAAAAATCATATATACGGTTTTGCGTATATATTGGCTATAGTGTTTGTAGTAAGGTCGAAGAAGGAAGTAACGATGGCTGTTAAAGTTGGAATCAATGGTTTTGGTCGTATTGGTCGTCTTGCATTACGAGCTGCGTATGACTGGCCAGAAATTGAATTTGTTCAGATAAATGATGTTGCCGGTGATGCCCGAACTCTTGCTCATTTGTTGGAATTTGATTCAGTGCAGGGACGCTGGCATCACGAAGTTAAATCGACTGAAAAGACGATTAGCATTGGTGAACGTGAAATTCTATGTACTCAGGAACGAGATATTGATGCTGTTGACTGGTCAGGTTGTGACATTGTTCTTGAAGCGACTGGCGTTCACCGTAAAACAGCACTGTTGCAAAAGTATCTTGATCAGGGGGTAAAGCGTGTTGTCGTTTCGGCTCCTGTCAAAGAAGAAGGTGTGTTGAACGTTGTTGTTGGTGTGAACGACAATCTCTTTGATGCCGAGAAACACCGCATTGTGACAGCGGCTTCTTGTACCACTAACTGTATTGCTCCAGTCGTCAAAGTGATTCACGAAAAGCTGGGTATTGAGCAGTCTTCATTTACTACTATTCATGATCTCACCAACACTCAGACGATTCTGGATGCGCCACACAAAGATCTGCGCCGTGCCCGTGCCTGTGGTATGAGCCTGATTCCTACCACAACAGGTTCTGCAACAGCTATTGTTGAAATCTTCCCTGAACTCAAAGGTAAGATTAACGGCCACGCTGTTAGAGTGCCTCTGGCGAATGCTTCGCTGACCGACATTATTTTTGATGTTAGCCGCGATACGACTGCTGAAGAAGTTAACGCTTTGCTAAAAGAAGCTGCTGAAGGTGAGTTGGCTGGTGTCCTGGGGTATGAAGAGCGACCGTTGGTATCTATTGATTACAAAGGCGACCAGCGTTCAACTGTGGTAGATGCGATGTCGACTATGGTGGTGAATGACCGTATGGTCAAAGTTTATGCTTGGTATGATAACGAGATGGGTTATGCGACCCGTACGGCAGAACTTATCCGAAAAGTTGGGTTGGCATAATCCAAACCACTTAGATCTGCGTTTCGTCTGGCTTACTGACGTTGTTGTTTGTCAGGCGAAACTAACTGGTTCAAGAAATACGACGATTAAAGAGAGTTTTACATGATTGCCGCTTTTTCTGCACTGTCGAAAGATGTGCGCCAATATATGCTGGTGACGTTTAACTACTGGAACTTCACAGTAACAGATGGTGCACTGCGCATGCTGGTGGTATTGCATTTCCACCAGTTGGGTTATTCTCCGCTGCAGATCGCATCACTGTTTTTGTTCTATGAATTTTTCGGTGTCGTTACTAATCTGGTTGGTGGCTGGCTGGGCGCAAAACTTGGTTTGAACAGAACCATGAATCTCGGCCTGGGAATGCAGATAATTGCGCTATTGATGTTGGCGGTGCCTTCTGCATATCTGACAGTACCCTGGGTTATGCTGGCACAGGCATTATCCGGTATTGCAAAAGACCTGAATAAGATGAGTGCCAAGAGTGCCATTAAAACCCTCGTTCCCGGAGACCAGCAAGGTGCACTTTATAAATGGATTGCCATTTTGACCGGCTCTAAAAATGCTTTGAAAGGGGCTGGGTTCTTTGTTGGTGGCTTTCTGCTGGCAACAATTGGTTTTAAAGGAGCGGTGATTGCTATGGCAACAGTGCTGACTGTTGTTCTGGTAATGAGTTTAGTCTGGCTTGAAAAGGGCATGGGAAAAGCGAAAAAGAAAGTGAAGTTTACCCATCTTTTCTCTAAGAGTGGCAGTATCAATATACTGTCCGCTGCCCGAATGTTTTTGTTCGGGGCGCGTGATGTCTGGTTTGTTGTTGCCTTACCAATTTATTTGGGCCAAGTCTTTGGTTGGGAGCATACCTGGGTCGGTGGCTTCTTAGCTCTTTGGGTCATCGCATATGGTTTTGTTCAGGGGATTGCACCAAGAATAACCGGTAAGACGAGAGGCATGGTTCCTGATGGCAGATCAGCTTTGGCATGGGCTGGTTTGCTTTCGGCAATTACGGCACTTGTCGCTTTGGGTGTGCAAAGTGAAATACAGCCAGAAATCACTATTGTTGCTGGTTTAATGATTTTTGGTGCCGTTTTTGCAGTGAATTCGTCACTGCACTCTTATCTGATCGTTAGTTATGCAAAAGATGACGGCGTATCACTGGATGTTGGTTTTTATTACATGGCGAATGCTATGGGCCGCCTGATTGGTACAATTCTTTCGGGATGGATTTATCAAATTGCAGGATTGACCGTTTGTCTCTGGGTTTCCTTTGCCTTTCTTCTGATCACCACAATTATTTCTATTCGTCTTCCTGTCCACCCTAAAGCTCAGGCTGTAAGCTGAGTGATTCATTGATAAGCAGTAATAGCACCCTGTTATTACTGCTTTACTTCATATCGGCCTGTAAATTATTCTATATACGCATAAATTATCACCGCGGGTGACTTTTTAGTGATTTCTGTCAATCTTTTCAGAACACGCTTTAGTCAATAAGGCTTGTTAACTTTTCTTGACAATCTTCATGCTGTAAAGTCCACACCGCTTTGCATATAAAAACAGGAAGAATGCTCTCGGACGGGATGTTTTTGAGAGCTGTCAAATGAGTGATGAAAAAAACAATAGAACAAGCATTACAGAACCTCCATGGAAACCAGTTGTTTGATGAAATCACTCACATCCTGTCTGAGCATCTTTCGCCGTCGCAATGCTTTGTAGCTTATTTCGATGAGTCCAGGCAATATGCACATACGCTGTCTTTTCGAGAAAATGGCGAGAAAAAAGAGAATTTTACTTACCCGCTTTCTGGCACTCCTTGTGAACATGTAAAAGAAAAAAGTCAGTTTTGCTTTTATCCTCAAGATGTTAAAACACTATTTCCCCATGTGATGACATTTCTGAATATATCAATTGAAGGGTATGTCGGTCTGCCTGTATTCGGACATAGCGAAGAGCCGGTGGGTATTGTGGTATGTCTGTTTGATCAAGTTTACGATCACTTTGAAGACACACAAAAATGCTATGAAAAGCTCTGTCATTTACTCGGTGCTGAACTTAAGTTCTCAGCGCTTCAGTCTAAGCAAGAGAAACTATTATGGGAGCTTGAAGAGGGACAGCGGGTTGCCAAAGTGGGCAGTTGGTATTGGGATTTAACGACTGACATTATTACATGGAGTCAGGAGGTCTATCGAATTTATGGTATTGATGACTCTTCAATTACTCCATCCATCGACTTTCTATCTAAGCTGATCCATCCAGAAGACAGAGACTGGGTTCTGTCATCACTCTATGGCTCCATTGAATCAGACGATGTAACATATAATCTTGTTCATCGGGCATTATTGTCGGATGGTTCAACCAAGTATTTGCGAAAGCGTGCTGATGTCACCCGAGATAGAAATGGTAACCCGTTACAAATGCGGGGAACCGTTCATGATGTCACTGATGTTTACCAGATATCAGCCAAGTTAACGCGAGCATCTAACAAGCTGAACACCACCTTTAATTCAGTTGAAGAAGGGATCTGGGAATACGATTTGGTGACCGGGGAGTTTTTTACCTCACCAAAGTTCTGGAGCATCCTTGATCGAGAAAAGCCTTGCAGGGGGAATGACTTTTCAGACTGGATAGACTGTATTCATCCTGAAGATCGCATTGAAGGGATGAACTTCTTCCATAACTTTATTGAGCAAAACCAGAATCGGGTATTTCAGTTTGAATTCCGTCTGAATCTCAAAAAACAGGAAGATGAAACAGAGCACCACGAACGGTGGTTTAAGCTCAAAGGCAATATTATTGCTAAAAATGCAGACGGAAAACCCGCTCGTGTGGCTGGCATTCAGCGCGACATAACGAACAGCGTGGAGGCTAAACGTCAGCTTAACCGCGCACAAGTGGTTTTTGATAACACCTCTGAATGTATTCTTATTACCGACAAACATAATCGCATTATTTCGGTCAATCGGGCATTTGAGCAAACCACTGGTTATCGTGAAAAAGAGCTGCTAGGCCTGACGCCGAAAGTTCTTTCCTCCGGTATCCATGATCAAGAATATTATAAGTCGCTATGGTACAGCCTTGAGACCAAAGGGCATTGGAAAGGTGAAGTCTGGAACAAGCGAAAAAATGGCGAAATGTACCCGGAAGAGATGTCGATCAATGTCATCCGTGACAGCAATGATGAAATCGTCAACTATGTCGCTGTATTCAGGGATATTAGTCACTGGAAGCAGGCTGAAGAGCAACTGACCTTCTTTGCCTTCTATGATCCGTTAACCGGATTAGTTAACCGTCGAAGTTTTGTTCATCGGGTCGAACAGCATATTAATATGGTGCAGAAGGAAAATTCAGTTTTCTCTTTGTTGTTTATTGATATGGATGATTTTAAATCGGTTAATGACCTTTATGGTCACGACTTTGGGGATAGGCTGCTGACCCAAATAGCTGAACGATTAAAATCCATTTTTGAGGAAAAAGATAATATTTGTCGCTATGGTGGCGATGAATTCTGTATTCTCTTGCCGAACCTGACTGCGGCTGATGCACGAGAAAAAGCGCAGGAAATTGTCTCCGTTATTTCACAGCCGTTGGAAATCGATGGAGTTGTCATTAATACCACGGTAAGTATCGGCATCTCAGCTTTTCCCGAAAGTGGCCTAACGCATCATGCTCTGCTGAAGAATGCTGACTACGCTATGTACTATATGAAAGGGCAGGGACGTAACGGTGTATGCGAGTATGACGGTAAACTTCAGTCTGAATACATCCAAAAGCTGAAGTTGCGTGATAGGTTGAAAAACGCAATCGCTGAGGGCTCACTGACTGTTAATTATCAACCGATAGTGCATGCACAGACCGGTCAGGTTAATAAGTTTGAAGCCTTGGTTCGCTGGAAAGATGAGGTTTATGGTGATATTCCGCCGAGTCGTTTTATTCCGATTGCCGAGAAGTATGGCTTGATTAAGCCGGTTGGCTCATTTGTTCTGCATCAGGCTTGTCGCGATCTTAAAGCGCTTCATGATGCCGGTTATACCAATGTTAGTTTTTCGATCAACCGCTCGGTAAAAGAGTTCATTAATCACAATGATGACCCGGCAATCTGGGAGATCACTCAGCAATATGGCTTGCCTGATAAATCTATTATCATCGAAATCACAGAGTCGACGGCATCGAAGGAAAGTAGTGATATTCAAAGCTTGTTGGGCTTTTTTAAAAAGCGCCAGATGCAGGTTGCGCTTGATGATTTTGGTACTGGTTATTCTTCATTAAGCGCGGTGGTCGATTTACGGCCGGATATCATCAAGATCGATCGTGGGTTTATAAAAGAAATCTGCCGCAGCCAGGACAGCCTGACACTGGTGTCTCTGATTATCGATCTCAGTCATAAGCTGGGGATCAAGGTGATAGCTGAAGGGGTAGAAACCGAAGCTCAACTTCATATCTTACAAAAATTACAATGTAAGTATGTTCAGGGCTTTTACTTCAGTAAGGCACTGCCTTTCGACCAGTGTCTTACTTATTTATCTCAGTCTTATCGGCATTCGGAAGTACCGGTTTTCTAGGCCTGTTCACTTTATATAGAGGGAGCCGATATTACAGGTTCCCTCTCATTTTCATACATCCCCGCCGTCTGTTAGAAAATTGCTTCGACGTTATATACTTCTGCTTGTTATCATTATCGGATCTATCAGTTGGTAACGGTGGGATAAAGGGCTATATGCAGGCAATTTGTTTTGATTTTGACGGAACTTTGGTCGATTCCGAGGTGTTCCACGCACAGAATTGGTCAGATTATTTGGCTGGTCATGAAGTTGATATGTCATCAGAGGTATTTTTGCGTGATTACGCTGGTGTGACTTGGATTAAAGTTGCACAGGATCTGAAAAGCCGCTTTTTTCTCAAGCCTGACATTGAAGAGATTCTAGAGCAAATGGTTGCCATTACCCATGATGCTCTGATGAAAGGTACAATCCCTGCAAAAGCTGGTGTTGATGAAATGCTACGTGAGTTCCATGGCAACTTGCCATTGGCAGTTGTGACCGGTGCTCCGCGTGATTATGTTGAAGGTATTTTGCAGCGTCATGGCTGGCTCGAATTGTTTGATCACGTTTTTTGTGGTGAAGATGTTGAGAATAATAAGCCTGAGCCGGATATCTATGAACTGGCTTGTAAGACGCTGGGCTATTGTTCTTCACGAGTAATTGCTATTGAAGACAGCCTGACGGGCTTACAGTCAGCATCGTCAGCTGGTTTGAAGGTCGTTTTAGTTAATGATATTCAGAATGACTGGCGTATCACTCCTGACTATCATTTTTCAACAATACAGGATGCCCGTCCGGTGGTGGCTGGTTTACTGAACCCTGAGCAGAACTAAGTACATTACTTTCCATCCAATATAACATTGGGTTGAGGCAAGACTTAAAGGCAGAATTATGCAAAACGAAGAGATTATGACCGGTGAAATGCTGGTGGAAACAGTAGAAAACCAGCTGGCAGAAGGCAATCCGCTGAAAGTGAAAGAGACGCTGATGCGCTTGATGATGACAGGTACGCCACGAGAAGAAGCGATTCAGATGATTGCTTGTGCACTGTCGGTTGAAGTTTTCGATGTCGTGAAAAATGAAGGTACATTTAATCTTAAGCGCTATAGTGAAAACTTGGATTCTCTCCCGGATATGCCGTGGGAGTATGAGGACTAACCTCCTGGTTTATTAATCAATAAAGCCGCGAAAGCGGCTTTTTTTGTGCCGTATATTTCTATTGTTGTAAGCATCAAGTCAGTGGATGTTTGATTAATGTATCGATTGTTATCATTGATGGAAAAGAAAGTTACTCTGCCAGATAGACTTTTCTGCTGCTAAATGTAAAAAAGATCTTATTTATCCTGCATTGAGCATTTAAAACTCTCCTTAACTCATTGTTTTTAACCAGTATGTCACAGCGGTTAATGCTGATATGTCATCGCAAAATGCTATTTAAGTCTAGTTTTGCCGCTAATGGTGGATAACCAGACTGGTTATATTGCTTATTGCGAATTTTTCGTATGTGAGCTGAGTCAAAAACGGTTAATTGTGCTGTGGCAGTAGAAAACACCAGATTCATTTGTTGTTATTTGGTTAAAATTCAGTGGCACATTTCAGGCTTTTTTATTTATTGTTTACATATCTTTTAACGAAGGCAGCAAGGATACGAAGATGATTATTGGTGTACCGAAGGAAATCAAAGTTCATGAATACCGTGTAGGTATGGTGCCGGCTTCTGTCAGTGAAGCTGTAGCGCATGGCCATCGCGTTTATGTTGAAACCCAAGCAGGGGCCGGTATCGGTTTCAGTGATCAGGACTACATTGATGCAGGTGCTCAAATTCTGCCAACAGCGGAAGATGTATTCGCTGAATCTGAAATGATCGTAAAGGTTAAGGAGCCGCAGGCTATTGAGCGTGCAATGCTTCGGGAAGGCCAGATCTTGTTTACTTATCTTCACCTTGCTCCGGACCCGGAACAAACGATTGATTTGATCAACAGTAAAGCTGTTTGTATTGCTTACGAAACAGTAACTGATGATTTTGGTCGCTTGCCTCTATTGGCACCTATGTCTGAAGTTGCTGGTCGCATGTCTGTTCAGGCTGGTGCTTTTGCCCTTGAAAAATCCAAAGGCGGTCGAGGAATGCTATTGGCTGGCGTCCCAGGGGTTGAGCCAGCTAAAGTGGTCGTCATCGGTGGTGGTGTAGTGGGTGCCAACGCTGCACAAATGGCCGTAGGATTGCGTGCCAATGTCGTTGTGCTGGATCGCAACATTGACGTTCTCCGCAAGCTAGATGCGCAATTTGCTGGTGATGTTCAATGTGTCTTCTCCACTAAAGATGCGATTGAAAAGCACGTCCTGGAAGCGGATCTGGTTATTGGTGGTGTGCTGGTGGCTGGTGCGGCTGCACCTAAGCTGGTAACTGCTGAAATGATTAAGAATATGAAGCCGGGTTCAGCAATTGTTGATGTGGCAATTGACCAGGGCGGCTGTGTTGAGACATCACATGCAACTACGCATAGTGAGCCGACTTATATTGTTGATGATGTTGTTCACTACTGTGTTGCTAACATGCCTGGCGCAGTGGCTCGAACCTCAACGTTTGCACTGAATAATGTCACACTCCCTTACATCCTGAAGCTGGCAGATAAAGGCTATAAAGCTGCCCTGCAAGAAGATAAGCATTTGCTTAATGGCCTGAACGTTTATCGCGGTAAGATTACCTGCGAAGAAGTTTCTACTGCTCTGGATTTACCATACGTATCAGCGGAAGAGGCGCTGGTTTAATTACCTTCCTCATCTAAAATCCCTGCTCATGCAGGGATTTTTTGTTTTATTGTGTTGCATACCCACCAATGATGTTCGGACATTTGTCGTTGCTGTTTTTCGTCCTGTAGTCAGTGCTGTAACTAGTTGTATAGCCAGATCCAAGTTTATCGATATTGATCATCTGATTTATTATGTACTTTCGGACGTGGTAGGACATGTCTTATTTAAGCAAGTGGGCAATGCAAGCCCCCGTTTGCTACAACACGCTTGAAATGACAGCATCTATTGTTTAGCTGAATATAAAAATTCAACCACTAGATGGTATGTGAAAATAATATTTGTGTTTTTTTTGTGGTACTTATTTGTTTATGTGAAAACAAAAAGATTAAAGCACATTATATGCTGATGATATTTTAAAGGTTAATTTAATTTTTAGTTTTAATTATTTGTGGTGTTTTTCTTTTGCTCTGAGGATGAATGTATGCGAGTTATTTTATGTCGGTTATTACTGTTATTGATTTAGGTGTTGCTGACACTAAAAATTAGAAATATTACCAGTTGATTTTTAAGCCGTATTTTTAAATGTAGGGATTTAATGCTTTTAAATTGGTCGTTCCTTAAGCTTTTATTAAGCTGGAATTAGCTACTTTAGTATCAACTTCACTGCTGTTGGTTTTCTGGTTTATGTGCGGATATATGATGAGCCGGAAAGAAATGATTTCATTGAAAGCAACGCAGGCATAGTTTGAACCAAATTGTGGTTTGTTTATGTCTGGTTAGAGAGGGGAGACCTGAGATGGAAAGTTTAAGCAAAACAGCCAGAGGACATTTAATTGATATAAATGCCCTCCAATTGTTGAAATCATGCATAAGCGAAGATGACGCTTCCACCTTTGATTGTATCGATGATATCGCGTGCAAGGCTGCGTGGCAGAGCAGGACATCCCCAGCTTCGGCCCAGATAGCCATTACGCTTGATGAATGCTTCTGACGCATAGTCTGCACCGTGAACAACAATGTAGCGGCGACGAGCATTGTCATTCTTGCCGTGAGTCAGTCCGTCAAGCTTCAGAGAATAGCCATTTCCACCGTAGTAAGTTGTATCGGTAAGAAATGTCCCTAAAGAGGTTTGTCGCGAGTTGACCGTGTTCGAGAAACGAGTCGCGACTCGGCCGCCGCTGTTTACACCATGTGATACATAAGTGTTGTAAATTAATTTATTGCGCTTCAAATCAATGACAAAAAATCGCTTTTCAGTTGAAGGCTTACTGTAGTCAATAATCGTCAGTAGCTGTTTTTTCCTTGATTGGGTTTTAAAGTAAGCGTTGTAACCTTTTTTAAATACCTGATAGTCAATGACTCCTTTCAAGTTTGCTTCTTTATATACGTAATCAATAAGAACATCATGATCTTCAATTTTAGTATATGAATTTTCATGACTATCACTTGCCTGAGCCTTTAAAGGTAACGTGCAAAGTGCGCAGATGAATAAAAAGATCGCCTTCTTCATTGTTGTCGTAGAACACTCTATTGTTGGGTTTATTAGTATGAGGTCGTGACTTTACCACAAACGTTGTGAATTTATAGTGTCAAAAAACAGCAGGGGATATTAGTGAGAGCAAAATAAAATAAAGTTTAATTAAGGAAGAGGTTGCTAATTTATTTCAATTACAGTGCGTTAATTCGTAAATTTACTTTTTTCTGACATTGACTATTAAGGATGAGACAAGTGGATCATATATAAGATAGTCTGTTTTTATATATGTATAATTTATTGATATCAAATATAAAAGATACAGAAAATAGTAGTAAATGATGAAAAAATAAACTTTTTGCTGTTTGGATAAAAAATGAGCACGGTATCGCATTTTTTTACTCTCAAACACTTGTTTAAGTCAAAAAAGTAAAACCTGTTTCTTATTGCGGTGGATTGTTGTGGTAGAAGTTATTGAACTTAGGTACTTAATAACTTAATTATCATGCAGTTAATAAATGTAAAATGCTTCAGTAAGAGATTATGATTAGGATTTGTTGGTGTTATAAAATTGTGATAAAGCGGCAGGGGTTAGAATTAGACCATATAGATAACCAGGTATTTTGATTTAGCTCAGCTCTCTTTGGTCATGTTGAAGTTATTTGGACGTAAAAGCTCAGTGTAAGAAGTAGAGTTTATTTGGAAACAGGCTTCGCAATGGCCAGCCCCGCCATATTGAGTCAGGGCTGGCATTGAGTTGCCCGAATGCAATTATCCGGCACAGCTTTGCTTATTGCTGTAGATTACCCAATGGTAGATCAGGTTGTTCAAATTTCAGCGCATAGTCTCTGCCATTGACGTTCACTGTGTAGTTAGCAGGCCCAGAGATTGGCAAGTAGTAAACCATATCCAATTCATAAGTGCCGCCTGCTGGTAGTGACTTCCAGTTAGGCAGTGTAAATGCCACCCGATGCATCACACCGTCAAGTCCACCAATGTTATTGGCTTTGGTATGTCCTGAAGCAATCACTTTCAATCCAGCACCAGACTGGTCTTTAGCATTGTCCGGGGTTGAAACCGGAATGTCGAACTGGAATTCCGTACCGCCAGGCAGTGTCTGACCTGTGTTATTGGTGAAGGTGAGTTTTGGATTGATTGGATAGTTCTGATCACCGACTTTGAAGCCACTGACCGCGACTTTGATATCAAGTGCTTCGGTTGGAAGTGCTGTAGTCGCAATCTTATTACCGTATGGTGTTGCTGACTTAAATTTGTCGTAGATAGCCTTAGTCATGGTATTACCCATATGGTATTCACCATTACCGGATTGACAGGCTTTCTCGGTTAAATCGACAGTGGTACGGTTGCCATTGGCATCCATAACATAACAGTTATAGTCCCCCGCCAGCTCCCAGAACATGATGCCGCCGATCTCTTTGTCGATGACATAGCTAGCTTTGGTATTGATTGACTCTTTGTCTTCAGTTGACAGGAAGACTTTCTTCTCGGCATTCCACAACCATGGTGCAACAGCCACGCTGTCATAATGGCGAGCATAAGTACCGGTCAGTGGAGCTTTGGCTGGATCCAAGCCATAAGCTGCAGTATAGCTACCGTAAATACCCTGAGCGAGGTTCATGGCATGCCACATTGGGTTAGAGCCTGCCCCCATTTCATCTCCGGCAGCGTTCTTATCGTGCCACAGGTTGTCGATACCCATTGCACCAAAGCCGCAATTATTCTTCTGACCTTCACCTGTTCCTGGAGGACACTGAGACTGGTTAGGCAGCGGAGCTTTACCCCACAGCCCGTTTTCACCACCGCTGACGCCCTGCCAGCCGCGTGTATAGTACGGAACACCGATGTTGATACGGCCTGCTGGCATTGAGCCGCGGAAGTAGTGGTAAGCCCAGTCAGTGTTCAGGTAACCGATACCGCCATATTGAGGGGTTCCGTAAACATTCCACATTGCCAGTTCAGAGTCTTTACCTGTGTCATATAGCGCCGCATTATGGCCGACGTGTTCGTTCCATGCACCATGCAGGTCGTAAGACATAATATTGACGTAGTCGAGGTACTTAGTGACATCCATGGTTTCCATGCCACGAAGCAGATAACCGGAGGATGGAGCCGCGATTGTCAGCATGTAGTGAATGCCATCCTGAGCACTGGCATGGTCAAGCTTTTCACGCAGTACGCGCATCAGTTCATGATAAGACTTCATTAGGTGAGGGCGGCGAGGTTCGGCAAAAGCTTTGTCGTCCGGGTTGCCGGCACCAGACATACTGGTTGGATATTCGTAGTCGATATCTAGACCATCGAACTTGTACTTACGCATCATTTCTACGGCAGAATCGACGAATTTCTGAATGCCTGCATGGTTAATGCTGCCATCGGCGTTGGTTGTCATGGTGTAGAAGCCACCGTCAGCGACGCGATTACCATCAGCGCCAAAGTGGCCACCTGTTTCAGCCCAGCCACCGATTGAGATTAGCGTCTTAACACCATGTTTTGCTTTGGCGGTTGCGAGGGCACCGAAGTGTCCTTTAAAGCCTAGTGCCGGGTCGATTTCGACACCGTTCCATTCCATGCCGACTGCCGGGTTCTTAGGATCATTGATATTACCAATATTTACTTTGCCGTCAGCGCCGATGCTGACAAAGGCGTAGTTTATGTGGGTAAGCTGCTCCCATGGAATATCACTGACCAGATAAGAACTTTGCGGGTCATCTCCTGCACGCCAGCTGGTGAAGTAACCAATGACACGGCGAGGGTGGTCCGCCCCCATGATTTCGCGACCGTCTTCATCGTAAATTGAACAATATGGTACGTTTACACCTTCAGTCTGATACAGGCCGTCAGGCCGACAGTTTTTAACAACGGTTCCGCCGTTAACTGTAAGTAGGACTGCTGTTGAATTTGTGGTTGCACCCTTATCATCTGTTGCACGCGCTACCACTTTCAATGTACCGCCCTGAGAGGCAGTATAGGTTAGAGTGTAAGGCGCTGAAGCTGCAGTGCCGACCAGAGCACCGTTCACAAGGAAGTCAACTTTAGCGACTTTGCCATCTTTATCAGCCGCAGCTGAAGTGAAAGTGACAGTGCCACCGATATCAACAGTTGAAACAGAGAGATTAAGATCAACCGTTGGTGGCAGGTTAGAACCGCCTGTGCCGCAGTCATCAATAAAAATCCATTCCTGATGAGGACCTGAATGCGTGGCTGGGTTGTTTCCTTTGCTCCACCAGTTTGCTTTGTAGACTTTATTGCCTTCCTGGACCTGGGAGCCACTTGTATACGCTTTACTGCTGTCCCATGCATCTATTGTGCTGCAATCCATCGCTGCGTGTGCATTGAAAGCAAGCAGACAGGAAACGGTGAGAGTACTGAGCCTGAATGCATTTTTCATCATCTTTCCGTGTTTCGATTGAGTCATTGGTTCATCCTTAACTAACTGTTTCATCAATTGGTTAGAAATCATAAACGGCATTGTTGCACTTAAAATCCGCCGTAAAACAACTATAGAAAAAGAGGAAAAAATAGCAGCTTTATTTGTTGATTTTCACATGTCTCGTCGCAACTGTCTGTTGATTTTGTGAAATTACAAAGTGCTTAATTTGCATCGATAATAAAATTATAACGACAGTAGTCGGTTATTTTTATCAGGGGAGGTTATTTATATTAATGAGTAACTTAACAGCATGTGCCTTTACTAGGCGTTATTAAGTGATTTTTAAAACAGCGTGCGTTTAACCTTATTGTTTGACTTGTTAATAGGGCGCTTGTATAACTGCATGGCATAATATTCAGCTGTGATATAGCTGTGGTTTGATGTTTTCAAAACATATACAGGTGTCTGAGTCTGTCTCAAATGGAACTATCTGCTGTCCGACAACCGATTTATAACGCCAAAAAGAACAAAGTAGCTTTTCAACTGAGTTTTATGAATCCGGATCAATTGTCTAACAAATGTATCCCGCTTTCTGTTTTTCGTGGGAAGTTTGATTCTAAACTGTTGAATGATGTGCTGGTTAAGGCGGGTCTTGAACATTTGTCAGATAATAAAACCGTTATTATTCCTTTTGAGCGACGAACTCTTAAAAGTGTTCTGGGATATTTTTACTCATCCAGGACTGCAGGTATTGAGCTCTCATCAGAAGAAGTTTTTGATGATGAACTGCTGGATTTATTACGGATCGGCAAGCGAAATCAGTTCTTTATTATTCTTGATGAGCGCGCTCTTCATGAAGGGAAAGAAGAATTTTTAAAGTGTGCCAGCCACATTAAACTTGATGTACGTAATAAGTCATCAGAATATATTCGTAAGAAAGTTGAAAAAGCGCAGGCATATAAAACGAAGATCATTTTTGATCAGATCCGATCTGATGATGAGTTCAGAAAGTTAAGTGCATTCAATAATGATTTCTTTATCGGTGACTTATTTGCCAAGCAAGACCTGTCAGAAGTCAGGACAAATAAGTTGAATGAAGGATCACTACTTAATGTTTTTCAGCATGTGATGCGTGAAGATTATTGCTATAAAAAGCTTACTGACATTCTTACTCTTGATTCCAAACTGGCTCATAAGCTTATCGCTTTTTTGAACTCAGCCATGTATGGCAGAGAGTCGGGTATTTACTCCATAAAGCAGGCTATCTGTTTTATTGGAGAGAATAATATGCGTAAGTTTATCTCTCTGTTGACAGCACAGGAACTGACGGACTCCAGGCCGGGAGATATTTATTTTAAGGCCGCAGGAAGGGCTCGTTTCTGTGAGTTACTTGCGAAAAAAATGGGGAAAAAACGTTCGGTCATCGACAGAGCATTTTTGAGCGGTTTGTTCTCCAGTTTACCGGATATTCTTGGTCTTGATATGGAAGAAGCACTGGAATTACTGCAGGTTCATCAAGATATAAGAAAAGCGCTGACTGGAAAGCAATGTGAGCTTAAGCAAGTGGTTGATATTGTTCTTGCATATGAGGACGCGGATTGGGAACGTCTTAATCAGCTAAGTGCTCGTTGTAAGTTGTCGGTTGATTCTGTTCCTAAGCTTTACCAACAAATGTTGGAAGAAATGCAAACCGACACTTATTTGATGAATTAATACAAAAAGCTCAGCCAATGCTGAGCTTTTTGTTTGGGTTACTGAACTTGGTTGATGCGGGCTTTAAAGCGGGCTTGTGTTGCCGGATCGGCTTGTTCATACCAGTAGTTCAACATAGTTTCTGCAACATTTTCCCCTTGTTGCTTACCATCCAGATTCACTTTTGCCGGTAGTGTGGTAATAGCTGCTGATTTCATTGCTGCAGCATTATCTGTCAGGTTATAGGCCACCATTTCTGCTTCATAATCGCGGCCGAACTGAATACCTGACTTCATTAGTTTGTCTTGTTCAAAATTGATAGTCTGGCCGTTATTATCAGTCAGTTTAATAGATGGGTTGTTATTGAATTTAAATGTTTCCATCTCATTTCGCAATTTAGGCATTTCAAGGCGGTAATTGGCATCTTCACCATTGAATTTGACAATAATTACGTCAGATTTGAACAGTTGGTATTCACCATTTTCGCGATAACCGTCCTGATATCGGAAAGCAATCTGGTTTTCGCCATTTTTCAGGACAAGCGGCTCGTTGCCATCTTTTTTGATACCGTTGACCAGAACAAGCTCGGCACTGTAAGGAAGTTCCAGGTTTATATCTGCAAGTGAAGGGAAGCTCAGACCGCATGCGGTAAGGGCGAGAATGGCTGTTCTAAGTTTCATGTCGAATCCTTGATGTTCCTGTTATCATGGCAGTTTCGCGCTGAATGCCTGAATATAGCCTGAATGCTATAGCGTATTGGGCACAGAATAATTGATATACCTGAGTCACCTCAAGTTACTTGTTCAAAAAGAGTTTATTGGTTCTTAGCTACTCCGAAATTTGAAAATACAATTATTCTGCGTTAAAAATCATCAACACAGTGTAAGAGCTACCTATTGTCGCTACAGGGATTTTGTAATGAATATGGACATTAGCTTGTTTCAGGTCGGATTATTGATGGTTACCGGCTTTTTAGCCGGTATTATCAATACTCTCGCTGGTGGCGGTTCGAATTTAACTTTACCTGCACTTATGGTGATGGGAATGCCAGCTGAAGTCGCCAATGCGACTAATAGAGTCGGGGTGTTGCTTCAGAATCTGGTTGGAGTTAGAGGATTTAAGAAACACGGTAAGCTTGAGACTGATGATACGGTGCCGATACTGATACCGAGTATTATCGGGGGCTTGCTGGGGGCAGCCGCCGCGGCTTATGCGCCTTCGATATGGATAAAACCACTACTGCTTGGCACTATGCTGGCAATGGCGTTAGTAATGCTAATCCGGCCGTCTGTGGTTGCCCCTGAGCCTGGCATGCCATGCCGCAAAGTTAAGAATACACCTGCTTCATGGTGGGGGCTTGGCTTAGCAGGCTTTTACGGTGGTTTTGTTCAGGCTGGTGTCGGTTTTGTGTTGTTGGTGGCGTTAGCGGGTACATTAAGGTATGACTTGGTAAGAGCCAATGCGTTGAAGATGCTTTGTACGCTGGTTTTTACCCTGGCATCGGTGATTCTGTTTGCAGCAGAAGGATTAATACTTTGGTTGCCTGGGCTGATTTTGGCGTTAGGTACGATGTTCGGGGCTCATATTGCGGTGAAAATGGCGATTAAAGCTAAACCGGAAACATTGAAGTGGTTTTTGTTCATCATGACTTTGTGTGGATGTATCGCAGCTATGCTAAGTGATTAGCACAGTAGTCATAGCCGTAACTAATGTAGATATAAAAAGAGCCTGACGACTGTCAGGCTCCTTTGTGTTCTTTGGTATTGCAGCTGTTATTTAACGTAGCAGGCGAAACCTTTCAGGTAGAAACCTTCCGGATAAGCACTATCCAGCGGGTGGTCTGCCGCTTGGCTAAAGCGTTCGATAAACTGAACTTCGCGGTGAGCATCCAGTGCTGCGTCAGCAATGATCTTCTGGAACAGGTTGTTGTCCATCAGGCCTGAGCATGAGTAAGTCAGCAGCGTGCCGCCCGGATTAAGGATTTGCATTGCTAGCATGTTGATATCTTTATAACCACGGCAGGCACCAACCAGCTGAGATTTCGACTCTGCAAATTTTGGTGGATCCATGATCACAACATCAAACTTTTCGCCACGCTCACGGTAGTCGCGAAGTAGTTTGAATACGTCTGCATTAAGGAATTGCGCATTCTCAACCGGCAGGTCGTTCATTTCTGCGTTCATGCGAGCGGTGTCCAGAGCAGGCTGTGAAACGTCAACATTCACAACTTCACTTGCTCCGCCTTTAAGCGCGTACAAACCAAAGCCACCAGTGTAACAGAAGCAGTTCAGTACACGCTTGCCATTGACATATTTCACGGCGCCCTGACGGCTGTCACGCTGGTCAAGGTAGAAACCGGTTTTGTGGCCACCAACGATGTCAACGTTAATTTTCACGCCGTTCTCTTCGATAGTTACGAATTTAGGTGGCTCTTCACCATGCAGAACACCAGTGCGCTGCTTAAGGCCTTCTTTCTTACGAACAGACACATCAGAACGTTCGTAGATGCTGCATTCCGGGTAACAGGTCTTCAGGGCTTCAACCAGTGCGTCTTTTTGTGCTTCGGCACCGGCACTCAGAAGTTGGCACACCAGGAAGTTCTGGTAGCGGTCGATAGTGATGCCCGGTAGGCCATCAGATTCAGCAGCGATCAGGCGGTAACCTGTCAGGCCGTCACGTTCAGCCAGGATGTCACGCAGGCCCTGAGCTGTTTTCAGGCGGTTAACGAAGAAATCTACATCAACGGCTTCTTTCTTGTTGAAAGTCCATACGCGAACACGGATCTGCGATTGCGGAGAATATGCACCGCGTGCTAACCATTCGCCTTTGTGATCAAAAATATCTACGGTTTCACCAAGAGATGGTTTACCTTCAATACGTTGAATACCACGTGAAAATACCCAAGGATGGCGGCGGCGAAGTGATTTTTCACGGCCTTTAACCAGATAAATTGAAGCTGTCATGACATGCCCAGTATGGAGTTCAGAATGGTCGCGTATTATGTTGTCCGCAAAGCAGAAAAGCAAATATATCTTGCTCGCAGAACAAGAATACAAAAAAGGGTGTACGCGTTGGTACACCCTTTAGGTTTAGCTGTTGCTCATTAATTTAAGCTCTCAGGCCATTCATTAGTGACTCAAGGACTTCAGACTGTTGGTTCAGGCGCTCAATCTCATTGGTAGATTGACTGATAGCGTCATTAATTTTGCTGGACTGGCTGCGCACTTCTTCTACGCTTGATGCAATATTGTCTGCCACTGCTCCTTGTTGTTCGGCTGCGGCTGCAATTTCGGTGCTTCGATCAGAAATCAGCTGGTTGCGTTCGGTCATCTGGCTAATTTCGCTGTCTACCGAATCCATCTGCTGTTCGCTATTCTGGGCATTGTTAACAGTATCTTTCATTACGCTCATCAGCGTCTGGCTGTTTTGTTGTAATGCTTCGATCATCTGCTGGATTTCGACAGTTGCTGTCTGAGTTCTGCCAGCAAGGGTACGCACTTCATCGGCAACAACGGCGAATCCGCGGCCTTGTTCACCGGCACGGGCTGCTTCAATTGCGGCGTTTAGTGCCAGCAGGTTTGTTTGTTCGGAAATGCCGTTGATGGTAGTCACGACATCGTCAATTTTAGCTGCATTACTGTCGAGTTCGGCAACGGCATCGGCAGCCTGGCTGATTTCATTACTCAGTTGAGCGATAGCCCCACGAGTTTGCTCAACCTGGGCACGCCCTTGTTCAGATACACGCTGAGCCTCTTGTGTTTGTAGGGAAGTTTCCTGAGCATGCTCAGCTACTTCACGGATAGACGTTGCCATTTCTTCAGTTGCGCTCGCCAGTGAATCCAGGTGTTGCTGCTGACCTGAAGACAGGCTTTCGCTTTCATGGCTGCGCTGGCGTAGGTTACTGCTAAGCTGCTGCATCAGGGCGATGGCTTCCTGGGTCGCCAGAACCAGTTTCTGTTCACGTTCACTGACTTTATCGATAGTGATTGCCAGTGTGCTGAATTCGTCCCTGACCTTGAAGAAATTCAAGCGATTAGTTAAATCACCGTCAGCAAGTGCCTGCAGGGCTTTATTGGTGGTAAACATCGCACCGCCGATGAAGGACATGATGTAGTACACAGTCGCCAGAGCCACAATCAGTACAATGGAGGCAAGAATGATTTGTAGTGGTGAAAGGTAGCTTAGCAAGCCTGGTAGCTCGGTTGCAGCGATTGAATAGTTCATTCCAAACACTGGGGCGGATAATTCGCCACTGCCAATTTGGAATCCGGTTTTTGCCAGCATGAATGCGGCATCAGATTGGTTTACTTTGTATTCTGAAAGTAAAGTTGATGTTGCATTTAATTGACTGGTCGTAATTTCAATACGTTGTTCATTCGCGGCATCAACTAAAATTGCACTGATACTCAGCATAGCAATGATAGGGAGCATGAACAGAAGATAGAATTTTTCCTGTATTGTTATATGAATTAAATACTTATCGATCCATCGAAAGGCAACTTCTTTCATTTTATTATCCTATGCTGTAGCAAATGAGTCATGTATCAGGCGTTTTTAGGAAACTGATACAAGGGGATTATCGAATAATTTGCGGATTTCTTGAGGTGATGGATGTCACAAATTTGTGTAAAAGCTTTGATAAAAGGAATGGTGCAGGGCGTCGGTTTTCGATTTCACACCGCACATCAAGGATTAAAGTTTGGTTTGACGGGTTATGCTAAAAATTTGCCGGACGGTAGTGTTGAAGTACTTGCCTGCGGTCATGAAGAAAAAGTAAATCAGCTGCTCCGTTGGCTTGAGGACGGACCAAGAACATCGAGGGTTGATAGCGTCGAATCAGAAGAAGTTGAATGGCGCCATGTAGATGGGTTTGAAATTATGTAGAACCCGGAACTCAGTTCCGGGCTCTGACTTGCATTAGATGCATTTTACCGGTTTTGGTAGTCCGGCTAGTTTTGTTGCTTGTTTAGCCGGGCCTTTAGGGAACAGCTTGTACAGGTAACGTGAGTTACCTTTTTCTTCGCCGTACTTCTTAGCCATCGCTTTAACCAGCATGCGAATAGCAGGGGAGGTATTAAACTCTTTGTAGAAATCACGTACAAAGTGGACAACTTCCCAATGCGCTTCGCTCAACTCGATACCTTCTTCTTCAGCGAGAAGGGGAACCAGCTCTACAGACCAATCATCAACATTCTTCAGATAGCCGTGAGCATCGGTTTCAATTTGTTTACCTTCAAATTCAAGCATGGTGCGCCTCGATATTTGTAACCGAGCAAGAATAGAGACTAAGTATTGAAGCTGCAAGTAAAAGTGTAGGTTGAGCGATTTCAGATACAAAAAAAGCGCCGGATAGGCGCTTTTTTCGTAATTAAGAGTAACAACTTCTTATTAGTCGTCGCCGCCCATCACACCAAGAATCTGAAGCAGACTCAGGAATAGGTTGTAGATAGACACATACAGAGTAATTGTTGCTGAGATGTAGTTTGTTTCACCACCGCGAATAATGCTCTGAGTTGTCAGCAAGATAGCAGCAGAAGAGAACAGTACGAACATACCGCTGATAGCCAGTGACAGCATTGGTAGTTGTAGGAAGATATTAGCAATTACTGCAACAATGATTGCGAAGAAACCTGCAAACAGCATACCGCCTAGGAAAGACAGATCACGCTTGGTAGTTAGAGCATAAGCTGAACATGCAAGGAACGTCAGTGCAGTACCGCCAAGAGCCGGCATGATGGCATAACCAAGGCCAGCACCAATATACAGGTTCAGAATAGGGCCAAGGGTATAACCTAAGAAGCCGGTGAAGGCAAAGGCGAATACCAGGCCAAGGCTGCTGTTACGGTTTTTCTCAGTCAGGAACATCAGGCCGTAGAAACCAACGATCGTGATAAGTAGACCAGGATGCGGAAGGTTCATTGCCATAGCAAACCCTGCGACAACAGCTGACCATACCAGTGTTAGTGACAGCAGGAAGTAGGTATTGCGTAAAACTTTATTGGTTGAAAGTACGCTTTCGTAACCAGTGTTACGACTCACAATACGATCGTTCATAAATTCTCCCCTCAGGGTTAGTTATGGTAATTGCAGTTAAGACATATATTGGGGTATTCACATATAAATGCAAGTCACCAATACGCTCTTGGTTGATTAATGTACGTTCATATGCCCAGGTTAAGTATTTGACAAAGATGATACTTAACAAATCCTTAGCTTAGATCTAAAAGTTGTAAATGAATGTTTCAATTCGAGTATGGCTCACAAAAAAATAATCTACTCGTACTTTTTTCAGCTGGTTGCGCTTTTATATGGTGAATAAATTACCAATAACAAAACGAGGAGCGCTGGTTGGCAAACTCCTCGTGTTCATTTTTGCATTCAAACGGTGACAATATGTAATTATCGGAATGGCGGAGCGTACATGATTCCGCCATCGCGCCAAAGAGCATTGACGCCACGCTTTACTTCAAGAGGGGAGCTCATACCAACTGTGCGTTCAAAGCTTTCACTGTAATTCCCGACTTGTTTGATAACCTGATAACTCCAGTCATCTTTAAGCCCCAGCCCTTTCCCTTTCGGACCATCTAAGCCAATTAGGCGACGGATGTTGGGATCATTGGAGTTTTTCATATCGTTCACGCTTACTGATGAAATACCCAGCTCTTCCGCGTTGAGCATCGCATACAGAGTCCACTTCACAATGTTGAACCATTGAGAGTCGCCTTGGCGGACGACAGGGCCTAGTGGTTCCTTAGAGATTATTTCCGGCAGGACGATGACTTTTTTCGGATCTGGCAAATTCAGGCGCAGGGCATAAAGTGCCGATTGATCTGTTGTCATGACGTCACAGCGTCCAGCTTCAAAGCCTTTAACTGTTTTAGCTTCAGTGTCAAAAATAATCGGTGTGTATTTCATTTCGCGGAAATGGAAATAGTCGGCGAGATTCAGTTCAGTAGTCGTTCCAGCCTGAACACAAATACTTGCTCCATCAAGCTCAGTAGCACTGTAAACCCCAAGGCTTTTCTTAACCATAAATCCCTGACCGTCGTAATAGTTCACACCCGCGAAATTTACACCGAGGGCAGAATCTCGGTGAAGAGACCAGGTTGTATTACGGGCTAACAGATCAACTTCGCCGGACTGTAGTGCGGTGAAACGTTCTTTAGTCGTAAGCGGAATATATTTAACCTTGCTTTTATCGCCTAAAGTTGCCGCAGCAACAGCCTGACAAAATTCAACATCGAGTCCTTCCCATTCACCTTTGTCATTTGGGTTAGAAAAACCTGGCAGACCGTTACTTACACCACATTTTACATAACCTTGCTTTAGTACTTTGTCTAATGTGCCACCGGATGTTGATGATTTGGTTTCAACTTTTGGAGCTTCTGCCAGCTTTTTTTCCAGGGTGGCAATTTTATCTTCAAGGGCTTTTATATTATCAGCACAGGTGCTTGAGCTTTTACTTGCTTCTGCAGAGGCCTGCTCTGATTGCTCCAGCTGTTGCTCCAATTGTTGAATTTTGCTTTCAAGGGATTTTATTACGGCTTTGTCTTCAGCACCGCCGTTGTCACAGCCGGAGAGTAAAAATGCCATGGTCGAAATAGCGAAAATAAACCTGATCGTTTGATTCATAGTTACGTCCTGTCATTTTTGTATTTATGGAGAGAAACCGGTATAGGCTTAACTCTCATGTAGGGCATTGATTGCAACAACTGTCTGTAATTCTGATTAATATTCAGTATAGAAATAGTTCGGGATTCTTCTAGTAATCGGCGAGATGAGGGGGATGTGCTTTAAGTGAAAACTTGGGTAAATAAAAGCCGGACTCGAATGAGGCCGGCTATGATTACTGGAGTAACTCAGAGGTTGATGTCTTAACTTGCTTCGACAACACAGGTTGCATAGAGCAGGGCAAGCGGACGATAGTCATCGGGGCGGCCACTGCGAATGTTCAAGGTCCTTATTTCACCTGAATACGTGTTCAGGGTATTGCTCCAGTAGTTGGCTTTAATCGGCCAGCGATGTCGCAGCAGGTAGTGCTGGCCATGGGTGTGGAGATACTGTAGCTCAGCAATGGTCGGTAACCTCAGGCCGAAACGTTTGCACCAACTTTCGGCTGTCGTGAAGTTGACTTTTGACCAGTAGATGTTTTGTTCCCGAACAAACATCGGCGGCATTTCTTCAGTCGAGTTGATAGTCATCGGGAGATGATACTTCAAGTTATTGAAAGTAAATGAGTAGATAGCAGAGTTAAGAATCACTCTGTTTTCTACAAGAATGCTGTGCTTACCAGTGTCAGATTTTTGGTTTGCCGACTCAGTCGGTTTTGTTGCGGGTTTAGCTTTAGCTTGGGCTTTTTGAGTAACAGGTTTGGCTGGTTGTTGGGGAGCGGTACTTGGTACTACTTCTGGTATGCGTGGTTTTAAGATAGTAGTAGCTAGTGGAGTAATTAGCCCAGCCTGTCCTGTTACTGTGATTTTATGAGCCGTTTGGCGAATGAAGGTTTTATCTATATTGAAACGCTCAAGTTGCCGTTGCGCTTTTTCTGCTAATTGGTGATCTTCAAATGGGCCGATAACGCAACGGTATTTGTCATTATCCGGAACCAGATAGCTGTTATGAGAAAACAAACGATTGATTGCTTTGGTCAGGTTTTGGTTTGGTAGTGATTGACTGTAGTTGCACTGAAGCCAAAAACTGCTTTCACTATCTCGAGGTTCGCGTCCCCATAGCCCTTTACCGATATCACATTGGGAATTGAGGATCTGCCAGCCTGAGTCGCTGCGTTCAATCAGACAATGGGTAGGAGATGGTTCTGCTGCAATGGTGTTGTATGAAAACAGCATCGCGACAGTTGATGACAACCAAAAAAAGTGCTGTTTGATTTTTCGACAGATCATGGCGCTTCTAACTCGGTGAAAATGCATATGCAGGAATACCAGAACATAAAAGGTGTCACAAATACGTGAAATATCAAACACAAGTATATAAATCTATAACTATTTGTACCGAAATTGAGGGCGAGCGCAAGAAATATTGCGGCTTAGTATCAATCTGGAGGCATATGCCTAGGTGGCTAGTGTGATTAGCTTTTGACTTCTATCTATATGCTTGTAAAGCTTAAATAATCATCTTTTTGAGTTACGTTTGCGTTGTTGCTATTTGTTATCCAAAAAAAGCTTTACAGTAAAAAATGAAAAACGTATTATCCACCGCACTTACGGAGAGATGG
>NZ_AMZO01000003.1 GCF_000331515.1 Photobacterium marinum
CGTAAGTGCGGCGAATAATACATATCAGCCGTTATTGTGTAAAGTCTTTTTTGTCAGTAAACATTTGTTTGAACAGTGATTGTTCTTATTGGCAAGATAACGACCGAAACAGTTTGCTTCCCAATCCAGATTTAGTTTGACATTCATCACACTTTTTCAAATGAGATAAAATATCATTTATATAGCGAGACTAATGAAAAAATATCTTACGGCCTTAGCTTGTTAACACAAACTACCACAATAAGCATCCAGTGTTATATAAAACACCAAAACGATGCCTCCGTCACACTACACGCCCTTATGATTCAAGGTAATAGAGGGATTCCTTTCAACCGTCAGAGGGGTATATTGAATTCATGCCTGCGGCATTAACGCTCTAGGGGATGAACCACTCCGGTAGTTAGAGCGCTATAAACTAAGTCGCTATTCGGAAGCCGCAGGAACGACTTTAGTCCGTGGTGTTTATAACCTTAAAAAGGAGTTTATATGGCTAAGCGTATTTCAAATAAACGTATCAAAGAAATACTGAAAGAAGTGAAGTCTAAGAAATAGACGAAGATGAAAAAGCCTCCGATATGGAGGCTTTAAAATCTCAGATAACAAAACTATAAAACATTCTTATTAACCTACCATTTACAAAGAGTTCCTTTCCCACATACGTAAAACTCCCAAGCGTAAGACTCTGTCTTAAATCCAAGAATCAATACTCTGTCTAAACTCTGTGGGTCGTATCAATCGCAATACAACCTGGAGTAGCAAATCATGAGTAGAAAATTTTGTTTTGCTGTGTTGTTAGCTTTGTTTTCACTACTCGGCTGTCACGAAGAAGAGCTGACATTTAACGTCAGTCTCTCTGGCAACCAAGAAGTCCCACCCGTTGCAGCTGAATCCAAAGCCGATGCTGTTGTGACTTTGACTATCCAGCACAGCGCATCTCATCTGGTCGACTCAGATTATGATTCTGGCGATGGCTCAGACTATGACAAAGATTACGATAAAGATTACCACGACGATTCCCCTGATTATTCCGATGATGACACTTTGACACTAAGCGCTGAGCTTGATATCAGCATGCTCACGGATGTCCAGGCTGCACATATCCATCAGGGGAAAATTGGAGTTAACGGACCTGTCGCATTTGAATTTACAAATAACAACGATGGAACCATGTCTCTGGCCGAAACCGAAATAACTCAAGAGCAGGCAGAAGAGCTACAATCCGGCAAGTGGTATATCAATGTTCATACCCTACTCAACCCATCAGGCGAAGTAAGGGGGCAGATTGTCGACAGCAATACTGCAATAGTGACTTTTGTTCTTGAAGGCGAACAAGAAGTACCGCCTGTGGATAGCGAAGCTTCCGGTAACGGATACGCCACACTTAATACAGAAAACTATGCCGTAGACCTTACCGTTATCACTGAAAATGCAGATGATGCAACTGCCGCCCATATTCATGAAGGCTTTATCGGCGAAAATGGGGGCGTTATTGTGGATTTGGTTGCCGGAGATACCAGCGGTACCTGGATGACACCGGAAAACACCACTCTGGATGAAGAAACGGCTAATCGTCTGATCAATGGTGGACATTACGTCAACGTCCATACTCCTGCTAATGAAAGCGGAGAAATCCGGGGACAAATACTGACCGATGACTTTACCCTTCTGACTTTCTCCCTCGATGGTGAGCAAGAAGTGCCAGCAGTTGAAACAGAAGCATCCGGATCCGGTTATGCTACCTACAACAGCACAACAGAAGCACTGGATCTCAAAGTGCTGACATCTGGCGTTGATGATGCTGAAGCAGCCCATTTGCATGAAGGCTTTATTGGACAGAATGGTTCAGTAGTTGTTGGCCTGGAACAGGATCCTGACGATATCACAATCTGGACAAGCCCTGACGGAACAACTCTTGATACAGAGACAGTCACCAGGCTTTTAGCCGGAGGTCACTATGTCAATGTACATACTCCGGCTAATGAAAGCGGAGAAATACGCGGACAGGTACTGAGTAAAGACTTTGTTCTATTCACGTTCCCGCTGGATGGCGCTCAAGAAGTACCTCCTGTAGATACCGAAGCCAGTGGCAGCGGCTACGCCACCTTTAATCAAATAACCAAAGAACTGGTTGCCAGAATAGTCACAACAGGTGTTGATGATGCGGATGAAGCACATATCCATGAAGGTGAAGCAGGCGAAAATGGTGGTGTGATTGTTCCTCTTGATCAGTCCGAAGCGGATGTCACCGTCTGGGAAACACCAAATAGTGTTGTTCTGGATGAAGAAACAGCTAATACACTGCTTAGTGGCGGTCATTATATTAACGTTCATACTCCGGCTAATCCTGATGGAGAAATCAGGGGACAGATTGAATAAGCTTTCTTGATAAATAACTATCTGATGCAGACAAACCTAAAGCGGGACAGCCCAGAGGCCGTCCCGCTTTCTTATCATCCGGATTGTGTTTAGCAAAGGGAATAACTGCAAATAATTACATCTGATGAGCAAAATCACGGTGTCGTTATTGCTCTAAACCTGCTGTGTTCCAGTACACATACACAGACTCACTTTTGGTTTTGAAGATATATCCATCTTTCCCCAAACCGGATTGTCTGTACACAGGATTACCATATCGATCAGTGTAATTTCCCACTTCATCCCCAGCCGGCATAAAGTCATAATAAACACCATCCGCACGATCGATAGTGATATAGCCCTGACGCTGAGAATAAACACAAAAATACCGCCCAGAAGGCTCATCAGCCCCTTTAGGGTAAATATCACACCTGACATCAATTGTATCAGCTAAGGTTGCATGAGTGGCAAAACCGAAAGTACATAACAAAAGTGTCTCGCATAACCGCCGTACAACCCAGTTACGAGAACATTTACTCATGAAAACCTCCGCAAAAAAGTCTCTCTTGATCAGTGTAGTCGCCAACCAATGGTTCGAAAACCAATCAACCATTCCCTCAAAAATCACGCTCATTGTACAAACCCGACCGAGCAAAGCAAATATTTGCAACCAATCTAGGTGGATTCAGCAATTGATTGAATTGTAATAAAAATCTTGTTTGGCAATCTTTGTGAATCTGAAGACAAGGTCGTTGGTACTATTTTCACCCAGCGCTAAACTTTCTACTGAAAGCGTAATTGATATTCCATTCAATTCATCTGCTGCTACCGGGAACGTCAGCACATACCATTGGCCATAGTATGGCGTACTCTTTGTTGGCACCTGAAGGCTGGAAGTGATATCAGAAGCTTTAAGCTGAGTCTGATTTTCGTCACCCGAAGTAGTTACTGACTTCGCATCTAACACCACAGACTCCGGTTCAAAAGAAACGTAGTCATTCTCACGTTTTATAAAAATGGTAACCTTGAGATTATCTGCTTCTAAGTATTCTGGGATCACCTGAATACTGATATCTCCAATTTCCCTAACCAAAGAGTCCAGTTTTGTAGTGTGGTAACCGCATCCACTCGTTGCTGTTAAAACGCCATCTTCCGA
Source organism: Photobacterium marinum (assembly GCF_000331515.1). Taxonomy (GTDB): domain Bacteria; phylum Pseudomonadota; class Gammaproteobacteria; order Enterobacterales; family Vibrionaceae; genus Photobacterium; species Photobacterium marinum. The sequence goes on from NZ_AMZO01000003.1 coordinate 3,512, forward strand.
ATTCGGTTCAAAGTAAGATCTTGTCGTCGGATATGCCACACAGCCCAGCAACATAGTCAGTAGCAATACAGATGAAATCAGGAAACGGTTCAAAACGTCCACCCCACAAAATAAAACACCGTTCAAATTGAGCGAACGAAATATTACACAACAATAAAACAACGTGCAATAAACCATTTAAAAACTATATGAAGCGGAAAGTTATCGTTACCAAATTGTCAGTATTACAGCGAAATCAGCTCCCCCACCTTACTCGGCGGCAAACCAAAGTAACGTTTAAACTCACGACTGAACTGAGTTGCACTTTCATAACCCACTTTTCTTGCTGCCACATTGGCAGGCAAGCCGTCCTGAACCATAAAAGACTTCGCCTTATTCAAACGAATTTTCTTGATGTACTGCAAAGGCGGATCTGTCACTACCTGCTTGAAGGCCCGGTGAAATGCCGAAACACTCATGCCCGCCATACTGGCAAGATCATCAATGGCCAGCTTCTGTTCATAATGAGACTGAACATGATTGATCACTTTAGAAACTCGAGACAAAGCACTATCCTGACGGCAGTATTGGGCAAGCAAACAGCCCTGCGGCCCTTGTAGTAAAAGATAAAAAAACTCTCTGAGAAGTTGTGGACCAAGCACTTGAGAATCCATAGGGCTGTGCATGATATGCAACAACCTGGACAGGCAGTCTGATATTGACGGAGTGATCCGTGAAACCGCAACCCCGCGTCCGTTAGGATCTTCCTTAAACACCTGCGAATCCCCGAACTGCTCAACCATCTCCACCAGCTGCTGTATCACTGATAAATCGAACTCTATATCAATACCAATCAACGGAGAGTCTTCAGAAGCAAATGTTTCACAAGCAATGGGATATGGTGTCGCAACGATGAGGCATCGTTCAGTATCGTATTCAAAGCGATAGTCATTCAGGTGCCCCACTTTGTTGCCCTGGAAAATGACAACAACACCTTGCTGATACATCTGCGGCGTCACCTTATGGTACTTAGTAATACGAAACAAACGTACACCAGGTAAGCCAGTTTGAACCACTCCGGACTGTTGGGCCAACCCATATTCTGCACACAATGACTCAGCTAAACGTTCGTTACTCTTCATGCCTAATCCTCCTCACACACCCATCATCACCATCATAATGGCTAAAGCAAGCCTTTCATCTCAAATAGCAGAAACAGGCAACTTTCTGACAGGATTGTGTATTAAACCGCAGGTCTTTCTCTTCTAGACTAAGTCCATAAAGTTTCATTGCGTATAAACAATCACATTGGTTAACACGTAATGAACATCAATCCTGAGCAATGTCATCAGAATGGATCAAACCGAGCTGTATCAGAGCTCGACTTTTACAGGTTAAGCCATACAGTTTCACACTGGAGAGCAATGATGAACAAATTTACTTACCACAACCCTACCCGCATTCATTTCGGCGAAGGCCAGATTGCGAACATCACCGCTGAAATTCCTACCGACAAAAAAGTGCTGGTGATCTATGGTGGTGGTTCAATAAAGAAAAACGGTGTTTACGATCAGGTTGCGGCTGCTCTTAAAGGCCATCAATGGGGAGAGTTCCAAGGTATTGAGCCCAATCCTCAATATGACACCCTAATGAAAGCCGTTAATATGATTAAAACTGAAGGGTATGACTTCCTGCTTGCCGTTGGTGGTGGCTCTGTGATCGACGGCACCAAGTTCATCGCTGCCGCTGCAAACTATGAAGACGAAGATCCTTGGAATATCCTGGCCCGTAATGAAGCAGTTCAGTCTGCCGTTCCACTAGCCTGTGTGCTGACGCTGCCTGCAACCGGCTCTGAAAGCAACATGGGTTCGGTTGTCTCCCGAGGTAAAGACAAGCTGGCATTTATGTCGCCTCTGGTTCAGCCTGCATTTGCGGTTCTTGATCCAAAAACGACCCTAACTCTGTCGCCCCGCCAGGTTGCGAACGGTGTTGTCGATGCTTTTGTTCACGTGATGGAGCAGTACCTGACCTTCCCGGCTGACGCTAAAGTTCAGGATCGCTTCGCAGAAGGCCTGTTGCTGACACTGATGGAAGAAGGACCGAAAGCTCTGGCTACTCCAAACGATATAGACGTACGCTCAAATATCATGTGGGCAGCAACTCAGGCGCTGAATGGTCTGATCGGTGTCGGTGTTCCACAGGACTGGACAACCCATATGATTGGTCACGAACTGACAGGTAACTACGGCATCGACCATGCGCGCACCCTGAGTATCGTTCTTCCGGCTGTAATGAAAGAACGCCGTGCCGATAAGGAAGCCAAGCTGCTTCAGTATGGCGAACGTATCTTCGGCATCAAAGATGGCAGCACAGATGAGCGTATTGATGCCACCATCGCTCAAACTATTTCCTTCTTCAAACAGATGGAAGTGCCGACCAACCTGAGCGATGTGGAACTGGATAAAGCAGCCGTTGACATTCTGGTCGACAGTCTAGAGAAACACGGAATGAAGGCATTAGGCGAGAACGGCAACATCACCATTGCTGACAGCCGAACAATTTTGGAAGCGGCACTGTAATTAATCTCTGATCAATTTAAGCCATCGCCATCCAACTTTTTCAATTCTGGTTATATTAGGCGATGGCTTTTTTGGTTTTAGGCCATAGGCCTCAAGTGAGTTCAGCATAAACCCATGAAAACTATGGTGACGAGAATATTCTATTTGGGAGATATTTTCATCTGGTCATTGATTATTCAGTCGAATAGCCCATACATAGTTTAAAACTTAACTTTACCCCTTAAAGTTTTGGTCTGTCCACGTTGTGTTTTCTTATCCATTCGGCGACGCTGTGAAGCTTTTGTCGGTTTTGTTGCTCTTCGTGCTTTTTGTTGTACAACAGCTGATTTAATCAGCTCTTTCAAACGTGACAAAGCATCTTCTTTATTTTGCTCTTGAGTGCGATATTGCTGCGCTTTAATAATGATCACACCATCTTTAGTTATACGGTGATCATTGAGTTTTAGCAGGCGCTCCTTATAGAAAGCAGGCAACGTCGAGCGTTTAATATCAAAACGTAAATGAATGGCGCTGGAAACTTTATTAACATTCTGGCCACCGGCTCCTTGGGCCCGAATCGCACTGATTTCGATTTCCCAATCCGCAAGTTCGACAGAATTAGAAATAGTTAACATGAATAGGAAATAACCTGTCTTGTGAAACTGTCTGCGATTATATACTCATGCACCTCTGTCAGCACTGAGTTGTTTCATCCTGCGACAACGTTCTGAACAATATTTAACCGACTCCCAACAGTTTTTCCATTTCTTACGCCAATGAAATGGACGCTGGCAAACCGGACAAATCTTCGACGGCAGATTTACGTTCTTCATTCAGCGCCCCCCTCTCTGATTCTGATGAGTTGTATGAAACAAGCCGTATTTCACGCTTGTTATTTCTTCATGTAAATTTTAGTTTCTGTGAACATGCTTACATCTTTAGCCTGAGATGGTACTGAAGCTAAAGCTGAAAACGTATTCTCGGGGCTATTCAACCGCTAGATATTTATATCCATGAACACAGTAATTGCTTTACTCACTGACGGCGGACAATTTCTTCGCCCCTGGCTAACCGAAATTGCTACCGCGATGATTGCCTGCTTATTGGTCGTCTTCGGCTCAGATATTAACCGGATTCTCCGCCGCCATCTTGCCAGTACAAACTTTGTAGTACGTACACTGGTATTCATTCTGGTCAATGCTTTCGGCTATGGATTTCTAATTGTATCTGTATCCCCGTGGATTGCAGGGAAGCTGGGGCTGGTTCCAAGCCAATGGCTGTTCTGCATCGTTATTGTTACCTTTGTCTTTATCGGTGCTTGGGCGCAGAGAAACCGAGCAATTTAGTACCAAGCAACTCTTTTACCAGCCAGTTTTTATACCTGTGAAACCTTAATACCAACCTGCACCAGATAGCCTGTAACAACAAAGCCCGGCATTATGCCGGGCTTTAAGACAGATTAGATTTAACTGAGTGGATTAACCTTTCACGCCACCGGCTGTCAGGCCACCAACCAGGAACTTCTGAGCCAACAGGAATACAGAAGTAATCGGAATTGCCGATAGTACCGCCGCTGCCGCGAAGTCGCCCCACAAGTAGTTCTGAGGGTACAGGTACTGCTGCATACCTACAGCAAGGGTGTAGTTTTCTACATCACTCAATAGCAGAGACGCTACCGGTACTTCTGTTACCACACCGATGAACGACAGGATAAATACAACCGCAAGGATTGGCACAGATAGTGGCAACAGTACCAGACGGAATGCCTGCCATGGCGTTGCACCGTCAAGTGCAGCCGCTTCTTCCAACGAGCCGTCAATCGTTTCGAAGTAACCCTTGATTGTCCATACGTGTAGTGCGATACCGCCCAGGTAAGAGAAAATCAGACCACCGTGAGTGTTCAGCCCCAGAAACGGAATGTACTGGCCCAGACGATCGAACAATGCATACAGAGCTACCAGAGCCAGTACTGCAGGGAACATCTGGAAAATCATCATACCCTGAAGGATGGTGCTCTTACCCTTGAAGCGCAGTCGGGCAAAAGCATAAGCACTGGTCGTCGAAAGCGCTACGATGATGATTGACGTAATACCTGCCACTTTCACTGTGTTCCACAGCCATAGCAGAACAGGGAACGGAGGTGGTGTAATGCTGCCGTCTGCGTTTGTTACCGGAAAACCAAGCGCTAATCGCCAGTGATCCAGTGTCGGATGGCTAGGAATTAACTCACCACCAGCGAAGTTACCTTCACGCAGAGAGATCGCAATGATCATCAACAGCGGGAAGATGGTTGCAGCAAGGAACAGGCACAGACCAATATGCGTCGCCCATACCCGGTATTTTAATGACTTAGGTTGAACCATTGGCATGACGTCTCTCCTTAGTCTTGTGATAGCTTGGTGAATTTCAGGTTAAGTAGCGCCATACCACCAACCAACAGGAAGATAATGGTTGCGATTGCACCCGCCAGACCGAAGTCCTGACCGCCGCCACCTTCGAACGCGATACGGTAGGTATAACTTACCAGCAAGTCAGTGTAACCAGCAGGCTCTGAAGTACCCACCATGTTCGGGCCACCCGCGGTCAATAGCTGAATCATTACGAAGTTGTTGAAGTTAAATGCGAAACTTGCAATCAACAGCGGTGTCAGCGGTTTGATCAGCATTGGCAGTGTGATCTTCATAAAGTTCTGAACCGGACCGGCACCATCAATGGCAGATGCCTCATACAGATCTTCAGGAATCGACTTCAGCAGACCCATACACAGAATCATCATGTAAGGGAAACCAAGCCAGGTATTAACAATAACTACCATAATCCGCGCCATCACTGGATCAGAGAACCAGGACGGTTTAATACCGAACATCGCATCCAGCAACAAGTTGATTTCACCAAAGCTCTGGTTAAACAAACCTTTGAAAATCAGAATCGAGATAAACGATGGTACTGCATACGGAAGGATCAGAAGCACACGGTAGATGCCGCTGCCTTTCAGTGGTTCCCACTGAACAATACAAGCCAGAACCATGCCTACAGCCAGAGTCAGCGCTACAGCAAGGAATGCAAATACAACTGTCCAAACGAAAATGCCGAAGAATGGTTCCTTGATACCGTCATCTTTCATGACGCGCTCAAAGTTAGCACCACCGACACCAACAACGAATCCCGGAGAAATTGGCTTACCAACAAAGTTGCCATTCTCATCAACAGGCTGGTAGTAGCCGATTTCCATGTTTGGCATGAAGATCTGCTGAGTTTTGTTGTTGATCATGGTCAGACCGTCTTCCTGAAGGGTGAACAGCGGAGCTTCAGCTGCGAACTTGCGCAGGCCGCTCATGCGGATTTTTTCACCTTCAGGCGTTACCAGTTCCACTTTAGACAAGTTGGAACGGTTCTTAACGATCGCCTTAATCTTCTCTTTCTCTCCCTGAACGCCGTCAACATCACGCAGCGTCATAGGATCAGCAAACGGATTGGCAATGTCGAAAACATCAGAAGCCAGCAGCTCACCATTTGCATTAATTACCAGTTGATGGCCATTGTCGACTTTATACAGGTCGAACTTATAGCTGTCACCAGACTGGAAAGTACGTTGATGCAATACCGACTGAGTACGCTCCAGTGACAACTGGTTCGACGCACTGTAGTTAGTAAATGCAAGCCCAACGGTATAAATCAGTGGGAAAATAATGAAAATAAGCATCCCTGCGATACCAGGGAAAATATAGCGATGGGCGTATGTTCTTTTACTGCCGAAAATAAAAAGAGCAAGTGCTGTTAGAACAACGGTAAGAAGTGCAAAGGCGATTTCACCTTTTGCATACATCAAAACGGTAGCATAACCATTAACAACACCGATCATGCCCAACAGTGACCACTTCAGCCACTTACGATAATCAAATTTCGGACTTTCTGTTTCCTGTTCCAAAAGTCCTGCACCTTGAACTGACTGCATCTCAGCTCCTTGCTAGCAAAAAATGACGATAAAATGGGGAGAGTTGCCCCTCCCCGCAAAAAAGTTACTTAAGCATGTGGCCTGCAGCTGCATCCAACGCGCCATCAATGTCCTGACGACCATCAACAACGTTCTTGATTGCGTTACCTTCTGCGTACCAGAATGCAGTCATCTGAGGAACGTTAGGCATGATTTCGCCGTTCATCGCGTTATCCATAGTTGCTGCGATGCGTGAATCACTGTCCAGTTTCTTCTGGAATGACTTAAGTGCTACAGCGCCCAGTGGTTTGTCATCATTTACCATGCCCAGACCTTCGTCAGTCAGCAGGTAGTTCTCGATGAACTCAACAGCAAGATCCTGGTTTGGAGATGCAGAGCTGATGCCCGCAGTCAGAACACCAACAAATGGCTTAGATGGGTTACCGTTCAGCTTAGGCAAAACTGTTACGCCATAGTTGATGCCAGACTTCTCAACGTTACCCCAAGACCATGGGCCGTTGATTGTCATTGCTACGTTACCTTTGTTGAACTCGGCTTCAGAGATGCTGTAGTCCATATCTGGCGAGATCACTTTCTTGTCAACCAGTGACTTGATGAAGTTCATACCACGCTTCGCGCCGGCATTGTTAACACCAACATCTTTCACGTCGTAACCGTTCGCAGTGAATTTGAACGCGTAACCACCGTCAGCTGAAATTACCGGCCATGTGAAGTACGGTTCTTTCAGGTTCCACATGATGGCTTTCTTGCCGTCTTTCTGAAGCTTCTTGTCCAGAGCTTCAACTTCTTCCCAGTTCTTAGGTGGGTTTGGAACAAGGTCCTTGTTGTAAATCAGAGAAAGTGCTTCTACTGCAACCGGGTAGCCAATGTACTTACCATCGTACTGCACTGCATCCCAGGTGAAATCGATGATTTTGTCTTTCAGCTCAGCTGATGGCTTAATCTCTTTAAGCAGACCCGCTTTTGCGTAACCACCGAAACGGTCGTGAGCCCAGAAAACGATATCCGGACCATCACCTGCCGCCGCTACCTGAGGGAACTTCTCAGACAGGCCGTCAGGGAAAGCAACTGTTACTTTTACACCCGTGTCTTCTTCAAACTTCTTACCTACTTCTGCCAGGCCGTTATAGCCTTTATCGCCGTTAATCCAGATAGTCAATTGACCCTCTTCAATCGCAGCATTTGCGTGAACTGAACCAAGAGCAGCAAGGGTACAAAAAGCTACAGTGCTGAGGACTTTCTTCATTTTTAACATCCTTCATGATTGTTATATCTCATGCTCCAGAACCGACTCTGCAGCATAATTTTCAGTGTGTATCATCCATCAGACATGAGCACTCAGCATCATCCTACGCCCTACGCCCCCTAAGCCTTAGATATAAAAGCGTGATCTTCGTCGTTTTGGTTAGTGACAGAGATCTAAAAACAACACCTGATTGTGATACAACGCACATGGTACTGGTAATAAATATCCTCATCAGCAAGCGAAATTACAAAGTGTGATCCAGGCACTCATCCCCCTCTCATCCACCTTTGAAATTATTAATAAGGAGGATGTTTACCTATGCCACCTGAGTAAGAATAGCGACATACCCAACGGGGTAGATGAAGATGCTTTTACTGTTCTGCTTACGCAGTTGATTTTCACAGTAACCACTTTTTTATTGGAAACGACAGCACCACTTTACTTCTTGGGGAAGTAAGTAAAGTGGAATTGGTCAGGGTAGCAGTTCATTCCACTGCCTGAATGCAACATGTTTGCTACCCCTTTTTTTCTTCACTGCACCGAATAAAAAATTCTTTACCCGTAAGGCCTGGCGTGAATATCATTCCGCATAGAGAAGCCTTGCTGGCTACAACAAACTTAGAGGAATAGGCTCGATGGCGAGTGTCACTTTACGAAATGTATGTAAAGCATATGGAGATAACCTGATTTCAAAGAATGTTGATCTCGATATTGCTGAAGGCGAATTCGTTGTTTTTGTTGGTCCATCAGGCTGCGGTAAGTCGACCCTTCTTCGTTGTATCGCTGGTTTGGAAGACATTACTTCCGGTGATCTATACATCGGCGAAGAGCGCATGAACGACGTTGCACCATCTGAACGTGGTGTTGGTATGGTTTTTCAGTCATACGCGCTTTACCCACACCTTAATCTTTTCGACAACATGTCTTTCGGTATGAAACTGGCCAAAGCGGACAAAGCCGAAACCAAACGCCGTGTTGACCATGCAGCAGACATCCTTCAGTTAGGTCACCTTCTGGAGCGTAAGCCAAAAGCACTTTCAGGCGGTCAGCGCCAGCGTGTTGCCATCGGCCGAACCATTGTTTCCCAGCCAAAAGTATTCCTGCTGGATGAACCACTGTCGAACCTGGATGCTGCACTTCGTGTACAGATGCGTATCGAAATCGCCAAACTGCACAAGCAACTGGGTTGCACCATGATCTACGTTACTCACGACCAGATCGAAGCGATGACTATGGCACAGAAAATCGTGGTGCTTGACGGCGGTTATGTTTCTCAGGTGGGTAAACCTCTTGAACTGTACCACTACCCGCAAAACCGTTTCGTAGCCGGTTTCATCGGTTCACCAAAAATGAACTTCATTAGTGTGTTCATTGAAGAAGTGGAAGATGAACGCGTAATGGTTCAGCTCGCTGACGGTAATACCTTCTGGATCCCGGTTGACGGCACGTCTGTAACTAAAGGTGACCGTATGTCTCTGGGTATCCGCCCTGAGCACCTGGTTCCGGCTGATGAAGGTGATGCAAGCGTTGAAGGTACGATTCAGGTAGTAGAAAAGCTTGGTTACGAAACTCAGGCTTACCTGCACCTAGATAAAGTAGATGCTGACTTCATCTACCGTCGCCCGGATACGCTGGACGTAGATGCAGGCGATACTTTCAAAGTGGGTATTCCTGCTCACCGTTGTCACCTGTTCCACAGTGATGGTCGCGCATGCCGCCGCCTATACAAAGAGGCTGGTGTATAAACATCAACTCAGATTAACTACCTGTAGTAGAAGCGCTGTTCCAGATTACTGGCAGCGCTTTTTTTGTGCCTTAATAAAACCAGTGATCATGCAATAACCGATTTTCCGTCGTTGTATCTTGAAGACGCCAAATACTTTCATCAGCTGTTACTGAACAAAAGTGACAACATCCAATGTAAGTTATTGATTAACCTGGATGCTGTACGCTGTGAAGACGCGTGGGCAAAACGTTATCCCGAAATGCTCAAAATGTTCTATATCAATAACGCCTGAGAATGACTGGAGCCCTACTCCCGTCACTTCTAAAATTAGAATGCGCATCGGTGATCCCAACGAGCACTGGCTGCGTAATTTGGGACTGGTTGGTATGAGATATCTATTGATGGAGGATCAGTACATGAGCAGCCGCGACAGAATCGAAGATATCGAGCAAAGAATTTTTATGGCCTATCAGGAAGGAAACTACCAGGAGGCCAAGGCTCTGGAAGCAAAAATCAAAAAACTCAGAGGAAAAAGTACCATCAACCAATACGATGAGCGAGACCCCTATTCAATGGAAGGAAAAGTCTTTGACGACGACTCAAGCCACAGCTAAGTTCAGAGCAGATTTCTGTATCTGATATCCGGCAAAGATGAATTATAAAAACGCCGCAGTCCCCTATTCAATAGTGGACTGCGGCGTTTACATTCCTGAACTATGGCCAGATTCTTAATTCCTGATTATTAATCTGACGAATTAGTCCGTAGCCTTATTCAGATTGCTCGCTTCAACCTGTTGTTGCAAAACATGATTAGCAAGAAGTACCGGGAATTTGCGCTGTGTATCAGGCTGAGCAAATTTCAGCTCGCCAATCTCAGGCTGATAACTCTGTTGAATACAGGTTAACGCAACTTCCTCACCATTTAGTTCAGCTTCTGTTTTCTCAGGGTTAAACACAACCATTGCTGGTAAAGAGGTGCTTTCGATTGATAGTAAGTACTTAGCTTTACCTTTTGCTGTAAGCACAATATCCAAGGCAGTATCAGCTTCACTCTGATAGTTCAAACGATAACTTTCAATGCCGTTTAACTGGCGTTTAAACGCAACCGACAGTGCATTATCAGCCCCAAAACGTAAATTGGCATCAAATGCCTGCCATGATGACGGCAGACTTGGCGCCAAATTCAGTTTACCGGCCAGCAAATCCGGCGCAAAACCAACATAATCCTGATAACCGTTACGGGTAAATTCTGAAACAGACCAGGCTTGTGCGTACGTGCCGGTAGTCGTTAGCTCGCCCTTATCATTAAGGAAAGCATCCAGGTTCTCACTCATAGCACCGCGATGGCCAATAGTCAGGATCTGCTGTGACAAATTCTTCGTCAGCTCATAGGCGAAATCGGTATAGCCATATTTCAGCAAGCTGGTTACCGTGAAGCCCGCATTCCAGCCCCAGATAGTACCGTTATGATAAGCTGCATCCTTATGGTATTCCTCACGATTTGCATGATACGGATGGAAGATTGGATCCTTCTGAGACAGCGAGGTAATACCCCATGGGAACAGTAGCTCACTGACTGCATTCTTGACGATATTGGCACCAATGGTTTCATCCACCAGCTCACCATCAAAAGGTACTGTCAGCGTCATCAACTGGTTTGGACGAATCTGGAGGTCACGGCTGTCATCAGCGTGAAGCCGATCTGCCAGCAGCGACAACTCACCATCCCAAAACAGTTGTTGAAAGCTTGCCTGCACTTTTTCAGCCATCGCCAGATAGTGCTGTTCACCTTCCCCATCCTGATTTAGTTTCGCCAGCTCAACCGCCACCTTCAAGCTGGTATACCACAATGCCTGAATATCATTGGCACGATTACCACGTGCAGACCATGGCAACTTACCTTCAAGCTTGGCATCCATCCAGGTATCCGGATCACGGTGGGTCATTAAGCCATGCTGATCCAAGTAGTTTTTCTCGATGCCATCGATGTAGGTTTTCACAACAGGATAAATCGAACGAGCGTAGTCTTTATCGCCGCTGTAACGCAGATAATCCCAGACCTCACGTACCATCCACGGCGTACCGTCTGTCGTGTTGTAAATGATATTGGTCAGGCTGGTCACCCGGTTAGGAATCCGGCCGTAGTTGATATTGGTATTATCTTTCAACTGCATAGAGGCAAAGTTATCGATAATGCTCTTGGCATCATCAAAATCACCATTTACCAATGTAATACCCGGCACCGCGATAAATGAATCACGTCCCCAGCAATCCTTAAACCAAGGCAGACCAGCCCAAATGCCTTTGCCAAACTCATTGGATACAAAAACTTTTCCTGAAGCCTTGGCCCACATCAGAGCACGGTTATATTCAAGATCCGAAGTCCAGATATAAGAATGAGTCAGCATGTCGTATGTCTGCTGCTGATGCATGACATAACCATCCTGCTCTAGCAACTGATTTGCTCCGGCGATGGCTTCCTCTTCTGTCTCAGCAAAAGCCAGATACACAGTCAGACTAATTTCATCGTCCAGCGTCTCAATCACCGGCTTCACATGGTTGCCGTTCAGGTGCATCACCTCATTAAGGGCAGGCATCTCTGCAAATGTCGCTTCTTTGAAACGGAACGGTTTGTCTGCACAAATCGCAATAAACGATGGTGTATTTTCCTGTCGCAGCGAAGAGTCCAGCGCATAAACCACACCATTATCGAAAGTACACACAGAAGAAACATTAAGCCCTAAATTCAGCTGTGGAGCCAATGCCAGTCGTGCCGCCAGCGGAGAGCAGACAGTCAGAGCCGCGGCACGTTGCTGGCTGAACAACATAAAGGTATCGCTGCTGTGGTTAGCGTATTGATGAGTGACACCGTAAGGCAGAATATCAGCTTCAGGAGCCATACATTTGTCGTTGATCTTGCCATCAACAAATGAGGCGAATGTCCCCAGATACCAGCCTTGCTTATGTCGATATTTGCCAGCAGCAACAAAGCCGTGTGTGACGCCTTCAAAATAGCCGTCCACATTATCACCGAACACAAACGGAACACTTTCCTGAGCCTTAATTGCCAGATGATCAAACAAAACATCCGGAGCCAAAATAGGATCCTGCTTTGCCTGAAGCTGCTTATGAGGAGCCGTTGCTGAAATTTCAACTTCAACCAACTCTCGTTCAGGTGCAACATCAGAGTTCTCACCACCAGAGGCAATAAGCATAACCGGACCTTGATCCTGAACCTGCTCCTGAACTTTAAGCGTAATGGTATATAAGCCAGTTTCAGGAGCCAGAAAAGTCAGATCATTACCGATCCCTTTTGCCGGAACCAAAGCTTGCTCCTGATCGAGCTTGCATGCCATTGATTTATATTTATCAGCCGAAAAAGTGAGCTCTTCACTACCCTGCTGATCTGAAATCTTAAAGCTGTGCTGGTCGGCTGAAAGGCAGATCACTGCCTGATAACACCCGTCTCCTGTATAAACCATCGGAGTATCATCACCCCAACCGTTAAAAGTACCTTTGACATACAATTGCTCACTGTATGGAGCCTGCGCTAACCCGTTCACATCTGTTCCTTATCAACCGTCGCCATGGCATCAAAGCTTGCCATTCAGGACAAAAATACGTTTTTACAAACAACAATGCGCAGACCAGGCTGCGCATTGATAAGTCAGGTTAAATTCCTCAACCTTTTAATTACTTAATTTGTGAAGCCGCTGTATCCAGAGCTTCTTTTACAGTCTGACGACCCAGCAATGCATTTTCGATTGCCGCACCTTCAGCAAACCAGTACGCCGTCATCTCAGGGATGTTTGGCATGATTTCGCCGTTTTCAGCGTTAGTCATGGTTGCTGCAATTCGGCTGTCTTTTTCCAAAATCTTCTGGAATGACTTCAGTGTTACCGCACCCAGAGGTTTGTCGTCGTTCACCATCTTCAAACCTTCATTGGTCAACAGATAGTTCTCGATAAACTCAACGGAAAGATCCTTGTTCGGGCTGGCAGCATTGATACCAGCACTCAATACACCGACAAACGGGTTAGATGCACCACCGTTCAACGTTGGCAATACAGCAACACCATAGTTCAGCTTCGATTTTTCCAAGTTACCCCATGACCACGGACCATTGATGGTCATCGCCACGTTACCTTTGTTGAACTCAGCTTCCGATACGGCATAGTCCATATCCGGTGAAACCACACCTTTCTTGGTAAGATCAACCAGGAAGCTCAGGCCAGCGATACCTGCTTCGCTGTTAACGCCGACTTGCTTACCGTCAAAGCCAGTTTCTGTTTTCTTGAAGGCATAACCGCCGTTAGCGGAAATCATCGGCCATGTAAAGTAGGCGTTCTTCACATCCCACATGATGGCTTTCTTGCCTTTGGCATTCATCTGCTTCTCGATTTCAACCAACTCTTCCCAGGTCTTAGGTGGCTCTGGCAGCAAATCTTTGTTGTAAATCAGGGACGGAGATTCAACAGCAACCGGGTAACCCACCAGCTTGCCTTCGTAAGTCACCGCATCCCAGGTGAAATCGACCAATTTGTTCTTAAACTCGTCTGACGGATGAATCTCTGCAAGCAGACCGGCTTTGGCGTAACCACCGAAACGGTCATGCGCCCAGAAGATAATGTCTGGACCGCCACCTGTTGCCGCTACCTGCTGGAACTTGGCTTCAAGAGATTCCGGATACTGAACATTTACCTTCACGCCGGTATCTTCTTCAAACTGACGACCAACTTCAGCAAGACCGTCATAGCCCTTATCACCATTAATCCAAATCAGAATTTCGCCTTCCTGCATAGCTGAAGCCGCCATAGGAAACGCAAGCGCTGCAGAAAGCGAACATAGGGTCAGAGTTTTAAACACTTGTTTCATGATCAATTCCCGTTAATCTCGATTGTTATTTTTATCAACACGTGCATTCTCCTCCCCCCGAGGAGGATGAGCATCCTCCCCCCTACTACGCCCCCCGGATGTTTAAATCAACTCTGTGAAACTGAACACGTTCTGTTGGTCTGAAAATAGAAAAGCCGCTGAAAATCAGCGGCTTTAAAGCGGTCATTTTTACTATCAAACTAGTCTAACTGATAGATTTTCGCAGCCAGTGGCGGCAGCATAATCTCCGCTTCACCTTTGCCTTCAACAACAGATAAAGTGACGCTTTCATTACCATAAAGCTGCTCTGAAAGCTGATAGTCACCGTCACCAACCTGCCAGGTATCTAGCAAATCAGCAGGCAGCTTAATCTTCACTGCGCCCTGATCGATATCTGCGAAATTAGCCACAATGAGCAATTTTTGTCGCTCATCAAAACGAGTAAAGCAGAACAAATGCTCATTATACTGCTGACTATGCTGGCGGTTATAACGGTGTAGCTCCTGATAAGCTCCGGTCATGGCAGTGTTTTTCAGGGAGAAGCTCAGCAATCGCTGATAAAAATCACGCAACTCACATTCTTTATCTGTCAGTTGGCCACCATCAAACTCACCACCGTTCATCCAGCGTTGGTGGTTCGGTACGCCGAAATAATCAAAAATCGTGGTGCGGGAATGCAAGCCGAAACCGGCATCTTCAGAAGCAGGCTCACCGACTTCCTGCCCGAAATAGATCATTGTTGGAGACGTGCTTAGCGTAGTTGATACCAGCATTGCAGGCTTACCTTTTTCGGCACATCCTGCAAACTCCGGACTCGCGAGACGTTGCTCATCATGGTTATCAAGAAAATGCAGCATATGATGCTCGATATCCATCAGCTCGTTCTGTACGCCAACGATGTCATCTGTTGAACCTTTACCCTGCATGATCCGTTTCAGGGTGTCGTACAGATCAACTTTGTCATAGAGGTAATCCATCTTACCAAGGTGGATATAATCCCTGTAAAGATGCGGCTGATAAACCTCAGCCATCAGGAATGCATCAGGATTGACATGTTTGATCGACGAGTTCATGAAGCTCCAGAACTCAACCGGCACCATTTCAGCCATGTCATAACGGAATCCGTCGACGCCCATATCAAGCCAGTACAACGCAATATCCCGGAACTTTTTCCAGGAGCTCGGCACTGTTCTTTCCTGCCAGAACTGATAATGAGCCTCATGATCCTGATGCTCATACCCTTGTGGCAGTTCATCGAAATCTTTAATGCCGTCAGGGCTTACACCATAATTGACCTTTACGGTTTCATACCAGTCATCAAACTGTGGCTGAGCCAGTCGAGAGCCGTTGCCTGTCCATTTAGCCGGAAATTCTTCATAGGGTTCAGCCAAGTCCGGATGTGCCTCCCCCCCAAGAGGCTGATAACCATTTTTGGCTTCAGGCACCTGAAAAGCTTCACCCGGAATATAGTAGAAGTTATTGTCACGATGATAAGCGACTGATGTATCATCCGATGCCCCGAAATCTTCAACACCTTGCGGATTGGTCATCCCCTGATAACGGCGGGCAACATGGTTTGGAACAATATCAATGATCACTTTCAGACCATTACGATGACTACGCTCAATCAATGCCTTGAATTCTTCCAGGCGATTTGCAGGATCCACCGCGAGATCCGGATTCACGTTGTAATAATCCTTAACGGCATAAGGCGAACCGGCGCGTCCTTTCACCACACTCGGATGATCAGACGAAATGCCGAACTGGCTGTAATCCCTAACCAACGCATGATGCGGCACGCCGGTATACCAGATGTGGCTGACACCCAGCTTTTGGATTTCCTGTAAGGCTTTGTCGGTAAAGTCATTAAATTTACCGACTCCGTTTTCTTCGATAGTTCCCCAAGGCTTGTTGGTGGTATTTGTATTGCCGAACAAGCGAGTAAAAACCTGATAAACAACGTGTTTAGCAGGCACGTTTGATTTTCTTAATTCAGTCATGAAATATCAACTCAGAAGGCAAATAGAAATTAAGGAAAATAAAGTGGGAAAGATGAAAACGGGCAGGTCTACTTGGAATACCTGCCCGCTGAAAGTTATTTCTTAATTAAGTGAATAAAGGTTGATTCCGCTGTCGCAGAGCCTGCACGTTTGGCTTCTTCAAGCAGACGAAGCGCTTTTTGCATATCGTTCTTCTCTACCGCCGCCTTGATTTGCGCGTTATAGAAGGCTTCTGTTTCCGGAAGCATCTTCGCGCTGATAACAGCAGGTGCTGCCTGAGGTGCCGGTTTAACCGCAACTACCGGCGCAACAACAACTGGTGCAGGTTTCGAAACCGGAGCCTGTACAACTTGATCAGCACGGTAAGAACGCAGGTTCAACGGTTTGAGATCTAATGTCAGCGAACCGAATTTCTGATGCTGAATGACAGGGTCTGTCACCATAGGGCGTGCTAAGCCTAACTCTTCTGCTCGTACACGTTCAGGATGCGGGATCTGAATCTGACCTTCACGGTATTCAAGCGGAGAGTAAACAACCATATAAGGCGTTTTACTTTGCTCCATTGTAAAACGCTTCTGGTAGCTGGAGAGGCTAAACAGATTTGATGGCGCAACATCAAAATCTTCCAGTGAAATAGTTTCAACTGGCTGGAATTGTGGATTCAGCAGCACCACTTTAGGAGCAAAAACACCAGATGATTTCATCCAGCTTTTAAGATCAACCTGCATCCGCTCAACATTTTGCGGTAAAGCAAAAGTGGCAAAGTAGCTCTTTCCTTCCGGGAACATACCGACTTTTGAGTATTCATCAACCACAAAGTCAATTTCGCTACCCTGCATTGGAACCCAGGAAAATTCACTATACGTCGTACAACAGGCCTGTGCAGTAATTACTACATCTTTCACTGGAGAGTTATTGCCTGATGTAGGGGAAGCAGCACAGCCGATCAAAGAAGCTGCCAACATAGCAGCCAGAGTTGTTTTAATTATTTTCATCTTGGTCTCCCATACCCTGAGAAATCAAATATATTGGGTATATATCTATTAGCTTTCGCTCAAATCTACTGCAGAATCCAATAGATATATACTCAAAAAGGCAGCCCGAGGGCTGCCCTTCACATAAAATGGGCTTAGAACCAAATTTCAGTGTGAACACCAACAACAACTTCGTCGTCGCCGTTCTTAATACCGATAATACCAGCACTCGCCTCATCGTCAGCTTTGATGTAGCTTACGTATGGCTTGATTTGAGGACGACCGAAGTAGTCAGCATTTACGGTAAATGCAGAAGCCAGCTCTACGTTGATGATATCGCTTTCAACTTTATCGCCTGTACGATCCCAGTAACCATCCTTACCTTCTTCATGACCGTAAGAAGCTGTCATTTCCAGACGCAGGTTGTCGTTCACATTGTAAGAAGGACGTACAGCAACAATGTAACGTTTAAGATCTTCTGCACCAAATAGTTCATCCAGTGCACCTAAGTAAGTCAGTTCCGAACCCATTTGCCACTTATCAGAAATGTTCAGAACACCGTAAGAAGTAAGGAAGATAGATTCGGCATTATCATTACCATTTGACCAGCCACCAAAGTTTAGACCACGGTTTTGAGCAATCCCCTTACCGTAAGTAATTGCAGTTTGTGACCAGCCATCGAAACCGTAGTAGTCACGGTTATAAGTAATACCGAAGCCGTAACCAGAATCAGAGTCAGAATCTTTGTTAGCCTGAGACATCAATTTCAGATCGAAATCGAAGCTACCACCAAGTGCGTTAACACCGTAGTAGTAAAAATCAACAGATGTCACAGTAGAGCGATCTTTAGCTCCGTCTAACTTAACCTTACACTTGTTAGGATCAGTAGAAGTTGAACCATCTTTTTGCTTACAATCAAGGCTGTAAGAGTCTGCAGCACCAGCATCAGGGTCAGCAGTTACAACTGCAATACCAGCAGTGTTACCCGCCAATTTAGTCTGAAGACCAGCACCCACGCCTGAAGACTGTTTCCAGAACTCACCAGATAGAAGGCCCGAAGCACGGTTCAAGTAACGCTGACCACCCCAGATAGATGTATCTTCGCCAAGGAAAGAGATACCACCGATTTCAACGAAAGTTTCTTTAACTTCAAACTGTGCTTTAGTGTTGTCTTTCTGGCTGCCAGATGATGTATAAGCGTAAGAATTACCGTTACCGTATTCAGAACGAACAGTAAAGTTAGACCAAACACCGTTCTGGTGTTCTGTGTGCTTCTTAATTGTAAATTCTACCTGGTTAGTACTTTTACCGTGTGTACCAGCAGTTTTGTAATCTGGCTTACCGTATTCAGTATCTACAGTCTCACCTTCAACCATACGGTAGTTCATTGAACCATAACCGTGTACTTCCCAACCGTCAGTAACAACATCGGTTGCGGATTCAGCAGCTACGTTGGCAGAAGCAAGCGCGGTAAGTAAAGCCGCTGCTACAGGTACTAACTTGTGTTTCATAGGAATGTCCCTTCTAATTATTTTCACGGTTGCTATTACTATCTGGGCAACCTTTTCGGGACTCATATTCAGCTTTCGTACAGTTACGCACATCATCCTAATCAGGGGGGGAGGAGGGAGGATTAGAGGGGCGTAGTAATTAGGGATGAGAGGTGTTTCGTGATTCGTCTCACGAAGATCAGGCGTAATCCCGTAATAAAAATACAAAATGTAATTTAAAAGTAAGACCTCAATCACTTAATCACATTAATTATGAAATAATCAGTAAGTGAATTAAATTTATTTTTTTATCAAAAAAAATCATTCCTTGACTGCGGAAATTTTCTCGATTTAATAACGGGTAGAAATAGTTCAAAAAAGAAAAGAGAAGTAATAAATGTTCGCTAAATTAGCTCAGCCATTTCCTTTAGGGGCTACATTGTGTGATCAAGGTTGTAATTTTTCAATTCATTGTCCAGACAACCAAGATATTAAATTAATTTTGTTTGACAACAATAATAAAAAGAAAATAGTCGAACTTGACAACCAACATATGGGAATAAGATATACATTTGTTCCCGATATGCGGGCCGGACAGTGCTATGGCTATCAAATTACAGATAAAAATGAAAAAAGATTAGTACTGGACCCTTATGCCCAGGCTCTAAGCAAAACACCCTTCTATATTCCGCCATTCCGTGCCGAACAAAGCTGGGATTTCGCAAAATCCGTTGTTACCGAGCATACATTCGACTGGGAAGATACGGTTTCCCCACAAATTCCATATGAAGAAACAGTGCTTTTTGAAACCCATGTCAAAGGTTTTACCAAGCTCCACCCTCATATGGACGAAGAATATAAAGGGACTTATCTTGGCCTGTGTCAGCCGGAAGTTATCAAGTCCCTGAAACAGCAAGGTGTCACCACACTACAGCTACTTCCTGTTGCCAGCTGCATGTCCGAACCACATTTGCTGGACATGGATAAGGTTAATTTCTGGGGCTACAACAGCCTTTGCTTCATGGCTCCGGAACCTCGCTATGCCATTGCTGATGCTGTCACCGAAATGAAAACCATGGTCAGAGAACTTCATAAGAATGATATTGAAGTGATTCTTGATATTGTTTTCAACCACACAGCTGAAGGCGGTGACGGCGGCCCTCAATTCCACTTCAAGAGTCTTGATAAAAACTACTACCTGCAAACCACAGACAAAAAGCTGCTTAACTACACCGGTTGTGGTAACACACTCGATCTGACCTACCAGCCGAGTCTGAACATTGTACTCGATACCCTGCGTCACTGGGTCACGCACTACCATGTTGACGGTTTCCGATTCGACCTGGCAGCCACCCTTGGCCGTGACCGCCATTATTTCAACACCCGCAGTGCATTCTTTATGGCAGTCGCTCAGGATCCGATTCTGAAGAAAGTTAAACTGATTGCCGAACCATGGGATGTCGGCCCTAACGGTTATCAGCTAGGCCACTTCCCGCGCGGCTGGAATGAGTGTAACGACAAGTTCCGAGATACAGTGAAAAGCTACTGGCTGTGTAACAAAAACGATGTCAAAGAGTTTGCCACCCGCCTGATGGGATCGCGGGATCTGTTCAGTGCCGGTGGCTGGCCGGATAAACTACCGGTTAACTTCATCTCATACCATGACGGCTTTACCCTAGAAGACCTGGTTTCTTACAACCATAAGCATAACCATGCCAACGGTGAGAACAACCGTGACGGACACGGCGATAACCGCTCATACAACCATGGAGTCGAAGGTGAAACCAACAACCTGACGATTCTTTACCGCCGCGAACGCCAGAAACGTAACCTGATGGCAACCCTGCTGTTCAGCTTCGGTATCCCGCATATTCTGGCTGTCGACAGTCTGTCGCATACTCAAGGCGGTAATAACAACGCTTACTGTCAGGATAATGAAATCAGCTGGGCGAACTGGGAAATGTCTCATGGCGATGAACTGTTCCATACCTGGATGGGCCAAATGATAGCTGCCCGCAAAGAGATTATGGCGCCATTCATCCGAGCCTTCAGTGGGCATGAGCGAGGCCATCACAGGATTCAGTGGCGGCACTCAAGCGGCCAGAATATGACGGCTGAAGACTGGCAGAACCTGGAAGCCTTTGGTCTCTACATGGGGCTTTATAAGGGAGGAAATGAACTAATGTATATCATTAATCATTCTGACATCCCTACCCGCTTCAGACTGCCGGAAGGAAATAAATGGTCGGTCATTTGTGATACTTCTGAGCGTTACCTGAGTAATCGCCAGATTCAGACCACTTACATGCAAGCAGCCAAATCGCTGACTATTCTGTTCCGAGAATAATTGCCAAAACGCTAACTAAGACCAAAACTCAAAAAGCCCAGCGATGTAATTACTCAGCCGGGCTTTTTATTATCTCATTACAACCTAATTCGCTAACTTACCGTAAGCAGTATCAATAATATCCTGAGACACTCCGAGCTCACTCAGATAACGCCTGACCGTTTCTGCACTGTTTTCAAAACAGTCTATACCCAAGGCACTGGTTAGCGCCTGTTCAAGCAGACGGAAGCTTCGAAACTCCCCTATCGCCATATTATTCGTCTGCAGATAATTATGGCGGATTTGCTCTTTTGTCGCGCCCATCATGAGTTGAAGAAACGCGATCACAACACCGGTCCGGTCTGAACCTAAACGGCAATGCACATGGTAAGGCCCCTGATGCTGACTGATATACTGAATCACCTGTCGGATACCACTCTGAAAACCCAATTCATCCGGGTTAAAGCTCTCATCGCGATCAGACATGAAATACACCGTCTCATAAGCCATCGGGACACTAACCACCTGCTCCTTAAGCCACAACGTCTTATAGTAACTGTCTTGTGCCGAATCGAGAGCTAAAGCCAACTCCCTGTCGGTTTCAGACAGGTTGATAACCGTATTAATGCCATGTTCTTCTAGCAAAGTCATTGCAACCTGCTGGCGCTCAGTTTCAATCTCTTTCAGTTGGGCATGGTTCTGACGGGAGGCAACAACCGGATGATAAGAACGATACAAACGCCCCGATACTAACTCTCCGCCTGTTACTTCTCTGAAATTTGCCAAAATATACTGAGAAGAAAACGCTTCAGCGGAAGTCTTAATATGAAATGATCGCTTACTGTCACTGGCAATTTGTGCTATTTCTTCGGGTGTAATATTTTCAGGCAACAACAAATAATTAAAGTTTCCATTATGTTGATTATTAAAATAATAACCGACAGGGTAATTTGAGTTAAAAGGCAGTGTTCTCTGATTTTCATCATCCCATAAGCAATATTCAATATAACCAGAGTTACCTAATTTATAAAATGCATCCTGATTTTTCCGAAGCATGTGCCCATTCTCAGTATTTGAGAATTTATAAGCTTCTTTCTTTTCCCAATTGGTAAAAGTTCCTATCAAATATAATTTCTCACACTGATATGGAACCGTGAACATAATATCATTATTAATATGTTGATAGTGCAGCATAATTCCTTGCCTCAACAAAAAAAGCTCTATTCAACAGGTATTGAATAGAGCTAAAACTATAAACTGAAATTACAGTAGATTATTCATATTTAAACTTTTATGCCGGCATCAGTACCGCGAAAGATTCATAAGGCTTCAGTGTTAACTCTTCACCCAATTGCTGGCGATGTTCATAGTTAGCGATGATGCACTCTGCATTATCTGTTCGCAGTGACTCAGGTAGAGCCAACACCACCTCTTCCGCCGTAAAGTTATTCAGTACAAACAAGCGGTGTTGCTCGTCTGAGCGAACATAAGCAAAGACCTTGTCGTGATCTTCAAAAACCGGCTCAAATGTACCATGAACGATAACAGGCAGTGACTTACGTAGCTGAATCAACTTCTGGTAGTGATAGAAAATTGAGCTCTGATCTTCCAGTGCTGCTGCAACGTTAATGTCCGGGTAGTTAGGGTTTACCTGCAACCATGGCTGGTTTGTCGAGAAACCGGCGTTATAGGAGTTATCCCAGTGCATCGGCGTACGAGCGTTATCACGGCTATTCTCATGTACAGCAGCCAGCATGGTTTCCGGTGCCACACCATTTTCAGTACGTTCTTTGTAGAAGTTCAGGGTTTCGATATCACGGTAATCATCAATACTGTCAAACGCAACGTTAGTCATACCAATCTCTTCACCCTGGTAGACATACGGTGTGCCTTTCATCAGGTGCAGTGTGGTTGCCAGCATCTTGGCTGACTCAACACGATACTGCCCTTCATCACCGTACTTGGACACTACACGTGGTAAGTCATGGTTATTCCAGAACAGTGAGTTCCAGCCTTCATTCTCAAGTTCAACCTGCCACTTAGTCAGCACTTTCTTAAAGGCAGGCAGATCCAACGGGATCGGATTCCACTTATCACCATGCTCCCAAGTCAGAGTAATGTGCTCGAACTGGAACACCATTGAAAACTCTTCACGCTCAGGATTACTGAACAACTTGGCAATTTCCGGTGTCGCTCCCCAGGTTTCCCCGACAGTCAGAAGATCTTTATCACCGAATGTCGCGCGGTTCATTTCCTGTAACAATGGATGCAGGCGTGGACCGTTACCGGTGATCCCTTTATCGATCTCTTTACCGATCAGGTCGATCACATCCAGACGGAAGCCGCCTATACCCTGCTCAATCCACCAGTTCATCATCTTATGGACTTCGTGCTGAACCTTAGGGTTCTCCCAGTTCAGATCCGGCTGTTTCTTAGAGAACAAGTGGAAGTAGTATTCTCCGGTCTGCTCATCATACTGCCATGCGCTGCCTCCGAAGATAGAGCCCTGCTCATCCGGCGCTGAGCCACCTTCTTTTGGCTGGCGCCAGATGTAGTAATCACGGTATGGGTTGTCTTTCGACTTACGAGCTTCCTGGAACCAAGGATGTTCATCAGAAGTATGGTTAACAACCAAATCCATAATAATGCGGATATCGCGCTGCTTAGCCTCAGCCAACAACTGCTGCATGTCAGCCATGGTGCCGAACTCCGGCGCAATATCCTGATAATCAGAGATATCGTAACCATTGTCGTCCATTGGTGAACGATATACCGGAGACAACCAGATTACATTCACACCAAGGTTCTTCAGGTAATCCAGTTTACTTATGATTCCCTGCAGATCGCCAATCCCGTCATTGTTGGAATCACAAAAGCTGCGAGGGTAGATTTGGTAGACAACAGCATCATGCCACCACTTCGGCGTCATTTTCATCGACATCGGCTCCATAAAAGCTTGAATCAAACAAGTGATATCTTTAATGCTGATAGCATAAGGTGATTATTCCTTGGTGAAAAATACATCCAAACCCTAGTGATATAGCTTTTTCCTATATCACTGCTATTTATAACGACACAGATCACAATATTCGGCCAAAGCGGATTTCCATCAAAATCAATAAATGTGAGACTTGTCGATAATCTCTTTTTAGCCTTTCCCTTCAGGTACAAAAACGCTTATGGATAAAAGCTACCGGCAGTTTTTGGTGGTTGCCGAGCTGAGTAATATCAGCCTTGCTGCCAGCCATTTAGGTCTCAGCCAGCCAACGTTGACCAATAACATGAAAAAGCTCGAAGCCAGTTTTGACGTCCCGCTTTTCATCCGCAAATCTAAAGGTGTTGAGTTAACTGAATACGGACTTCTGCTTCAGGAACAAGTGCTTGAGCTTCAACGCCGGCATGATGCCCTACTCGATAAGATGGCCGACCTGAAGGAAAGGAAAACCGAAAAGATCCGCATGGGGACCGGTGACGCCTGGTGGGAGGTGTTTGTGAAAGACGCCTTACGACAATACAGTGCCAATCATCCTTCGATTTCGATCCAACTGGAATTTGGCAATCACCTTAAACTGATGGATATGCTGATCCATGGTCATATCGATCTTTTCATCGGACACGAGATCATCGGGTTATCTCGAAAATGTAACGTTACTTTCACACCGTTACTACAGGATCAGGAGGCTCTGTTTGTACACCAATCTCACCCCCTGCTGGTCAACAATAAAGTCGCAGCCGATACAGAGCTATATCCATTACTACAGGTCACACCGGATTCCGATACTTACCAGCATCTCATCGATAACCCTGTACCGAAACAACTGGAGAGAGAACGGAAAAAAATATCAGAGCGGATTGTGTATGAGATTAATTCGCTGTCTGCCAGCGTCGATATATTGAAAACCACCAATGCCATCATGCCCTACCCTCAAAGTATGACGGAGTATTTTGCAAAGTCGGATATTGTTGCTTTACCTCTGGCGAAGAAAGGTCAGACTGGCACAGTCGGAATCTATCACCTCAATGAGGTGTTAGCCGATCATGTATTTGACATAAAAGAACTACTTATAAGCTGTGGGAGTCGATAGCCTGGAAAAGGCCATGTCTCTGACTTCCTGAAAAGCAATATAAAAAAGCCCGTGTACTTTGTAAGTAACGGGCTTTAAATTTATGGCTAACTTTTAAAACTCAAAACCATTTGGCTTATACAATAAATGTTGCCACTTTCTCATTCAGATTAGCCGCCTGACCACTCAGCTCTTCAGCCTGACGACGAGCATCGCTGGCATCATGAGCAAGCTGGTCGGTTACATCTTTGATAGTGGTGGTATTCTGTGTGATTTCATCAGTCACGTGAGTCTGCTCTTCAGCAGCCGTCGCAATCTGAGTTGCCATATCGCTGATCATGGCGACAGAATCATTGATTTGTACCAATGCATCTGTCGCTTTATCAGCATCCTCAACAGAACACTGAGCCAGCTGCGAACTGGTTTCCATCAGATCAACCGCTTTAGATGTCGTCTGCTGCAAGGTGGCAATCATTCCCTGAATCTCTTCAGTCGATGTATGCGTACGCTGGGAAAGCACACGAACTTCATCAGCAACCACCGCAAAGCCGCGTCCCTGCTCACCCGCACGGGCTGCCTCAATCGCCGCGTTCAGTGCCAGCAGGTTGGTTTGTTCTGCAATGCCCTGAATGGTTGAAAGGATGCTGTTGATGTCCTGAGCATGAGTATGCAGCTCACCGATAACGCCGGTTGCTTCATTAACTTCTGTCGCCAGGTTATTAATCGACACCTTGCTTTGTTCCACCAGCTCACGACCGTTATTGGTATGAGAAGTTGAATCCTGTGCTGCTCGCGCAGTCTGTTCAGCATGAGATGCAATTTCTTGCGTTGCTGACGCCATCTCTGTAACCGCAGTAGCTACCATAGCAATCTCATCCTGCTGACGCTGCAAGTCGTTTGCAGTTTTATCAGCACGTGCCTCACTGGCAATCGAGGTTTCGTTCAGCTCTTCACCCTGTGTACGGACATGGCCAATCAGAACCTGCAGACTGGCAACAAACTGGTTAAAGTTCCGTGCTAGGTCACCAACCTCATCATTACTATCAAGATCAATACGACGAGTCAGATCACCGCCACCTTGTGCAATGGTAGCCAGAGCTCCGGATACTTGCTGCAGCGGTTTAAACAAGTAAACACAAAGCAGGTTGAATAGGAATACACAGATCACAACCACTAAAAGTGTTGTCAAAACCTGCCCAAACAACGCATCGTAAAGTGGTGCAACCACTGACTCGTAGTCGATGACAATAACAGTATTCAGGTCTTTGCCTTTAATCGGCGAAACGAATACAAAACTTTCACGGCCGTTCAGAACTACTTTCTCGATATGACCTTCACGGGCAAGACTGTCTAGCAAGTTACCTGTCAGGTCACTGTCCAGCGTACTTACCGGCTTATTCAACAGCGAAGTATCTGCATAGGCAAACAAGTTTGCATCGCTATTAGCGATGAACATGTAACCTTCACCAGGCAAAACAACATCTTCTAGTTGCTTAATGATGTTAACCATTTCAACATCAGCGCCCAGTACCGCTCGCTGGCCAAATACAGTCACGGCTTTACCCATAGACACAACTGTTGCACCTGTTGCCGCAGCGACCGTCGGGTTTTCTACTGTTACCTGGCCACTCAGTTTCATCGCATTCTGGTACCAAGACCACTTACGAGGGTCGTCATTACCAGGTGGAAGCTGAACATTGTTAGCGTTTGCCTGCGAACCATCACTGAATGCGAGGAAGACATTATCAAATTTACCAGAGTCTCGAACCTGCTTAAGATGATCAGACACTGAATCTGAAATGATACTTTCCGGCAGTGCAGAAAGCGCATCACCTTTCGCTTCCAACCAATCAGTTACGTAAGTATTGTAAGAAGATGCTACACCCCGAAGCCGGTCATTGAGCTCCTCGTCCAACCGTCCAAGCGAAGACATAAATGAAAGTGCTGTCACCAGCATTCCACCCAAGATAATGGCAATACTGGCAGAAAGCGCCAGCTTTTGCCTAAGAGTTAGATTAAACATTGATTCCCTTTGTTATTTTTTTAACCGCATTAGCAGTAATACGCTTTAGCTGTATTATGATTGACTACGAAACAGCCGTTATCGACTTAAAATAAGCTCCCCCGATTGGTGGCTATCCCGACGTCATTTTGTTTTATTTCTGAGCTCGAAATTATTACATTTTTGTTTAACTGTTTACACTGTCAATAGCACATTTTGACCATTTTTATTTATACAATTTTCACACACAGAAAAATGTACTCATAATTTTTCATTATATGTACCTTCAGGACCTTATAAAATTCCTCATAGCAATACTTCACTAATTTTCATGTAACACTGCGATTGACAACATAAAAATCAAGAAAACTTTGTCTTTTTGGAATGAATGAGCCAATTGAATTCTGAGAATAACAGACACAAAAAAGCCCTCACGAGTGAGGGCTTTAAGAGGATAGGAATACCTAAATATCAGCTAATTAACGTACTATCAGACAGCTATTTGCGACGAAAAAACAGGCGTTACCAGCCCTTTCTCTTCACCCAAATACATACTGATGTATTGTTCTGCTGATTCCTTCCAGTCAAATTTACAGGCAATCGCATTTAACTGCAGCCGCTTGAATTCCTGCGGCCGTTGACAGTAAAGCAACAAGCTTCGCTGAAGTTTGATTAACAACGCTTCCGGCGTCGGTGATTCAAACATAAAGCCAGTTGCAACCTGAGGTGTCTGATCATAGTCAATCACAGTATCTTTCAAGCCACCTACTGCTCGGACAATAGGCAGAGTACCGTAGGCCAGGCTGTACATCTGATTCAGACCGCAAGGCTCAAATTCAGATGGCATCATGAAGAAATCAGCTCCGGCCTCAACACAGTGTGCCAGCGGGTTGCTATAAGCTTCAACAAAAGCAAACTTCTCTTTATGTGTATCACTAATTTCACGAAGAGCCGCAGCCAGCTTAGGATCACCGGTTCCGACAATAACAACCTGAACATCATTAACCAGAAAGTCTTTCAGCACAGGGATCAGATAATGCACGCCTTTTTGCTCTGTAAGGCGACAGACCATACCGTAAAACGGTACATCCTTGACAGGCAAACCTACCTGCTGCTGTAAATCACGCTTACAGGCTTTCTTACCACGAGTAAGACTTACCTTGCTCGCTTTATAAGTTTGCTTGATGTATGAATCCGTCTCTGGATGCCAGTCATCGTAATCACAACCATTAACAATGCCGTACAAGTCGTTTGCCCGGCTCTGGAAATCCTCGGCCATACCGTGAGAACCCAACTCAGTTAACAACTCAGAGGCGTAGTTCGGACTCACTGCATTGATCTTATCCGCAAACGCCACACCAGCTTTCAGCATACTGATATGGGCATGACCTACTTCAAGGTTGATATAGCGCTTTTGGATCAGTTCAGGGATCAGGCTGTACTGATCGTAGTTAAAGACCCCTTTAAAGACTGCATTATGGATCGTTAACACACTCTTAGTTTCAGCAAAGAAGGCATCTTCTGCATAACGAGTACGCAATAAAAACGGAATCAATCCGGTATGCCAGTCATTACAATGAACAACATCCGGCTGAAAACCCACTTTCTCACACAGATCCAATGCCGCAGCACTGAAGAACGCAAAGCGTTCTCCGTTATCCGCATAAGCCTGATTATTTTCTGCGTACAACTCTGCACGGCCAAAGTATTCAGGAGCATCAACAGCATATACAGGCACTGTCGACGCTAGTTCCTTAATTTGATATTCAACCGGTGCAGGCTGAGTCTCAACATATAATTCAGTATCAACAAGCAGCTTCGCTTTTTCCCTGCCCGCTATTCGTTGATAAAAGGGCATCACGATACGAACATCATGCCCCATTGCTTGCAATGCCGAAGGGAGTGACTTAGCCACATCAGCCAGGCCACCTGTTTTAACAAACCCTTCAACTTCAGAAGCGACAAATAAAATTTTGAGAGGTTTACCCGAAAACGGTTTTTTCCTAGTAACCAATTTTTGCTCCTTTTGGTATCACGACAATTCCATCGTCTGATACATGGTATTTCTTCCTATCCTCTTCGATATTCTCACCAATGACAGTACCAGGCGCGATCTGAACATTCTTATCGATAATAGCACGACGGATCGAACACCCTGCTCCGATCTTCACATCACCTAAAATGACAGATTCACTGATGGTGGTGCAGTGATCAACATTGGTGCGGAAACCAAGAACCGATTTATACACTTTTGCGCCACGTATATAACTTCCAGCAGAAATCATGCAGTTATTGATATCTACTTTGCAGTCGTCACTGTCCAGTACGGTTGCTGGTGGCAGCGGCGGATAGTAGGTATGTAGCTGCCACTGACGGTTATAAAGAGAGAACGGCGCATCTTCTGACAGCAAATCCATATGAGCCTGCCAGTAAGACTCGATAGTACCTACATCGCGCCAGTAACCTGTTGTTTTCTCACCAGGGATGATATTAGTAGTAAAGTCATACACAAAGACCTTACCCAGCGGGAACAACTTAGGAATAATGTCCTTACCAAAATCATGGCTTGAGTGCTCATTAACTGCATCTTCTTCCAGTTCTTTGCTCAGTACATCGGTTTCGAAGATATAGTTACCCATTGATACAAGTGCATGTTCAGGATCACCCGGAATCGCTTTCGGATTCGCCGGCTTCTCTTCAAAGCCAATCATGCAGCCATTTTCATCAACTTCAATAACACCAAATGCACTTGCCTGATTTAAAGGCATTCGCAAGGCTGAAACTGTCAGATCGGCTTTTTTCTCCATATGAAAATTCAGCATCTGCTTCACATCCATCTTGTAGATATGATCACTACCGAAAATACAAACCTGATCCGGCGCTTCTAGCTCAATAAAGCGGAGGTTCTGGTAAATAGCATCAGCCGTTCCGTCATACCAACGTTTCCCCATCCGCATCTGTGCAGGAATAGGATCGATAAAACGTCCTGTAATTCCTGAAACATTCCAACCTTTTTTCATGTGCACATAAAGAGATTGGGACTTAAATTGCGTCAGCACATATATCTTCATCAGATCCGCATTCAGAAAGTTATTCAATGCGAAGTCAATCAGGCGGTAACTGCCACCAAATGGCACTGCCGGCTTAGTACGAGTATCAGTTAAAGGGCGCAGGCGAGAACCTTCTCCACCAGCCAAAATCATTCCTAAAACACCAGCCATGGTGTACCTCCTTGTTAATAAGCAATCACGCACATATATATCACACATCCATGCCTATTGAGAATGAATTTGCACTGAATCTTGTTTTATAAATTACAGAATTAAAAATTTATTACAGCGTTCACACTTTTTGGTATGAGGACTACTTACAATCTCGTAAATATGTGGCTTCTAAAGTACAAAAATCGTTCAAAAATGGCAGGTAAATAAATTTTATAGAATTGTCACATGTCCTGAATCGCCCGATTTTACTGGCTAAACAGGTCTACTCCCCCCATCTCCTACTCCCCAATCCCCTGAAAAGCTGAATACTTTTTCAATCCCGCCCATTAGACTCTTCTCAGTTTCTTGTACGGATATAAAAACGATGACGACGAGCGTTTCATTTTATGATTCACCAAAGGCGACCAATGTCATATTGCATGCCTTTGACTGGCCTTACCGCCGTATCACTGAAAATGCCGAAGCCATTGCAAAAGCAGGCTTTAAGGCGGTACTTATCTCTCCGCCATTAAAGTCAATGAAATCAAAAGATGGCACTCCGTGGTGGCAAAGATACCAACCACAAGACTACCGGGTAATCGACAACCAACTCGGTAACACAAACGATTTACGACAAATGACCACAGCCCTCAGAGAGCATGGCATGCTGGTTTATGCTGATGTGGTATTTAATCACATGGCCAATGAGTCAGATTTTCGCACAGATCTCGACTACCCTAATTCTCAGGTTCAGCAAGAATACGCAGATAACCCAGACTATTCTGAATCTGTCCGCCTATTTGGTGACTTGACCGAACCTCTGTTTACTGAGCAGGATTTTGTAAGCGCTTTCCCTATCAAAAACTGGAAAGATCCATGGCAGGTTCAGCATGGGCGTATTAGCGGCGGAAGTGATGATCCCGGCCTACCAACGTTAAAATGCAACGAAAATGTAGTAAAAGCACAAAAGTCTTACCTGAAAGCACTGAAACGATTAGGGATTAATGGCTTCAGAATTGATGCAGCCAAACACATGACGCTGGAACACATTCATCAGGTTTGGGATGAAGAAATCACTAGAGGAACCCATATCTTCGGTGAAATAATCACAGATGGCGGGGCGACTAAGGAAGAATACGAGCTGTTTCTTGAGCCATATTTGAAATCCACTAATTTAGGGGCCTATGACTTCCCACTTTTCCATTCTCTGTTCAATGTGTTTGAGAAGGAAGAGTCAATGTCTGGGCTGATCAACCCGTATTCTGTGGGACAAGCCCTGGCTGTCGACAGAGCAATAACTTTTGCGACTACCCACGATATTCCGAATAACGACGTCTTTCTGGATCAGATTATGTCGGAAATCAGTGAACAATTGGCCTACTGCTATCTGTTCGGACGTGACGGCGGTGTACCTCTGGTTTACTCAGACCTGGATACCAGTGGTATTGCTAAAGAAGATGGCTCTCCACGCTGGTTGGATTCCTGGCATAACCCGCTACTGATTAAGATGATCCAATTCCATAACTATGCTCACGGTCAACCAATGAAGTACCTTGAACATAGTGATGACCACCTTATGTTTAGCCGTGGTGACAAAGGACTAGTGATTATCAACAAAGGACTTTCAGCGATAAATGTTGATTTACCGGCAGGCCAATATACAGATTTACTAAAAATGGAAGGGGTGAAAGTAACGAAGATATCAGCTGACCGCAGCTCAACTGCTCCTGAGGACACAAACCCAAATAAGGAAAGCTATTTAAATGTGACTCTGCCAGCGCAGTCCTGCGCAATGCTTGTCAGGTAAGTAAATTGACGATGGTTGGCAGTTTATGATGCTGCCAACCTGACCAGTGGATAAATATCACAACTCCACATCAAGAACTTTCCCGGTATAAAGGTCAATCTCTAATTCGATCATTTTACCGTCTTTATCACGCGCTTCGACTTCTATTTCATTTTCGTCACGCTCAACTTTGATTTTCCTGAAATCATGATATCCCTGGCTTTGCAGTAATCTCATTGCTTCGGGAACAGTCAGCATATCCGGATGAGGAGGTTCAACCGGATCGGCCATTACCATTCCGGAAAAAAAACAGCTCCCAAGGACGATTCCCTTCAACCATAACTGACATACTTTCATACCACTTCCTACTTAAAAGTACTTTCTTGCGTCATCATATCAAAGCCTTAAGTTTAACTCTTAATGTAGCCCCCAAATAAACGTGATTTAAATCACACATTTACCTAAGCTGACATAGAGTCAGCTCGCCCGTTCTCCATTACCGACAAACCTGTCGACTATCTGTAACAATACGATGGCTTTCGTTTTATCGGTATTCAACCCAAGGCACTAAGAAAGATAGTATAGACTTACATAAACCAGCGCTTATTCTTGCATACACCTTACCAAGTGGTAATAATTATCATTACCATGCAAGTAAGGAGCACCAGATGGAAAAGCAAGCACTCCTGTATACCCTATACTTCAAAGCAGAAGACAGATTTCTAAATCCCTCTGCCGCCTCCGGTTATGAACCGGACATTATTATTGAATATATCCAGTCAGGGTTGAACCTTGCTTCTTATTATTGCCGCTACTCGTCTGCTGCCAATCCACTACTGCAGGAACTTTTCTTACGACGAGTATTCTTTCTACTCATTGAAGCGATCAACCATCAGAAACACTCTCGTTTATTCCGCCGAATCTGTGCCGATCACCTCTACTGTCCGATGATGGCCCTGAAAAAGTTCTACGGTTATTCCGCCGACGGCCACAAACGCTTCTTATCACTACAACGTAACTTATTGCGAATCCATAACAATTCAGATCTGTAAGGATAATTATCATGAGCTCTCAATTTCGAATCGAAAAAGATAGCATGGGTGAAGTGCACGTCCCTACTGACGCGCTGTATCAGGCTCAAACCCAGCGGGCTATCAATAATTTCCCAATCAGTGGAATGCCTATGCCGGGCCAATTCATTAAAGCATTAGCATACGTTAAACAGGCTGCGGCACGCAGTAACCTGGAACTTGGTCATCTCAAAGGTGATATCGCCCACGCCATTATTGACAGTTGTCAGGAAATCATCGACGGCAATCACATTGACCAATTCCCTCTTGATGTCTTCCAGACCGGTTCTGGCACCAGCTCAAACATGAACGCCAATGAGGTTATTGCCTCCCTAGCATCGAAAAAAAGCAAACAAAATGTCAGCCCAAACGACCACGTCAATATGGGACAAAGCAGTAATGATGTGATTCCGACTGCTATTCAGGTCAGTGCGGCACTGGCTTGCCATTTCCACCTGTTCCCAGCGCTGAATCACCTAATTTCAACCATCGAACAAAAAGCTGAAAACGTAGGACATATTGTTAAAACAGGCCGAACCCACTTAATGGATGCCATGCCGGTCACTATGGGTCAGGAACTGCTGGGTTGGAAAACTCAGATTGAAAAAGCGCTGCAGGGCATTAACTATTCACTGGAAAATGTTACTGCACTAGCTCAGGGGGGAACAGCGGTTGGCACAGGAATCAATGCCGATCCTGAGTTTGCCGCCACTTTTACTAACAATATTTCAGTATCAACCGAGATTAGCTTCACTTCCAGCGATAACTTTTTCTATAACCTTGGTAGTCAGGATGCCATTGTAGCCCTATCTGGGCAGTTAAAAACTGCCGCTGTTGCTGTAATGAAAATTTCGAACGACTTACGCTGGATGAACTCCGGCCCACTTGCCGGCCTAGGGGAAATAGAACTTGAATCTCTTCAACCCGGTTCATCTATCATGCCGGGAAAAGTAAACCCTGTAATTCCTGAATCAGCCGCAATGGTTGCCGCCCAGGTTATTGGCAATGACACAACCATCACTGTGGCCGGACAATCTGGTAACTTCCAGCTAAACGTTATGCTGCCGGTAATAGCCCTCAACCTTATCCAAAGTATTGAACTACTGGCCAACGCAGCAACGCAACTTGCAGATAAGGCGATAAGCAGCTTCACCGTCAGAGAAGATAATCTGCAGCTAGCTCTGGCAAAAAACCCAATTCTGGTTACAGCACTAAACCCAGTTATCGGCTATTTGAAAGCCGCAGAAATTGCGAAAAAAGCTTATAAAGAAAAACGTGCAATTATTGACGTTGCAGAAGAAGAAACAGAATTGAGCAGAAATGAGCTGGAGAACTTGCTTAACCCACAACAGCTGACAGAGGGAGGCATTGCCCAGTAGAACTAGAGAAATAACAACCGGCGCTCTGCCCTTCAACGAAGGATAGAGCGCTATAGCGGTTCAAACTGACATAGACTATCGACCAGTTCAGGACGTCCGATAAAATACCCCTGCATATAATCCACCTGCAAATGCTTGCCTGCTGCGTAACAACGGTAATCTTCCACGCCCTCAAGCAAAACACGCGCCTCCAATTCCCGAGCCAACTTAATTACATTCAACAGGTCATCCCTCTTACCTTCAACATAGTTAAGCAATAGGCTGCGGTCTACTTTAATGATGTCAGGTCTCACATCGCGGGCTCGAGCTTCAGAAGACGCTTCAACACCATAATCATCAATTGCAATTCTTGCTCCATAACCTTGTAAATTACGTAATGAATTTACCAATAAAGCATCACAAGAACAGGTATGCTCAAGGACTTCAAAGTAGATTTGATCGATAGAGAGTCCGAGTTCATCAATCCTTCGAACAAAAGATTTCTGGGTGGCCTCTTGCTTATCAGAGTCTAGAGCTGCAATTGGTGAAAGATTGAGGAAAAGAGTTCCCTTAGAGAGAAATAAAGCAAAATTACGAAGATGTATCACCCTCGCTAAGCGGTCGAAATTAATCCTTTCAGCAGTACTAATAAATTCTGAATTAAAAAATGGCTCAGTTTTTAGTTTGTTGCCAGCCTCATCATAAACCCTCAACAAAGCCTCATAACCAAAAAGCTTACCCGATGCGGAGACAATAGGCTGGAAAGCGCTGTGCATCGCATACCCTTGATATCGGGCATAAAAGTATCCCGCTTCAGATTTATTCAAATACTGCTCAAGTTCATGCCTTGTTCTTAATATTTTAGCCACTGAACGCCTATATTGAGACTTGTTATAGTTTAACCATAATAGTAAGCGCTAGTTTGAGTAGTAAGCGCTTATAAAAATACAATGTAATTCACAAACTTTCCCCCATCATACCTACACGCGCATTGACGAAGTGTCTCACCCTTGAGACGACGCACTGTTTTACTCTTAATTAGTGAAATTCTTAGAGCTAAGTCAGACTTTCAGTGTTGCCTTAAAAAATATACATGGCTGGAAAAAGTCTGTCTTATTACCCTAATATTGTCTTAATAATCTCAACGCTATTGCCCGCCAATTTCGCGAAGGCATTCTTTTCAGCGTCAATACAACCACAACGCAAGTAACTTATCGCCCCCCTTCTCAGACTGATACCTGCTTTAATATCTGCGTTTCATCCAAATTACTTATCATTAACCAGGTACTGATATTAAGAACATTGGTGAGTCCTTGATCACCAATTCTGATAGTTCATTCAAATATTTTGACCTTGTTGTTCAACTGTTAAGCCTTATGTTCTTAAATGGAAAAACTAAAATAAGAATTATTCTAACCATGAACAGGCTATACAGAACCATGAAAAATGCTCCAGAAACCTATGACTGGCTATCTATTACGCTTCATTGGCTATCCGCTGTCGTTGTCATCGGTTTATTTGCTGTCGGTCTGTGGATGGTTGATCTTAACTACTATTCACAGTGGTACAAACCTGCTCCGCATTGGCACAAATCAGTCGGGCTTTGCTTAGCTGCAGCCACCGTACTTCGCCTAGGCTGGAAGCTTGTTAAAGGCCACCCAAAGATAGAAGGTGCCCGTTGGGAAAAAGTCGGCGCTAAGTTCGCTCACGGGCTTATTTATCTGATGTTATTTGGAATGTTCGTTTCCGGTTATCTAATATCAACAGCAGACGGACGGGCTATTGATGTATTTAACTGGTTCTCTGTTCCTGCGCTTGGTGAGCTATTTCCTAATCAGGCTGACATTGCCGGTGAGATCCACTATTACCTGGCTTTCGCCCTGATTGGTCTGGCTGTCGTTCATGCTCTTGCCGCGCTAAAGCACCACTTTATAAACAAAGACAATACCTTAAAAAAAATGTTGGGAGTAAAGTAAAGATGAAAAAACAACTGATCGCTCTGGGTTTGCTAACCGCAATTACCATTCCTTCATTAGCATCAGCAGCTGACTATATGATTGATACCAAAGGAGCACACGCCTCTATCAACCTGAAGGTCAAACACCTTGGCTATAGTTTTATCAAAGGGCGCTTTAATACTTTTGAAGGGGCATTCAGCTATGATCCAATGAACCTTTCAGCGTCAAAAGTAAATGTTAAAATCGATACCAGCAGCTTTGACACAAACCACGCAGAGCGCGATAAACACGTTCGCAGCGGCGACTTCCTAGATGTTAAAAAATACTCAACAGCAACATTTACTAGCACAAAAATCGAGCCGAAAGGTAACGGGGAAATGATCATTGATGGAGAACTAACTCTACATGGTCAAACTAAACCGATCAGTATCGACGCTCAATTTGTCGGCGAAGGTGAAGACCCATGGGGTGGTTACCGTGCCGGTTTTACCGGTACCACACGCATTGAACTAAAAGACTTTGGCATTCAGGTTATGGGCGAATCCAGCTATGTGGATCTTGAACTACATGTTGAAGGAATTCGCCAGTAATAGTAACTTCCAACTAAAATTCTTCAAATCCGGCTTTGGCCGGATTTTTTTATTAAACAAAGTTAAATTATCTCTTCCTTATAAGCTTTGTCTTTTTACACAAGATTCTTAACCACAAACCCAATACAATATCGGCCAAACTCAAATCATTTCTGAATTTTTTGCGCAAAAGCATTGTGAATAAAAATCCAGTTAGATATAAATCATACAAAAGTCACAAGCGTTTGGAAAAATGAAAGCAGTAATCAACACTATTTATGAATCAAAACTGGCAACGCTGAAAGACAAAATTGCCGTACTCAGCGCACCGGTTCAGCTCACTATCGTTACTGTCGGAGAAGATCCGGCGAGCAAGGTTTATGTCCGCAATAAAATTCGTCTTTTCGATGAACTGGGCCTTACCTGTAACCACATCACTCTGGCAGAAGAGACAACCACTCAGTCGGATCTGGATGAAATTGCAGCCAACGCTGAACATGCAATTTTATTCCAGCTTCCATTACCAAATGGGCTGGAAGCGCCGGATCTTCCAGCTTCAGTCGATGTCGATGGCTTTGGCTCTGAAGCTCTTGGGCAATTGGTTCTGGGGCAAAACAGCATCTTGCCATGCACTGTCCAGGCTACTATCGATATCATTGCAAGCCACTTCGGTGAAAACAACTTTGCAGGCCTGAAAGTGGCTGTTGTGGGCCGTAGTAACATCGTAGGTAAGCCACTGGCTATTGAACTAATCAACCGCCAAAGCACAGTTTCAAGCTTTAATAGTCGTTCAGACCTTGAGTCTGTAGACTGGAAACGTTACGACGTTGTTGTTGTTGCTACCGGCGCATACGGTGTACTGGAAAGCACACAATTCTTTGAAGGACAGCTGATCATTGATGTCGGCATCAACCGAGTTGACGGAAAGCTGGTTGGTGATGTTAAGCACAACCTTGAGATTGAACCAATGGCAGCTATCACACCTGTACCCGGTGGTGTTGGTCGTTTAACTTGTCTTCATGTATTAGGTAATGCAGTAAAGCTTGCTGAATGCGCGCAAGGTTAATGAACTGCCAGCTATAATCCGAAATTGCGATAAAAATAAGGCTACCCGAAGGTAGCCTTATTTATTTGTTCTGTATCTAATAACCATATTAAAACAGTCATCTCTATGTGATTACTGCTTCTAACGGGAGTTCTGTTTACCGGATATAGCGATTTAAATCACCAGGCCACCGTCAATTTTAAGGGTCTGACCGGTAATAAATGAGGCATTATCACTAGCTAGGAACAACGCACCTTTCGCAATATCTTCCGGCTTACCCATGCGTTTAAGTGGTGTTTTGTTCTTCATGTAATCCAGTACTTTTTCTGGCAAATCCACTGTCATCGGGGTTTCAATAAAGCCAGGGGCTATACAGTTAGCACGAACCTGTGCACCTTTACGCGAGAATTCTTTTGCCCAGCCTTTAGTCATCGCAATTACACCACCTTTAGTAGCAGCGTAGTTACTCTGACCGATATTACCGTCAGTACCAACGACAGATGACATAGTAATAATTGAGCCGATACCTGCTTCAATCATGACCGGAGCAATTGCCTGAGTCATATTGAATACACCTTTAAGGTTCACATCAAGAACCATATCCCAGTCATCTTCAGACATTTTGTCCAACAGGTTGTCACGGGTGATACCAGCATTATTAACTAATACGTCAATATTGCTGAATTCTTGCTTGATCTTCGCAATAAAGTTTTCGATTGCCTGACGATCACAAACGTTAAGCTCAACTGCTCTTACATTGCTATAATCAGACTCAAGATCAGCCATCGCCGCAGCATTCATATCACAGGCAAATACCATTTTTGCATCGTTTTTAGCGAAAGTTTCAACGATACAGCGACCAATTCCCTGCGCTCCACCGGTAACGACACACACTTTATCTTTAAGCATGATTTCTCCCAATTTTAATACCAATTAGTAATACATTTTTTGAACTGAAACTAAATTAGCATATTGAAAATATGTATCATCAACAAAAACATAGTATTTATATGGATATTAGAAGAAACCCACAAAATGAGGCGTAACAAGTTTGCAAAACCAACTGCTCGGATATGTCAGAGAATAGTCTCATGAAATAATAGTAATTAACTACACTATTCAGTTATATTGAGTTTTCTCTCATCAAATGTCGAGCAATATAAAAAACTCAAATAAAAACATATTGCTTATAACTATTTTAATGAATATAAAAAAGCATGAGGCACACTAATTACCTCATGCTTTAAACTATATTCTTTTTAAAATTATTATCTGATCTTCACAATGTAAAGAATGACAACGAATGCTTCTGTTTTTCTGCCAGTACAGACAATTCATCACTGGCTGTCGCACATTGACTTATACCTGTCGCATTTAAGCTGACAATATGATGGATGTTACTAATGTTTCGGTTAATATCATGAGTAACCTGAGATTGCTCCTCCGCCGCTGTCGCAACCTGAGTATTCATATCAGTAATACCCTGCACCGCTTCATTTATACCTTGAAGGGCTTCATTCGCCTTATCTGTGAGTGTATGGCTGCTTTCCAGCATTGTTCGAACTGAATGCATGGTTTCATTGGCATTAGCCGACTGAGCCTGTAACTGCTCAATAATGACCTGTATTTCCCCAGTCGATTCCTGAGTTCTAGCCGCAAGCTGACGAACTTCATCTGCAACAACAGCAAAACCACGCCCACTCTCACCAGCACGAGCCGCCTCAATGGCAGCATTTAAAGCCAGCAAGTTAGTCTGCTCTGAAATACTTTGAATCACTTCAATTACTTTACTTATCTGCACAGACTGTTGTTCGAGCTGGTTAACTACTTCAGCAGCATCATTCAAACGGCAGGCAATCTCTTCACTGGCGTGTGTAGTCTGGTCAAATAACCCTGCCCCTTCCGCTGCCAGTACACCGGCGCTACGGGCATTATCATCCGCCCTTACCGCAGCCTGATTGACGCTTTCAGCCGTAGAAGAAAGCTCTTCTACAGCAGTTGCAACTTGCTCAACTTCGGCTGTCTGCTGGTTGGCATTCTTTTCCGACTCTTTCATCACCGTAGCAAGCTCTGTTGATGAAGATGCAACACTCGCGCTGATTGTCATCAACTCACTGACCGTCTTACGCAATTGTGAAACCATTCGCTCAATATCATGAGCCAGATGGGTGAGTTCATTTTTTCCATCAGTATCTAACTCAACATTCAACTCACCACGAGCTACTTTTTGCATCGCCTGCTGCAGAACTAAAACAGGACTAACAATATAGCCAGATAATAACCATCCAAATCCGACACCGACCAAGATCGTCGCTAATGTAAGCCACAAAGCCGTTTCGAGAATTTTATTGTGATTTTGAACCTGAATTGCAATCTGCTGATCTGTAATAACATTCAGCTTATCGGAAAGTGCATCAATCGCGACGGTCATATTGTCACCCAGAGAGCGGTACTGAGTGACATAAGTCTGATATTCCAGCTCATTAATTCGCCCTGCATGATACTCTGCCAGCACGAAAAGCATGGTATTGCGAGTATAATTTAAATACTCATTAAACGTTCGATTAAATGCATTTAATTCTGTTTCAAGACCAATCACTGCTCTGAGCTTCTCAATCGCAGAAGTATTTTCCTGCTCGGTCTGATTAAGGCTGTTTTCAAAGCTTTTTAACTGCGATTTATCATATATAGCGTAAATAGCGCTTACTCTTGTTGCGTACATTCCATTAATTAAAGTCGCAACACTATTTTTTGCCATCACTGCCTGTTGAGTTGTCATGTTCATTACAGAAACTGCATTTTCAAGACCACCACGACTCAAGAAAAACGAGGCTAAAAAGAAGATAGAGACTACAACAACC
Organism: Photobacterium marinum; assembly: GCF_000331515.1. Classification (GTDB taxonomy): domain Bacteria; phylum Pseudomonadota; class Gammaproteobacteria; order Enterobacterales; family Vibrionaceae; genus Photobacterium; species Photobacterium marinum. The sequence continues at coordinate 44,557 of NZ_AMZO01000003.1, forward strand.
GGAATTGTCACCTGGCGCCGTATTGATATGTTCTTAAATATAGACATACAACTGCCCCTTATTGTATTAATAAAAATGCAATGGGAAAGCTCTGCGTCACTGCATATATTAGTCATAGCAACAGGGGGGAAGAGTTACAAAGAAATAATAATCACATAGATCTCACTTTCACTATAATCGCTATTTATAGACAAATTCAGCAATTATATTCAAATGCAGCTTAAGAGCTTGAATTAATATTCAGCAATATTTATTAGGAATAAGCAAATCATTTTCATTCATTTATGAAGGAATAATCACAAACCAATTAATCAGCTGAAGTCGGGATAAAAATATGAGGAACTAAAAAACTGGTTATATGGCTTCAAATTGCAGATTATCGTCAATCATGCAGGTGATATCGTTGCTGCAAAACTTACCCGAGCTGATCTTGATAATAAAATGCCTGTTCGAACTCTTTCCAAAGGCTTGTAGGATAAGCTATACGCCGATAAGGTTTCATGTAAAACCTACTTGGGGGCTTGGTTGCCTACAGCCTAAAATCAGAAAAGCCATCGCTTATATAACCAGACTAAAAAATGGATTAATAGCGATGGCTTAAACCGTTCTGAGGTTAATTACTTGTGAACCATGATATCCAAGATCTGAACATCCGTTTGTGTCATCGCACCATTCGCCAATGCCGACATATTGCGAATCGAGACATCAACATCGTCAGCAACAATACCTTCATTACCGGTAACACGGATGCCATCCAGCGCCATCAACGCCGCTTTTACTGCTGCACTAGCAGATGAAGACACTTTCATTGCGCAGCTGGTTTTTGCACCATCACAGATAATCCCGGTAATATCGCCAATCATGCTGCAGATAGCATCACTTACCTGCTTAAACTGGCCACCAAGCAACCATGTCATTGCCGCAACTGCACCCATTGATGCTGTTGTCGCACCACAAAGTGCAGACAGCTTATTCTGGTAGCTCTTAATGTAAATAGCCATCAGGTGAGACATCATTAGTGCACGAGCAAGAGTATCTCTGTCAGCTTTAACATGCTCAGCAACCACCAGCACAGGCATCGTTGCCGCAATACCCTGGTTACCGGAACCTGAGTTACTCATGGCCGGCTTCATTGCTCCGTCCATACGTGCATCTGAAGCAGCTGATGTACGGCACAGCACATCCGTTAGCAAGCCACCGGATAGCAGACCACGCTCAACATTTCGCTGGAAAGTAACACCAATCTTCAAGCCGTATTTACCGGTCAAACCTTCTTTCGACAGCGCGTCATTCAGTTCAACTGCCTGAACAATGAATTCGATATCTTCTACCGGTACATTAAGGGCAAAATCATAGATATCTTGAGCTGTTGCCTCGGAGAAAATATTTCCCGGCTGTTGTTCTTTCTGAACAGGTTTAGGATCAGCAATAAATACCGACTCACCATTAACCTCAATGGCAACCACATTGGTATGGCCGTCAGCAATGATCACTGTCGCCTCATTTTCACCATCGCTGACTGTAGCTTTGGCATACAAAATATTAGAAACCTGAGCGACACCAACTGAAACCTGCTTTTGATCGATCATCAGCTTTGCAGACTCAACGTCTGTCGGTGTAATATTTTTCAGAACTTCAAGGCCAGCGTCAGCATCACCCGCAAGCGCACCGACAGCAGCCGCGATAGGCAGGCCAACCATGCCAGTACCCGGTACACCAACTCCCATACCGTTTTTCATCAGGTTCGGTGAAACAAATGCATCAACACGGGTTGGCTTGCTTTTAAGATGAGTAGTCGCAATAGAAGCCGCCAAGGCTACAGAAACAGGCTCGGTGCAGCCAAGTGCCGGAACGACTTCTTTCTTTACTGTTTCAATAAAACCGGTCCAGAGGTGCTTTTTCATGTTATTCCCTTCAAAAAACAGATGGAAGTAGGAGTAAGGAATTACCTTTTGTTTTATAGGGTTAATTTACACCTGTCTTAAGGAAAATATTTTGCCTATTTTGCTATGCCTTACTGAATAAAGAGAATTATTTTCTCCTATTGAGCAATTTCACAACTAACAACCACCACAGCTGCCACAACGCCAGTCCTCAGCATTTACTGCATGATAGAAAAATCGAAAATGTTCTTCATCAATAGGCACGTTATGCTTTTCAAAAACATCGGCCAGCCAGTCAACATTGGCGACAATCCAGTCATCTTCTTTGTCACCTTCAGTGTAAAGTGGATCATCAGGGTCCATGAAGTTATAAATTCCATAAGTTCCCATATCTTTTTCCAGTCTGTCTTCCGGTAGTTGCAGTAGGGTGTTGTTATAGTGAATTTCCCAATGGCCCAGACACAGGGTGTTCCCCACTGATGTCCAGCGAACCTGAAATGGATTTGTCATTTTATATACAGAGGTAAGTCAAAAGTGGCACATAATATCTGCCACCAAAGACAGGTCAAGTTCTCATCATCACTCTGATGACTTGACGATAATGCTTAAGGCTTAACACCAACGGCGTACTTTTCTGCAATATTCGCGAAATTCATCGCCAAACATTGCTTCCAATACATCCTCTTCCGGCTCAATCTGAAAGTTATTCATGTAAAGGATAAACAGTGGGATCATAATAACCGCAGAAATTGCGGATAAATAAACAAATGCCGCAATAAGCCACACAAGCAAACCGAGATACATTGGATTACGGGAAAAACGATAAATTCCGGAAGTAACCAGTCGGGATGCTTTATGAGGCTTATGAGGATTAACTGTCGTTCTTGCTCTGGCGAAAGCCACTATTCCAGCCAGCCCCGGTAAGGAGCCGATAAGCCCTAAAATCCATACCAGCGCATACTGCCCAGAAAAGGAAAATACCCACAAAGGCCAGTAGACAGAAAGTAAATACATACCTCCCAGCGTCACAAGTAATACAAGGGGGGGGGGTAATTTCAAATACATCAAGCTCAGCTCCAGCAAACTTTAAGTATTAACTTATAGCCTGTTTCAATCAATTGCACAATTGGCACATTACACTCTTAATGATTTTAATTTATTGAAAATAAAGAACAAAAAAGTGATGACAAAGTAATCAATTGCGTAGCTTCGCTAAGCCTTATAGAATCCCTTCTAAAATAAAAGCCATATATCATTCTGTTATAAGCATCATGTCAGAACTTAAATACTTGCAAGGATACCCTGAATCGCTCGTTGATCAGGTACGCAACCTAATCGCTAAGCAACAACTTAAGCCATTTCTGTTAAAGAAATACCCGTGCTGTCATGATATTAAAACAGAAAAAGCGTTATATGATTTTGTTCAGGAGCTAAAATCAGATTACCTGAAGAAGTCTGCCCCTATCAGCAAAGTGGTCTACGACAAAAAAATACATGCCGTTGATCACGCTCTCGGACAACATGCCTTTGTTTCGCGGATACAGGGAAGCAAACTCAAAGCCAAACACGAAATACGCATTTCCTCTATTTTTCGGGAAGCACCGCTACCGTTTCTGCGTATGATCGCCGTCCATGAATTAGCTCACCTGCGGGAAAAAGAGCATAACAAAGCATTTTATAATACGCTTGAAAAAAAACTATGACAGAATTTCTTGATAAATTTCTATGATAAACCACGATTAATTTAGAGTGGGAATTTAGAGAGTATTGATCGTGGAAGAAACTAGAGAACAAAGTAACTTATCTGCTGAAGATAGTGACTTTAGATTATTGGAAGTTGAAATAGATAATTTAGCTAAAGTTAAACTTGAAGGGAAAGTAAACGCCAATACTGGTGAAATAAGTGTTATTCCCGAACTGGATGCCAGTCCTTTAAAGTCATACCATAAAACCACAAAAATCCTTCTTGCTCCTGATGGTACTGTTGTATACCCACAATCACTTTATTTGGTCTCAAAGCTTAGAGGTGAAGGCAAGGTAGATGATACTGGCTCTATAGCGTTAGCCTTACTCACCTATACTCGCTGGCTTGATAGTACTCATCACCCACAAGAAAATGAGGATGGTGAGATCATTCGTCCCCAAAATCTTACCTATAAGAGCCTCTCAAAATATGAAGAAGAAGGCGCACCTTGGCAATTTGCAGAGTTTTTGATTGCTAATTGTCGTCATAGGAACTCAGATGGTAATGAAGCCTACGCCCTCAGCACCGCTAGATGCTATATGAATGCTGTTCTTGGGTTCTATAAGTGGCTCTACAAAGAAGGATACTTACAAAAAGATGATGAGAGAGTTGTCACCCATTACAGTAAAGTAACCACTGGTTTTGATAACTCAATCAACCATAATGATATGTTGGCTCATACAAAAAAGAACAGTAAACCCCGCCAAGTTGAAGTTTCTAACATCATGAAGTTGTTCCCTAAAGCGGAGTCAACAGAGGCGCATAAAAAACTCAAACCTTTAACGCTACAGCATCAAGATATCTTTGAGGAATATGTAGTTCTACTACCTAACCCGTTTCCACTTATGTTTAGGTTATCAAAAAGAGCAGGTCTGCGTATTGATGAGTTAGACAAATTCCCTGCGCATCAGATTGGTGAAATGGTAACAGATGGCTTAGATGAAGTACCAATTCAAATAACTGAAACGAAATTTAGTAAGCCTAGAACACTACAAGTGCCCGTTGACTTGTATGAAGAGCTTGAGATCTATAAGTTTTCAGAGCAACGCATGAAGAATGTCACCAAGCGTGTTGCACTGAGGCAAACAGATAATGACCTTGATGATACGGACTACCTATTTCTGAGCAACAAAGGTAAGCCTTACGCAACTAATACACTAGAGGTACATTTTAATAATCTTCGCGATTGGATTGTTAATGACTATCCTTGGTGGTATTACAGACCACATGACTTGCGAGCTACTTTTGCGACAAACTGGTTAAGACATGAAGCCGCGCTTCGACAAGTCGGTTACGACTTTTTAATGGACGAACTAGCAGAGTTGATGGGACATGAAGAAACCTCTACGACAGAGAAATACATTAAGTACATGAACCAGGAAGCATCCCAATTAGTCGTTGCTAAGAGAAAAAACGAGAAGTTACAAAGAGGTTGGTAATATGGCGAAAAGTCCATTGGCGAGAGCAAATAAAAAGCTACTTAAAGTGACCAATCCAACAGCAAACGTTACACCAATTTCTTTGATGATTCCTTACAAGGATCCACAAGACAAAAAAGTGCGTGACTTTGATATTTCTCATTTAGCTCACTTTCGTTGTGATAAAGACAATGAGCAAATAAGAAGTCGCTTACGTTATCTTCGTTCTTTATCAAAAAATGCATATAATAGGTTTGATAATGGCAATTTGTCTCCCACATCAATGGCTGCTTATTATGTAGTGTTAACTAACTATATCTCCTTTTGCGATTATAAAGGCGTAGAACCTTTCTCAAAGGAAGGATATCTCGCATTCGTTGGAAATGATGGTGAACTTCGTCATCAAATTAAACAGTATAACCCCTCAAAGCGGTTATTTGAGTATGCTGATGGCGATGACATCGGAATAACAGAGTATAGTGCTAGTGTTAAAAAAACTTGTTTACATTGTGCATTAAATTTATGTGGAATAGACTTTCAGTCTTGGTCGCACTTGTGCAAACCATTCTATCAAGAGAAAACACCTTTCAAAGCATACTCTAGGCGTGATGAACAAATGATTGTCAGCCGACTGAGTGAGCTTTTCTTCGGTTTATCATCTCAGCTTATTGTCATAAAAAAAGAATTTCAAGATTCTAGTTTTCAATATTTGGATGTACCAATCACCATTAACGGCAAAGTAGAAACATTATCCTTTTCAACTTCGCTAAACAGCAAAAATAAAAATGGAAAAGGTAAAACACGTACCGACTCAGCGTTTAACTTGGCGATGGGGGCTGCCTATCATTTATTTTGTTACTTCACGTCACTCAATGACTCTGTGATTAGAGAGGTATGCCACCCACTCCAAGTAAATATAAGCAACCGAGATAAGAACCTAAAAACCATAAAAATCTCAGGGTTCAAGCGTAGGGCAAACAAAGATGTTAGTTCAATAGTCAGTAATGAAATGGATGATTTGGAGTTTGATGTTGAGAAGCGCGATGGTGTGGCGTTCATCGAGGCATTATCTGAATTGTCGAAAGCTTACGGGAATACCGATGAGATACTTTATATGTTGGACTGTAATGGTAAACCCAATAATAGGTTTGATTTGGCAGTCTTAAACAGAGCTCTAACCTCGACATTAAACCTTGTTACAAGCGATAGAGCCTCGAATATTGAGTGGTTTAGTGAGCAATTCTATTCACTGTGGCTCAACAACGAATCTATTGAATTGGGCACTTATATTAATAATTTTGGAAGAAAAGTAGTTAAAAAAACAAAGAAACCTATCAGCAATAGTTGGAAGTCAGCTAAGTTGTTAAAAATCAGCTACCTCATTTTTTCTTGTTTTTCAGATGCTTCACTAAAAGGTATTGTTCTTCCGCTTTCATTCTCAGAAACAAAATCAGATGGGAATATAACCGTTTCATTTTCACGCTATGATAATGATGAAAAGGGCTCATTCACGATTCCTGCTAATTATCTAAAATTGGTTCAAGATATTGAAAAGTGGGGTGAGTCCCGTGAGTATCGCAGCACTCAAGCTCGATATCTATTGAGAACAGGAACAGGCTCAAAGCCAACCCAATGGGAAGGGTTGAATCCGATTGGGCCGACATTCTTGCCTTCAATTGGCATTTTTGCCAATGAGTATTTTGTTAACCTCTCCTCAAGTCGTTTTAGAAAAACAACGAGTCATCAAGAGTATCGAGATGGGTATCTAAGTCACGTCAAAAATATCTTGCACAGTACACTTGCTACCCTTGAGAGGCACTACACAAATGGTCATCCAGAATTAAACGAGTTGATTTTGTCGCAAGCTATACAGGTTCTTGAGCGTATCAGCAAAGGAGACTCTCTCAACGACGCAAAAACGCATGTTCGAGAACAACATAAAATTGCAATGTTAGCGCATGATGAATGGTTGCAACAGAAGACAAAGACTAACCCTAATGGCATTTCCTGTAATGGCCAACAAGACCTCATTAGTGGGAAGAAAACGCAAAGACAGACAAATAAGTCGATGGAAATGGAATTACCCTGCTCTGAATTTGATATGTGCTACAAATGCAAATCAGCCAAAGCGGTTGATGAATCTAATTCTATCTATAAGTTAATTTCATACATTGACGTACTCAAAGAAGCGCTAGACCGTTATCCAAATGCCAAGGATGAAGTTCAGGAGAAAATTGCTGCATTTGAATACACCCTAGAAGGTGCAAGCTCTGATGTGTTAGAGAAAGCGTTTAAGTGTTTCATCAGAGATGGACGACACCCTAGAATCAGCATGAATCATGCGGTTATATCTATCAATGATGGAGTGATTTAATCATGATTAAAATTAATAATGTAGAGCGCTTTGAGTCTATCAAGAAAGCCCAAAATAATGTCGGCACTCACACCAACTATCTAGCTGATGTTCTAACGTCTGTAATAGCTCTCGGAGATTGGGACGTGCTAGAAAGGATGGATATTGGATTTACAACAGGCGGTAAATCGCTTGGTAAGATAAACAATGACACTTGGAATATCCAGTCGTTCTTTGAACCCAATGCTTCAACAAAGTGTACATTATCATTCACTATTAGTGATAACGTGTTAGAGCGTAACCTCAGAAACCAACTTAAAGCACTTATCCTCAAAATGCTATGGGTATCCCCAAGGGATTATTCGTTTGCTACGTGCGTAAAAACCCTTACTCAACTCAAGAAATTCTCCATAGCTCTGCTCGATGAAGGGATGAATTCTTTTTCTGATATCACTTTTGAGCTGCTGGATGAATGGATAATAGCAGGTGATGTTGGTATTGATTTTAATTATCAACCAACTTATTCGGCACTTAATAAGTTGGTGATTGAAGCAGAAGGGTTACCCTTTGATGTGAATATCAAGCGCACACTTATTGCCAATGAGTTTAATTTAACTTTGAAAGAGCCTGAGCAATACGCGGTTATCCCGCAACGCATCTACTACTGCGCCTTGAACTATGCTACTGAGCAGGTGGAGCGTTTGTATTCAATTCGAGATAAAATTGAATCTGTGTCCCACTCCCTTGTGAGATTTAAAGATAACCTGTATCAACATTACGCAGAGTTTGTATTTAAAAAAGGTAAGGCTATGTATTTGCACAATGGCCATAAAAATAGCCGAATATTTAAAGATGAATACCAAAAGCTAGCCTCACCGTCTCTAGAGCAGATTTATGATTCGATAAAGGCCCATAGACCAATCATAAGAACTGAGCATATCGAAAAATTTTTGCCACCGTTAAATATCACCATTTTAGGTCAAACATTGAAAAACTTAGACGACGTTGGTAATTTTTTATCTAATTATTCTGCGTGTTGTAGCTGGCTAGTCATGGCGTTATCAGGAATGCGGATTGATGAGTTGTATCACCTTCACGCTTCAAACGGTTGTACTAATGAAATCATTTCAGGGCAGAAGATTTTCACCTTTAATGCGGATTTATCCAAAACAACCAAAGGTAAGCAAGCCAAGCAAGACAGCTTTGTCACAACAGAAGTTGGCAATAAAGCGTATGAAGTGTTAAATGCTATTCATCGGCCACTTAGGCAAACACAGGCCTCCTCTAATCAACTTTTTTTTCATAGAGTTAAAGGGGAGCATTCAGCCACGACAAAGAATACACTAGGCAATAATATTCGTAATTGGTTTGAGCATACCTTTACCTCTGAATTAGAACTCACCTCTGATGACATGAAAGACTTACAGGTATCAGACCCTAAACAAACTGAATATAAGCTTGGTGGGACGTTCAGCTTTACAAACCATCAACTAAGACGCTCATTTGCATACTACCTTATAGGGTATGAACTACTTTCATTCCCACAACTTAAACAGCAATTTAGCCATGTATCACTAGCGATGACTCGGCACTACGCCAAGAATGCCAGTAAATTTCAGAAGCTTAAAAAGAGTACCTACAAGGAAGTTGAAGACGAAAGAATCACCCAAAAAGCCAAAATTTATCTCGATATTTATGAACGATTGGCAAATAAAGAACGTGTAGCTGGCGGTAAAGGAAAAGCGTTTGCCAAGAAAAGAGTGCAAGAAGGTGAAAATAATCTATTCACTGAGAAAAGAAATAATGACATGCTAACTTTGGCATACTGGGAGCATAAATTGCGTAAAGGAGAACGACATGTACATGTTGTTGCCCCGGGCATTTACTGTACATCGACAAATTGCTCTTTACGCACACAGGTTAATCTGTTGGAGTGTGTGGATTGTGATAATGACTATATTGTAGATGCAGTGTTTGCTGAGGCAAAAAGAAAAGAAGCGGAAGAGAACATGCACTACGACATTCTACACGATGAATTAACCCCTCAATCGGCCTCTGAGTGTTATATAAAAATCACCGCAGCAGAGCGTATCATGGATGATTTAGGGCTGGATTATGAACCTGTTATCTATCCCAAAGAAATCACAAATATGCTAATACCATACATTGGAGTATAAAGATGAAAGATGCAACAAGAAAAGCCCTACTTGATGCCTTAGAGAGATTGGTTGCAGGGAACCCCCAAAATATTGAGCTTAGAAAAAAAGCTGAAAAAGGTAAGTTAAAAGTAAATTACAGTACCGTTGAAAAAGAAGCTGGAAAGTCCGTTGGTGCGCTTCGCAATCACAAAGATATTATGGAACTCATAAAGCAAAAATCGCTTGATGTACGAGTCTCCAAAAGCGATACAGCAAACACTCAGATCGACGTGTTACAAGCGGAACTGAAAAAAGCGAAAGAGTACGGCACGAATCAGGCCAAGTTAAAGAAAAAGCACCATGAGCAAGCGAAGCGTGATGCAGATTCTTTAGCGTTGCAAGCAGCTAAGCATGTCAAAATGATTGAACAGTTAATGCTTATGATCCCAGAAGAACAAAGGGAAGCTGCAATGGATAAAGTTGTTAATACTCATGCTGATAATGTTGTTCTATTAAATAAATAGCGTATTTAGATACAAAACGCCAGCTCTAATGATTACCTTATAATTAACTATATATTGGGCCGAACATATCTAAATGCGTTAAATATAAACGCATATCCAGTTCCAACTGATGATAATTAGGCTCCATGTGACAACAAAGGTTATAGAAGGATTTGTTATGCTGCTTTTCTTTTAAATGTGCCAATTCATGAATTACAATCATTCTCATAAAATCTAAAGGAGCAGTTTTAAAGACTTGAGCCACTCGAATTTCATTTTTAGCTTTTAGCTTACTACCCTGAACACGAGATACAAAGGTATGTAAACCAAGCGCATTATGAACAGCATGAATTTTCTTATCGTAACTGACTTTACTAATAAGGGGTGACTTCTTTAGGTACTTTCTTTGTAAATCTACTACATAGTTGTATAACAGTTTCTCTGTTGTAATATTATGCTTTTCAGGGTATTTTTTCTTTAAATACACACCTAACTTTTCACTGTCAACAAGGTATTGTACTTGTTCAAGTAGTTGAGGGGAATATCCTGATAAATAAGTCAACTTTGTCATATAATAAAACCATGTCACACTTAAATAACTCAATTTTATCGGTAAATGCGTTAAAAAACGACAGTTTTATTGTTCTGGCAAACATATAGGAACTCCAACATCCCTCGGTAAAGCTCATCACATACTGCACGTGAATAAAATGAGAAATTTGTTAATAATCACAATCTAACATTGCGCTTTCGCTACCAATATGTGCACTCAATAGCTAACATTTTCTGACTGAAAAAAGCCAACAATAGTCGGCTTTAATAAACGTTTTGGAACAGAAATTTGTTAGTGCTTTTGATCTAACTAGTAAGGTTTGGGTAACTCGGATGGTTAACGCCGCCCTCAGCAGTGGCCGCTGGCGGCAAATTTGGTAACAGCTCCAGCCACCTGCTGGAGGGCCTTGTTACCCAGGGCAAACGCACGAAGAATGAAATTACGCGTATAATCAATATGTTACGATCTGAGGATTATTCCAGCCCTAGACTGTAACAGCTTGATTTCCCGTTACGTTGTGATTTTCATGCTATTGCCCTGCCTTATTACCTGAAGTGCGGATTAACGGTATAGCTTATTATGCTTCTACTTTTCTATTTAGTGAGCACAACAGGTAGCCTTTTGTAACCCTTCAATTATTCCTGTTGCTCGACCTGAGCTGTCATTGTTCTGAAAGCCTTGTCGTCATCAGGCCCTTCATAAGTCATTAATCCATGTGCAGCTTCCAATAACGAAATACGAGCTACATTGTATGCGTCAGCACGTTCTTGCTTGAGCGATTTTAGCCTATCTATGTTTGTGCCATGAAGGATCTGAGAACGTCCTTCCTCATAGATCACTCGAATAAGACTGCTAAGGGTTTGCCCCGTTGATTTATTCACCACGCTCTTCTTTCCAATGCCAGTGAAATTTGCAACCATATCAGCAATACCACTATGCTTACCGCCACAAGCTAAGACATCTAGGCTGGTCCCAAGTTTAGCTATAGCTGTTTGGTCACTCTCTTCTCGGCAAGCCTCTGCAAGCCAATTAAGCGCTGTTGTCCATCGTAAAGCGAGCTTTGGCCAGGGGCTACTATCCGGATTTATCACTCCTTCAAGTATCCTGCCAATATCCTGTGTACTAATAGGAAAGTCAGATAATTCCTTCAGCACAGCGTCACCATCAATACCAACCACTCTTTTACTAAGTGCACTCCCTGGCAAATGCAGGTATCCATTAGTCTCTAATAAAGTGTAAGTTCTAATTGGTGGCAAGCGCTCACCGTAGAGAGATTGCTGCAGAAATGCATCCTGATAACCAATTATCAAAGAGATTGAGTCTAGCGCTGCTTTACAAGCAAGTTTTGCAAACCTTTCAGAATACACTGCTTCGTACCCTGAAATAGTCACCCCAACGACAGTATGACAGACTTTGATTGCGTCATAGATATAGTCTGTACTGTCCGGCAGAGAAACGTCACTTCGAGGATCGTTGAGTGCCTCTTTAACAGACGCTTTCCAATCGATTCCACCTCCTGATTCTAAACCGAATCGTCGCTTGGCATTCTCGCTGAAATCAACTTCATCCAACCAGTCTTCTCTGGTCATTATCTTCACTGGCCCGACTTCAATGGGGCCACTACGCTCCATATGAAAGGTCCATGCTGGAAAATAATGGGTATGCTCTTTTGCTATCTTATCTAACTGGCTATCAATCCGTTTCTTCAGTTCCTTGATAGCCTGCCTATCCTCATGCCATTGAGAGCCATCAAATAGCCCTTCTGAAAGCATATTGGCTACTACTTTGCGAACTACTTGTATGTAAGATGGTAGCTCAATCTTTACCCCGCCATCGAGTCTGTTCTCACAAAGGATTTGTGCCAACTTTCTTAAGTACTCTCTGGCTGATGAACTAAAATGTATCTGATATCCGTTATCCGTAGTTAAGAAATCCGGGAACGTTTTCTCCGAACCCCAATCAAAGCCCGGAGAGTTAGCCTCGAACAATGCGTCAACTAGTTTAATTAGGTTGTTCTTTAAACTCATTATTTTCTTCTATATTGTTTTCGAAATCACTACCGACAGACTTAGCACCAATCCAGCAGGTGGACATAAGTATTTCACCCTGAAATCAGCTAATTGGTACGTTATGAACAGTAGTAGCAAATGCAGAATCTGACTCTATCAGCTAATCAACACGACCAGATCCAACACTCTCAAGCCCCTAGCGAATTACGAAGGTTGATACAGTGCTGCTGCTGCGGTCACTCTAATACTCTCGATATCACTATTAAGAGCATCAATCAGTATTTCTTTAGCTTTCTCTTGAACTTCAAACTGAGTGGTAACAGTTGGTTTCTCTAACGATTCTGCTTTTTCTAGAAACTGTTTCATAGCACTAGCGTGTTTGGAGAAGTTAGACACCGTTTTCTTAGCACCTTTAAGTGAGCTTTGTACGCCTGTTGGAAGTAATGATTTCTTTACCGTAATTAACAACTCAACTGCTACGCCATGGGGATCTCCATCTGTGTTGTTATCCCTCTCACTGTTGTATTCTACATTGCCCAAAGTGCGGAATATGTGCATTTCTTTTTTGTCGGCTTCTGAGGGCGTTAAAATTATGGACCCCGATTTAATATGCAAAAACTGCTCAACCTGCGATACGTTGTGAGCATTCATGTGATGTTTGTATTGCTCGTTGAGAATGTCCTCCAACTCCTTCCTGCTCAGCCCTCTTAAATCTCGCCCGCAAGGCCAGCCTATAGAAACCCTTCCAGATACAAACTCTGCTTCACGGTTAATATTGTGCGGCTTTGATCTTACGTGATACAACATACTCCCTCCAAGTTCAAACATGTTATCTTGAGTTATACAATATAGCAGCTTAGCAATGTTGTAAATAGTTATTTGGAGTTATACGACTTGGGATAACTTTACACTTGTACTTGTGATGGCAGAATTGATAAATGCTGAGTCGGTAACCGGTGCTTTAAACAGTTGGTAATTGTGTTTAAATTCAATGTCTTGATGTTTGTTATATGCTTAGTGAAAACGTCCTCGTACGTTGTTTGCTCTTACACCGGAACTAACTCATTTCTTGTGTAGAAATGAGTTAGAAAAGGCAGACAAGGTGTAAGTTCTTGTCGTACTGTACTGACAGCGTCCGAGTCAGTACAAATTAACACAAAGGGATTAAGCATATTACACTGGGAGGTCAATATGGTGTTGTAAACCTTCCTTAATTAGTTACACACATAATTAGAATTTTCGGGCCGGTTGACCTACATCGCCACTAACTTAGTAGTCACTTTGTTACATCAGAAAAAGTTAGTTAAATTAAAAGTAACATGAAAGGAGTAAAGAGCAGGCTAAGAAGGTTTGGGAGAAAATGAGTTAACCGGCTTTAGAACTCATCAATATGAACCGATCAGGCTTCAAGACTATCTACCATCCTAAACATACATTTACTCCACATACTCTTTGAATAAATGTGGAATAAAAGTTTGAAACTTTCCCTCATGAACCATCTTCCCCTTGCTTGTCTGAGCAAGAAGTCATAGGTTTGAAGCAACATAGGAGCCTAATACCATGATCACACAAGACAAACAACCACTGCCAACACTCACGCCTTTTACTTTGCCAAATGTCCCATTCACCGTTATAGATCCACGAGATCTTCCAGCCAACTTGCAGATTGCTTTCGAATGTTATCTGGCTGGATCTGCAGCGCCACATCCTATTTATGCTTACCAGCATGACTACGAACGATTCTGTTTGCTCGTTCATCAAGGAAAGATCTCACTGAAAACGGAATGAAGTGAGTTATCAATACATTTTTCCACATTTCTATTCTGCTCAATGACTATAGCTGGTCACCACGAACAGAATATCGAGTAAATGTGGAATAAATCTATAACTTTCTGAGACCTTGATAGGAGCAAAAAGACCACAAATCAAAATAGGATGTGGTTTATATCTCTAATTTTAAATTTAAATTCATGCTTTCAGTTTTTATGGGTGATTTTTTCCATATTAAAAATGATCACATAGAGTTGCTATGGCAAATGGACGTGAACAGCGTGAGAATGATCAGTAACACCAACGTGAAATGAGGCATAAGTGAGCCGTATCCCCCCCCTCATTAAAGAACTAACAGACCTTGCTTTGGAGTAATTAATCTAAGCTATATATGCCTCGAACCGAGTTGACGCAACGCACAGCAGGTGAGAGCGACGTTCCTGTCACGCTTGAGCTGATAGATAATGAAGTGGTTTGCTCAGAATATTATTGCGTATTCCAGCGAAGTTGAACACCTATTCCGGCTGAACGTGAACACTTAACATCCCCCTGTGTCAGCATGGGCCGGAATACGCACTGGTCAGGGAAGCAATTCTCTAACATCACAGGCCAAGACTTCGGCAAGCTGGTAAACCTTCTCAAGCGTAATATTCACCTCACCACGCTCAATCCGACCTACGTAGCTACGATCGATGTCTGCTAACAAAGCAAGTTTGTCTTGCGAAATGCCCATCTCTTTTCTTTTTACCCGTAGTTTCTCGCCAAATCGTTTAGCTAAGTCTTTCATTTTTCGTCTCTCAAAAGACGAAAACTATCCAAAGTTGCGGTATATAAAGCCACGGATTATAATCCGCAAATTCATTGAAGAGCGTTTCCCAAGCGATTCAAAAAGGTGCATAAGGCTTGTAACGGACACTGTCATGTCGAACAAACCCATTAAAATTAATCAGTATCTCTACTTCATCTTGATGGATGATCAATTTGATAACTTTACTGTTATCGAAATGCGAGATGCTTATCTGTCTAAGTTTGACAATCACTTAGATACGACCGAGGCTCGAAAGATTGTTTATCGACAGATCCTGCGTCTACAAAGACGCGGTTTGCTGGAAAAGAATGGCGCAAATAACGCAAGAGACTCTAGATATAAGAAAACAGCATTATTCTATGAATCGGACCTACAGCCTCACCCAAAGGATGCCTCACCGGTTCGACAAATAAACAATTGTGGTCATATCGATGAGTGTAAGGATCCGGTAATTCAGCAACTCAAAGAGCGCTTAAAGCAGTGTGAAGTGGACTTACTGACAAGTATCGGTGAATCGGAAGAATACATGCGATTGTACGAATCCTTTCCAGAAATGAAAGAGCACTTGGAATCGCAATATCTGCAAGCTCGTGAAAATAGTTCAAAGCTACTAGGCCAAATAAAAGCCATAAAAATCGTTCTGACTCATCAGAAAAAGTTGTAAGTTAAATGAAGCTAAGACAATGGCAGTCAGAGTGCGTTGAACGTGCTCTCGATCACTTCGAAGCCAGCAATAAACATTTCCTGTGTCTTGCAACACCAGGGGCAGGAAAAACGGTAATGGCTGCAGAAATTGCTGGAAGGTTACATGAGCAGAATCTCATTGATTTCGTGCTATGTTTTTCCCCCTCCATAAATGTATCTCAAAGTATACAAATCACGTTTTCCCATCGCTTTAATTGCCGATTTGATGGTGTCATAGGTGCAATTGGTTGCTCATATACCTATCAAAACATGCTTTTTTTTAAAAGTGATTTTTGGCAGATACTGAAGCATAACCGTGTATTAGTCATCTTTGATGAGATCCATCATTGTGCCGGCACAACACCTGAAAATGCCAATGCTTGGGGTGAAGAAATTATCCTTAACATTCAGTCTCAGGCTCAATACACCTTAGCCTTAACTGGCACACCATGGCGCTCTGACAACGCACCTATCGTACTTTCTCGCTATCTTGACCCTGACAGACAAATCCAGTGCGATTATGTCTATGGCTTGAAAGAGGCGGTACGTGATAGTGTCTGCCGCAATCCAAAAATTGTGTTGATAGACAATGAGAAGTTATCAGTTACAAACGGAGATAACCAAACTAAAACATTCACAAGCTTCAAAGATCTTCTAAATGATTCGTTTATTTCTTATCAATCCATCATTACTAATGATACGGCCATCCGTTATATCTTAAGTCTCGGCTGTAAAAAACTGTCCGAGATTCGGCAATCAAATCCTAATGCCGGTGGTTTGGTTGTCGCTTCATCGATTGAACACGCCTCACATATTATTCGGATATTACGCGATGAGTTTTACCAAACGGCAGAACTGGTAACTTACAAGCAACCATCCCCCTCAGAAACCATTGATCAATTCCGGTGTAGTCACACGGAATGGATAGTCAGTATTGGAATGGTAAGTGAAGGGACTGACATCCCAAGGCTTCAAGTATGCTGCCATCTAAGCAAAGTAAAAACAGAACTCTACTTCAGACAAATTCTGGGGCGGATTTTGAGAGTAAACAACGCAATTACTCAAGAAGCGTGGCTCTACACTTTTGCAGATCCACAGCTAACTGACTTTGCACACCGTATCGAACAAGAGTTGCCTGATATTCCCGTGATTATTAAAGAAACCATTGACGAAATAACTTCTGAACAAGTTACCCTCAAGAGAAACAGGGACAAACATGCATTGCAAACTACAGCGACTACCACCTTGGATATTGGGTTTGATCTAACCTCAAGCGAATCACGCTCTGATCAAGCAAAGCAACTAACAAGTAACCAAGTATTAAAAAATAGCACCTCCCTTTGTTCCTTTGAATTCCTTGGCGGTTTCAGAGAAAAAGTGATTACTACGTTTGATTCACCTTTTTAAGACGGATTTGTGGGATTTCAAGAGCTTTGTTGATCAATTCAGACTCTGAACAGACAACTCCCGCTTTTACTAGTTGTTAATCTGCTCGCCGAGTTTCAGGCATACCTAGCCTTGTGAGTTTGTTTAATGCTCTGATACCTGCGTAAGACTCTGCTACTTGTGCATCATATTCTCTCATGGACAACGAGGGGGTTATCAGTTTCTTATAACGAGACATACCGGTCTCGAAGATTGAGCGAGAGAGATAGTCTGAAGTGGACTTCCAATGATGATTACAGCCATGAATTCGTTGGCTCGCGACGGCATAATTTCTTGTGTGTCCATCTTCCCAATATGTAGCACCAATCCTCGGAGTTATCAATGCTTTAGCTTTTTTACTCATAATAGCTTGATACCACCGATGAGAATCATAAGCTTCGTCACCCGATATAGTTTTAATCTTTTGGTCAGTTTTCTTCAGTACCCCTGGTAGTACTTCACCATAAGCGACATTAGAAAGGGACAGTTCGGCCGCGACAATTTGATGAGTATCGGCATCAACGGCAATGTGCAATTTTCTCCAGATTCGTCGTTTGTCCTTACCATGTTTTTTCATGTGCCACTCACCTTCGCCGAATACTTTAAGGCCAGTTGAATCAATGGCCAGGTGACGAATTTCGCCCCTGACAGGAATTTTGATACTGATATCGACAGTCTTGGCACTTTAGCGGGAAATTCATTAAGGTGAAAACCGTGTCCACGAAACCTTGCAGAGAACGAAGTGATAAGCTGAAGATACTCTTCACCATAAGTACGATCGTTATTGCTGTATCAGAATACTGGAAACCTCGGCCTCGACGTCCATGGTGAACTGAACAGTTCCAGGCTTAAATAAGGCTTCAATAGCCTCTTCATCGACCCAAAAGGTGAGTGAACCTCGGTTGATAAGTGCTTGATTATATTTTTTCCAGTTGTACGTTCGCTAAGTTGCTTTACTCATCTATCACGTCCGGTACAAGGTATACCAGAACAGTTCGCGATAGTAGAAAGTAGTTCAGTACGATTTGTCAACAAAGCCTTATAGGTACATTCATAGAGCGTAAGTTCTATAGATGTTAATTCAACAAATTGGCGTCACGACCCAAAAATCACTAGAAATAGTTTAAAAAGTTAAAATTTGTTTTTAAAACTCTAAAATTTCATCAATTCCTTTATGCGATCATCTAGCAAACCCGATTTGTACATGTCATCATTAATTACAGAATTTGACTGGAAATTTCTGCCAGTTTTAATCAAAAACCTGTCATAAGAAGCATTCGGACACTGAAATTGGTCCAATACATATTGTTCCGGTCAAACTTATTGAAAATGAAGATAATGAAAGATAACTCTATACAAAGTAAAGCATTCCAATCAGCTCATACGAAAATGGGTACCAAGCCTCAAGGCAGCGCAGGTATTCAGAAAAAGTCAGATTCGCCGACCGACACTGAGGCTACCCCATCGGCAATCAAATATAAGATTTTGAACGACATTAAGGAAACACTCCAAGCCACCTTAACAATGGTATTTTTGGCTTTTGTTATCGGTCCTTTATTGGTCGTTCTTCTAAAAAAAGGCTTCATCGTAGAAAGTTCCGTTCTGGGTCAGTTACGCTTTACACCACTCCTTGAATCTTTATTCGGCCAAGCGGTTCCAATCACACTTGGCACGATTCTATTTGCCTCAATCTTTTTGGCACTCATGACCCTGCATAACCGCATTTTCCATGTAACCTTGAAAATCAGCTCCGCTATCATGATGACTTGTGTCGCTGGTCTTTTTGGAGCGCTCGTTTTATTAGCCGGTTCATTATTCTCAATTGAGAGTATCGTCATCTCTGAGTTAACTCTTGTCTCGATAGCTATTAACTACTTTGTAACATTTGTATATTCCTGTATGGGGGTGTTTTTTTCAATCGGCTTCATTGCCAATCAAAACAAAGGTACTCTCACTCAAAGGATTTGTGTTTTGATAGTGGTCCCCTTTGCGCTTTATGTCTTCTTCCACAATGCTTGGGCGGCAACTTCAGGAATCGTCTTAATCGCAACACTCATCCTATGTATTGTTATCATTGCTGTCGAGGTGTACACCCATGGCATCGATAACATCAGAAACGACAAACATAATGACAAGACAACAGGCCTGCCATCTCTTCTGATAACTGTGGTTATGTTCTGCTCCCTTTTCTATTCCGCGAGTCGCTACGAATACGACACCGCCGAATTTATCTGTTTGAAGTTAAATGCTTACCATGATAAATCAAGTAGGTATTCAAAGATGTGCAGCGACAATAAAGTTAAATCTTCCATGATAAAAGCGCACCAATAAGTTCTGCCATATAAGAGGCCGGCGTGCCCTAAGGGATACTCAGTTCAACATCGTTATCACTGAGCGACATATAGGACGCAACAGGTTTAGCAACTTGATAATGGATTGTCTACTCAACAACTTTTGTCCAAACAAACCCGCCCTGTTGATTTCACTGGCGCATTCCAACAAGCACCGTTTGTCAAAGAAGGTTGAGGGGCTGATGTCATGTCGCCGGCAAAACTCCCACTGAATCAGGGGGCTGTTTTCGAATTGGCGCAAGATTGCCAACAATTTCTGGTTACTACGTCACTGCTGGGCCATGATGTTATCTCCATTTGGGTGAAGGTACCTTGACGGTCAAACTAATGAAAGAAAGATACGGACACTGCCGATACTGAAGTTCCTGTGGCTTATGCTGCAACATGTCCTTCCTAAAGGCATGCAGCGCGTGAGGGACTATGGTTTCCTGAGAGGAACACAAGGCAACTGCGCATCCAGATCCAGTTGCTATTTTTATCTGGGCTATATCTCACCCCGTCAATAGGGAAAACTGTGAAACGAAAAATAGTGCGGCCGTGCCCTTGCTGTCAACACGATATGGCTTGCGTGGGGATCAACCGACCGAGTTAGCCGAAAGGCAGGCATTATAAGGATAATGGCCTCAATCTGAAATCTAGGAGGTATATATAAATATGCTTTCAAAGTCATAATATTACGGGCGTGATGCAGCTCTGAATCACGCCATAGCTCTGTTCGTCCTTACAAAAAAGGCTAACCCCATCCCCACCCAACAATCAAAACTGCAATTTACTATAAAGAAGCCGCTCGGGCTTGTTCAACTCTGAATAGAGCTGTCGGCTGCGCGACAGCTCTTCTTATCTGTTTCTGTTTTAGGCAGTATTGCCGAAAGATAGGGTTGCAGACTTCAACACTATGCGATGATAGACATTTTAAAAATTTTTTTCTTTTAACTGTTTTTATTCTGTGTAGCCACTGCTTTGGATTTAAATCATATTTAAATCAATGAATTAAATGTTACTTTGGCTTTTGGTGTGGTATTGAAAATTTTTTGTATTTCCATATTGTGGGTCTACTCTTATAGTAAGTCACTTAACTGTGGAGATCGCGCTCCACCTATACCCCCTCCCACTCGCCACCTTTTTTTCGCGCTCCTGCGCGTTAGTAAAGATGGCATTAAATCAATCCCGATACACACCACTTTGGAACGCCATAAAATCAGATCTGAACACTATTGGTTACAACAATTTCAACTGTGCAATGGTTGCAGCTCGCTGGTTATATGACTCTCGTCAACCTAGCTATCAACACGTGGCGAAGCGGTTTGGTTTGACCCGTCAGCGAGTGCATCAGATTTGTCGCCAAGCGGAACAGCAGTTGTCTAATTCGCAAAATAATCGCCACATCCGAACAGCGGTTAACAAGGTATATCATGCGATCAAAATATGCGGCGCACTAGGTTGTGATTCTCTGAAAAGCAGGCTCAACGAATCAGGTGCACTTGATGACGGCATTTCACTGTCAGCTCTGTTGGAGTTAGGGAAGCTTGTTTCACCTCATATGCCGCCATACGTCATAGTTGATGATAAACTCGCACCAGTAGATGACGGTGAGGGGAGCTACCTTTTAAAAAGGCCTTGGCTAACACAGAGGTTGCGTACTGAGTGGCTGAAGCTATCCAATGATAGCTCTAGAAAGTGCATCGGCACGTTGACTTCTAAAGCAATTAATAATGCGCAGATCTATTCACGATTAAAGCAGCTTTTGATAAATGCAACTTGCATTGACGCGTGGGATGAGGGCCCACGGAAAATGAAATTTGTTGTGCTGGCCAGGCAGAATCCTCTTTTTACGTCTATATCGCGGTCATTCTCAATTTCAAATGCGCTCCCTGTAGAGCGAGTTGCTGCCGCTGCCGCGCGAACACTACGAGGGCGCGGTGCTGACTACCCTGAAGAGTTTGAAATTCTTGATTACCTTCATCATCACTGCACGATTATCCGCTGCAACTCTAGGGGGGTTGCTACCTTTGAGCGGGAGATAATTCCTGCCACTAAATCTCAGCTAGCTGTTGCGACAGTATTGCAATCCCTCAGTGTTGCTGACTATCGAACACTTTATGATGCTGCAGCCAAGCAAACCGGTATTCATGGAGACACGATTAAAAAGGCGATCCTGAACTCGCCACTGATACATGTCGTGGTGCGTAGGGGAGAGTCGAACATGTACAGGCTCATCAATGCTGATTAGAGCCATCAACTGTGACAACGTGTTTGTTTCTATGCAGCCCCTAGTTCAGCCTATCTTTGTTAGGTCGATCAATTTAAGAGATTGTATGCCCTGTTATATGGCAAATACCAACCTTACCAAGGGAACGCCTTGAGTTGATCGACTATTTGCCATCAATAGACCCGATGGCAATACCTCTTTGATATTCATTAGTGTCAACAAGAGGCCGCGTCAGTTTTCCCCCTGTAGTCGTTGAACGTGGCCAAAAATTTGTTTGGCTTCACGCTATTTCTAAGTATCTCTTCCACATGGGTTAAATTAACCGTGGTAACGAAAGCAACTGTGTTTGTCAAATTTAATAGATTGAATTTTAAAGGTTTTCTCTGGATTGGGCGAATATCAGTATCTACAATGTGCGCATCTTTTTACAGGAGCAAACAATGAAATATACCGAGAAGGCATCACAGCGGAGCATGTTGTGATTATTGAAAATGCAAAGAAGGTCGTCTTGCCGATCACCCTAAACCTCACTGAAGAGCAGTGGATTAACTATTCCGACCGCTATAAGCTTTTCAGTGAAATCGTACCGGAGCCAACATTTACTATTTCACTGTTGGCATATCAGATAGGGGGCGATTTTTGGCTCAGTTCAGATGAAATTTACACCGATGTTTTGGGTTATGCTTATCGGACAGGCAAAAGAAATATTGAGTTGCCGACGGGGAAAGTTGTCAGATACAGCAGCGAGCTCGGTTCCAAGCATCCTATGGCGCCAACCACGCCGTCCTTTATGATCCCACAGGCAGTGAGATACCTGCGTGAAGAAGAAAAAGCGTTGCTTTGTAACCCGATTAGGATTCGTGATCCAGAAACACTCTCTCCAAATTCAGTATATCCATTGAAGGTAATGTCAATTATCGCATCGTCCTATGATCAAGCACTACGGCAGCATGAGACCGATGGCTCAATTAAGCTAAATGATAAGCAGAAAGTTCGGGCTGTGATTCTGCATAAATTGGCCGAGCAATTGACTGAAGAAGCTCTTCGAAAACGGTTGGTCGATTTTGTGCAGCCAATGACTCTCGTAGACCGTCAATTAGCAGCAGTATCTCGACCTTCGCATGAAATTAAGTATCGTGGTCGTGCGTTTACTGATGATGACTGGGAGTTTTTTTGTTGGCTATGCGGCCTAGAGTTCGATCGAAATGATCCGGATCGATACCGAAAAGCCGTGTTTGCTGGGAAAATTATTGCTCGGATCGCCTATTCATTCTTGGATGAAGAGGCATTAGAGCGATTGCGCGAGAACAAGAAACGTGGTCTCCCCCTACATGCATGCCTTAATATGTTCGGTATGCGCATTGCCAAGATGGCGGTGAGTCGTTTACGAAAGATTGGCTACATGCTGTATTCAACTGGCTCATATAAACAGGTTCTTGCGGACTTTGAGCTCGATGGCCGCGAGTTACTTCTAGATTGCGGCGGTGATGAAGAACTTGCTGCAAAATTAAACCAAGTCGTGGTTGAAGGTAAGGTACCTGAATTTTACGGCTATCCAAAATTAGTCTATAACGAAGGGTAAACTAGCGATTACTATCAAGCCTCACAGCGTTAGCCCATTCCAAATCTGAAGGGCTGACGCTGTGTTTCTGGGAATACCATCGGCGTCAACCTGTTGGTGGGGTGCAAGACACGAGTTAATCCATGGTTTGCTAAAGGAGCATAGTTAATAACTTGTTTTCGTCTAGAAACGTGACATGTGACATTTCGTTACACAGAAGTGCCCTGAAATGAGTTTGAAGTGCTTCCCCCTTCCATAACCTTTTATAATCCGAATACGGTGATGTTCAAACGCATTTCCCTTTTACAAAAAGAGGGCTTACCGCCCTCTTCACACTATTACCACCGATGATATGAATCAATCAGTCGCAAACAGGCCAACTGATGGTTGTACCAAACTTCAACTTTCAAGGTCGTACTTGGGTACTTCTCCAGATACTTCTCAATAGTACCTTTTACAGTTGGGTAACCTCGGCTGGATGTCTTCCAATATTTCAGTTTGGTAATCAGATCTCCAGAATGCTTAATAATGTAGGTTGTCATAGTGCTTTCTCGTACAACGAAAGGCCAGGCAATAAAAAACGGATATACGTTGAAATACCTAGCCCGGGTTTCCAACGTATATCCGCTTTCGATGCGTGAGCTCAACAGGAATTTTATACAAAAAAGGCTCCAATGTCTAACTGGAGCTATGGCTTATAGGTTTGCTCGGGTCGATGTGCTGAAGACCTAACTACTCACATATGATCTCCTTTTAGTACGGCTAAAATACGTTTAATGTCAATATCCCATAACCACCACTGCCAGTAGCGGGTACTAGTATAGTCAGTCAGGCTACCGGTTTCCGTCAGTATCAGTTCAACTCAATTTTGCACCACAATGGGCTATGGGTATCAGCTGACACGTTGATGCCCCATTCCTTGTTAGAGCAATAGCTCATACACATCCTGTTCCTCTTGATTTACTTTACACAAGCTAATGCGCGGGCAAAAGGAAAGACCTGACCCATCTTCTGCGCTCTGCACATTTGATGCGCTTAGCGGCGTGATATGTTTACGCAGCTGTTTCAATCTCCAAAACAATTGACCGTAAAGTGCCTGTCCTTTTTAACTTCTTCATTTTAGCTTCTAGTGGAGAAGAAAAAAGATAATTACAATTCAATACATCCTGTTTTAGAATCAGCCAACATTTTCTCTAAGTGGTTGGTGTGATATGTGTTTCCGCATTTCAGCTCCAGCCTTTCAATAAGCTGGAGGCTGGCTTAATGTCAAAAGTAATAAACTAGTACGGCATAGCTGAAAAATTGTTGTCTTCACAATCTGATAAAGGGTGTAAACCTTTCTTGGATGCCTATGACAAGCTCAAACTCGGTGATATTAGTGGTGCCGTATCGGCATTAGACGAATTAAATGAACTGCAATACTACTTGAGCACCATCATTCTTGAAATTCAGTTAGTGGAATTGGGCGGGGATGTCACGCAATTACCGTTATTTACACAGGGATTACGTGAAAATGTGCCTGTCGGCTCGGTGAACACTAGGGATATTTATCTGGATCTGACCAGAACTTGGGAAGAAAAAGTTGGTGTTTTATTACCTTATGATGAGGTCATTTATCGCAACCAATACTCCAATAGTGATGGTACGTTGCATGGAGTGATTTATGCGCTTTGTCAGCAAGGCCAACATGAAAAAGCAATACCTTATGCCCAGGCATCTAATACCTACTCTCGTGAGTTCCTGGCTGAGGCATGGGCAAAAATTATCCCGGGCTTAGCCGACGGAGAACTGAAAGAGCGAGCAATTCGTAATCTGGCCGATCTTGGAACACTTAGACCCATGATTCAAGACGGGGGCGAAGAAGCGGCCGCATATGGTACAGCCATTGAAACATTCGCAGCTATCAACTTAGACAGCCACCATCCTGAAGTACAGCGTTGTTTTAAAGGATTAATGCGCCTTGCTCGTCATTATGCGCCTAAAGATGTGCGTTCCGGCGGTACGTTCTGCGCAGCAGTGGCTGCGGCTAGACTGGCTGGAAAGCAAAATCACGAGGGTTGGTATAAAATGGCTGAAACTTTAACTAACCATGTCTGGAATGATGATCTAAATGACAGAGCCCGGGTTGCCCTAGAGCTGTCTTCCTACCAAATGGGAAAGCGTCTAATTGAAGATCTAAAGGGAAGTGTCGAATCGATTGGGTATGATTGGTCAGCGATTGATGATCCTGTTTTCATTCTCAATCAATATGTAGATGGCAATAGCCGACAGAAACAAGATGCTGATACTGAGCTGGCAAATGCCATCAAATCTGGCAAAGATGTTTCCGTGCTAGTCGAACAAAGAATGTCTGATGAAGACAGAAATAACCCATACAACACCAAAGAAGGCAATCGATTTGAACTAGGGTGCAAACTTTGCCTGCCTGATGATGAATTAGAAAAACTCTACTCAGCGATTCATCCATCCTGGCAAAAAGAATGTCTTATAAAAGGCGTAGCGCACGGGTTCAATGGACAACCTGAGCGTGTCCTTCCTTATCTGGATAAGGGATATCCGGAAGGTGATCAATTTGGTATATACACAAAGGATCTTCTCCCTTACTTAACCAACGAGTTGTTGGATAAGGCGGAAAAATTCTATGTTGAGAATGAACAAAGCGAAGCTTTAACGTTGCTTGCTGCTTATTGGTTTACACACGGAGATTTGCAAAAAGCGACAAGGATTATTGGCCAGCTTGGCGAGGCAACGTCAGTCGAAGAGTGGACGCCGTCTTATCGTAGAGGGTTCAGCTCCGATAAACCGTTCATCACTATTGCTGAAATCGAAAGTGGTAAGAATGAACTGCCTTATTCGGGAGATGTTGCAGATATTTCTTCGGTAATTAAAACATGTAAAACAGCAAGCGCCTTAGCAGAAGCTGTCAAGAATCACTGGCAGGATGAAGCGTTTGTTAATGCTGCGTTAAAAGCAGCTCAGTTGAAGAAATATCAAAAAAACTATGATGACCGCTGTGCTTTGATTCAACTGTTTGTTGTCGCAGGTGAAATTGATCAGGCTGTCGCACTGTTACCTTCCGTGAACAAAGGGAAAAGTAAGCCAGGCGATGGTGATTATGCGGTGGAACCACTAAAGACGATCCTCGGTTATCTGCATGACCACCCAGAGCACATTACTCCAGAATTGTTGGCTTCATTATTGAGTGAAGTGGCCAAGGTGTTCCCTCAGTATGTATGGCGGTTGTTTTTTCAGCTAAGTCGACTAAGTTGTCGGCTTCCGATGGCATCTCGTACCAAGCTATTGACTGAAATACTGGCAGTGAAACGGAGAGTCTATTCACGTCACTTTGATCATATGCCTTTCTATCTGGGAGTACTAAAAGGCACGTTAGAAATTGAAGGGTATAACGAAAATAATCAATCAGAAATCAAAGCCTGGTTAATGACCCTTAGTGACTTAGTTCAACAAGACTCAATCTATGTCAGCGCGCAATGGATCGTCAGTCAGTATGCTAACCTGAAACCTCATTTGCCTGAGGACATATGGCAACAATGGAGCGTAGACACATTGACTACTTTGTACCATCGAGCGCTCAAAGAATATAGCGGACAACTCCGTGCATTAGAGTTATTTGAATGTGCGTACCGCCATTTATGGTCCGTGAATGATGACAGCGTTATGGCTATATTTCTTCAATCCGGGCAATTGCCTCAGCACCTTCACGCGGAGGTTTGTAGAAGTATCTGGAAAGACATCCATCTGGCACCGAATCCTTTTGCCGTGTTAACAATGACACAACCTGACCAAACATCGACCGATGTTATGAAACGAGAATTCGTTGAAGCGTTATGTCGGGTTATCGCTCAGGAAAAGCATCCGGATGCGGATCGCCTTAAAGACTTAATTGCATAGTTCGAAGAAATCGCACAAGGGCTAATAATCTTTGCGGTCTGACTTGGATTTGGAGCAAATCTGATAACGAGAGCGGCTGGTTTTGATAAATTTCAACTGAACCAGCCATTCTTAAATTTGGAGCTGCACTACATGAATGCCATTCGGATACCTTGTGATTAAAGCCGCCTATTTTGATACTTGTCGACCGCGCCACAAGTGTGAAAATGGGATCAGGTCTTGCGTTTTGACCCTTTTACATACATTTCCTAATCCAAATCAAACAAGCTAGTACATCAGCTCAAACTCATTTTTGTCCACTTCTGAGCCAGCAGTAGCTCACCTGTGCTTTGTGATCACCTGCGCGAAAAGCCGCGCAGGCCGGTGAGATGATGGGTTAGGCTGATAGCCAAAAGCGCAAAAGTCGGCGCTGGCGAGACGGCGATAAGATACCAATGATCACCGTGGCATCAACGCGAACACACCCCAGCCTAAGTATTCACGTGTGTAAGCGGCGTGACGCACGGGTTCCGAGGACAGTTGATCTCGAACCTCTTTGGCTAACTCGTCGTCGGGATTGGCTTCAAGCCATCGGCGCATAGTGAGCCACTTGGCCGCCTCGTATCGGTCCCAGCCGTCTTGGTCGGCCAGAACCATTTCAACGACGTCGTAGCCAAGACGGCCGAAAGACGCGAGAAGTTCCGGCAGTATGAGAAAGTCGGCGATTGAGTTCGCAAGACACCCCTTGGCAACCTCTTCCGTCGGTGGCAACTGCCGCCAGAACGGCTCACCGATAAGGATGACCCCTCCGGTGCACAGGCTCTGCGCCAGAAGGTCGATAGTGCTGGCGACTCCCCCAGCGATCCAAGTGGCACCGACACAAGCTGCTACACCGACCTTCTCGTCAGAGATGTAGCCCGCAGCATCGCCATGGATGAACTTGACTCGATCAGCAACGCCGAGTTCTACAGCTCGGTGTTTCGCTTGTTCGGAGAACAACTGGCTCATATCGATACCAGTGCCGATGATGCCGTGATCGCGTGCCCAGGTGCACAGCATCTCCCCCGAACCACTGCCAAGGTCGAGCACGCGGGTCCCTGACTCCAAACGCAGCGCCGCGCCAAGAGTGGCGAGCTTTTCGGGAGTGATCGGGTTGTGAATGCGATGAGCGCTTTCAGCAATGTTGAATATTCGTGGGATATCCATTGTGAAAAACTTCCTTATGGGGGATTCGATTGCGGCCTGTGTAGTGGTAGAGTGAATTTGGCCACCAGATTAGAGGTGTTGTAATGACTTAGCCGATCTTAGTCTGGTCATCACAATACCTGAGATTATCCGTAAAACGCTAAATTAGCAAAGCCACTGACAAGGTTTTGCCTTCAACGTTTAAGATACTCAGAATTGGCTACTAAATGAAAATTCGACCGCGCAAACCAAATACCACCGCAACATCCTCACTAGAGAACTCAGGGTCTATAATTATTTGCAAGTCTGGAGTGATTTGGATGTGGTCGCCAAATTGCATATTGTAGAACAGTTCTCCAACCATCTGGGTATTATCAATGCCGAACATATCTTCATTAATTTCTGACCAGTTGAAAGCAATACCTAAGTTGTTAGTTTCTTTACCAATACCAAATACACCTACCCCAACTGTTACAGATGTTTTAAATAATGACGCATCACCTTCAAATGAGTGTCCGGCTCGGAAGAAGGGCATGAATTGGTCGTCCCACACGTAACTTGCAGAAAAGTTCAAGCCGCTACTGGTTTTACTACTATGACGTGCTGTCCCATCGGAGTTTTCTGTTGGGTCAAGATGCCAATACGTCAAGTGGAAATTGTCGAAGTAAATTGCCTCCTGTGAGGATGTCCAACCAAGTTCAACAGACGTGAAGAAATCATGCTCGTTGAACAGTGTGTCAAACCCACGAAAAGTATCTTCCATATCGGAATAGCCGTTGGCATCAGCAATACCAGCAACTACGTAGTAATTGTCAGTGATCATGTGGCCCATTGATAATGCTAATATACCGTCATCAGGCAATCCCATTGCACCGCTACCAGTTTGAAAAGCTAGGTTTGAGAATCCAGTCCAAGGGCTGGCTAACGCATACGTATCGACATAATCAGTCACATCCTGAAAGCCGAAAACCAATGATGTTTTTCCATCGTTCAGTTTCTGTTTCCAATGTAAGTTAGAGATACGAGCACCTTGATCATTGAGTGCCGGATTAAGCATACCTACATAACCGAGGTTTTCATCTGCGAGGAATGCGTAGTCTTTAATTGCACTGTCGGTGTACGCGTGACGGTGTTCAATTTTCCAAATTAAACTACCGGTATTTTTAGCTCCATGACCTATGGCGTTCCATTGACCATAGAAACGACCTACACCAGATGCGGCACTAGCTTGATTTCCGTGAGCACCATTTGGACTGGTAAAACCCTGTGAAATATAGTCCAAACCAAAAACTAAACCTTGTTCAGCTAATGCCTCTCTCCAATGCTTTTGTTGCTTTTTTTGAGTTGAAATTGTGTTCTCAACGGAACCTGGGCCTTCCAATGTAGCAGCAAAACTAGACAGTGAAAAAAGTGCTACTACAATAGCAGCTGATTTTTTTATTGATTGAAAAGGTAACACGGGAATCTCCGAGGTTGAAGGTAAGCGTTGAGTCTAACTAAATATGTTAAATAGAAAGGCCACTTCACGACACCCTAACAAGGGTTAGTAAAACAACTGTCTCGCAATATATGAAAGGCTTAATCTATGATGGATTAATTGTACCTCGTGACTTTATCCGCACTCATCATGTAGACGGCATTAACCATTGTTGCACCATCTGAATAATTTACCTTTTGTTTTTGAGCTTCTATTTTGAGTTTGCCCTCTATGAAAAAAGCATCTTGCAGTGACGTTAAAGTTAGTCCTTGAGGGTAGTCAACTAAGACAATTTGGTTTGGCGGTGGCGGCGGGGTGTGAATACAGGCACCAGCCGTTGGTACAAGGAAGAACTTAACAACTTTATCTCCATCAAATTCTACTGGAGTAACAAAACCAGGTATCTTTATTAGTTTTCCTTTTAATTCTATATTGGGTTGCATTGCTAGATGTTTGCGATGCTCAGTAACATCCTGGCGTCTTTCCAATAAGTAGTCTACATCGATTGACTCTGACTCTAGCAGAGCCAAAAGGTCGTTGTATTCCGTCTTCTCACTTTCGCTCAGACTATCACGTGCTTGATATCGGGCAACAATCGATAGGTTATACAATTGGTCAGATGTCAGTGAAAGAAAGGGGTCATTAAACTCGTTTGATTTCGAAGTTAAATCTTCCCAAGATGTATCTTGTGCCAAAGCTGACAAGCTCATTAATAGCGTAAATACGATTGTTAAGAGCTGCTTACTCATATAATTATTCCCCATGGATTAACTTACCCTTTGGACCAAAGGTTTATGTTGCCTAACTTTCTATTCTTTAGGTGAAAGTGCCATTTAGGTATAGATGAATGAAGAAGGAAAGGGAGAAGTATTCTCTCTTTCCTCAGTTTTGTTATATGAGTCTTACAATGTGTTCTTGTAGATCACGCCGCCTTTCATGATCAATTTCATGTTCTCTTGTGGCTTGCTTAGTAAAGAAATATCTTCTAGTGGGTTGCCATCAATTAGCAGCATGTCGGCATAAGCACCTTCTGTTATTTGACCTAGTTTACCTTCTAGGTAAGTGTGGCGCTTACCGCTTAATTCAAATAACTCTGCATTTAAGCTGGTCGCTTGTTGCAAGATTTCGAAATTTGAAAAGTAATGTGTCCTTGCTACAAACTCTTGATTTTGCATCGCTTGCTTTGATGGAGGACCAAATAAATCTGTGCCCCAGGCAATTTTTACACCGTACTTTTTAGCAAGTTTTAGTACCTCTTCAGACTCCTTATTAACTTTCCTCATTTTTGGTTCACTAGGCGTGCCAACGATATTGAGTTGTTCAGGAGTCATTCTAAATAGTAATGCCTGTGGTGATAACCAAACGTCTTTTTCTGCCATTAGTTTGATGGTTTCTTCAGTTAGAAAAGGACCGTGCTCAATGGATCTTACGCCAGCACGTACTGCCTGGTTTACTGCATAATCTGTATAGGCATGTACCGCAACATATGTGCCCCAATGCTTTGCTTCCGTTACAATTGCGGAAAGTTCTTCATACGTATATTGGGTGGTATCTAATGGGTCAAAGTAGCT
The DNA here is from genome assembly GCF_000331515.1 of Photobacterium marinum. Lineage (GTDB taxonomy): Bacteria > Pseudomonadota > Gammaproteobacteria > Enterobacterales > Vibrionaceae > Photobacterium > Photobacterium marinum. The sequence goes on from NZ_AMZO01000003.1 coordinate 76,090, forward strand.
AGATACGCCCCCTCCCGCCATCACTTTAATTTGTGAAGCTCCTGAACGGAGTACCTCACGAGCCGCTTTTTGAACTTCTGGTACACCATCAGCCACGTATGACCAACCCAATAGCGCAGCTTTATCAGGAATACCTGTAAAACTATTCTGAATTTTAAACTTTGAAGTCGCCAAGTCACCGTGCCCTGAAGTTTGGCTAATAAATGCTCCTGAATGTAGTACACGAGGGCCTGGCACTAAGCCTTCATCTATAGCTTGCTTAATACCTGCACTAGGACCACCAACATCACGAACCGTAGTGTAACCACGGAGCAACATATCTTTAGCAGATACTACAGATTGTGCGCCAACATAACCCCAATTATCTTCGTAAATGCTGACATTTGGTGCTGCATTTATCATGAGGTGAACGTGTGAATCTAGAAGCCCTGGCATCAATGTTTTATCTTTACCATTAATCACTTGAGAATTTTCAAGAGCAGCAACATCTTCACCGATGGCAATGATTTTGTCCCCCTGAACTAGAACATCTAAGTCATTGTAGAGCTTGTTATCTAGACCATTAAAAACATTAACATCTTGAAATAGCACTGACGGTAATTTGTCTTCTGCAAAGACAAAAGGGGTCGTTAAGAGTGTAGTAACAGCAAGTGCTGATAATAAAGGCTTGTTAAAAAGTGACACATGTGCCTCCAAATTTCTTTTGGTTGGGAATCGTTTGATTATCGACTTAATGGTGTAAGCCATTGTAACTGTTAGATATTTACGGTAATGGTTGTGCCTGTCTGTTTGTCAAAGTAGGATTTGTATTTCTGCGGTTCATAATCTGAAACAAATTGTTTGAGTAACATAGTTATAATAGTCATCGAACAAAATTAATGGAGCCATTTTGCGACAAGGCAATACAAACTTTGAATTGGAGGATTCAATGAAGTCAGCCTACATTGAGCTTATTCAAAAGAGCTATTTCGTTAACTTCGTCGCCGAAGTATCGAAAAGAGTCGACGTGTTAAACATATCAGAAGTTCCAAAGGATGCTTTGGATAGGCAACATTCTGGGATTTCTCAACTTTCCCCTAAAGAATTTAAGAATATTTTTGAGCAACTGGCGCAAAAACTCACGCCACAGCAATTTGATTCGCTGCTTAGTGAGGTTAGCAATACCAATCTAGTGCCTAATTTATTAAAGCTTGTCCCAGCAAACACTTCATTGTTTGATTCACTGAATGCAGTTGGTGATGCCTTGAAAATTTACTACGGTGACAGCCAAGTGTCATTGGAGTTCATTGGCAAAAACTGGTGGTTGATTCGTCAAAGGGAATTTGAGGATAGGCCGTGGTTTAAAGCCTCTGAGATTTTCACCTTTATTATGTTCAAAGAGATCATCAACGCGCTGGTGGGAAAAGAAGTTAACTTTGAGTATGTGGCGATTCAAAGTGACAATGAACTCATTGAGAGAGTTCGTAAAATTAAAGGACTAGAGCACACTCAGGTGATGTGTGAAAGGCCTGCAACAGGTATCTCTATCCCTTCGAGTATCCTTCCACAAAATCCAGAGCATAAAGAAGCATGGGTGTTACAAGGTGCTCGAACATCAAGTCCAGATGAATTTTTAAAGGCGTTCAAAGCTGCGATTAGACCATATATCTCCTCAGGTAAGTTGCCGATTGATTTTGCCGCAGAGTTGACTGGGCTAGGAGTACGAACCTTACAGCGTCATCTAAAACTATGCGGAACAACCTTTCGACAAGTTAACGATAGCATTCTCATTGAGTATGCATGTGAGATCCTACTAGACACTAATTGGACAGTTCATCAAATAGCGATAAATTTGGGTTATTCGGACACCTCTCATTTTGCAAGAGCATTTAGAAAGTCTATGAATTGTTCACCCAAGAAGTATCGACTCATGAATTCCAAAGATTGTAACGCTAGATTTGATACTTAGTTTTCTTAATCCATTCTGTCCATGGGGGGCTTGGCTGTGACGTCATGCTAGCTTTCCTAGAATCCTAGTTGGCCAATCACTCAAAAGGAGGTCAACATGAGGAAGCAATCATCTGGGGCATGTAGCGGTATAAAAAGGCCATTCAAACTTGAAGAAATCTGGCGAATAAGAACTCGACTAGAACTTGAGAACGACTTGATGCAGCTTGCGCTACTTAATCTGGCTATTGATAGTAAATTGAGAGCCAGCGATTTACTAAAACTCCATGTATACGATGTTTCATCTCAAGGAGTGATTCATGAGAGGGTGCAATGCGTTCAGCAGAAAACTGGTACTGATGTGCATTACGAGATCACACCAAGAACGCAGCAAAGTATTAGTCGTTGGATCTATTCATCATCCCTAGTAGCAAGCAGTTACCTTTTCCCTAGTGCTCGTCGAAAGGATCAACCTATCAGCTACTCGTTTTATCGTTCAATAATCAGGAATTGGGCAAGCAAACTGGGGTTGAATGAAGATTATTACGGAACGCATTCCATGCGTCGCACTAAAGCCACATTAATCTACGCTAGGACAAAGAACATCCGGGCTGTGCAACTCTTGTTGGGTCATTCTAAGTTAGATAATACTATTCGCTATCTTGGCGTTGAGTTGGAAGATGCTCTGAGGCTTTCAGAACAAACCGACTGCTAGAAATGGCAATTCAGGCTTTTCAATGTACTGAAAAGCCTGTGCCCCATTATTGTTTAGAGCGTTGCCATCTCTCACTTCATCAAATCATCATTTGACCTACTTTTCCTAATGTAGGTATGGTGTGTGATACTCGCTGCATAAATTGAGACTGAAGATAGGGTGAAAATGAAAAAGTGGCTATTTGGGTTATTTTTGATTTCGTTTAGTGCTGTAGGTCAAGAATTTACCTATGAAACAACTGAAATTATGGATAAACATAAAGACCCACGTAACTCCCAGCGTAGCATTGTGACTCTTTTAATGGCAGATAGCTTTGATAGGTCATATTCAGTAGAGTGTACTTACTATCAAGTCACAGGCGCAGATAGCAAAGTTATAGCGTCCACAAACCATATTGCATTAAAAGCTACACCTGAGTGGACTGTGAAAGCTAGAGTTGATGATATTGATTTCGCCATCTGCAAAGGCGTCAAAAAATAATGATTAAGGTGATACGTTGGATTCAGTGAAGCACCACTATGTACCTCAGCTGTACTTGAGGGGGTTTACTGCCGATAATGGCAGGCTCCAAGTCTATGATAAGAAACACAATAATTTCAAAAAAGACAAGGAGACACCTAAAACAGTCCTTTTTGAGAAACACCGTAATACTATAGAAGTAAATGGTGTTCGTACTGACAAACTTGAAAAGTTATACAGCTCTATTGAAACACCTCTAGGTCAACTTTTTGATAAAATTAGAAAGGGAATATCGCAAGAAGAGTTGATAACTGAAAATGGCATTTATTTGCTAAAAATATTTGTTGCAACTCAATTTTGGCGGATGCCACTACTGGATTTTTTCGCTGATGATTACATAAGAAAATTAGATTTAAGCCAGTTCGGCGACCGCATTACTGTCAACAATGAACCTATAGGACAAGTTCAAGAAATAACTCAACTAATAGAAAGCAGTAAAGGTTTTCGCCATTCTTTCCGTAGTTTCTATTTGCCTTTGTTAACGTTTGACTTGCGAGTACACAAGAGCGATTTTGATTGCTGGAGACTACATACCGTATCGCCTGAATTTGGTTGTTGGGATAATTTTTTAACAGGCGATAATCCATTAATATTCGAGGATGTCGCTGAGATGTTCTCCTTTAAATCTAAATTCATATTGCCATTGTCGAAGACTCAACTTGTGACTTACTCTCCAAGCAGAAACAACCATGGTGAATTTCCGCCCATTTTTAGTACCAAGCTGGCTATGGTCATGAATTCTCAAAGCCAAAAGTATCTTGTTGGGGCAAATAGAGAGTACATGGCAAAGATAATTGAGCTACAAGAAAGCATGTATGGCTCAGAAGGTCTTTATAATCTTCGACAAGAGTTATTTGAGTACTTATGAAGCAGTCAGACGATGTTGGCAGAAGGTCTGTGGTAGCATTCGTAATACCTCTGCTTATGCGAACTTAATCGAGCTATCAATAGTTGCTAATTCAGAATTTCCTAAAGTGATTTGGGTGACGCTAAAGCTCAGATTGTACGTTCTGGTTAAGTAGAGCCACCAAAACTGCCAGATGGTGTATGAGTTAGTACAATTCATGTTTTTAAGTACTGTTTAGCTTTCTAATCAGAGAGTTGAACATTCTTTAACAAAGTCAGAATATAATGGCTTAAATCCCTGAACATCATACGAAAATATGGCACGACCCTCACCGTGCCAATCTAGCTCAAGTTTTACAATATCCTTTCCTGTCAGCTTCTTAGAAAGCCAGTCAGGGTATCTAACATGCATGAATTTGCTTCCCCACTCTTGGGTCATTGTTATGTTTTCTAGCTCATCGTCAAAGCTAATTCTTGACTTTGAAAGGCTATAGCCACTTTTAGTTTGGTCGTTTCTTATGTTAGGTTGATTACTAAACCAAAAATATGCCCACTTACTTTTACTGTTGCAACCAAAGTAGATAGCACTTTCCGTGCCAGTGTATGGAAATGACATTGGTTTTATTGTTGTACCAACTCTAGAACTCAAGTAAATACTTTTCTCCTGAGTCATTTCATCAGTTGAAACTCGATATGACCACGCCGATTTACTGCGTTCTATATTTTTATTGTTTTTAGATTTAATCTTGCTTTCGTAATAAGCAATTTTGTCTATGAAGACTTGATTATCTGGCTCCATGCAAGATAGTTTTTTATAGCCATCAAGGTTGCCATATAAGTCAGCATCAGGAAGTCCTTGTGTATTTGAGAGAGTGTTACTTTTATACTTTTTTAAGTATTGCTCAAAGTCATCTTGTTCGGGTGTGCTTTTATTACCAAAGTATAGGCCACACCAGTTTTTTTTGTTGATGTTTGGGTAGTCACCAAGATTGATTTGGCTTGATCTATTTTCCCACAGCAACTCTATCTGGTTATCCCATTCATTTACTTTGTTAGATGTTTTATCTTTTTCAGCCAATCCCATCCCATAAACAATCACTCCACCAATAACCGTAGCAAAGATTAAAAAGTTCCCTTTTCCCATTGGCTCTGCCTCTAGTATCCATCATGTTGCTTATCATTGATAGGATGCCAGCTTCCTCTATATAAAACTATTACGTCTGTCATAAATATACTACGGTATGTAGCGGTATGACTAATTGGGTCACGAGAATGGAGGTTGCCCATAATCAAAGTAATTCGTGAACTGCTAAATTAGCAAAGCCACTGACAACCTTTTGTCCACTTCCGTGCCAGTCAATCATCCTGGCACGCTTTTGCCCCATTATCGGCTTTGTTGAACAAATCAAAGTGAACTTTTTCTATCCTCAATGATCTGATCGAAGAGCTATCTCAGACAGGTCTTTTCCATGGAACAAGCCGTTTATCGAACAAGCAACTGGAAAGAGTACAACCAAGCATTGATTAATCGAGGCTCACTGACGTTTTGGATCGATGAGGAAGCGATTAGCTCCTGGATATGCTCTGAACATCATGGCAATCGTGGCCGCAGCAACTTGTATTCGGACACAGCTATCACGACAACACTAATGGTAAAGCGGCTGTTTAACCTGTCGCTTCGCGCCGTCCAAGGCTTTATGGACTCAGTGTTTTCTCTGATGAAAGTACCACTCACTTGCCCTCATTACACCAGTATTAGTAAACGAGCCAAAACGGTCGATGTATCCATCAAGATGCCTGCTCGGGGGGAAATTCGTCACCTTGCCATTGATGCCACTGGCCTAAAAGTCTTTGGTGAAGGCGAGTGGAAAATGAAGAAACATGGCAAAGAGCGACGTCGTGTTTGGCGAAAGCTCCATCTCGCCGTTGATGCTGATACTCATCAAATTGTTTGCGCTGAGCTTTCCTTGTCTACGGTGACTGATGGTGAAACAATGCCCACATTGTTGAATCAGACATACCGAAAAATTAAAGCGATATCAGGCGACGGAGCCTATGACACCAGGCTGTGCTATCAAGCCATCAAACGGAAAAAGGCACAACCACTCATTCCTCCCCGAGCCGGTGCTGCCTATTGGGAGCACGGCCATCCGAGAAACTGTGCTGTAGCAAACCAGCGTATCCATGGTAATAACGAGCACTGGAAAAAGACCAGTGGTTACCACGATAGATCGATATCCGAAACGGCCATGTCTAGATACAAGCGACTACTTGGGCCTGCTTTAAGCTTGCGGGATTACAACGCTCAGGTCGGTGAAGTGAAGTGGCATAGTTAATTTGGCCACCTGATTAGAGGTGATATCATCACCTCGGAAGTTAACAGGTGACACAATGACTAAACGTACCAGAAGAACATTTAGCCCCGAATTTAAACTTGAAGCCGCGCAATTAGTTCTTGACCAGAGCTACTCAGTAGCTGAAGCAGCCAAGGCAATGAATGTAGGTAAATCCACCATGGATAAGTGGGTTCGCCAACTCAAAGAAGAGCGGCAAGGCATTTCACCTAAAGCTTCTCCGATGACAGCAGAGCAAATCGAGATCCGAGAGTTGAAGAAGAAACTGGCTCGCCTCGAAGAACATAATGAAATATTAAAAAATGTATGGTCTGCTCCTGAATTGCAAGAGAAGTTCGATTCCAGAAGTCGTTTGCGTCAATGTATCCGGCCTATTCGCGAGCAATCTTTGTACTCTGGCCTTGATGGGATCCGCACATCACCGTCCTAATAAAGCTTTCAGTCACGATAGACTGCTTTTTTAGCCAGGCTTCAGTGATGTGGGATTAACGCTTCTTTCATCAGTTTTCTTCCGCAAAACATAGGATAGCTATTGTTGTAGTGGATGCTTTATACAGCGCTCGGGTATGCCTGATATTCTCGGCCAGAGGTTAATACTTTCCAGCAGATACGAATGAGTTTGTTTGCCAACGCAATAAGAACCACATGGTGATGATGTGAGGCCTCCAGTCTGCCAATCCACTTCCCAAGAGAAGACTGCTCTCGATTCATGTGAATTTTCAATGCTTTTGCTCCTTGGATAACCAGCGTTCGTAAGTAGGTGTTACCTCGTTTACTGATGCTCCCGAGGTTAGACTTTCCTCCGGTCGAATATTGCTTCGGTACCAAACCCAACCAGGCTGACATATCCCTTGCTCGTTTGAACTGGTTTCCGCTGCCAACAGCCGCAATCAAAGCCGTTGATACGATTGGGCCGATGCCGGGTACTGTGCTTATCAACTTGCATTGTTCGGAGGCGATTGCTGCCTGCTTCAATAATTCACTCATCTCGTCTATCTGAACATCAAGGTACTGCCAGCGTTCTCGTAAACGAAAAACTAAGGCACGCATGAAATCTGGCAATCCATTGTCAGCATCTTCCAAAATACTTGGAAGGGCTCGTTCAAATACCTTCCGTCCTACAGGTACTGTTATACCGTATTCCAACAAAAGTGCGCGCATCTGATTAACAACAGCTGTTCGTTCCGTAATAAATCTCTGTCGGACTCGGTGTGTTGCCTGCAACGCAAGCTGTTCATCAGTTTTTAATGGCACACAGCGCATAGAGCCACGACTACCAGCTTCGGCAATCGCAGCGGCGTCATTGAAGTCGTTCTTATTTGATTTCAAGTAAGGTTTTACAAACTGTGCCGGGATTATCTTCACTTCAAAGCCGGCATCAGCAAACATGCGCCCCCAATACTGAGAGCCAGGGCATGCTTCAAAACACACGGTTGTTGGCGGCGTATTGATGACAAACTTTTTCATTTGGCTTCGAGTTAGCTTTTGTCTGGAGAGAATGTGTCCCTGTTTATCCATCGCAATAATGTGAAAACAGTTTTTGCCCAGGTCGATACCATAAATGTACACGTTTGAGTTGGTCATAATATATCTCCTTCATCAGCCCTACATTCAGCATAAGAAGTTCGGGGGGAGCAGACCATCCCATTAGGCTACCGCTCTCTTGATGTCCGACTCGCTGAACAATTCTCGCTAGTCGAGAAACTCAAGCAGAGCCACAGTGTATCTACACTTTGTGATGTATTCAGCATCCATCGAAGCAGTTACAAATATTGGTCTGGCCGCCCCAAGGCGATTAATTCTGATTTCGTCGAGTTATGTAGCGAAGTTAAAGCCGCGTACCGCATCAGTAATGGCTCCGCGGGGGCTCGGACTATTGCAGAGATCGTTACGGCAAAAGGAATACCACTGAGCCGTTATCGTGCTAGTAAGTTAATGAAAAAGCTTGGCTTAATAAGCTGTCAGTTGCCTAAGCATGCTTACAAGAAAGCTACTCAAGAACACGTTGAAGTAGCTAATAAATTAGACCGCCAGTTCGCCGTGACGGAGCCGAACCAAGTCTGGTGCGGTGATGTCACGTATATTTGGGTTGGAACGCGCTGGGCTTATTTAGCCGTTGTTATCGACCTTTTTGCAAGAAAACCCGTCGGTTGGGCAATGTCACTATCACCGGATACTAATTTAACAGCCAAAGCTCTATCGATGGCTTTTGAAGCCAGAGGAAAACCGCAAAATGTAATGTTCCATAGTGATCAAGGCTCGCATTATACCAGTTTGAAATTTCGACAATTACTCTGGCGATATCAGATTGAGCAAAGCATGAGCCGTCGAGGAAACTGTTGGGATAATAGCCCGATGGAGCGCTTCTTTCGAAGCTTAAAAACGGAATGGGTACCATCAATAGGCTATGAGAGTTTTGCTCAGGCACAGCGTTTCATTACGAAGTACATCACAGGATATTACAGCGAGATCAGGCCACATCAATATAACGGTGGTCTGACACCAAATGAATCAGAACGGTTGTTCTGGGATGACTCTAAAACCGTGGCCAATTTTAGTTGACCACTTCAAAGCCCTTGCTGCCGTCCGTGCGTTGAACAAATTAACAGGGCTAGGTATGCCTGAAACTCAGCGAATTAAATAATTAGCTACTTAATGTGGCTTGATCCGTTTGCTTTAGGATTTGATCAACAAAGCCCCCATTATCATTTAGTATAACTACTCTTCATAGCTTACTATTAAACCTAACTGACTTTTTACCATCAGTGTGCAAAGCAAGTTCTGGCATAGATCTGCGCTCTATATATGAGCGCAGTTTACTACTAGTTGGATAAAGACTTAAATGTTTTCTGATAGTTGTGCAGTAAAACAATATCTTCACTAGCCCCATGGTTAATTGAGTTTAACTTCGTAAATATGTGACTATTACTTACAGAACTTGCATTCACACATAGGTAATTAAGCAACCAAACACCAAATGGCACCAATCCACCGACAACTGCTCCTTGAGGCCCGAAAAGGCCTAATGCAGCACCTGCACCTACTAACGCAGGTAAAAAGCCTTTTAAATCAAATCTAGAGAGTTTGTCTTCCGAGCGTTCAATAGATCTAATCTGCTTATTAATTACATATAACTCTTTTTCTAACTCTTCAGACGTTAGGCTAGAGTAACGAGCTATGATGTCAGCTATTCGATCATCATGAATTTCGGACAACTCATCATCCAATGATAATATACTCATATCATTGTTAACAGCTAAAATCGCGCCAAGCAGAGTCTCTAATTGTGATTCCATTAACCCATCGGAGACTGGCTTTACACCATTATATAGCGATGTAACCAACTGACATGAATTAATTTCAGAATATTTTTCAGAGTCAAAAGGAACATGATGAGCCCCTAACCCTTGAGAGAACTCAAAACTTGAAGCTGCCGTGTGTATTTCTGGAGCTAAACGTGCAGAATCGCCACTTGCTAGCAATGTTGCAAAACCTGCTAATCCAGCTTTATACACACTTGTAGCGCCTTCTCTATTAATAACATATTCAAAATCTGCCCATTGTCGTGCCACAAGTTTAGCTAAGTGACGAAGCGTTGGGTTCGAGGATGATACCAAAGGCCTTATAAATTCTTGTTGAGCATCTCCAGAAAAAGAATACCCTAGAAATCTAGTTCGCTTCTGAATACCATTTAATGTACTAGCAGCAAGTCTCCTTGAAAATATTAGAGCATTTCTATCTACAGACAAGATATCCGACATCAATTGATTGTCATACCGAACGATTGACTGTGGAACAACAAATCTTAACCTTCCTCGAGAAATTAGCTCTTGCATTTCAAACTTAGAGATCTGAAATGAATTAAAAAAACTATTACTATTGGACATTCCACTCATTGGCAGAGCGATAATTACCTGTCTGTACAACGTCAAGTAATTTCTTAAATTTTGCCTAGGGAAAACACTTGCATCAACAAAGCAAGATTGATGGCTGCTTCTAAATCCTTCAGGAAGTAGACTGCTCCGCCCTTCAATTTCACCACTAAACACTTTGTATCTATTTGTTAACCAAAAATCCTCATCTTCTTCCAATTGTTCGAGTACTATTGTTGAATATTGGTTTGAAACTAACCCACTGCTTATCAGAATTAGGTTGTTACTAACATTGGGTTTGAAATCTATCACCCCAGGATAATCCTTAATGTCGGAATCAACTTCAAATTGATAATCATAACCTTCGAAACCAGCAGCTTCACAAATGAGCTGTATTTCTGACTTCTCGTCAACACTTAACTCTCTACGAACTGTTAATTTGAATATATTTGTTCCCCATTTAAAGTCAAAATGGAATGGATGGTACTTTTTGGGTATATGAAGGTTTAAAACTTGCGCGGCTTCGTTATGTGTATAACCTTCACCGTTTTGCCTTATGCGTTCATTGACTGTCCTTAAGGGGACTTTTTTCATTGAATTATCGAGACAATTAACAATACTAAATGGTGGGGATGCTAAAGCACGAAATTCTTCATATGTTCGTTCGAGCAGCTCTCTTTCCGCTTCATTACTATATTTTACTACTGCAAAAAGTTCACTTTCATTCGAGTACAGCCCTAAATGCTCAAACTCAATAGTCCTTAACTGGAACTCTTCATATTCTCGCCTGATATTGTCCATTATAGGTATCGTATACATTAGCGCTTAACCATCCACTAGTACTAAAGCTTTCATATTAATACACATGCGTATGGCCCGAAAGAAAAAAGTAGTAGGGACACGTCTTGACTCTCTCTTATCTAAGTTTTGCCCTACTTTACCTAATGCTATGGGCTAGATTTGGTTAATTACTCTACCTCATTTCTGTCCCCTTTAAAGTTACGATACCAGAGCATCACAATACCAGAGCATCAGCTGTATAATTTATTTGTGACTTGCCAGCAGAAGAGCATGAGCCACAGCAACCGATGACATTTTTATGATTTTGTTACTGGTTTGTACGGTTAGAAACAAAAAAATATGACAAAGTTAAACAGATGGTGTTCAGCTTGATATAAATCAAGTTAAGCTGTTGTTAAAAATGAGTTTGTTGTGATTTTATCATGGAATTTGTCTGATATTTTTTGCAAGCTTACTACACACTGTGTTGCCATATGGAGCCGGACTACCATCAAATCGAGTTTGATATGCGGCTCTTTCTGACTCAAATAGAGCTCTCCGGCCAGATATATCCTTGAATATAATATAAAAGAGACCAGACAATGCAGAACATTGCGCCACTATTAGTCATTCTGGGTACAGTCGTAATGATCCATGCCATAAGGCCGACATTATCTATCTGTAAGAAAGACCAACGTATTGGCTGGCGCATTGTAGCCGTAATGACTTCTCTTTTTGTTCTTGCTTACTGCTGCTACACCTATTTTCTGATTAAGCTGCCCTTTGATCATATTGAACTGTTAATCGCTCCGGTGTTCCTGTTCGGCAGTTTCTATGTCCACCTCATCACTAATCTAAGCCTGCGAAGCATCAACAAATATCAGCAAGCCGCAGTTAAAGAACATTACTGTGGGCTGCATGATGCCCTTACCGGTTTGAAAAATAGGAAATTCATGCTTCAAAGCATGAAAAGCAAAATGACGGATGCATGTCCGTTTGCTTTGATGCTGCTCGACCTCGATAAATTCAAACCCATTAATGATGCTTTTGGTCACCTGGCCGGAGATGCCTTACTCAAAGCTCTTGCAACACGCATGCTGGCTAATCTTCCCTCAAAAGCAGAACTTATCCGCCTTGGCGGTGATGAGTTTGCCATCATTCTCCCTTACGCTGATGCCCAGGAAATAGATAACTGCATCAAACAGCTGCAAAACAGCATCAGACATAAGTTTCTGGTTCGGGGAACCGTCGTACACGTCGACATGAGTATTGGTATTGCCTGCTACCCCTCTCAATCCAGCTCAATTACCGAACTCATAAAATGTGCTGACCTGGCTATGTACGAAGCGAAGAAAAGCCATTACAGCTTCTGCTATTACTCCGCCAGTTACCAACCAAGTTCTAAGCAGCACATGCAGCTAATCGATAAGATCCGAAATGCGATAGAAAAAAAAGAATTCTCGCTGCATTTCCAACCAATCTACATTCCCGGCACTAAAGAAATATACAGTGTCGAGGCCTTGATACGTTGGCAACAACCGGACGGAAGATATATATCACCCTCTCTATTCATCCCTGTGGCTGAAAAAGCCGGACTGGTTTCGGCAATTTCAAAGCTAGTGATCCATCAGTCATTTCAGCAGCTTTCACGGTGGCAAGAACAAGGTTTCTCGCCACGACTTCAACTCAACTTGTCAGCCCATGATCTGGGAGACAACCAGTTAGTTGAATATATCCAAGCACGTTTAGAGCGTTTCGATGTCGATCCCGGACATGTCGTACTGGAAATCACCGAAAGTGCGATGATGAGAGATATTCAAACAGCCAAAGCAACGATGACTTCACTGTATAAATTAGGGCTGACTCTGTGTGTTGATGACTTTGGTGCAGGATACACATGCCTAACAATGCTGAGCGATCTGCCGATAAAGCAGATAAAAATCGACAGTCGCTATGTTATTGAGATGAGCAGAAAGAATAATAACTTCCAGATTATTTCCTCTGTGGCTTTCCTCGCTAAAAACATTGGTGCAGAGGTTGTCATTGAAGGTATTGAAAACGAAGGACAACTCAAGCGACTCAGTTCAATCCCAAATGCACTTTTACAGGGCCACTTTCTTTGCGAGCCGATGTGTGCACGAGATATTGAAGCTCATCTTCAACAGGAACAGCTTCTGTATATCGATTAACGATTTTTCATACGAAAGATAAAGTTAAAAATCTGACACAGAACACAGTTTTAGCCTACAATGTAGCGCTAACAAAATATCTAGGTGTTTACATGAAAATTTGTGCTGTTGAGCTACGAAGCAACGAAGCGGTTATCTGCCTACTTTCTATGTCGAACGGGTTATTTGATATCCCTGAGTGCCGAACTCAAAAGTTCATCATGAAAGATTCTCTCGACAACGTTGAGATGCGAGATTTCCAGTTTGCGTTCAAAAAACTGCTTGAAGATTACAAAGTTGATCGCGTAGTGATCCGCACTCGTGAAACTCGCGGCAAATTTGCAGGCAGCGCGGTTGGTTTCAAACTGGAAGCAGCTATCCAGCTAATTGATGACATCTATGTTGATTTCATCTCAAACTCAGAAATCAAACAAAAGCTGAAGCGTAACCCGCTGGCAATCGACTTCCGAGCAACTGGCCTGCGTCAGTTCCAGGAAGCAGCCTTCACAACAGGCTATGCTTACCTGAGCAAATAATACAAAAAGGGGGGGAGAATCAATGATTCTCCCCCCCTTTCCACTTAACATTCTGTCGACTCTGATATTTCAGGACTCAGGACGCTTTAACGGCCTGATCACCGACTCCAAGCCTTCAATTTTGAATTCAAGTGCCAGCGCCATCAGCGTTCCCAACTCCCCTTCCGGGAAACCTTTCTTCTGAAACCACAGTAAATATTCTTCAGGCAAGTCAATAATCGCCCTACCACTGTATTTACCAAATGGCATCCTGACATTAGCCAGTTTCACTAAGTGTTCTTTCTGAAACATGATGATCTCCTTAGCTGTCAGGATCGCCGATCAGTCATGCCGTTGCAACAAACAGAGTCAAGCATACAACCGCAAACTTAATTCATTAGTTATAGGCGCGGGCAAAACGACCAGCAGTGCTTGCTTTATAACTACCCGCATAAGCAGGAATAAACACGGATTCGCCTTTTTCCAACGTCAAAACTTCACCGTTAGCATGAGCCACCGTCAGTGGGGCATCAACAGCCAGCAAAATTTCTGCACTTGCCGGTTTCAGCTCAGTCTCCTGGACCTTGCTATATACGCTGAACTTAAAGTCAGGCACAGGGATCGGATAATGCAGACCGTCCTCAGACTGTTCTGGTGCAAGCAGCAAAGTACCTGCCGGCATTGGAACGAAACGAGTATTCGCCACCAGCTCAGCAACATCCATATGCTTTGGTGTTAAACCAGCACGAAGAACGTTGTCTGAGTTTGCCATGATCTCCAGACCTGTACCTTTGATGTAAGCATGAGGTGTACAAGCGTCGAGGAACATTGCTTCACCCGGCTGAAGCGTCAGAACGTTCAGCATTAACGGAGAAAACAGACCAATGTCACCCGGGTACTGCTCTGATAGCTCCAGAATCAGTGCAAACAGTTCATCTGACTTATGGTATTCAGCATAAGTCAGCAAGCCTTTAAGTGCGGCATCTTTCACTTCACCCTGCAGTGACAACATCGCTTCAAAGAAACAGCGCAGACCTTGCTCGTTCTGATCAGCTTCAAGTGCAGAAACCAAATCTTGTAGTTCGGAAATTTCCAGAGCGCGGAACAGGCTGACGATGTCAGCAAATTCACGGAAACCATTCATTGCCTGATAAGGCGTCAACGCATAAACCAGCTCAGGTTTATGGTTAGGATCTTTGTAGTTACGATGACCGGCACTAAGAGGGATTCCGGCTTCTTCCTCTTTAGCAAAACCGACTTCAGCCTGTGCCTTGCTTGGGTGAACCTGAATTGATAACGCTTTTTCAGCAGCCAGAACTTTAAACAGATAAGGCAATTCACCAAACTGCTTTTCAGTGGCTTCACCCAAAATAGCCGCCTTATCACCATCAATGAAATCAGCCAGACGGCTTTCATTGCCGGCTACGTCGATTTGAGAACAACCGTTAGGGTGCGCCCCCATCCAGATTTCAGCCTGAGGGTTGCCCTCCGGGTTTGCGATACCGAACAGAGACTCAATCGATGTAGTACTTCCCCACGCATAGTCTTGAATAACATTGTGCATAAGGAAAAAACACGGGGAACTTAACGTGGTCACTATTTTACCTTCCTAAAAATACTGACCACAAATGTCAAAAAGGCATGAGGTCAGTGTCTTACTGCCTCACAAGCTCGCCTGTTATTAGCGACACTCTTTAGCTGATACAGTTTTGACCCAATATTTGCTAGAGCATCAATGGTAGGTAAAATAAGGTATTGATAAAATTGGCAATTATCCTAAAAGAGCTAGGAATTTTTCCTAGCTCTTTGGCGTAAAACGTCAGAAATTATTCAGAAAATAAGGAATCACCAAGGCATTAACCAAATCGATAAAGAATGCGCACACCAGCGGCACAATAATAAATGCTAGGTGTGAATTACCGTAACGCTGGGAAACCGCAGACATGTTGGCCATCGCTGTTGGTGTTGAGCCCAGTGAGATTCCGCCAAAGCCCGAGCAAACCACAGCTGCATCGTACCCCCGCCCCATCGCAGGGAAAACAATAAAAAGATTAACCAAAACAGCGACAACAAACTGTGCGCCTAAAATGGCAAAAATCGGTCCGGCCAGATCCACCAATGTCCAGAGCTGCATACTCATCAACGACATCGCCAGAAATGTACCCAGTGAAATATCTGCGATTAATGCTACAGCAGGCTTGCGTGATGGCCACTTTGTACCGGAAATCCGAGGGTATGAATCAGGAATCAAATTGGTGATCAAAATCCCGGCGAACAAGCAGGTAACGAAAAGAGGCAGTTGTACAATATCTTCTATAGACTCATTAATAATGAAACCGAGTATCATGCAGATATGGATTGCCAAAATAGCGTCCAGAAAATCAAAGCCGGTGATTTTCCCCTCTTCAGCTTCCTCTGAAACCCCAACATCCAGCTCTTCTTTATGATCGGGTTTAAGGTCATAGCGATTGATGAGGAACTTGGCAATTGGCCCGCCCATCAAGCTAGCCAGTATCAAACCGAAAGTGGCGCAGGCGATCCCAATCTCCATCGCATTTGTAACACCAAAACCTTCAGATATCCGTGGAGCCCAGGCAATAGCCGTTCCGTGACCACCAATCAGGGAAACACTCCCGCCCAACATACCCACAGGTGTATCCAGCCCGAATAACGCTGCAACACTGATACCAGTCAGGTTCTGGACAATCACATAGCCGATAGTAATGGCAAGCAGGATAATGAGCGGTACACCGCCCTTGAGCAAATCTTTGAAGCTGGCGTTTATGCCAATCGTAGTGAAGAAGTAAACCAGCAACACATCACGCGCCATAAGGTTAAACTCAACTTCAACACCTGTAGCAATAAAAACCAAAGCAATTAAAACAGAAAACAAAATTCCGCCGGTGACAGGTTCAGGAATGCTGAACTCTCGTAAAGGCGTAAACATGTGGTTCAACCTTCGTCCGACAAACAGAACGATAATCCCCAAAGTCACAGAAAAGAAAGAGTCGATACTCAAGATTCCGCTAGCCCAATCCATCTCCATTAATTCTCTCCCTCCAGAGTGACTACTCGTCTGATTGTCAGATCACACCTCAAATTCCGCCCGCGCATATGAAATTGTTTATTTGTAAGCAAATTTAAATAAGTGATCCTTCATCATTAAATGAACTTTGATGCCTAACTTCATCCAAAGCTATAACATTTTCTCTGAATATCAACTTATCCGACTAACATTAGTCGATCATGCCAAGAGAAGAAGAAACGGAATTGAGATACAACTCTCTTTACACTTCAAGTGTCCACAAAATGAATACATTAAAACTGAGCGATGCGTAAAAATGCACTCAGCTTTTCATTCGCTTCTTATATTCTGAATACAACAGTATAAGCCGCCAAACATATGAAACAGATATAACCTTATGATATAACATAACACTTGTGTTGTATGATAATTAAAGCTGCTGATTTCGTGGCGGTGATAAAAAAGACGGTATATTTCTGATTCTACTATGCTTTTATTTGCGTAATTTTTTGAGTCATGATGAATTACAATAAAGGAACATTATTCCATTAGTCTCAAACTCAAAGTTGAACTCATTCACAATTATCCGCACAGAGGGTTTTACTTAAATAAATGACTTTTGACTTGGTTCATAATATAGAAACAACAATATTGATAGAAAAACCATATGGAACCAATTCAAGTTGTTATTTAGTACAATTATCACAATATTATTTTTGACCTATTAGTTTAAAAAACATTCGTAGTACTTTTATAAAATACACTATCAATTACAAAACCAAAGCTTCAAACCATTACTGCAACACTAATCTTTTGTTGTCAGTAAATCATCAGAGCATCTTTATTCGAATAAAAGAATATTAGAAAGTAATAAAATAATCATCTTTACATGATAATTTCATCAATTAACACCGCTATTTTTTTGCGGTCAAAATCACCTTTGCAGTTCAATTTTTGAAACTGATCAATATAAAATCAAATCTATTCTTTTCATGATGATTTTAGAGCATTTACTCACCAATCAAATTACTCAAAAAAACATGATAAAATTAACAATTATGATTTAAGGTGCAATCAATTTAATTTAATAATGATAATGTGAGTGCTCTTGTTACTCAGCAAGTCAGTTGGCATACGATTAAATAAGCAACAAACAATCAAATTATAACGTTGCGACTTGAACAAGAAGTGAGAAGCTTAATGTACAAAATAAATGACTGGATTCTCATCAAAGATGCATCTCTGTTACGTCATATAGAAACCAATGAAGAAAAACGCATCGGCAGTCATGACTTCCTTGTCTTACTTGCCCTGTGCTCAGACGCAGGCATTGTCGTATCAAAGGAGACTCTTCTCGAGAAGGCATGGCCTGGAAAAATCGTTTCCGACAGTTCTATCACCCAAGCTATCAGTAATATTCGCAATTTAATTGGTGATAATGGTAAAGATCAAAAGTGGCTAAAAACAATAGCTAAGGTTGGTTACAAATTAGAAAGCGAAATTGTTGAGAAAATCGAAACGAATGAAAATACAAAAAACTCTCAAGAGGCAATAGAAATAAAAACAGAAGAAAAAAATCAACAAACAAAGCAAAAAACAAAACCAACAATATTTAAATTCGTAAGAACAAAATGGCCTTATTTCTCAGGCTCACTTATTTTTATGTTTTCATTCTATCTTTTAGGTGATGCACCTTATTTCCCCTTTAGTAAAAACGAGCAACAAAATGATTCAGTTGGTCTGGAAAAGATTTATTCTGACAGCAAATTGAAAATATATTCTGACAATGATGACTTCATTAAAGCGATTTCCAGTTCAATTAATTCAAAAATTATTTCCGCACCGGAAAGCAAATCACCAAAGTCAATTTTCCTGATGCTAAAGAAAAATAGCCTATCCATTGTTGTTATAGATAAGAATGAATCTATTCATAACAAAATCATTCTTCTTGAGAACAATGAAACTATCAGTGACATTGAAAAAATCACAATGAAAGAGGTCTCTCGTTTTGTATCTTAAAGGATTATTTTTAGCCAGTTCTATGGCTGTATTTAGTGTTTCGAGTTGGGACTTTATAAACAAGATGCCGGCAACGGCACTTAGCGGGTCTTATCAGATCAAGTCAACTGCCAGTAGCTATCAAGGTAAACGTAACATCGAGATCTTTATCGAAAACCGTAGCATTGATATTACGACCGTCTTTTCCGAATCAGGGCTCAATAACATCATTGAGGTTCATACCAAAGGAATCATCGATGACAACCTGAATGGCCAGTATTCAATGAGCATTACAGAAGAGTCGTACAACAAAGGACTGATCTTCTCCCCGGAAGATATCCGCATGTACAACGAACTGCTTAGTGCGGCGAGAAAACTACCGGGACACAATAAATGGAAAGTGCTGGCTTCAACCGATAATTACGTCGTTGTCGCCACAAATCAGGGTGATGGTCAACTGATGGCTTTCAACCGTTACCATATGGATTAAAACTAAAAAACCAACTGACTCGAAAAGCTGAACAAGAAAAACCAGAGCTAAGACAGCGTATGCGATAAGAAAAGACACCTCTGAATGAGGTGTCTTTCATTAAGTGACAATGTAACTATCAATACAAGGTGTTCAGATCTCTGTTTCTTGTCGAGCAAATAACTTATGCCCGAACAATACTCTTGACAGACTCCTGCTGGCTTCGCATCACTTCTTCCAGCTTCTGCCGTGCATCACGGATGACATCAAGGTAGAACTGCATTTGCTGCCCTTCATCTTCTGCTGCCGTTTCATGCACTTTCTGCACAGCTTCCAGCTCTTTACCTTCAGCCTGCTTCAACTTGGCCTGGTAATCGATCTGGGTTGTGACAAACTGACCCATCGCAGAATAGATCTGGGTCTTAGCCTGCTGGAAATTATTGTAACTTTGCAGTTGAGCATCAGAGAGCTTCATGTTCATGCCCTTGATCGCCGATTTCATCTGCATTGCACTGGTTACCATCGTCATACCCGCAGAAACCCAGCCGGAAACCCGCTCAAGTTGGGCCTGCTCACGCATTTTGTCAGCCTGGCCTTTAATAGCGTCCACTGTAAGTTCCCTTTCCGCAGTACGGCTCTCACGTGCCTGCTGGCGCTGAGTAAGGGCAATTTTGTGCATAAGGGTCAGAATATCGCTGATCTGCACCATACTGTCTTCATGGCTCAAGTTGCCTGTCTCATTATAAGCTTTGGCATATTGTCCGTTACTGACAGCCGCTGGCATATCCAGCATATTTTTCCCCGTTCCCGGAGCCGATACCGACGTACCTCCACCCTGTATAACAGTCACGGCGGGTTGTGAGCCAGTTGCTTTCTCCGCACCACGAACAACCTCGGCCCCCTGCAGATTACCAGCCCCATTCAGCGCAGGATCTAGAGGTCGATTCGACGTTAAATTATTCATATTAACAGTCATCATTTTTCTCCTATGCGCTGATATATCGGGCCATCTGAGAACGGGACTCTTGTCCGTCAGACAGAATTGCCATTACATCGGAAGTGTTGTCCTGCATCTTTTGCAGGATCTCCTGGATCCGTTCCATCTCCTCTTCCAGCATCAACTGAATTCGCTTAAGGTAGGCACTGATTTCCTTGGCATCGGCACTGTACATATCGGCCTCGTATTTGGCTTCGGTTGCGACCCCTTGCGAGACCCCCTGTCCTAGCCCTGAAACCGCGGCGGTCAGTTTCGCCATCTGCGACACAATCCTGGCGATTTTCATTGCGGTTGTCGTGGCTGCCGCCGCGGCGGTTGTCGCTCCGGCTCCAAGACTTAACGCAATACTCGCCACCATAATTGTCACATTAGCAGCTATCTGCGCCGCCTTTTCATCCATACCGCATGCCTGGAATACCTCTGACACAGCATCGTTTAACCAGTTTCCTGTCTCAGAGGAAATCTGTTGTGTCAACATCAGTGCCGCACCTGCCAGCATCATCGCTGCAGCAGGGGCACCCACTCCCGTTGCGATCATGGCAACCGAAGCGATGACCGTTGCAATAGTTGCAATCCAGCCGAAAATCTTGGCGAACAAACCGCCCTTCTTCGCTTCTGCCATTTTCTCAATGGCTTCCTGAAGCTTTTCTATACGTTGATCATGCAGGGCCTGATTTTTTTCCTGCATGCCTTTGATGTCATTGGTATTGAGTTTAAGTTGTTGATCCTGCAGTTTCATCTGCACTTCCATCAGCGCACGGCTGACGTCTTCCTTATCAGCCAGCGGCATATCGAGTATCGGCGGACGGACAGACGACGTATTGTTTGTCTTCCCCGGCCCTTTACTCACCGCTACCGGCTGTGGAACAGCTGCTTGCGTGACAGCCTGCCTGAGATTTTCCACCAACTCATTCTGGTTGGTTTGCAATCCCGGCGCAGCGAACTTGTCACTAAGCGGATTGACTGGATTCATTCATTGTCTCCTGAGTAGAAGCATCTAACTGCCGATGTAAGTTGGCAGCTCTGCTACACAGTTCATCAAATTGTGAGTGCTTCTCGGATAACTGACTGGCAGCATAAAAACCACTTTTCGCCTTCTCCCGCTGACCTAACGCCAAATAACATTCAGCCGCGTGAAATGGCGGACGGGGATCGGTACAGTCAAGCACACCAGCATAACTGAACGACTCAATTGCAGGCTGGTACTGCTTCTGCATTTGCAAGCAAGAACCGAGTGCAATGAAGTGGCGTAACCCGTAGTGATCAAACAGGCACAGGAAGCGAAATACTTTTTCGGCTTCGGCATAGCTTCCGCCCTGATAGAGTCCGTATCCGACCTGGTAGAAAGTCTCTAAGGTCTCGGGGCTCAGCTCATACAGCTCACCGATAGTACCGCCACCGCTGAGATACTTGTCGATCTCCTGCATCAGGGATGCATCAACTGCTGCTGTCGTCATCTCACTCACCTCAAATTAACGCAAGTTGCCAACAATAGAATCGATAGACTGGCCGTACTTGGATACGAAGTTCGACAGCATTTCAAAACTGTTGTTGTACTTACCCATAGTTGACTGCAACTGAGCCATATCCAGCTGAGAAGATGAAGTCAGGCTTTCAGCTTTACCTTTCAGGTTTTCCAGCTGTAGCTGCATGGTTTTACGGTTGTAGCTATCGGAGCGGTTGAAGTCAGAGAAGTTAGCGGCCAGATAATCTTCAACTTCGGGAGAAAGGGAACCGGTGTCATCGTCATCAGTACCGACCTTACTCATGTCGTTACGCAGTTGTGACATAACGCCATTGATCTCTTTAAGATCTTCGTTCTTAGCATTGATGTTTTCGATTTTGTCGCGCACCTGTGAATCAAGCAGGTTTGAGCGATCCATCATTACCATCATCATCAGTGAATCCAGAGATGCGG
Source organism: Photobacterium marinum (assembly GCF_000331515.1). Classification (GTDB taxonomy): domain Bacteria; phylum Pseudomonadota; class Gammaproteobacteria; order Enterobacterales; family Vibrionaceae; genus Photobacterium; species Photobacterium marinum. Next base: position 98,192 of record NZ_AMZO01000003.1, read on the forward strand.
CGGATGGGTTAAACGTTGTACCGGTCACTCCGGCGGTTGGGTTAATCGCTGTCATAATGTGTCCTTAATTAAACAGAAATCCCACGAATACGGCGTGGTAACTTGGTAGATTGAGTGGTTGTGCTGGAAATAGTTGCCATTTCAGGTTGGTTCATAAACTGGCGTTGCTCGATTTCCCGCTGTCTGCGTTGTTGAGGAGTCAGTTGGCCCTCAAGAATAGCCTGCAAACGATCCAGCTTATGTTGGGCAACAAAAGCCTGGTACTGTTTACAGCTCTGTTCTGCTTCTGCCAGTTTTTCAGCCTGCTCAGAAACAAAATCTTCAATAGAACGCGCTTCTTCCATAATGAATTCGCCTTAACGCAGATTACCGACCAGTGAATCAATGCTTGAAGCGTACTTGCTGGTGAAGTTCGACAGCATGTCGTAAGACTGGTTGTACTTATTCATCGAAGACTGCAGCTTTGCCATATCAAGCTGGGACACAGAAGTAAGGCTGTCACCGAAAGACTGCATTGAGGAAAGCAGGTTCTTCCAGTCATCTTTGCTCAAGTAGCCATCCTTGTTATCAGGGATTTCAATATTGTTATCCTCAAGGAATGTTCTCATCTCGGCACTCATCTTCACCGAATTATTACCGATGGTGTCATCTTCATTGATAACTTGCTGGCTACCCATTGCCTGATTACTGGTTACCCGATTTTGAGATTCCTTGTCGGTGAACCATGAATTGGTGCTGCCATTGGCATAAAAAACTGTGCCATCGTTAGTTGCGGCATCAACTTCCAATCCGTCCAGTTTCGGCTGCGAAATTGTCGGGTTGTTATCCGCAATACCCGTTACCTGGATATGCTGGTTGCCCTTCGTAATAGTCAGAGAATCAGTCACTGTGTTGGCATAACCACGTTCTGCCGTACCGACTGAAATCTTGGTACCGTCATCCAGTGCAAATGTCACATTCTGTTTAAAGTCCCAGTCTGTGCCATCACCGTTTTCATCAACATGCGGGTCGCCCCAAATCTTTGTGGTGTTACCTGCCGCATCTGTGATGGTCCAGTCACGGTTTTCATTGCCGACAGTCACAACGTAGCCATTGTCTAGCTTGATTTGATTACCTTCGACAGACCAAGTCGGATTCTCAACAATATTGGTAGACTGCTGAGCCTGACGAGCTTCCGCAGTAAACTCCTGAAGCTGACGCATTTTCTCATTCTGACCATTAATCGTTGAAATACCGTCACGGATCTGACCGTCCAGAATGCTGGTACGTTCAATCATGACAGCCATCATCAAGTCGTTCAGTTCCGGCTTTTGATCTCCGGCATACATATTGACCGACTGAGTACCGGCAAGACTATTTACCGTATTCATCCCTAATTTCCTTCTGTGGGTTTAAAACTAAATAAACACTCGTCCGCTGCGCTGTCGAACAGGTTTGGCTTGTTGTTTCTGACGATCTGGCTGAGCAGACGGTCCGGCTGTAGCCAAAGCATCAACCTGCGTTACCGCAGCTTGCAGTTCGCCAGATGCAGCTTGAGTATTTACCAATCGGGTTGCCTGCTCCACACTAACCGGACAGCTGGCAATAGCCCGTTCTCCCTGCCCCAGCATCTGATTGGCTGTGGCAAGCAAGTCTTCGTTTTGAGTCAAAGCGGAAGCCAGCGGTTCAGGCCGGATATCGGCTCCTTCAATTGGCATCACCTGTCTCCCTTGTTAATTCTTTTTCAGGCAATGACTTTGATGGTTTGAGAAATGAAAAACATGAAAAAAAGCCGATTTGAGGAATTAATCTGACCTCAGATCGGCTTTAGGTTATTAAGGGGGGTATTGTAGGGCGTTGTAGTAAACTTTAACTACAGGCCGACACGGTTCAGCGCCTGAACATTAACGCTGTCACTGAGCTCCTGAAAAGACAGCACAGGCAATTCATATGCTTTAGGCTCAATCAGTTTCTTCACATAACGGCGAATATCCATTGCTGTGATCACAACCGGCATGTGCGGTCTCGCGCGCAGATCCCCCGTTGTTGCCAGCAAATTATTGATCAGGTTTTCAGACTGCACCGGATCCATTGCTAAATAGCTGCCTGCTGATGTCTGGCGGATTGCCGCCCTAATGGTTTCTTCCGCTTCAGGCGTCAACATAAATGCCGGCAACATATTCTGCTCATTACTGTACTTATGGCTGATATAACGTTTAAGGGAAATCCGGACATATTCCGTCAGTTGGATGACCGATTTTTCTTTCTGGCTCCATTCCACAACAGCCTCCAGAATCGCCCGCAAATTTCGGATCGAAATCTGTTCCGACACCAAACGCTGCAATATCTCGGTCAATTTAAAAACTGGTAACTGACGCTGAACTTCACGCACCAGCTCCTCAAATTCTCCTTCCATATGTTCCAGCAACTGGCGGGTTTCCTGAACACCGATAAAATCCTGAGCATGACGGATTAACACCTGATGAATATCCGCCAGAACCGCATCACTCAGCGAAATGATCGTCAGCCCCATTCCGGCTAACTCCTGCTCAGTTTTATCTTTTACCCAAAACAGCCCCTGATAACTGAACGGAGCCTGCTCATAATTCACGCCAAGAATTTGCAGTTGCTGTTCATCAGCCATTACCAGCGCCGCCTCCCCCAGCAACAGGCCGGACATCACCGGGATCTCATGCACCATCAACTGGTACTCCCCTTTGGTATTTCCCGCTTCCTGATTCTCATCCGCAGGCTGACAGAACAAGTGAATCGTCGGATAAGGTACACCAAGTTCACGGGTCAGATTTTTGCGAAGCTTTGCCAGGGAAGCTGACAGAGACTCTACCTCAAACCCTTTTTCTGGCAGCTCAGCAACAGAGAGCGAAAGCGGTAATGTCAGCGAAAACCCATCTTCACTGTCATCACCATCCGCCGCCTCAGATGGTGATGATGAAAAGCTTTTTGAGGCCGTTTGAGATTTTTTTGAGCGTCTTAACAACCATTGAGATGCCAGTCCCAGCCCGCTGGCCAGCACCAAAAAGGTCACAGTCGGGAATCCGGGGATCAAGGCAAACAGCAAGAGGATGGCACTGGCAATCAACAGAGCATTTGGCTGATTGATAATTTGATTACCGATGTCTTTACCCAAATCTGCCGACGCTTCTGTCGATACCCGGGTCACAATAATCCCGGAAGTGATGGCAATAAAGAGTGCCGGGATTTGGGAAATCAGTCCGTCACCAATGGTGAGAATCGCGTAAACCCCGAGGGCATCCCCTGCCGGAAGACCACGCTGCACAACGCCTATCGTGATCCCGCCCAACAGGTTAACCACTATGATGATCAGGCCCGCGATCGCATCGCCTTTCACAAACTTCATCGCCCCATCCATCGCACCATAAAGCTGGGACTCTTTTTCAACCCGGCCACGACGAAGCTGGGCTTCTTCCATGTCAATTACCCCGGCGCGCATATCACCGTCGATACTCATTTGTTTACCCGGCATCGCATCAAGGCTGAAACGAGCCGACACTTCCGCCACACGTTCTGCACCTTTGGTGATCACCAAAAACTGGACAATGGTGATGATTAGGAAAATAACCGCACCGACAACCAGATTGCCGCCGACCACAAAGTTACCGAAGGTATAAACAATCTGTCCGGCATCAGCCTGTAGCAGGATCAGTCGGGTTGTCGTAATCGATAAGGAAAGACGGAACAGCGTAGTCAACAGTAACAAAGATGGAAAAGAGGTGAACTCCAGAGGAGTATGAATGTAAATCGCCATCATCATAAGGATGACCGCAATTCCAAGGTTCGTTGCAATCAAAATGTCCACCAGCTCTGTTGGCATCGGCAGAATCATCATGAAAACAACCGCTATCAACAGCAATGCCAATACCAAATCATTTCGACCGGCAAGACGGCTCAATATCGCTTTCATGCTGCCAACTCCCGGTAATCACCGGAAACGGCACTCAACAGAACTTCTTTTGCCAACTGTGGATATCCTAATTCAAAAAGAGTGACGGCCTCAGCCCGGCGCACCACAGGCTGACGACGCATATTAATTGGCACCATAGCCAAAGCCTGCAATGCCTCATCAAACAAGCTGAGGTGGTTGTATATCTGCGGACAAAGCGCACAGGCAGCCTCATCACCGTTCACCGACAACCACTTTGCAATCGGGGCAGCTGCGCTCCATTGTCGCTGCTGCAATAAATTAACCAATAAGGTTTGCATCAGGGATACTGCCTGTTTCGATTCCATATAAATACGTACCGCCTGCAGCCTGGCTGCAATCTAAAGACCTGCGCTCTAAAACTACAGTTATAAAAACCAGAGATATAAAAGCCCGAAATAAAAGCCTGTAAACCGAGAGCCAGAGAAACAAAAGTCAGGAGCTCACCAGACCGGATTTAATTAAATTAACTTCTCGCTGAACCAGCCAAAGGCTTTCAATTACCTTTACCGCATGCTGTGCTTCATCGGTATTTTCGCCTAACAAGAACTGTCCGAGTTGCTGGTATTCCCCCACTCCGACAGCACGCGGCTTGTTTATCTGATGTGCCTGATACCATTCGTCCAAAGATTCTCCGGGCAAAGGGGAAAAAGCTTGGGACGAAAGAGGCAGAACTTTTCCAGATTTGATTTCAATCTGTCGTGATCTATCAGGAATACGATCTGAACGAGCCGGACCTGAAAGTGGAATGCGGGATTGAGATTCCGGAGAACCTGATATGCCAGACGAGCGAGTAAGATTAAGTCGGGCTGAAATACTAACCATTGTTCTGAGAAGCCGCCGCCCGTTCGATTAACCAATCGATATGTTGATTGAGAATATGAATGCGAACCTCAGCCAACGGCAACTGACTGACCAGCCATACCTGTTGATGCTTATCCAGCACAACCTGATTAGAAAGCGGGGAAGGTGCCAGCAAGTTCAGTAAGAAAATATGATCTTTAAGATCGTTCACCACTTTAATAGGTAATGCCAAAGACAACCATTGCGCATTCCAGCTTACTTCCAGCTGAGCGGTATCATTTTGAACTTGCTGCCATTGCGCAGTCACGCGTTTATCAAGGGCCGACTTTTCAATAACATGGCGCGGTAACGCACAACGAATCGAACCGAGTTCCTGAGCAAATCCCTTTGCAAGAGTATCCGGAATCGCAATATCAAAACCGGAAAGAAACTCAACCAGCGCGTGCTGTGCATTACTGTCCATCGAGCCACATCTCTTCTTTATCGATCACCTGATCAATGCATTGCTGTAAGCTATCCATCACCCGATTACGCTGCTCAAGTCCCGGATACAGCCCGTCCGGCAAATCGCCAGCAATCGCCTTCATACCCTGCTGTGTGACAACCTGAGCAGGGAAAGCCGTAATGTTAAGTCGCTGCATCATCTGAGCCATCTGGCGTACCGTGACAAACTGGCTGTCTGGAAAAGACAGAACCTGCTCCATCAATAACTGTTCATCAACTGGCACAAAAAACTGTCCCTGTATCTGACGGGCTAGATCTACAGTCTGCTCAAATATTCCTTTGAGTTGTTTAAGCTGATTGAGGTTTTGCATCACCATCGCCAGAATATCGCGGTCCTGACTTGGCTCCAGCGCATGATAGTCAGCCGATAACGCTCGCTGATGTATCTCCGCCGCCTGCTCCACCGAGCCATACTGTTTCGCCATCTGAACCAGTTGACGCCATGCCCGGCTGTGACTCTGATAGTCGGTTAGATCACGGTAAGACTGCCTCGCCTCAGACAGCTGCTCCGTTGGCAACTCTTTAGCAAAAACCTCAGACGTATTTAGTCCAGCCAATACATTTCTGGCATTTTTCTCTTTAAACGCCTTCAGCGCAGCTTCATAGTGTTCACTGTCTTGCGAGTCACTGGCTTCAGCCAGCAACTGACCAGCCATGTATTGCAGCGATTCATCGTCGCTGAACGACTTCAGGTTTTCGATAAAGGCTTCAGCGGTCTGGGAACGCCCCAGATTAGCCGCAACAAAATCGACCAGCTTCTGCTGTTTTTCCAGATCCGGTGCTTTCTCAAGAAGCTGACGGATTTTTTCTATCCAGGCCAGCCTGGCACTGTCATCTTTCTCAGATTTTCTCTCGGCCATTGATTTCGGCCGTTTTTCAGCCAAAGCAAAGCTCAGTTCCTCTGCCGAATCAGCAAGGCTACTCTTATCCAGCACAGCGACGCCGGAGACTACACTATCAGCTTTCGCACCGCCTGAATTCAGACCGGCTACCGCAGCTAAATTTCCCGGCATATGTCCTGATACTTCTGCCATGCCAACCTCTTTTCACAGGATGATTCCAATTGTGCTTTTGTAAGAAATTACGAGATAAAAAGCCTAAAAAAGTTCTCAAAAATCGCTGGTAATGCGCCTCAGAGAGAAATCACAACTTTATTAAGACTCTCATTAAATGAAACGGGAGAATCATCATCCTAAGAGATTTTTCAGGCAGGAAATTCGATTGCCAAACCGAGAATTCCCAACCAGTCAGGCTGACTTAAACCCTGATAACAGTGCATCAGAAACGCTTCAAAACTCGACATTCAATGAAGCATCTGATGCCCGTCTTATCAGCCGCCTGAACCGACTTCATCAACGCATAGTAAAACCTTATTCCTGTCAGAGTGCAGGTAAGGTGATCGGCGTAACCGGCAATATCATCCGTTCAGTACTGCCGGATGCCGCCATCGGCCACATGTGCCGACTTGAGACACCGAACCAGCCAACTCTGTTTGCAGAGGTAGTCGGGATTCAATCTCCTTATGCCCTGCTGGCACCACTTGGGGAATCTCGCGGTATTTCAAGCCAGACACGGGTTATCAATGAAAAGCGTCAGCATGAGATCTGGGTCAGCGATGCCGTGTTGGGAAAAATGCTCAACGGATTGGGCCTCCCGATGGATGGCAGCTCGCTTCAGCAGGCAGAACCGCAACTCAATAAAAACGGTCAGTGGCGTCCAGTATTCAATGCGGCTCCCAATCCAATGACCCGGCCGCCAATTGCTAAGCCTATCGCGCTGGGTGTACGCGCAATCGACACCATGCTCACTATGGGCGAAGGCCAGCGAATGGGGCTGTTTGCGGCAGCCGGGGGCGGTAAAAGTACCCTACTGTCGATGATCCTCGCCAACACAGAAGCGGAAATCGTGGTTCTGGCCCTGATTGGTGAACGTGGCCGCGAAGTGCGGGAGTTTGTTGAACTGCATATGAGCGAAGAAGTTCGCAAAAAAGCAGTGCTGGTCATTGCGACTTCTGATCGCCCTTCCATGGAACGGGCACGCGCTGCACTGGTCGCAACAACAATCGCAGAACACTATCGCGAGCAAGGAAAAAAAGTGTTGTTGATGATGGACTCTCTCACCCGTTTCGCCCGTGCAATGCGTGAGATGGGACTGGCGGCTGGTGAACCACCGACACGGCGCGGTTTTCCACCTTCAGTTTTTGAACAACTACCGCTGTTGCTGGAGCGTCCCGGCAATACTGAACAAGGCTCGATCAGCGCTCTTTATACCGTTCTGGTGGAAGGTGATGACATGACAGAACCCGTCGCAGATGAAACTCGTTCGATCCTCGACGGCCACATCATTCTCTCTCGTGAACTGGCAGCTGCGGCCCACTACCCGGCCATTGATGTTCTGCGCAGTGCCAGCCGGGTTATGGGCCAGATCACCGCACCGGAGCATCGTCAGGCAACAGAACAAATCCGTAACTGGATGGCAGTTTATGAAAAAAGCGAGCTGTTAATACGTTTGGGGGAATACCAGAGAGGCACAGATCCGGCAACAGACATGGCTATCAGCAAGCAGCCGCAAATCCGTAGTCTGTTATGCCAGGCAACCCATGAAAAAAGCCCTTTCAGGGAAGGCCTTGAACAACTGCAAAGCGTGATCCGATAACCATGTGGCAAACCCTGATTGAGATAAAAGACCGGCGGAAACAAGCCGCCCTGAGCACGGTTAACCGAGCAGCGACTGAGCTGGAATCAGCAAAAACCAAACTACCGGAACTGGAACAGCAATTATCGCTGGCCGAAGCTGACTATCAAACGTTGGCAACAGCCCCTTTTTCCAAACAAAGCCTGATGTCACAACACGCGCTGGAATTGTGGCGACAGAAGCTCGGGATAGCCCAACAACACATTGAAGCGTGTGCGCACCAACTCCACCAGCACCAACAACATATTACAGAACTGGAAAACAAACTAAATCAGTGTCGGATCGATTACCAACACGCACAGTTTAAATTAGAAAAATCTAAAGAGATCAAGAAGCTTTATGAAACTGCCGACATCGCCCGTCAACGCCAGCAAGAAGACAATGCCCTCGACGAGCTTCCTCCACGAAGGCCAACAGCTAACCTCGATAAAGAAGCATTCCCGTCATAGCGATCGGGATACTGGTTTTTATCAAAAAGAAAAACGACAGGCAGAATCGGCTCAAACCGAGGCATTTTCACAACTGATTCAGATGGCAGGTTTACCACCTCAAACCTGCAACGAGCGGCAAGTAAGCGCAATTGAAGCCAATAACCGCCCGGAAGCCTGTACCACACTCTCGAATATTGAACATCAGAGTATCCGGCAAATCCGGCAATGGGCTGATCGTATCTGGCTCAACAGCCAACGCGATAACCTACTGATCAGTACCAGCATCGGTTCAGCCCCTGTCACCATTCAATCCTCAATTCAACAGAGCAAAATCAATATTGCCATTTACTGCGCTGATGAAGCGTTTACCAAGAAAATGCAGCAGGAAAAATGGTTGCTGGATCGTAAACCCGGACTACGCCATATCCATACCAGCATTAGCTACCAAGCCTCCCATCAGACGGAATCTGTCTACTCGGAGAATCCAGAAATGGCTGATTTTGCCCCGATGAGTGAAGAAACGACTGTATGACCCGGCAGCACGTTATGACAACAGCAAAAGAGTGGCTAAGCCAGTTTGCCGACCACTACCACTTTGGCACAAATATTCAGGTTGATGATGGCCACCACTGGCAATGGCAACTGTCTATCAACGACGTTAAACCTCGCTGGCTAATCAACGGATATATGAATGGAACCAGCTTCCATATTGGTTGTGAACCTCAGTGTGTACTCAGCTGCATTGAACAGGCGATCACCGAAGGCATCTTTTCAGCCCTTCCTCATGGTTTTCAGATGATGCTGGTTCAACAGGCCGCAGAAAACTGGCTTCGAGCTATTAAAACATCATCCAATCAAGCTAGTAATCACAATCAGCTTGAGAACGACGATCTTACAAACGACCTTGTTGTTGAATCGCTCAAAGCTGATATCACAACATCAGAAAACCTGACTATTTGCCTTAACGGTTCCAGAACGAAAACTAGAACAGGAACCAACAGCCAGGCTAATTCTGACGTTCACACCATCAAGCTCTATTTTTCAACCGACAGCGCAGCCGCTCATCCTTTACTGGCACCTCTGCTTAAAAGCTGGCCACCTCGCCCGGTGCACAATCACCCGAAAATGCCGGTCAAATCCAGCCTGATTGCCGGTTTTCAATCACTGAGTCGAGCCGAATGCGAGCAACTCCACACAGGCGCCCTGTTATGTCAGGGGCATTACTATTTTCCACGCGCTTTACTGGCAATTGAAGGAAACGCCAATGGCTTCTTGCTGCCAATTAACGCAGAACATGACGCCCATTATGTTGAAAAACCAAGCCATCTTGTTCAGGTTCTGAAGCTGCCATTTGTCTCAGCACCAGCACTTTCGCCATCAAATGTCAGCAATGAGCCGAGTTCTACCTCTGCCCCAGAACAAGCATCAGATGAGCAGCCCGATAACTACTGGCTGGTTATGAAATCAGAAACACTGTTCCTGTCCCCAGAGTGCGCATCAAGACTGAAAAGAGCTGAAATTGACGCCAACAGTGACGAAATCGCCACAATCATAACAATGAATCAGGCCGAAAGGCCTATGGTCGAATTGTTCCTGATATATCCAGGAGCACTTGTTCAAGAACAATACTGCGGACAAGCTGAAATTGTTGAATATCAGGGCCAAACGGCGCTGGCTATTACCCGCTGGTTCTTTCCTTCCACAATACAACCAGAGGAGCCGACAAATGCTCAGTATTCCTGATCCCTTTACCCTCATTGCAGGGCTGGCCGCACTGGGGTTAGTTCCCTTTATTGCCATGATGGCGACCTCATTTGTCAAACTGGTGGTCATTTTCTCGCTGATCCGTAATGCCCTTGGTGTCCAGCAGGTTCCGCCCAATATGGCACTACACGGCCTGGCGCTGATCCTGACTATTTTCATCATGGCTCCGGTCGGCTACCAATGCTATCAGGAAGCACTGAATCTCAACGTCGACTGGAAAGACAGCGGTCAGGCAATAGAAGCGGCATCGACGGTGCTGGAACCATATCGTCAATTTTTGCTGAACAAAGTGACGGATTCGGAAGTACGTTTCTTTGCTGACACAGCCAAACAGCTTTGGCCCGCCGATTTGCAAGACATCGTAACCGAAGAAAACTTTCTGGTTCTTATCCCGGCTTATACCGTCGGTGAACTAACCGCAGCATTCAAAGCCGGATTTCTGCTCTACCTGCCATTCATAGCAATTGACCTGATTGTCTCAAACATCCTGCTGGCAATGGGGATGATGATGGTCTCGCCGATGACCATTTCGCTGCCGTTCAAGCTGCTGCTTTTCGTCTTACTTGATGGCTGGCCGAAGCTCACCCACGGCATTGTCCTGAGCTATCAAATGGGGTGATGTGATGGAAGAAGGCATTGTTTTCAAGGTGGTAAGTTTTCAAGGTGACAAAGAAACATGGAGGAATGAATGGGACAAGCTGAACTGATCGCCATGACAGCACAAGCCATTCAGTTGGTTCTGTTGTTATCACTTCCGCCGATAGTGGCTGCCGCGATGGTCGGTACGCTGGTAGCACTGCTTCAGGCTCTGACACAAGTGCAAGAACAGACCTTATCTTTCGTGATCAAACTAATCGCCGTGATCATGGTACTGTTCTTCACCGCTCACTGGCTGGGAAGCCAGCTTTATCAGTACAGTCTTCAGCTTTTTGACAGCCTGCCGGAACTATTATGAACGGCCTTTCTGATCTGCTAATGGCCTTTAGCCTGTGCCTACCGCGCTTCATGATCGCGCTGATCCTGATCCCGGGGTTCGCCAAACAGTTGCTTGGTGGAGCCGTGGTAAGGAACAGCATAGCAGCTGCGCTTGCCCTGCCGCTATTTCCAGGCGTGATCCCGCATTTGGCCGAAATCCAGTCAGGAACATTATTGATCGGACTCATCGCCAAAGAAGCGGTTATCGGTCTGTTTATCGGCTTTGTCAGTGCCATTCCCTTCTGGGCTATCGAAAGTGCCGGCTTTGTGATTGATAACCAGCGCGGTGCCTCAATGGCGAGTACCTTAAATCCCTTGTCCGGCGATCAAACTTCACCGCTCGGCATCCTGTTCAACCATGCCGGAACCAGCCTGTTCTTCATTACCGGCAGCATTTTGCTGTGGCTCAGCGCCTTTTATAAGACCTTCTTGCTCTGGCCTGTCACCAGCTTTCCGCCTCAACTTGCATTCAGCTCAGTAACGCTGGTGCTCCAGTGCTTTTCAGAACTAATGGATATCACCTGGCGACTGGCTGCCCCGGCGGTTATCACTATGTTCCTGAGCGAGTTTGGTCTTGGCCTGATGAACCGCTTTACGCCACAAATGAACGTCTTCTTTCTGGCAATGCCAATCAAGAGCGGTATCGCCCTGTTTGTGCTCCTGCTATACATCAGCCTGTTTTTCGATGCCTTTATGATCCGCCTGACGGATATCGCAGCTTTTAGTGATCAACTCAGGATGTGGATGCCATGAGTGAAAAAACCGAAAAGCCTACACCCAAAAAAGTCCGCGATGCCCGTAAAAAAGGCCAGGTTGCGAAGAGTAAAGAAATTCCGTCATTGGCAACCATGCTGGTCACCATCATGTGGCTGGTTATCGACCACAGTCGTCTGATGATAAAACTTGAAGCCCTGTTTACCCTGCCAACAAGACTGATTGATTTACCGTTCAGCAAAGCAGCCGAAGTCGCGATGCAGCAGACCCTGACATTGATTATGGAAATGCTCGCGCCTTTTCTCGCGGCGATTGTTTTGACGGGGATTGTTGCCAACATCGGTCAGTTCGGGCCTTTGTTTGCCCCGGAAGCCCTCAAAATCGATATCAATAAACTCAATCCTGTATCCGGCGCTAAAAAAATCTTCTCTACCAAAAACCTGGTGGAGTTCTTCATTTCACTACTGAAAATTCTGATTCTGGGACTGATGGTTGCACTGGTTATGCGATTCCATCTGCGCGATGTTCTGTTGTTGCCTTATAACCCGACAGAGGCCCTGCTTCCGGTTGCCGGACAACTTTTCCTGTTGCTTTGCCTGTTCGTGATTTCACCGCTGATTCTGATTGCGCTGCTCGATTTGCTCTACCAACGCTACAACCACGAGAAAGAACTCAAAATGAGCAAAGATGAAGTGAAACGCGAATTTAAAGACAGTGAAGGCAATCCGGAGATCAAAGGTAAGCGAAAAGAGTTTCACCGTGAACTTCAGGCCAACTCCATGCCTAAGCAACTAAAGAAAACATCTGTCGTTGTTGCCAACCCGACTCATCTGGTTGTCGGTCTGCGTTATGACGAAGAAGACTGCAAGATTCCGGCAGTTTCCCTCAAGTACAAAGGCGTTCAGGCAAAAAAACTAAGAAAGCTGGCTGAACAAGAAGGTATTCCGGTACTGGAAAACATTCCACTCGCCCGGACGTTACATGCCGAAGTTGATCTATACGACGCCATTCCAGCCCATCTGTTTGAACCGGTTGCTGAAGTCATCAACTGGCTGAAAATGTTGGAAAATGATGAAAAGTAATCAATTTAAATCATTGAGGAGACTCGGCTGTAATCGCTTTGTCGCCAAACGCTGGTGTAAAACGTATTTTGGTAATCAGGATATTCCTCCCTGACAGATAAAACATGCATAAAACCATAGGTCACTGGATACTTATGCATTTCATGGTATAGTATTCGGATTATCAATAGATATTTTGATAATTATAAAGGATTTGTGAGAGTCAGCCTTTTCTCTCCACTTCAGCGATTGCTGATACAGTTATATGTGAATTCAGGTTATGTTCTTTAGAAAATTCAGAAAAAGCAAGATTGCTGAAAGGGATATCAATAACAGCTCAGAAGTCATTAAAGTTATTGAGTGTAAATTAAACGAAATCGAATCTAAGCTGACCGCGTTCAAAGAACAGCTTCCCTCTTTTAACACTGTTTTAGTCTTAGGGTATGTGCCAACCCATATTAACCTGAATGAGGTTAACAGAAGCGTTTCACGGCAAATACAAGGAAACGTTATTCTGACATCCACAGCCGGCGAGCTTTCTTCATCACAATCGCCTTTTTACTCTGGCTCACAATCAGACAAAATCGTCCTTCAACTTTTCTCCCAACGACTGATTGCTTTCTCTCAAACCCATTTAATCGAGTTGCCTTGCAGCGATATTAAACAGGGCAAAATAGAGCTGACAGACTCACAACGCGTTGATCATTTGATTCAGCAACTGAAAAGAATCCACATCAGCAAAAACTTAAACGCTGAAAACATGTTTGCTTTCACTTTAGTGAACGGTTTAACAAACAGTGAAGACTGGCTGATGGAAGCCATTTATGAATCAGCATTGTTCCCGATTCCGTTCGTTGGTGGTTCTTCGGCAGGTAAGCTGGATTTCAAATCAGCCCCTTTCCATGACGGCAAGGCAATACGCAACGAACACGCTATCTTTATTTTTGTCGAGCTACAGCCTGAATTTGATTATCAGCTGTTTAAAACCCAGAACTTTAAACCGGTTAGTGATTCCTGGTTTATTGCCGATTCCTGTTCTGCCACCAGAAAAGTAAAATCATTCATCAATCCTAAAAATAAAGAACTGACAACACCGACGTCAGCTTTAAGCCAGTATTTCCGCTGCTCACAGGATAAACTGCCAGATGTTTTATCTGACTACACGTTTGCAACCAAAATCGGTGATGATTATTTTATTCGTTCAATATCAGATATTGATTTGAACAATCAGGAAATCAGCTTTTTCTGTAACACGCCACTGGGTACTGAGTTACACCTGATGAAGCGAACCAACTTTGTCGAGCAAACCGAAAAAGACTATACCTCTCTGCGTCGCCGCCATGGTGAACCTGTCGGTGGAGTGTTCTTCGACTGTATTTTGCGCCGTTTGCAAAACAGTCATGCACTTTCCAACTTGACCTGTTTTAACAGCTTTCCGGCAGCCGGATTTTCGACTTTTGGTGAACTGCATGGTGTCAATATCAACGAAACCCTCAGTGCGATTTTCTTCTACAAAAGGGAAAATCCACAGCAACTGTCTCACGGTTCATTTGCCTTAGATTACAGTAAATACTCCCTGTACAATAAAGAGTTACGCTCTATGGCACAGCGCCTGCTTATTAATATTCAGGACGATATTATTAAGGACAACATGAAGACGATGGATGTAGCAAAAAACTCAACATCGTTAACAAACGACGCACTAAAGGCGATTGAATCTATCAGCTCAAACTCAATTGAACTGAACAAAGATCTGGGTCAGTTTACCAACCTCGTTCATACACTGGCCAGTGAAGCCAATTCACTGACTGATGATGTCAGCGCCGTGAATGACGATGTTGCCAGCATCAGTGAGATACTGTCGATCATCAACAAGATCGCTGATCAGACTAACCTGTTAGCGCTGAATGCCAGCATTGAGGCAGCACGCGCTGGTGAGTTCGGCCGGGGATTTTCCGTTGTTGCGGATGAGGTTCGCGGTCTGGCAAAAAACACTCAGGATTCGCTGCATAACTCCAATGAAAATGTGTCAGGCTTGATCAAGCGTATCAAGCAAATTTCAGACGTAATCATTACGCTCTCTGAACAAATGGATTCCACTTCGCAGAAAGTTAAGCTGATACAAGACGCGATGGGCGATATTAATCAAAGTGCGATCGATACGGTGACCTTCCTGAAATCCAGTAATGAAATCACCAATGACCTGCACCAGATCGGTGAAGAAACCATTAAACACGCCACATCAATTTCGATTATGCGTAATCAAATCAATGCAGTGGAATAACCCGGTAACGTTTCACCAGAGTTAAAGAACATCGCTATCCATTTTCTTTTCTGATTTTGAGAAACGGATAGCGGTGGCTTTCAGGACACTGATTAACTTGAATATTGCCCCGACAAGAGGATAATCAGCAGCTTATTCTCTCTTGTTGCCTGATATATTTTTAACTTCCATGACCTCAACTTTTAACCAACATATCCCTGTCGGCGTGCGTTTTATGCTGCTCTCGGCGCTGGGGTTCGCTCTGATGACCGCTTGCGTTAAGCTGGTCAGCACCCACGGTATTCCCGTTTTTGAAATCGTCGCCGCGCGTGCTTTTGTCTCGCTTGTTATCAGCTACCTGGATGTCAAACGCAAAAGGATGTCGATCTGGGGGAACAACCGGAAGTTGTTGTTGCTACGTGGTGTAATCGGAACCTGCGCACTGATGTGCGTCTATTATGCCGTTACCACCCTGCCACTGGCAGAAGCTACCATCTTGCAGTACTTCCACCCAGTATTCACTGCGCTGCTCGCCGTTCTGTTTCTTAAAGAGCGCATCCAGTTTTCGTCTGTCGTCTGCATTGTACTGTGTATGCTGGGCTTGTATACCATCGTTCAGCCAACCATCAATGTAAATAACCCGGCAGAATTACCGCTATTCAGTGTTATGATTGCCCTGTTTGGCGCCATGGCCAGTTCAGTTGCTTATGTTATCGTCAAAAAGCTAAGCAAAACTGAAGACAGTTCGGTAATCATCTTCTACTTCCCGCTGATAGCTTTGCCAACCTCGGTGCTGCTTATCGGTGACAGTTTTGTAATGCCGGATCTCTACTTAACCGGATTGCTGATCCTGGTCGGCCTTTTCACTCAGGTCGGACAGCTGGGGCTAACCAAAGCTATGCAAACTCAGGATGCGAGCAAAGCCTCGGCTTACTCCTATGTCCAGATTATCTTCTCGGTCGTCCTCGGTATTATGTTGTTTCAAGAATACCCGGCCTTCGAGACCTATATCGGTGGCGGCTTAATCGTTGCCGGTGCACTAATCAACATGTTTGGTGCAAAAATGTCTGGTAAGAAAACGCGTACCGCTTGATTTACTCTAAATAAGCAAACAAAAGCCCGCTCAAAATAAGCGGGCTTTTCAAATTCATCTCACTTTTACCACCTATTATCTGACTCTCCATTCCACAGAAAAACTACCCAATAAATCACCACAGACAGCTCCTCGTAAAGCGTATTTTTTTCATCATAACGATGAAATTTCATTGTTGGACTTACGAGCAGTATTCAACGTTAATGCACGCGACATCAGGAATGTCAGGCAGCCCTTTTGAGGGTGTTTATCATCTTTTCCTTGTGAGAAACACGTAATGGAACATTCAGTCGACTTGGATCGTGTGCGTACCGAGTATAACGTAAAGTACTGGAGCCAGAATTTTTATGGTATTGATGAGAAAGGTGAAGTTTATGTTTCACCGCGCAGCAATTGCGCTCATCAAGTTCCCCTGAGCCAGATTGCTCAACAGCTTGAACAACGTAATTTAAGCCTGCCAGCATTGATCCGATTTCCGCAGATCATCCACCAGCGTGTGCATAGTATCTGTGCGGCATTTAATCAGGCTATTGAAGACTACCAGTATGACAACCGCTACCTGTTGGTGTACCCGATAAAAGTTAACCAACAGAAAGACGTCGTAGATGCGATTCTGGCAAGCCAAAAGCAGCTGGAACACAAACAGTTAGGTCTGGAAGCCGGTAGTAAACCAGAACTGATGGCTGTACTTGCACTGGCTCAGCAAGCCAGTTCGGTCATCGTTTGTAACGGTTACAAGGACAAAGAATATATTCGCCTGGCATTAATTGGTGAAAAGCTCGGCCATCGTGTATTCATCGTACTGGAAAAACTGTCTGAACTTGAATTGGTACTCAATGAAGCAAAAAAGCTTGGTGTAACACCACGGCTTGGTCTGAGGATTCGTCTTGCCTCTCAGGGTGCAGGCAAGTGGCAGGCAAGTGGCGGCGACAAATCCAAGTTCGGACTGTCGGCTTCACAAGTACTGACTGTACTGAAACGCCTAGAAGAGGAAAAACAGCTTGATGTGCTGCAACTTGTTCATTTCCACCTGGGTTCACAGCTGGCAAACATTCGCGATGTGCGCAATGGTGTAAGTGAAGCGGCTCGCTTCTACTGTGAACTTCGTGATATCGGCGCTCAGATTCAATACATGGATGTGGGCGGTGGTCTGGCTGTAGATTACGACGGAACCCGAAGCCAGTCCCATAACTCGATGAATTACAGCCTGGCTGAATATGCCCGGAATATTGTGATGACAATCGGTGATGTCTGCCGGGAATACTCGCAGCCAATGCCGACCATTATCTCAGAGTCAGGCCGATCAATCACAGCTCACCACGCAGTGTTGGTTACCAACGTAATTGGCAATGAAGCATATCGGCCTGAAGACATTTCAGCGCCGGACAGTGAAGCCCCTCTGCTGCTTCATAACATGTGGCGTAACTGGCAATTGCTGGAAGAGAAAAACGACGACAGAGCACTGATTGAGATTTATAACGATACCCAGAGCGACCTGGCTGAAGCCCATAACCAATTCGCCACCGGTGTGCTCATTCTCCATCAACGAGCATGGGCAGAACAACTGGCACTGAGGATCAGTTACGAACTGAATTTACAAATGAACACCAGAAACCGCTTCCACCGTCCGATTCTGGATGAATTGAGTGAGAGACTGGCTGATAAGTTCTTCGTTAACTTCTCGTTGTTCCAGTCTCTGCCGGATGTCTGGGGTATTGATCAGGTTTTCCCTGTTCTGCCATTAAGCGGTTTAGGTCAATCGACTGAGCGAAGGGCGGTAATGCTGGATATTACCTGTGACTCAGACGGTGCGATTGAACAGTATGTAGAAGGACAAGGGATTGAAAACTCACTACCGGTTCCGCCATGGCGCAGTGATAAGCCGTATCTGGTTGGATTTTTCCTGGTCGGTGCCTATCAGGAAATCCTGGGAGGCATGCATAACCTTTTTGGTGATACCCACAGCGTTGTTGTTAATGTTGATGAGTCAGGGGCAGCCAATATTGAATCTGTAAGTGAGGGTGATGCAGTGAAAGACATGATGCGTTACGTTCACCTTGATGTGGATGCAATCAGAGAAAACTATAAGCAACTGGTAAGCAGTCAGGTTGCGGAACATGAACAGCAAAATGTGCTTGATGAACTTGAGCAGGGTTTGGCCGGATATACTTATCTGGAGGGATTTTAAGTGCAAGATCTATTCTCAAAGACAGATTATTCGCTCTATTCCAATGCGATGACCTTTCTGCGCCGTCCTCTGGTCTCTAATCCGCTGGTCTCAGAGGCTGATGTCGTCGTGCTGGGCGTGCCACTGGATTTGGCAACGTCAGGGCGTTCCGGTGCCAGAATGGGGCCGGACGCTATCCGAAGAGCCTCGGTGAACCTGGCATGGGAAGGCAAAAAATATCCATGGGAATATAACCTGTTTGAGCGCAGAACAGTGGTTGATGCCGGGGATCTGGTATTTGACTTGGGCGATGCCGAAGATCTGACAACCCGGCTTGAAGCAGCAGTAAGCGCAATCATCAATCAGGGTAAAACCACTCTCTGTTTTGGCGGGGATCATTTCATTACGTTGCCGATACTGAGAGCCCATGCAAAACATTACGGTAAAATGGCACTGGTTCACTTTGATGCCCATACCGATACTTACAGCAACGGCAGCCGGTATGATCACGGCACCATGTTCTACCACGCTCCTAATGAGGGGCTGGTATCGGCTGATCATTCTGTGCAAGTGGGTATCCGTACTGAATATGACGTTCCTGACCATCGCTTCAATGTTATTGATGCCATGCAGGCAAATAACATGTCCGCAGAAGAGATTGCGGCACAAATCAGGCAAACCGTGGGCAACCGTCCTGTGTACCTGACTTTTGACATTGATTGTCTGGATCCTGCTTATGCCCCGGGAACTGGTACTCCGGTTTGTGGCGGATTGACCAGTGATAAAGTGCTTAAGATCATTCGACAGTTGCAGGGAATTAATGTCGTGGGCATGGATGTTGTAGAAGTTGCGCCAGCCTATGATCACGGAGAGATAACTGCGCTGGCTGCGGCAACGATCGCTTATGAATTGTTGTATCTGTGGTCGGAAAACCCGTATTTGAAATAAAAAACAGGGCTGCAAATATTGCAGCCCTGTTTATTCACAAAATAGTAAGAGCGTTAAACCTTAAAACGCTGAATCAGCAATTGAAGAGCTTCACCCAGTTTAGCCAACTCCGCACTTGAAGCTGATGTCTGCTCAGAAGCTGCGGCGGTTTGGTCTGCCACTTCCTGAATCGCATTCACACGAATATTCACATCTTCCGCCACACTGCTCTGCTCACGGGAAGCAGTCGCAATCTGCATATTCATATCATTGATAGTGCTTGATTCTTTGGTAATAACGTCAAGAGATACGTTCACCTGCTCGGCCATATTAACCATCTGCTGAACCTGTGTCTGGCTGCTTTGCATCTCATCAACAGCACTTACCGTACCCGACTTCAGGGTGTTAATCATGGTTTCAATTTCAACCGTCGAATCCTGAGTCTTCTGCGCCAATGAGCGAACTTCATCTGCAACGACAGCGAAACCACGCCCTTGTTCACCAGCTCGGGCCGCTTCAATTGCTGCATTCAGTGCCAGCAGGTTAGTCTGATCAGCGATGCTCTTAATCACATCCAATACAGAGGCGATCTCTTCGCTGTTAGCACGAACCTGATCGATGGCCTGAGCAGACTGCTCAACATTATCGGCCAGCGTGCGCATACCCTGCACAGTATCAGCAACCAGACGACTACCCTTCTGAGTCTCCTCGTAGGCCTGTTTTACAGCGTCTGACGTCATGTCTGCACGATTAGCTACATCTTGCGTAGTCGCATTCATCTCAGTCATCGCCGTAGCCACCTGCTCGATGTCACCGCGCTGGGCATTAACACCTGCACTCGTCTGGGTAGTTACTGCCGACAGCTCTTCAGACGCAGTCGCAATCTGGTTGATACTGTCAGATAAGCCAGCCAGAATTTCACGCAGTGACAGCACCATCGTCTGCATTGCAGCAAACAGCTCGCCAATTTCATCTTTACGGTCATTTTTAACATCGACTGTCAGGTCGCCATCAGAAATACGCTGAGTGATACCTACCGCTTCCTGCAACGGAAGTGCAATCTGGCGGGTAATCAAAACACTAACCGCGACACCGGCAATAATCGCCAGCAGCGCCAAAGCTGAGTTAATGGTTTCTACCTTGCTGATATCTTCAGCCAAATGCTTTTTCTGAACGCTGCGAGCTTCGTTAAGCAGGTCTTCCGCTTTACGAGCCTGAACCAACATGTTCTCGTTAGCCTGCTCCATCTTTTGTTGCGTTGCCAGATAGTTAGTGAACGCCTGCTGATACTGGCTGACCGCAGACGTAACTGAGTTAATTCTCTGATCACCAGAAGCTGAGCGACTTTGCACTTTAACGTCTGCCATCAGTTGATTCATGTTGCGAATGTGCTTCTTAACCGCTGCGGCATACTTCTCATCCAAAGACAGAATATAGTTCTTCTCCGCTCTTCGAGCCTCAAGCATCCACTTAATCATACGGTTAGCGGCATCCGCAATCTCAACAGCTTGACGAATATCACCAGCGCTCGCATTTGCATTCAGCAAGGTTTCAAATGACGCTTTCTGATCAATACGAATTTCTGTAAGCAAAGTATCAACATCCCGAGCCTGCTTGCGCATTTCACTTGATGCTTCATTCGCCTGTTTTTTCAGCACAATAAATTGCTTAAATTCCTGATGATAAGTGCGGGTAACGTCATCTACTTGATCAAGAGTCAACAATTCCTGCTGATTGTTGATCCCTTTTTTCGTCTTTATTACTAACGCATTGATATCTTTTACTGCAGAATCAACACCATTTACAGATTCTACAGTCTCACGTAACACATAGTTTTTTTCATTGATCCGAGCTTCTTTGATCAACTTCACCATACGGTTAACATCATCTGCAATGCTGACATCTTCACTTAAGGTCGAAAAACCCATTAAGCCATTTAAGGCAACAAAAGCCGTCAACAACAGCACGGAGCCAAAACCAATGGTTAATTTGGCTCCTACTTTTAAATTTCTGAAATTAAACATTTTCACCTAATTTATTATTTGAAATTTCCCCAGATGACTTCCCTGACTAATTATCTGTACAAAACTGCAGTCGTTTCTTTATTATAAATAGCGACCAAAGCGCACAAAAATATAGAAAAGACGACTCAAAAACAAACAAAAGAAACATTTAGACGCAAGTTTTTTGTGAAAAAGATCAACACCGTATAAATTAAACTCAAATTATTCATTCTACATCATCAGCATATAAACCAAGTTTTATTAAATTGAGTGCGCATATAATTTATGAGAATTTAGTTTCTTATATTTGACCTCATACGTTCTTGTCTCTGAACTAAGCTATATTTTATTCATCCCTATCATTTCGATTAAGTGCGTGAAAATGAGCCTGAAAGAGAACCTGATAAAAGAGATAACCGATACTAAAGAGAGGATGCTGATGGCCGCTTACAGCCATCATGCCCGCTATCGTCACTGGCACAGAGTTAACCTGATCCTTAATATCACCATTGGTATCCTGGGTGGTGTCACTGGCGGAAGCCTGCTGGCACAGAACGGCTTTATCACGGGGTTTATCGCTTTTATTGTCGCAATTCTTGCTTCCATTGCCGCTATTATGGAGCCGGCGAAGCATGCTGAATCAAGCAAAACTGCTTATAAGATGCTGAAAGTCTTATCTGGGAAACTGGATGCTTTACGCGATGTACACTTAATCCAAATTACTGATGACGATAAAGAAGAGTTATTCAGAATTACAGACCAGTTCCTTAATATAAGGGAAGCTCGGGATAAATTATTGGAAGATGCTCCAGTTCCCAGCCCTGATGATTTAGAAAAAGGGCGCGAGCGATATAAATTATTCGAGTCAGATATAGCAGACTTTCCTGTCCCGCTTTTTCACGGTAATGAAGGTGGTCAGCAATTAACTGCA
This sequence comes from Photobacterium marinum, assembly GCF_000331515.1. Lineage (GTDB taxonomy): Bacteria > Pseudomonadota > Gammaproteobacteria > Enterobacterales > Vibrionaceae > Photobacterium > Photobacterium marinum. The sequence goes on from NZ_AMZO01000003.1 coordinate 120,463, forward strand.
AAACCAGAACAAAATAAAGAAGAAGTGAAACAACAAAATAAAGCCTCTGATAACAAGCAAAAAACGGGTAATTAAATAAAGCCTCTTATGAGGCCTTATTTAACTTATATATTCAAGTCAGAACAACTAAGCTATCACTCGCTATATTATATCCAGTGTCCTCGTTTTCTTATCTTCACTGATAACGTCATCGACTGGTATCAATTGCGGAATTAATGTATTTTGTTTGCTAATTTTAATTCACTACGACAAGGCAAGGTGACATGGCAGTATTAGATATACTTACCATTCCAAACCCAAAACTTAAGGTTCAAGCGACTGAAGTTAAAGACATTAGTGCCGTACAAACACTGATTGATGATATGCTGGATACTATGTACCACACTGACAACGGTATCGGCCTTGCGGCTCCGCAGGTTGGTCGCTCTGAAGCTATCGTCGTTATTGATATCTCACCAGAAAGAAACGATCCACTCATTTTGATTAACCCTGAAATCGTCAGCGGCGAAAATCCGGTTTCCGGCCAGGAAGGCTGTTTGTCTGTTCCCGGTTATTACGCAGATGTTGAGCGATTTGAAAAAGTTACAATCTCCGCCATGGATCGTGAGGGTAACAAATTCGAAATTGAGCGTGATGATTTTCTTGCTATTGCAATGCAGCATGAAATTGACCACCTCAAAGGCAAACTGTTTATTGACTATTTGTCGCCGTTAAAAAGACAAATGGCGCTAAAAAAAGTGAAGAAGCATATTAAATCTGCCGCCTGATTTTCTGCTCCATCGAATTGTCACGGCCAGTAACTTACTGGCCGGACAAACTCTCAGACTCGCTTAGCTGTCATTATATTTGGGATATAACCGTTCCTGACTCTCGTCTTTATATGCCTGATATTCAGACTTGAAATATGCATTAAGCGCATCCATTGCATGCTCAAAGTGCTCCGGCGTTTTTGCTTCATGATACTGAGCGGCTTTTTCCTGCAACAGTGCTTTTAGCTCATTACCATTTGGTATTTCCTGTGCTCGCTTATCCAGCTCCTTAGCAAGGTTTGAGGAATGGTCATTAACCCTGTCAAAAATGTTCCCCAGCCCTGAATGATGGTTTGCTGTGTACTGCTCCCACAACTGCATTTGTTGGCCATTCTGCCAGCCATTATATTTGGTTTGCAGGTAAGAAAGCGTGTTATCACCAATCCACTCAGCAAGGTGATCATTACCACTAATAGAGACACCACCACCAACTGTTACAACCCCGGCGGTGACTGAACCACTTGCGCCTAACGATGTAGAATCTGTCGCCCGAACATATTGCAAGTGGTACTTACCGTCTTCTCCGCGAACAAAATTCCCTTCCAATTGGGTACTACTGCCCAGAGAACCACTGACACTTAACTCGTCCAGCCCCGCGATTTCCTGATAACTCAGGTTGTTATTACTGAGATACTTGCCTATTCCTTCTTTAAACAAGCCTTTAATTGCCGTTGCCCTGTCCGTCATTGCCGGAATATCAGCCTTAATAGCAACATTAAGGTAATCGCCATCATTATCAGGATTAATATGCCCCTCAATCTTGTTATAACGTACCGTTATCCCGACCTCTTTCTTGCCCACCAGCGGTATATCGAGCTTTGCAGAAAAAGATTTACTGGCTTGTTTATCCGTACTTTGTGCGCCGGATGTCAACGTCAGGTTCTTATCGATATGTTTTTTCTGCTCTAGATTCAACTGCGGCGTAGAATAGTCATCAACGACACTAGTTAAATACTCATTAAACGGCGCTTCATGTGGGATAAGATGCGGCACATCACCATTTACGAAACTGGCCATATAAGCCTGATTTAACTTCGCATGAGTACACATCACGGCTCGCAGGTACTCACCTCGACCTTCCACACCACGATTACCTTCAAAAGCATGTTTTACCCGAGCTAAATCACCCTTAAGAGTATGGCTTTCCTTATCCTGACGTACGGCATCATAACGGTTAACCACATCCAGATACGCATCGTATTCTTGCTTGAGTGTGACTATTACATTCTTCAGTTCATTACGCTTTGCTGCGAGCTGATCCATGTACATCTCTACACGGTGATCATCTTGCCCTAGCGGATCTTCGGCATGTTTCTTTGCCAAGAATTCCAATTCCTGCTGAATTTTTTCTATCCACTGTTTACCTTTGTTTCCAGCCAGTGTTGTGCGCTGCCCCAAAGCCTCACTCGCATTTGAAGCCATATAGGGTTCAGGAACAGAAACAGAGAAAAACTTGTCGGGACGACTTTCAATTCTGCCCGGTTCTGTCATCAGCACATCCAGCAAATTAGCATGCTTAGTGAAAGTCGTATTGGTTATCGAACTTTGTGCTCCGGTGGTGATACCAGCAAACTCTGCCAGCGTCGCTTCAATCGATACATTGCCATCGAGGCTAACACTCTTAACCTCTATTGGCGTCGGTGCATGCTTAGGTATGACTTGAATTTTCTCTCCCGGAGACAGCAGCCCCTGATGTATAAGCTGTTTAGCCAGTTCAGGACGGTGGCTAATCACTTCACGCATCTGAGCATCAGCCTGACGGACTTGCCTGATCCCTTTTATATTCGCCAGTTTATTCACCCCGTCACCGGCAAAGGAAACCAACATATCGTTGGCATGGTAATCAATAAAACCATCAAGATTAGAGAAAGCTTGTGTTTTACCTACCCCCAGACTGCCTTTCAAAGCCACACTCAGTTTCGATTTATCGTCTGCTTCGGGACCAGCGGAAAAACCAAGCTCCAGCGTACCTTTATGGCTGGCTCGAATCCGGGTGTCGTCATTGCCAGTGACCTTAACATCATACTTAAGCCCAACGGTCGCCGAGCCAGCCTTAATACCCAGCAACCCCAGCGCACCACCGATATTAAATGAGAATGAAGCCGCTCTTTCTGACCCGCCTTTCGTCAGCGGTTGCATTTGCTCCCGGAGGCTTTGTTTAAACTCATCGCGGAGTTTCTCCATCCCTCCGCTACGAACCTGTTCAGCGATAAGGCGAACTGACACCGTCTGAGCCTGATCCTTGGGCATTGCATCAGCCAGTTCACTCAAACGTTCATAAGCACTACTGTAAGTTTTTGCGTCTGAGTTAACATCAAGCTTGCGCAGCGCATATAACGCATCTCCCATTTTCTCTTTTACATCCGCGGAAAATGGTTGCTGTTCAAGATGAGCCAAGGCTTTGCTCATTAAATTTAAATCACCGACAGAGTAAGTTTTCCCTAACAAGGTATCTGCTGTCAGTTGCAGCCGCTCTTTGGGTCCATCATACGTTTCAAGCTGCCCGGCGGCTGCCATAATCTGCTTAAACGCTTTATCATCCAGCGGCTCTTTCTGCTGCTGAATGAATGGTGTTGCCATCAGCAAATCTCGGGTCATCTGAGGCAGATGGTTGAAGTGTTCTAAGTGCGAACCTGATAATACTCGTGAAGCGGTATCGTTGGTGGAAGGTATTTCAATTGAGGGCAACTCAGTCGCGTTTGCCGGAGGTAATAATCCAGCGCTTTGAACGGAAGACGAATGATTATCTGATAGCTGAGTTCGGTTCAGAGCCTGGGTGAAGCCGGTATTAATTCCATTAACCATGGTGATCTCCTTATCATACGAAAAATGCGCCGGCGAGCTGAGCAATGGTTAACTCGTTGTCGGTCGATATTCCATCATCGCTTTCGCTGCCTGAAAGCTGCTCAGCCCAATAAGCAGCAGCCTGAACAAATCTGTCGTACATTGCCTGCCAGTGCGGTGCCATTGCCTCGTGTAGCGTTACGGCGAGCAAAACCCGGTTTTCCTCAAAAACAGAGAGGGTTGCACCATTAGTCTGCTGCCACATGCAGTTCGCCTTTAACAGTTCCATTGGCGGCGTTTCGCCAATCCAGCCAACTTCGCTGTATAACACCACTTCGGAACGTCGGTAATAGAAATTAGCGACCAGCGAATAAACCGGCAGTTGCAGTGACGCCGCATCATTTTCGTCAAATTCCAGCATCACACCTGTGACATCGGAAAGCGCTTGTTGCCATGCTTCTTTGTTCATATTTCCCTCTTCTATTGTCGTTATTGTGTTTTTCTTTTTCGCTGACGTTTACTGACCGGAAGAGTCAGTCAGTAAACGCGCTTCAAGCTGTTGTTCCAGGTGTGTCATTGAAGCCACAATCAGGGTGTCGCCCAGCTCGACCTCACAGGCCAGAAGCTGATTGCTGCTCACTTCACACTGAAGATCCGGAAACGCACTGCTGATTAACGGCAGACAGGACTCCGGAACCCGAACGATCAGATTCTGCCTTTCACGTACATTACGCAGAGCATGAGAAACCAAAGCCTGAACTTTTTGCTCGTCCGGCGTCTGTTCAAGTAGTGCCTGCATTCCATCGCTGACAATGCCGGACAATGATGACTCAAGGCTGTTCATCGTTTCCTGCCAGCGCTGCCTGTGTTGCTGCTCCAGCTCAAGAAGATTCAGCGCCTTTTGGGCCTCTGCTTCGCTACAGGCCTTTTTCAATAAGGCATCGGCCTGATCCCTGGCCTTAGCTTCAATGGCCTGCGCCGAGATATTCGCCTGCTCTACTATTTCCTTTGCCTGCCTGCGGCATCCCAGCTCATTCGCCGTAACAATCTTCTGTCCATGCATTCCTGCACTTATTGCAGACTCTGCTTCAACCACTCGAACCATTCGGGATATTTCCTTTCAAGACAAAACATTAAACTCGGTGATACTGTCACGCCCTGAACAAGTTGCATCTCTGACCCATTCGGCACTGCCGCTGAAAACGCTATTTGTCGCCCCTTGCCTGAACTTGCGGTATCAGCTTTAACAGCACACTTCAAAAACATCATTTCCTTCCAAAAGTGAGGCCAGGAGTGGGTAACAGAATGAAGAAGAGAAGAAATCGTACGGGCTTTTTGTTGCGGCCAGTGTGCGGCATTGAGAATCGGGGAGTGGGAGTTATCAGTCATTTCGCTGGTTCGATGTTTTCTGCCGAGCTTTTCCCCGAGCTTTTTCTGGAACAGCGAGCGAAATGACCTTGAAGACGCATGAATAACTGGGTTGGGGTTCGCAGGATGAAGTCTTCCATGCGCCATCAGCCATTCATAATCATCCCCCAGCAAGTTCTGAAACGCATCAAGATCAGCGCGGTTGATAATGAGGGAAATAGCGCCGAGGTGATACCAGGCGCACCACAGGGTCAACACATCTTCCAGTACAACCCAGGGCAATAAGCTCCAAAAATATGGCAGGTCATCTCCAGGAGCTTGATGAGCGTCAGGCGAACTCTCAGGCAGACGAGCATCAAGTTGAGGCAGGTCTTCCATTAACCGACAGGACTCCAACAGTCCCTGATTCAGCCATGATTGCTGCCTTGCTGAGTAGTTTTGCCAATTTAATTCACCAAGCCCGGCGTCATCCAATAGCCTGGAGACCTGCCTGGGGGGAATAACCTGACTGAAATGCAGTACGTGTTTCAGCGAAAGTGTCTGCTTGCTGTCACTGGGTTTGAGTAACACGCTCTAACGCCTCCAGTTCCTGCTTATCCTGCCGCCTCTTCTGCCACCAAAGCCCACCGGTAAGCGAAAGCGCTAACAAACACAGCACGGCAATAATGCCGTACAACATCCACGGCGGTGATGCTGCAGCCTCAATATTCAAGGGAGCCAGCACCTGAGATGGTGCAGAAGCGGCGACCATCACCACCTGAACATCGTCATACTTGAGGCCTTCGATACTGCTCTGAACCAGACTTTTGATCTGCGGGATCAACTGATTCACATCGGTATTCTGAGCATGCTTAATAAAGACCGCTGCCGAGGATGGCTGTGTTTTCTGTCCCCTTTCAGTTTCGGGCATCACCAAATGTACCCTCGCGCTGATCACACCATCAATCTGGTTGAGTGTTTCAGCTAGTGCCTGAGAAAGGGCGTAGACGAAACGGGCTTTTTCCTGAGTCGGTGTAGCCACCAGACCATCCTGAGGAAACAGGTCTTCCACAGTGGCAAACTGCTGACGGGGAAAACCTTTTTGTTTTAACAGCTCAACCGCATAAGCAAACTGTGACTTCTCTACCCTGAGGCTGATAGTGCCGGTGCTTGCCCCCATTTTTTCAGCATCCACCCCGTTATTAAGCAACAATGCCAGCATCTGATTCGCATCAGATTCAGATAAGTTGGAATAGAGGTTTTCCTTACAGCCAGTCAGGCACAAGAATACAGATAGCAGCAATACCTGGCCGGTCTTAATCTTGAAAAGCTTGTTCAGAGAATGCAGGAAGCGACAGAATTCAAATCCGGACAAGTTCTCAAAATAAAACGGGCGAAATAAACGAGAAAAAACAAACATCATCATTGGCTCTTAAGCAAGGTATCAACATTCTGACTCGACTTACTCACCGAGCGGGCAAGGGTTTCTTCCACCAGTACCAGGCGGGAAAGATCCATTTGCACCTGGATCAGATCCTGAAGTGACATTTCCGGATTATCATTAAGACGGGCCTGAATCTGCTCCGCCTGAGCATCCAGATCCGTTCTGATATTTTGGATCCCTTCAACCATCGCCTCTCCCATCGGCTGAGTACTTTGTTCCAGCTGATGTGTAAACAACTGCTCCAGGTTGACGCTGGAAACACTCTGCTGCGGCAGAACAAATGACGACTGGATCGGTCCTATAGCATCAACCATGGTTTATCTCCCTGGAAAGTTGTTCGCCAAGCGGTATAAGGCTTTCCGGTATCACCTGGCCGGAATTGAGTAATGTCGTCCCTGCCGCAAAGTTCTCACCATTCAATAGCTGAGCAAGCGCTATAAACACCTGCCCCTCGTTACAATCTTGTTGAGCCAGTAAAGTCACCGCCTGCCGGTGTTCATTTACCTGGCACAGACACAGTGCACGAATGATCGTGGCAACGTTACGCTGGTAGCTTTTTTGCTTCGGGTCATTCGGCACAAGTTCACAGTCGTCGTCCTCGTTCTCAAAGATCGGAGCAAGCAGGCATTCCGCATCGGCAAACCTTGCCTGACCGCCGAGATACAAAGCCAAATCCGCCAGTCCGCGCACTACATCTTCTGAATAATGCCCTGTAACGCATCCCTGACGGATTTGATCGTGGCACTTTGCAGCCCCATCACCATAGACCACTCGCTCACCAGTTTCTGGAACTGCAATAAATCCTCTGGCCGGCGCGGGTCCATTTCGGTCGAAAAGCGGGTCAGCTCCGCATCCTTGGCTTCCATAACTTTGCCAAGCCCCTGATTGATGGTGTCGAAATTCATTATCACTCATTCCTTGTCTTGCGCTTTTTTGTCTTGAATCGCTTGGTACTAATAAATCTTGCCCGGCGATAACTTGTTTGTTGCCTTGGACTTGTTCAGACGCCCCTTGCTTCAATAAAGTGTCAACAGCAAGAGACAACGCCTGATGCCAGCGAGTCATCTGTGCAAATTTTGCAGGAGGCAAAGGACGGGATAACTGGCTTTCGGCGTAAACCAATGCTTGTTCAAACCGGGAAAAGTGCTGCATAACAGCAGAAATATCTGACAACATTTAACCTCCTGTCGGTAACCACCACTGCTTGCCCTGACGGGCAATGGCGATCCCTTCTGCTGTAATTTCCCGAATGACATAACCGTCACCGATAACGGCATTGGTCAGGTATTTCTGACCGTCCGACATCACCACATAAGGCGTCCGGCTTAAACTGACTGCCCGTATCGACGGCAGTTTACTGTCCGGCAATAAAAACGCCTGATAAGTAACAGGTAACTGCTTGCCAAACAGATCAGAAGCTTGCTTTAACATGACTGAAAGACGTGTCTTCCCCTCATCATCCAGCTTACCGGTCAGGTATATGTGGCCGTCAGTTTCAGCAACCATAAGCCGATTAAGGCGATGCTTTGAAAGCCCCTGTTGCAGCCAGCTGATCAGTTCTGAAATTCGAACCGTCTGCCACTCAATCCGGCGCAGGCCGGGAACATCAGCAAGCAAAGACTCACTTAATAACTTGTTGTCAAAACTGTCTTTCAATACCCCGCGGATATGCCCTACTCCATGGGTATCAACCTCGACATCCAGTCGGGCCAAGCCGTGCTCATCAAGCCAGGTCATGACAGCACCAAGTACGCTGTCTGTCCGGTAAACCCGCCACTCAATCGGCTGTCCGGATTCTGTCAGCGATTCCTGCAGTTCCTGTAAACTCGGTTTATCTTTGACATAGCCGGATAAGACCCAGCGATCATTCAACGGCTTGAGTTCTACCGTGTCATACTCAAGTCCTACCAACAGCTGTTCCGCCGTCGGACGCTTAGTGCGGGAATACTTAGAAGACATCACCAAGGATGCCGACAAGCTGCCCATTACCAATACGCCGGACAGTGCCAGCCCCAACCACGGAACACGCCGCTGTCGGATTGTCGGCACACTCAAAACCGGCCAAAGCTCTTCCGCCGGGCCAATCGCAAATGCCACACCGCAAACCTGAATCACCTGATAAGGCTTAATTCGTGCCAGACTCGCTTTCTGTCGTTTGCCATCCAGATACCAGGGTTGATCTACCAGCAGTCTCATCACCTGGTTTTCATCTGTCAGTGTCAACTGGCACACCACTGGCGCAAAACCGCAATCAGACAGCACACAGTCAGCCTGACTGCGGTCAGCCCCCAGTAAAATACCGGTCTGTTCAGTTGTCATCTCAGCACCGGAATGACTGCCGGAGAGTATTTTCAGTTTCCATATCGTCATGTCAGTTACCTGCCAATTTACGCTGGCCAGACAGAGTGAATGCGCGCTGCAATGCATCAATTTCGGCGATATAAGTCATCGCTCTTCTGCTTTGAAGGTGCATGTCAGCAAGCTCGGTCTCGGGAACCAGAGCAAGTTCAGGATATTGCTGTCTGGCCTCAGCCATATTGTTTAAGCCAGGAGCCAGGACTTTCGGGCGGATCAGGAACAATCGCACCATACGGCTGGTCATATTCTTCTCTTTACTGAACAGCGCACCGATTACAGGCATATCCCCCAGAATCGGAACCTTGTCTGTTCCCTTGGTTTGTGAATCAACAAAATAGCCGCCAATCAACAAGCTTTCGCCTTTTCGCACCATGGCTTCGGTTTTGATAAAGCTGGATTTAACTGTCGGCAGATCATCTACCCGCTCTTCGGTGGTTTTTCCGTCGGTGATCTGAATATCAAGCTTCACCACTTCGCCGCTGCGATCCGGAATCACCCTTGGTGTCACAGTCAATCGTGTTCCGGCAGTAAGCGGCACCAGCTGTGCGTCTTCTTTCGCCGTCACACGGGCATAAAAGGTTTCACTGTTATCCAGCACAGCTTCGGTATTCTCCTGAGTCAGCAACGACGGACGGGAAAGCAATTGCGCCCTATTCTCGCTTTCAAGTGCTTTAATCCGAAACAAAAGCGAGGAGATATTGGAACCAAGAATGGTGGAAATATTCAGTCCGTCACCCAGCACGCCGCTGATCACCCCATCCTGAACATTAACGTTCCCGAAAGAGCCGTTAATGCCCCAATCGATACCAAACTCCTCCAACGCATCTTCTTTGATATCGATGATGGTGACGCCGATTTCCACCTGCTTCAGCGCCCGATCCATGGCCCGGATCATCCTGATATACCTATCGATATTGGCTTGAGTATCCCGCAGCAACACCGCATTACGGCTGGCGTCAGCTTCAATCCGCCCCACTGCATCCTGTGCGTCATAGCCCATCAGTTTTCTCAGTGTGGTCGCCACGCCAGGCACCGCCTTTCCGTCCCCCACTTGGCGATCATCAGCCCAGGCGAAATAGAGCGGAACCACAAACGTTTTCATCTCTTCTGCTTGTTTCACCTTCGCCTGCTCATCCAGACCGATAGCAACCTGCTGTGCAATATCAACAAAACGGGGAGGGCCGGACACCAGCAGTAAGCCTTTATCCTGCAAAGCACGCCAGCCAAAACGGTTCAGATCGAGGCCGATTTGATCCATCCCTTTTTTCAGCACCATCGGCGACAAGCGCTTAAGGCTCAGCACCTGAGTCTGCATTTCGCTCCCGCAGTTGAAATAGACTGTATTGCCATAGCGAAACCAGATAAATCCGTAAGCGGCCTGAAGCTGACTCAAAAAATGGTTCGCCGTTTTTGCGGAAACCTGACCATTAAACTTGTCCGTAATACACTCACTGATCACGGCTGACAGGCCATAATTTGCAGCAAAGCCTTTCAGGACATCAGCCAGTGGCTCGTTCTGACCAAGATGCTGATATCCGCCTCTCGGGAGTGGCTGAGCACGCACAGAACTGGCTGATGCCAAATAAAACACGCAAGTGGCCAACAAAATCAGCAAAACCGTACATAAGCGGCGCAGCACATAGGGCAATACATCAAACAAGCTCTGTAACATCAAACAAACACCATATGACTGCGCAATACTGATTCAGCTAACAGCGGCCGAATTTCCGAGGAACCCGCTGATAATTGCAGTTGTGCCCGCATAACCTCAGCAGCCCAGACAACTTGTTCAATAGCCAATTCAAGATCCCACTCACCACCTGCATCTGAGAACAGGCGGCGTAACAGCACAAGCTGATTATTTTCGGCAACTAATTCAACCTGAGTCTGATGTGCAACCAGTGCCATTTTTTGCAGGATGCCAAGCATTATCTGATTTAGCTGCTCCGGATGCTTTTGCAGTGGCGATAACGTAACGACAGGAACCACTACTTTTGCCTCATCTGAAAAAACTTGTACCAATACGTTGTCGACCAGCAATACCTCGACATCATCAAGGGACTGAGTCGCAACCTGATACTTTGCAGAGAAGTTTTTAAGCTGTGCTGCCAACGTCATCACTATTGATTCCACACCTGATTTATCGGGTAACCATTGCAACATTACGCAGCAGGCAAATCCTCAAAAAAGGCTCAAATAAGTTGGAATCATGTTTTGCCAACAGTTCAAAATTATTTACCAAGCAATTGATATATTAAGGTTTTTAACTTTGAGGCAATTTTGATGGCTTGAGAAAACTCAAACAGAGGAATGAGGTTATTCAGAAGTAAAAAAAGCGACCGACAGTAGCTCACTGAAGGTCGCTTTGTGCCAGAGGAACCGATGTCCCTGACAATCCGAAATGTTTTGTCACGAACAGCTTCCGTATTGTCTCAAAACTACGGGCGCATCCATCCCTCAGAGAGGTAAAGCATGCGAAGGTAACTCGGTACACCATCAGCCTTCACAGCTTCGAATTGTTGGTTCAGCTCTTCGCCCCGACCAGGGAATTTTGGTGATTCCCCGGTATTTACACCGTGGATCACTTTACCTAGCACACCATCCATGTCGTTCATTAATGACAATAGTGCTTTATCCGAAGCTTTGCCTGTTTTTTCACCAAAAACTAAATCTTCAGATGTTGAGGAACCCAGCATGGTCTTCAGAACCATACGGTTAAGCTCCAGTTCTTTGTCCTGATCTTTCGGCTGGAAACCGGCTTCACCTTCGGTCATCACCTTATCTTCAGCAGGGCCGAGATAGCGAAGTAACGCTCTGACGACGTTGACATCCGTGAAATCAAACGATTTTTCTTTATCGTTATGAGTGGCTTCCATATGAGGCAGGATACCAATTTCGATGCGCTTGTAGCTGTCATCCTTATTTGCCGCCTCAGGAGCCACATAATTCACAGCCGTTTTGGCGCCTTTAAGGCCTAACGAATAAGCCTGCTTGGCCGCCATATTGCCAACAGTATTGGTCACCGTGGCATCAACCGCGCTGTTGACGATCGGCTTGATCCCCACTTTACCTGCCGGGCCCATGTTAATGGCACCAAGCGGCATGAAAATGAAATCCACCGCAGTCGAGAACATGGCTTTACGCGCCTGTTTTTCATGACCTTCATAAAGCACATCTGTCAGGTTATGAGCAAATGAGTTGCGGGTTTCATCGTTTTCAGCCAGTTCACCAATGCGACCGGCAAACAGCTCTTTGTCACATTCATTATTGGCGGTCACACACTTGTCAGCGATACTGACGAAATTGCCGATAACAGGTACGTACTTCACCGCTTTCAATGCGGTTTTACCGACTTTCCCCTCTCGGGTATCGTTCAGCACATCTGTTGCTGGTTTAACAACATGCTCTTTACCCAGCTTCTTCACTTTGCCGTCAAAGCAGCCCGGCTTGTAGTCTTCAAGCAAGGCAATCATCCGTGGATCTTTACCGGCTGTTTTGAAGCAATCCTGCAGACATTTATAAGAGTCAGGCGAAATTTTCAGTTGCTGAAGCACCTGCTTAACTTCCTGAACATTGCGACGGGTGATCGGCTCACCTTTGCGCAAATTATATTCCAGCGGACTGAAAGCATCGCGACCATCTGTTGAGTGCTCACGAACCAACGCATCTTTGAACGCCTGTCCGGTGATTTTGTTTTCTTGTTTTAGCTGATCAGCCTTGCTGCTGGAAACCAGACTGTGAATATCATCAATTTTCGAATCTGCCTTTACGACCGTACCGTCTTTCGCTAGCAAGCGCGTTTCGGAGTCTTTGGCATACTTCATAAAGTCCTGTAGCGGGACCTGTGCCGACGCATTGCCTACTGATGAAGGATTCATAACCGTCTCCTACACCATCGTGGCCGTAAATGTCGGTTGAGCCTGTTGGCTTTCCACCGATTTGAAACCATCGGCAATCACTTTTCGCCAGTGTTCAACCACTTCAACCGCAGCTTCGATGATGGCCGCGAAGCCTTCATACTGAACTGCAACCAGGGCATCCTGACGGCTTGCGATCAACATATCGGTTTCCGGAGCCAGTGAAATAGTAAAGCCCTTCGTACCCAGCCAGAAATAGTTAGCTGACAAAATCTGCTTAAGCTGCTCTGCCGTTGTTTCTTCCGATAATGTCGCGATTTGAGAAAAGATAACCAGGTTTCCGTTGTGTTCCTGCAGGTGCAGACGAACTGTATCCTGATTGATTGCCAGAGTGACAATACCTTCCTCATTCGGCTCGATCAGATCGATACCATAGTCCTGGCAAAACTCTGCCATCAATACTTTCAATTCCATCTAACATCTCCTGTTAAGTCAGATGGTCAGGGTATTTAATCAAGCACAGTAAATAAGGATAAAATCAGGAAATAAAACTGAATAATCAAAGAGTCAGCCACCAAACACATCACAAGTTTTTTGAGCTTTTTTTGAGGCTGTTTGGGGGAATAAAAAATGAGGATTGATATAAGAAAAAGGCGACCTGATGGCCGCCCTTATATAACAAAGGAAAATATCAGCTTCCCAGTGCATCTTCCAGCTTGGCTTTCCAGATTGCCATAGCCAGTGCCGGTGTACGCAGAATTTGCGGCGTAGGGATCCAGCCGTGCTTAATTTTAGCGAACACATCAAAGCGTTCTGCATTACCGGACATCGCCTCAGCTACAACTTTACCGGCAATATTCGTCAGGCCAACACCGTGGCCGGTATAACCGTGCGCGGTGTAGATATCATTACCCAAATGATCGATCTGCGGCATGTAAGAGCGGGTTACAGCAAACAAACCACCCCAGTGGTATTCCATCTTCACATCTGACAGCTGAGGGAACACCTTAATCATGCGCTGGCGCAGACGCTCCATAGAATCGCTGTATTCACCGTTGAAAGGATGGTTAACACCACCAAACAGGATGCGGCCATCCGGTGTCGGACGATAGTAATCCAGACAGTTATTCAGATCCGACATCGCCATCATATTGCTGATTGGCTGACGGTCACCCAGTTGCTCGGTAACGGCAATATAAGATGCAACCGGCAGCACAACACTTTGAGCTTTGCGATCCAGTCCATCCAGGTAAGCATTACAAGCCAGAAGTACCTGCTTAGCTTTTACGCTACCCTTAGCAGTACGAATTACATGAGGCTGGCCTTTTTGAATCTTCACCGCTGCACTGTTTTCATACAGAGAAGCGCCCAGCTCCATCGCAGCCTTTGCCAGACCCAGCGTATAGTTCAGAGGGTGCATGTGAGCACTGTTAGAATCGTACAAACCACCCAGGTAACGTTCTGTATGCGCTACCTCGTTGATCTTATCTTTATCCCACCAACTTGCGCTTGGATATTCATAACGGGTCTGCTTCAGCTCAAGCCAGGATTTCAGTTCTTTTTCCTGACTCTTTTTCAGAGCAAGTTCGATGTAACCTTCCTGGAAGCCACAATCAATATTAAATTTCTCAATACGGTCACGAGCAATATCGACAGCTTCACAAGACAGGTCCCAAAGCTGTTTACCCCACTGCGGACCATAAGTTTCATCAACTTCACGCAGACCGAGGCAGTAACCAACAAGGCACTGACCACCATTTCGGCCGGAACCCGCCCAGGCAAGACGGTTCGATTCCAGCACCACCACTGAATAGCCTTTCTGGCGTAGCTCAATGGCTGCACTTAAACCAGTCATCCCACCGCCGATAATACACACATCAGCTTCTACGTCTTGATCCAGTTGAGGTTGCAAAGGCAACGGATTGATGGTCGCCTGATAATAACTATCGATATATTGACTGTCTTTGGACATTCCAATTGCTCACAAAAATACACGGAAAAAAAACGCGCGCATGTTGTCACGGGTTCATATAATAAACAAGCATTTTATTAACGTGACGGATGTCAAATTAATAACTTTTGTTCTTTGACAGAGTTGAAGCCTTACATATGATTCGCCTTCAATTTCTGACTCTACCAGTCGATAGGACGACAAACTGATGAACAAAGTTCTTAAAGGGGTGACCACACTAACATTCGCACTATCAGCATTTAATGTTTCGGCAGCAAATGATGTGCTTAACGTTTACAACTGGGCTGAGTACATGCCTACTGACGTTCTGAAAGCTTTCGAGAAGCAATATGACGTCACCGTTAATTACTCTACATTTGAAAACAACGAAAGCATGTATACCAAGCTAAAACTGCTTGATAACAAAGGCTACGACGTTGTTTTTGCCTCAACATACTTTATCGAAAAAATGTCCCGCGAAGGTATGCTGGCCAAAATCGATAAAACCAAAATTCCTAACCTTGCCGATGTCTATCCGGGCCTGCTTGGACAGGAATTTGACCCAAAAAACGATTACTCCCTTCCTTATGTATGGGGCGTAACCGGTATTTCCTATAACTCAGATATCATCAAGTCAGAGCAGGTCTCCAGCTGGAAAGATCTGTGGAATAAAGACTTTGCCCTTCAAGTAATGCTTCTTGATGATGTTCGCGATGTTTTCGGTATGGCACTGAAAGCACAGGGTCACAGCATCAACACCATCAATGAGTCAGAAATTAAGCAGGCCTACGAGTACCTGCTGAAGCTACGTCCGAATATTGTTGTTTATAACTCAGATGCACCTCACGTTCCTTATGTTACCGGTGAAGCAAACGTCGGTATGCAGTGGAACGGTAATGCTTACCTTGCCAAACAAGAAATGAACGAACTGGAATTCGTTTACCCGAGTGAGGGCTCTATCCTGTGGATGGATAACTTCATCATTCCAGCAGGTAGTGAGAACAAAGATCTTGCACACAAGTTCATCGACTTTATCTATCGCCCTGAAAATCAGGCGAAACTTGTAGAAGAATTCGGTTTCCCTGCTCCAAATAAAAAAGCGAAAGATTTCCTACCTAAAGAAGTGCAAGACAATCAGACTATCTTCCCTAAAGAAGAAGATATCAATAAAGGTGAATTCACCAACGAAGTTGGCGATGCGATTCAGATTTACCAGAAGTACTGGCAGTTGCTGAAGAGCTAAATCGCGACCTCTGATTGATTATCAAATAACATCATCAATACCGCTTATAATTTTATACGCGGTATTTTTTTATTCAAATAAGCCTATTGAACAATCATTTAGCAATAGCTTTTAAAGAGTCATTTCGAATTTCCTAAACGAAAGTAAGTTGCTAATAAATTTTGTAATAATTTATAAATTAACCTTAGTCATTGAAAACGTTGGAATGTAATCGATAACACGCATACTGGAGGCTTAGTTTAGAAGGGATAAGTTAACTATCAATTACAACTACTATCGTAATATGAAATGATTTATAATAAATAAAAATATCAGAATATGAGATCATAGCCATATAGTATGTGGAAATTTAATCCAACGTCATATAATCAATTAATTAACGTCCACACACAGCAAATCAAACGAATAAAATCAACAGAAAGCGACATCCTCACAATCTTAAAGCAACACGAAGGAAACTATGTTAGTAAGGAAAATTTATTAAGTCAGGTATGGGGGGAGCGTGTTGTATCTGAAGCCAACTTAACACAATCAATCTCTCAGCTTCGTTTGGTGCTCGGTGATAGCGGAAAAGAACAAAAGATAATCAAAACAAAGCCTAAGGAAGGTTACATGTTACTTCCTGGACATATCGCTTTTCAGGATGACCTCAAACGTAAAGCCCAAACTACACAAGTAAAACCTTCACAAGAAGATGAACCCGCCAAACTTAATAAAAAACAAAAAATAAGCGCAGGTTTATCATCCTCAACAAAGCTAAAAGATTGGATTTACGGCACCGTATTTATCATAGCCACTCTTAATATCTTTTATACTTTCGACATTATTTACAACGTAAATAATCCACCTGAATATAAACAGGTCAAGATCAACAATAACAACATAACGTTTATACTCGATCACACAGAAGCGAGTAATGACCTTTATCAGTACTTAAACAATAAACTTCCTAAAAACATTCACAATCTATTTATTTCAAAAAATCCAGACAGCTTTTATGTGTCTTGTATTTTCACAACCAGTCAATTGAATGAAAAAGATATAACCAACTTATCATTCACGTCAGAGTATCAATTTGATTACATTCTGGAGAGAATCGTTGAGAAGTGCAGTTAAAACAGGAATTATCATTTATGTGACATGCTCTTTTTTAATGTCTTCATATATAGCATTAACCAACGTCAGTAATACTCCTGATACTTTGAAAAAGCCAGGAATTGTAAATATACATGCAAAAAGTATCTCATATCAAAAAGATAAAACTTACTTAAATACAGAGAGTGATACTATAAATAGAGATGATCTTGGTTTTATGACCGTATCAACTTCCATTTCAAATGATAACAATAATACCTTACGCCATACTTCTTACTCTGTACTTTTTACAAATGAAAATACCTTTCTAACTCATCCACAAAACACCCGTCCTGATAATAGAAGTGTTCAAAGTAAGTTGATCCAACATCTATTTCCTAAAAGAGAGTTTTTCAAGATCTTATATGATGATGGTAATTTCATATGCATAACAGGAGTAGGATTACATCTTACTAGTTGTCGAGAAGTGTCAAACCAACAATTAGAGTAATTAATCTAAATAAAGTCATTGTTTCAAAAGACTTTATTGTTCTTTACTTAAGTTGACTTTTATCTGTCACTGGAAACCATAAAATCACTCGGCACTTTGAATGCTGCTCTATTGAAGCTTGTTTCAATAATTAGCATTTTAATTTAATAAATATTTTAAGATAAGAGTAGGTTTTATGATGAATTGGCAACATAAAGTTGATGAATTAAGAAATATCGGAATTAAATTTAATGAAGAAAATGTTAGAGACTCTTTAAAGAAAGCGGAACAAAAAGGCTTAATACAAAAAACTATAGTATTAGCCAAAGAACTTGATCTGGATTTACAGAAAGATATAACAAAAACCAGCATTGCTATCGTTGTAAGTAATTATAACAGTATTGAAGATTGCCATAAGAAAGCTCTAATGAATGTGTATCATAAACAGTGCAAACTAATTTCTGATACCATCAAACAAAATGATATATTCCTTGAAATACTGTATATCCTAGGTGAAGCAGTTGATCGAAGAGCATCATAATCGACAGATTCAGAGAATTAACAAGTTAATTGAATCAGTATAGTCAAACCAACTTAATATTGAAGATGACAATGTGAAAGCCTGCATCATCTCACTGTTAATTCTAGATGAAATCAACGAAAATCACTTTGACTTTATATTAATGGAAGCTTATCAGTTTCAGCCAACGATCTTTGTTAATGCGTTAAGAAAAACCGCAGAGTTTGAGTGTTATCTTAACCTTTTAGGTGGTCAGACAAATAAAACCTGATCCTAGTATTTTAAAGTAAGCATAAACAAGCTGACAGTAACATTTAATGCTCTCAGTTTACTTCTTTTGTAGAATGCATCATAACAAAGACTTATGGAAAGATAAGTAATAGTAATTATAAATCAATCCACTTAATGTGAAGGAGCAATATACAGTATATTGCTCCTTATCCAACCATTAAATATGACCTAAATGCTTCCCATACCTGTCCTAATCCCCCCCTCGCCGAAAACTTATAAAATCCGTTACTCTTTCATTATGAATTAAATAATATTAATGGGAGAAGGTAAGAATGAAACTTCCCTGGCAACTTGAAGATGCAACAGTTTGTTATGAAATGAATGGTTGTACTGCGGATAAAAAAATGGGGATTGCTGTTCGTGGTGCATTACCAATCAGGAACCTTCACAAATCAACCTATGACGTATCAGTAAAAGACATTTTCATGTCCGGTGTAATTGAGTCCATTATTGCAGAACTCGATTATATTGAAACCAGACAAGAAAAATACCTATACGTCACCAATCGCTATCAGAGCATTAAAATTTGGATTAACCGCAGCAGCAAAGAGTTGAATGCCGCAACAGCTTGTCCTTTTGGTAGTGCTGTTATCAACAATGCGGGCCATTTAGTCATGACGGGAGCAACTGCTGGTTTTGCCAACACAGTTGTTCCTGTTTTAGAAGGCGCACTCAGTGGCTCTATCGGCAGTAATAATGCCGAGATGTTAGGGAAGGCTGCGAATACAATGTTGGAAAAGGGTGCCAGTCAGTTCTCACCAGTAGCAAAAAACAAATCTGCCTCAACAAGCAGTGATGCAACAGGACTCAGCTTGGCTAGCGGTATGGCGCAAGATGCTATCGCGTTGGGTGGCAATATTCGCTCAGCGGTCAGTAAAGCTGATTCTGACAGAAGCTTTGCCGGAACTCCTGTAAAAACCCCGGTATTCAGAGATAAAACAAAACGGAAAAGTAAAGTTCGGGCATTTTTGCAACGCGCGAAACAAATCATCAGTCCAGATAAGTTAATTATTCGTGTCGGCTCTGATTTCAATCGACACCACGCAGGTTGTGTGATTGATTTGGGTGTCAGGGCCATTTCAATGCATGACCTTATTGATTTCCTCACCATGTACGCTGAAAAGGGTCAGTTCATCAACTGCTTCCACGAGCAGTCTGACGAGCCAGCATTGGAAGGAAAAGTAAAAGTTATATAACTGCATAAGTGTGTATTAGTTCAGGCAAGATAATATAAATCTAAATAGTTAGACTGAATTACCGATCTGGTCTGAGCTAAAATTACCGATGCTTTTAATCATCGGTAATTTTATAAGCATTATAAAGACGCTATAACACTCCGAGGCTCTTTTATACTTGGGAGTGTTGAATTAAATGCACTCTCTCTACGCTCATGGGCTTCTTGTGCCAACTTACCAATAGCAGCAAACAACTCGTGGCTTTCCTCATAGCCCCAAAGGTGCATTTGTAAAAGCATTTGGTTAACCACGGTATCATATTCAAAATGCACGTCCCCCAGTCCGCCCATCCCGTTCATACCGTAATTAATTCGCTCCTTAATCCAGCTTTTCTTTCGTCCTTGCTCCTGACCAAGTCTGTCCGCATTAATACGATTAGCTTTCATAAACTTACGTGACTTTTGTACAAAACCAGAAGCCATCATCATCGCATTTAGTGAACAATGACGTTTCATATCCTCTTCTGTCTGCATAGGCATTTTAAGTAGCCTCTTGTTCTCTGCTGACATGAACTTATGGTTAGTCTCAGAATAATCGACAGATTCAGCAACTCTCGCTAACCAATTCAGGTTTCCTTCGAGCGTCGTTTTGCAGTTTGTACGATATCTTGCCCTTCTGCGGTTATTCAGGGAGGTATCTATAAGCGAGACTGTATCAATTGGCGCACCAGGAACAGAGCCTTTACCAAACTCTAAAGCGATCGGGTTATTGTCGGGGCAATAATAGTTCACAAGATCTGAACGGTAGCACTCAAGTACTCTGGCATGTGTCATCTCGTGAATAAGATTAGGAAGATCATCCCGAAAAGAGACATGAGCACCAACCAATTTGCGGTCATCTGCGGAATAAAGCGGCATGGTGTTAGCCGTGCCATTAGTTAGACTAAAACTAAGGCGAAAATCGCCTCGCCGATACATACCAGAAAGCTCCGTTAATACCTTTTTCAACGTACTATCTGAAGAAAGGCTGGCGGCGATACTTTCAATCTCATTAATTTTTGTGCTTACGGTCATTCATTCCTCAAGCTTTACTTGTTTTTATAAGAACCGACGGAATTACAACATTCAAATATCGACGTTATAGTCATCGATATGTCATAAAAAATCACCACCGCCATTGGCGGTGGTTTAGTATTAAAATAAATATTATTAATACTTCCTGGTACCCTCTCGCAATGATTTAAATTGCGATTCCAATACGCCATCTCTGTTTGTAAAGGTTATATCATAAGCATCTGAGTATTCACGAATATAACTACCAGATTGTTTCTGTAATTCTTGTATATAATGAACACCCTTATTAAATTTCTTCTGAGTCAGCACCATATCTTTGCTATCTATAAGTTTCAGGAAGTAATATGGATGACTCACATAACCACTTCCCATAACAAGCGCAGCAACGATTGGAGTGGTAATTACTGCCCCCTGGAACCACTCACAAAAGCGCTTATGCTCATTCGTAGTCAGGTTCAGTGACATACCCATTTTACTCCAGGTATATTTATTCCTTGCATCTTCAAGAATTTTGTTAAGCTGATATGACTGAACAACTTTATCAATAAACGTAAGGATTCGTTGAATTAAGCCAGTTATCACACTTACAAGTGTTCCCACACCTGCTGCCACATTTGCGGCTGACTCAATTCCAATTTTGGCTGAAGCAACACCTGCTTTTGCAATACCACCAGCAGCCCCAGTCAGAGAATGCCTAGCCAGTGCTTTAGATATGATTGAAGGATGGCCATTCAGTAGCTCTACACCAATTCCCTTATACATTTGTGACACAAAGTCCTTGGACTTTAAAACCGCGGTTTTTACACCTTCGTATAAGTCTGCTGCATTTTGCGCGTAGCTTAGTCCGGGAATCAAGTTCGTTAAATTGTCAGCAAACTCACTTGCTAACCATGTTCCAGCTTCAGTTAAGTATTCAGCAGCTTTAAAGCATTCATAATGCTTTTTCATTTTCTGAATTGCGCTTTGAAAAAAGCTAGCAACTAATGCTTTAATTTTTGCCATAACGGCAGAAATAGATTCACCGACAAAACTTACAGCACCCGCGATTTTTTGTCCTGCTGCTGATTGAGTTATCGAAGGGCCAATTGTTTTATCCAATACCCAGGTACAACCTGATTTCAAGTCTTCCAATGGCGTTGTGCTACCAAGGTAGTTCCCCATCAAACCGGTATCAAATGTTAATGAGCGCTCAATATTGGTATTTGCAAGCACATAAAGAGTTGACTCCCTTGCCTCTAATAGCAGAGAGTCCTGAATCCCAAATGCATTGTGCCGAGTATTCCCAAAGAACAAGTCTTTTGCATCTCTTTTTACTTCTTTATAAGCACC
Organism: Photobacterium marinum; assembly: GCF_000331515.1. Lineage (GTDB taxonomy): Bacteria > Pseudomonadota > Gammaproteobacteria > Enterobacterales > Vibrionaceae > Photobacterium > Photobacterium marinum. The sequence goes on from NZ_AMZO01000003.1 coordinate 142,208, forward strand.
GACAATACCGGTCTTTATATCATGTGCATTCATACTTACCCCTTTCCCTCTTAAATAGGGTTAGATCAATGTTCAAAGCCAACGTTCTACGATACTTCGAACAGATATCGCTTTTTCTTTACACTTTTCATCCGCACAAGATCGAATAAAAATTTCAATTAATTTCACCAATGCAAACCAGTCATCCTTTATATCCACAACACCACACCCATCAATTTGATTAGCAGAGGCAAACATTGGTGTAACCTGCCAGGTCGGCAAATCACTTCGACTTGTCCCAACTCGATAACTTGCACCGAAGTCAACCAATCGGACGGTTCTGTTTTGAGGAATAAACAAAATGTTGGATGGCTTAATGTCGCCATGAACCCATCCGTTCTGGTGACAATGATTAATGGCCCTGATTATTTCCGGCAACAACTCAATAAACAGTGCCTGCTCATCCTTGCCAAATGAGCTCAAAGGGCGTGCTTTCGCGTCAAACTCAAAATGGATGAGCTGCTTTTTTTCATCCATTTCCAACGTTTTTTGAACACGAAAGCCCCTACACTCCTGCAATGCCTGCCACTCACGGATCATGTCATCCCAACGGGCGTAGCGCTTACCCAGTTGCTCTGACTTCCAATCCGGATCAGACGGTTGAAGCACACTGGCTTCAACCGGACCTGTCTCTATTTCTTTTATGTCAGGCATTAAAGTTTAAATCTCGCCAGGCAGTGAAAACGCGGTAAACAGCGACTTATCCAGCGTCTGATTCGAATCACGCAGCGTATAATCAACAACAATGTTGTTTCCGCTGACCTTGTAATTCAGTTTGCGCACAAGACGCGCGGCAGTTGCACTGGACTCACCATCAAACAGCATTCGGAATAATGCCCACTGACCTGAGTAAGATCGCATCGCTACCCGATTCTTGCCTTGGTAGAAATTCGTACTCAAATACCCTTCAACACTGGTTGTCGGCCAGCTGATATCTTTCCAGACTCGAGGACCATGTCGGTATCCGAACACAGTCTCAGCTTCACGGATCTGGAATTCTGTTACCGACGTACTCATTGAGCTGGCTTTCAGCTCCAGTTTAAGCGCTAGTTCCTGCCCGGTCGGCCCGAAAAATGCCCGACTCAACTTACGAGCTTTACGTAGCTGAGAGCGCAATTCAGGGCTGATTGGCAGCGTGAGGCCATCAACATGGTTCAGCTTAAGTACGCCGTTATCCCAATAAACGAATGGCTTAAGCAGTTCATCAACAAACTGATCAACGCGGCCTTTCGGTTTGAAAAACTGAGTAAAGTCACTAAGGTCAACTTCACCACGGCCCTGCATCGCAAATGGGAAACGTCCTTCAATTGCTGTTACATAAAACTCATATACACGCTCATCCCACTGTTTATTCAGGTAACCCACACTGCCGTTAACCACTTGTCCCCAAGCCTGTTTAGCAATGCTTTTCGTCCATTTCGCTACCTGTCCAGGCGCTTTGCCGCTCTGGCGCTGGAATTCAACAATTGCATCCTGACTACCTTTCGCATGCGCCAGCGCATACTCATGCATCGCTTTACCCGGCTCAGAGCTCGACAAAGCAACATCAAAGTAGGTGTTAAGCACATCGAATTCCTGAATCAGGTTATCCAGCGGTACAACTTCACCTGATTTACCGACTCCATTGACATAATTGGAGAATGCGATGAAAGCTTCGTTAACTACAAAAGACGGTTGCAGGCGCAGTAACTTGTCACCCACTGCACGGTTAATCCGATCAGCTTTACGCAACGTTTTTGATGCTTTCTTCAGACCAAGCTGTCGAGCCAGTCGTTTGTTGCCTTTGGTATCCGGCTGCTCTTCTACTGCCAACGTTGTATTAACAACAACTGCACCTAATACATCCAGAACAGGGCTGGTTGCTGGTTCTCGGGCACTCTTCAGTGCATACGCAAACTCTGTTGGTGAGCCGAACTGTTTGATGTGGATGTTGTTAACCAGATCTTTCCAGTAGTAAATGTAGTCAGCAAAATAAAGACGCTGGATCTGCTTGCTTAAGTCCGTCAGTTCAGTAACCGAAGCACCGGACATATCGCCCTGAATCGCCTTAAACTCTTTTAGCTGACGTCGTAACAGTTCTGACTTTGCCGTCAAATCAACCTGGCTGTATCCCTGTTTAGTAAAGATCTCCGGGATCAGGTAGCCGTGGAAGTCGTCTGAAAATTCAAACATGGTATCGAACTTATCACCCAGCTGACGGCGAACATCAACTTGAGTGCGATACTCCGGCAGACTCTTGATACGCGCGTAAATCAGTCGCTCCGGTGATAAACCTTCAAGGTTGTTGGATGCGACAGCAATCAGTTCCTGATTCGGATCGAGGTGTTTCTCGTAATTGCTGTTGAACAGATCATCGATAAGCAGCGAAAGAATATTGATATCATCTGAAGAGATATCCCCCTGATCTTTCAGGTTATCTAACAAATAAGTCTGCATCTCGTTGATATCCAGTTGCTGACGATCAAACAGCATCTGGTAGTAACGCAGGATTTCAAAGATCTTACTCGGGTTCCCCAGGTTGACGTAAACATACAACTCACTACTGATTAGCTCTTCCAGCTTCGGCAGCAAAATTACGTTCAACTGTTCCTCATACGTGCTGTAGATGCGCTCGGCAGTATCACTCTGCTTAACACTAACCTGCTGATACCAGGCTTTAGGCTCAATGCCCTGAACAGCAACACTACGAAGCTCGTTAAGCACCGCAATCATCTCCGACATAGAGTAATTCTTCTCCAGTCTTTGAATATCGCTGCCATACAGGCGTAGCTGAGCCATTGCATCGGCACGCCACAGCTCGTCGTTGTTCCAGTTGTTCTTCAGGAGCAAACCAGCCATTGAAACAACACTGACAACCATCAACAGGATCACTGTTCGGGCTGCCAGATAACCGGCATGGCGCCATTCGTTTACACCCGTAATTCCCTTTTCCGGTAAAATCACATGGCTGAACAGACGAGATGTAAAGTAACTGCGGCGAGAAGGAAGTTGCTCACGAGTACTTTGGGTGTTGAACTCAGCGCGATCAGCAACCACCTGAGACAAAAGATCATGCACCGGCCCTTTTTGTCCTGAAGAAAGCAGGTAAGCACCACGGATCCAGACTGCTTCCCGAACACGGTTTTCACGCCCAATTTCCGTCAGTAACTCATTAGCACGCTCAAAAAAGATGCGTAGCTGATAAGGAAGACCAATCACTGAACCGGATTTTTCACTGCTGATATTTCTCAACAGCTCGAACTGCTGCTGACCCAGAGACTTCAACAGCTCCTTTATCTGGCCTTCAAAGTAATGCTTATCAAAACGACGGGAAGCATCACACGGGAACGTCACACCAAATGGATTCTCAACGTCACATCCCGAAAAGCTTTCAAAAAACTCGATAAAGTCAGCAATACTGTCGGCTTTAGAAAACAGGCTGTAAACCGGCAAGTTCAGCTGTAGCGCACCACTCATCGACAGAGCTGCTTCCTGATAGATGCTGCTAAGCTTCTGGCGCTCTTTACGGTCACCTTTTAACAGACGATCACAGCCAATGATGGTGATGATGCCGTTGAGACCCTGGCGAGGACGGTACTTCAACAGTTGCTGAGACAACACCTGCCACAGCGCTTCATCTACCCCTTCGCTATCAAAAATGCGGTGACCTACTTCGACAACCACGGCATGATCGTTACTCCAGAATCGCAGGTACTGCTCGGTATCGCTCTCATCAAGATGATGTTCAATAACAGGCTCCAACCCATTTTGCTGTAACACTGCACTTTTTGCGTCTTTCTCGCCGCCCAGAACCAAGTACCACGGCAGACTGTACAAGCTGTCGAGCTTATTACGTCCATGACCTCGAATTTTCCTGGTCGCCTGAGCGAACAACTGCTGAATAACGCGGGTATCCTGCTTAAGCAGTACCTGTTGATCGTGCAGCTCCGTATCCTGCTGCTGTTTTTTACGTGTTTTCAACCACCACCACAGCACCAGGATAACAGTCACGGTGCTGATAGTAGTTGCTGTGTATTTCAGCCAGTTCAGTTCTTCTGCCGGTAGCAATAACCAAAGACCAATGGTTGCACCTACAACCAACACAGCAGCTAAAATTGCCAATACTTTTTTCATCATGTTACTTCTGCGCTCTTCGAATCGTCGCGTTGAGACCGTAGCGAACGTTCAGCTCGTTCTTCAGCTTGCGAATCACGGCCAGGTTGTCACCAGCACGAATAAACAGCTCTATCCCATGGTCAGTTTCTCGGGTAAAGGCGTCATAACCGGACTGCTTCAACTCAGAGGAAAGACGCACGGCGTCACTTGATCGCGAGAATACCGCCAATACCACTTCCCATTGCTGAGCCGGAGCGGCTTTTGGCTTCTCCTCTTCCAGTTTTTCGCTTACAGCTGCATGACCGATATCGGCCTCTGTACTGAGGTAAATCAGATCCTGACTGGCTTTTTTCAGGCTCACGCCTGACATGTCGATAGTGCTGAACTGCTGCAAAATCGGCTGGCTGCGGTTCATATACCAGTACTCAGAAGCCCCATAACCGGAAGCCATCACCAACGTGGCTATCGCCAGCATTTTTCCCATACTGAGCATGCGCCACGGCTGCTTGCCTTCAATAAGTTCCGGTGTGCGCGGAACCGGCATCGGGCTTTCTGCCCGGTAATGGCGGATCAGGGCGTAAACATCAGATTTAATCTCATGCAACCGGCTTTCATCACCGTGACGGTAACGACCTTTGAATCCCAGCATCAGTAACACGTACTGAAGCTCGATAAAATCCACCAGCTTGGCAGGTTGCTGGCCGGCTTTGTCGAGCAAAGCGAAAAAGACTTCACCACCGTTTCGCTGCGAGAAAACCTTACTCAGCAAAGAGTGATTTTCCCAACGCGTACGCTCACCCCATGAGGTATAGAGAATTGCCTCATCAAAAGCGGCACACAGCACAAAACAGCTTTTCTCAATAATGCTCGGGTGATATTCGAGATACAGACCACGCTGGCGAAAAGCAGCAATCGCATCCAATAGCTTCTGCCGGAAACGATCGACATCGCGCGGTGAGCCCTGACGCGGCACGGTAACCAGAATACCCAACAATTCAGTAGCGGCATTGAGCAATGGACTGCCATAAACAGCCAGGTTTTCAATCAGGCGCTCTGTGCCCGACAGATCCACCTCACTTGGTCGGCTCGCTGTTTGTGTCGGCTGCGCACTTGCCTGGGTACGGCGAACCTGAATGGTTGGCTCTTCATTAAATAATCCGGACACGACTCACCTACCTAATCACATGAAACTCAACGTGAATGTCTTCGATACGCTCGTCGATATGCAGCGCAATCGCTTCGTCTTTTTTCACCAGCGACTGCCAGAGCTCTGATTTAGTATCAACTTCAAAATAAGCGGCATCATGGCGTGACTTCAGCTCGGAAGGCGCATAAGGAAGGTGGCGCAGCGGCACACCGGACAGGGCATTACGCACCAGACCGGCAATATCACTGTTACCCGCCAGCTTAGTCGCTTTAGGGAACTCTTCGCCCAGACGGGATGCACCGATTGAGGACGTAGCAACCAGAACGAAACGGCCTTCATTGTAAAGGCTGCGATCCTGAACCAGAGTGCGCAACAAGCGGCGTGTAGCAAATAGCTGGGTATCCCATTTCAAAGTAGAAACATTGTCGATCTGCACTTCACGCAATAGCACCAACAACTCAGAGAACACAGAAGAGAAAATCCCGTACAGATCATTCTGATTCCAAGTCGGGAAAGACTTCGGCATCTTCCCTTCCAGCCCCTGCATCTGTCCTGCCATTGAAGTACATTCGAGATAAAGCTGTTTGGTCAGCAAAGTGGCATCTTCATTCCACTGCTCCAGCAACGGCATCCATTTACCCAGCACCTGCAACCAGAGATAATCGCGCATCAGCGCCTGATAGCTCTTACTGTTGCTTTCGGCTTGTAAACGAGTCGAAATTGTCCGGGCGCGGTACTGCACCTGAGCAAACACATCTGCAACGCAGTCTTTAAGGTAATTCGACACACCAAAATGCAGACACTGAGGAACAAAAGCCTGGTTCAGTATTACCGCCCCTTCTGATTTATGTTCGCTGACATCAGCCACCGAAATTAGGGTGTAATCCTGTAGCTCTTCGCCTTCCAGTTTGAGTTCAATATTCAGTTCAGCCAGCTCTAACTGAACCGCATCACTGTGCTCTCGGCTGGTATCAAAAACATTGTGTTCAAGCGGTTTATGGCGCAAACGCTGGTCCTCACCGACATCAACCGCACCTGAACGGGACACAGGCAGAGCCAGGTACACTTTCTTGTGATTGGTATTTTTAGGGATATCCAGCACCAGGGCCTGTTTGATTTCAAACGGCGTTCCGTCAGGGAAAATACCTCTTGCTCGGCGTACCGACACCTTACCGATGTTCAGCATTGAGCGGTCCAGCTCCAGCTGTGTTAAACCAAAACACTGTGGCACCATCTGACCGGCGAATTCACGGGTAAAGTTTTCAACATAGCGTTCCTGCTGCTGAAAATGCTGCGGAGAAAGGAACATCCCTTCACTCCAGACGACTTTGTTACTATCCATTATTCTTCCTCTTCACCCGAAACAGACAGGTTGATGCCATCCAGCTCGATATTGATGGCAGCCGATCCGACAATCAGCGGCTTATAAATCACTTTGTTTTTCGCTTCGCGATAATCGGCAAACCCGGCAATCACACCTATGAATTTGGTATTGGCCGCCAACGGTAAGCTTTCCTGACGGGTTTCTCCCGGCAATACGCTGGCAAGCTGGCGCGCAACCAGTAACTCGGCTTTCAGTACGCCCTGCTCGTCGTTATAAATCTGAATGAAATCCGCCAGCGAAAAAGCCTGACTATCCGTCAGCTGATAAACCCTGATTTCCACCGGAGAAGGCTTCCCTTCGACATTCGGATTGATATTTGAGGCAGCCTGAATATTCAGTACCAGCCTAGGTGCCAGCACCTCATCGCCCCAAAAGCTGCAACCGGACAGCAATGCTGCCAGCAACAGCGAAGTGATTACCCTAATCATTAGCTACCTCCGTCCATGTTGCGCTGAAGACGAAGCGCATCATGAAAATACGCATGGAACTTAATGTGCCAGTCACGACTTTCTACCTGACGGTTGAAATGGCGCTTGTACATATCCCAGTACTTTGGCTTGCGCGACCAGAAACCTGGTGTCGTCAGGTAATCAAACATAGATTCTGTCGCCTCAGGCGAGATATCTGCCAGCAAACGGTTCAGCGCCATTTCCAGCGCTTTATCCATCTGCTCCTGCATCCGCTGCTCATGGTGACGAAACTCCGTCAGTCCCATTTGAGCTCCCATATTCGATTGAGACTGAAGTTCAGGCTTTGATTGAGACTCGGACATATGAGTCGGCAGGTTCACCTGCAACTCTGCGTCTGCCAAAGGATCATCATCAAAGGCAGAGAAGCTCAAATCGAACTCACGACGCTCAGTCCGCTTTTCAACTTCTTCAGCCAGAAACGGGTCATCGGCAACTACTTCATGAGTGGCCGCTGCAAAAGTAAAAGCAGGCTCTTCAGCCTGAACAACCTGAGGTTCAGGAAAAGCTTCTGTTTCGTTACTGAACGGGTCATCACCGAATACTGAGTTACCCTGTACGGCAGCTGAGAAATCTTGTGCTTTCGCCTGCTCCGGAATAAAGCACGACACCAGCAAGCGGTACTTACCGATATCCAGCACATCACCATCGTTAAGCGTTGACTGGTTTCCTTTACCCAGCGGGGAAGCGGAACCATTGATAAACAAGCCATTCGTGCTGTTATCCATGACCTGATAGCCGCGCGAGGTTTTACGGATAATGGCGTGAGTACCAGAAACTTCACGTCGCGCATCACTTAGCTGCATGGTGGCGCCGAAAGCGCGACCAATATCTCCTCCGTCTTCCGGGAACGATTTGTTCCATTCCGAAATGCTCTCGCCTTCAGGAGAACTGATAATTCTTATTGATAGAGGCATATTAGTTACCCTTACATTGTTTCGATGCGCGATTAAATTCAACTAAGAACTGCGGGTATTTCTCAACAAAAGCTTTCGAGAAATACACACCCAACGGCTGAGACTGAACCCGGGTTTTAGAAATAGCACGGTAACTGATGCCCATCTTTTTGATGGTTTCTTCAATCACCGCATCATTACCCAGGATTGCCCCAACCTCACCATTGAGCATCAGCTCAAGCATGGCTTTTGGTGAGCGCGGATTCTTAGTGACGCGATAGCCGTTCTTGTGCAGCCAGAACCATTTGTTGGAGCCGAATAACGCCGCAACTTCAATCTGTCGTTTGAACATTTTGCTGTTAATATCCGTCAGACCTGAAAGCGAAAACCAGCTCCAGTTCTGCTCGGATACAGGTAAAGAATAAACAGCATATTCATCACGCTTGACGTTATGAGAAGCGAGGAAAAAGCCGTGCTGAGTGCCGACTTCTGTCAGCAACTGAGCCCGGTCCCATCGGGTCATCGTCAGCTGATAAGGCTGTTCCATCACCTTCAGTACACATTTGATCTTTTCGATACCGGAGCCTTTCATCTCTCCGTTTTCCTGATACTGGTAAGGAAACCATTCCTGAGTCGCCAACAACAGGCGCTCTGGTCGGTTATCAGCCAGAGCTGAGCCACTGGCACCGGTCAATGTCAGCATCAGAGCAATCGAAAGCCACTGCTTCATAGGTCGGAGGTCTCCATACTCATACCGGCGGCACGAATCATCCCGCCATTATGGGCGTAGATGTCGCTGGCCATTTCAATCAATACAAACGGGATCTGCACATTAATCCGCTCAGCCTGTTTAAAGCTGATGGAAATATCAGGCGGTGATAGCAAGCCAACTGGCAAAGAGGCTGGCTCTTCACCATCCCGCAAAATTCGGATGCCGTACAAGGCCGCCTGGTGGGCGTTATTTTCAAAGCTGACACCAACTGACATCAGCGCACTGTTTTCACTGCCGTTTACCGCATCCGGCACTACAGTCAGCATTGGCAACTTGTCAGAAAAGGTGTAGATGTCATCGACACGATCAAGCAGGCTTGAGCTGCCTGTCAGCCAGAGCAAAGAGTTTTCCAACTCAGGATCAGTTGCTTTCATAGCAGCCACCTGATGCTTCATAACAGCCTGCAATGAACCGCCCCGCACGCCCTCATCAACTTCTATCGGGAAAACCTGCACACCATGCTGTTCCGCTTCTTCTTTCAGCGGCAAGTACTGCGTCAAATACGCACTGGTATTACTTTTTGCGTACAGGATGCCGATTTGAGTCAGCTCCGGCTTAAAGCGGCGCAGGAAACTGAAAGTGATATCAGCAGGCAGGTTCAGTGACGTAAACGCAAAATTGTCACCGCTGGTCTCATAGCTGTTTGTCAGGCCAAGCAATACCGGATCTTTGGCATTGACCGACACCACTGGCAGCTTGCCGCCTGCATATACCTTATGCATAGCGACAGTTGCTTTAGATCCGACGGTATAAATCAGGTTGGCATTTTCTTCAGCAACCTGAATCCAGCGCTTCAATGTCGCCGGATTATCCGGAAGCAAAAAAACACGGAACGTCGCACTGCTCAGCTCACGGCGAAAAACCGTCAACATGGTTGACAGTGCTGTGTCATAAGAATGAGCTTTACGGGAAATCAGCACCCAGACTTTCGGCTGCTCACCTCGGGGAATGAATGTGACCGAATTACCTGCCGGTTCAATCTTCCAGTCCGCTTGGTGGTGTGTATTTATTTCTTCACCAAGCCATTGAGGCCAGTTCGCCATTGCAGCACCCGAGGCCAGCAGGCAACAGATAATCAACGACATCAGGTAACGATTGATCATGCCATTACCTCCTGCTTTGCCGGACGGTCAAACAACCACATCGTGACGCCAGCGAAGGCAAAAAAGCCTGCCAGCCCCCAAAACGCCGACTGATTGCCGAAAGACGCGATCAGTTGACCGACCACCACTGATCCCATTACATGGCCGAGGCGCTCAAGGAAGCGATAAGTTGATGCAACAGAGTTGGCACTGTTTCCGGTTGTGGAACTCACTACGTGGGTGACTACCGGTGCATTGATAAAGCCATGGGATATCCCCATGACAAGCATTGAGGCTGTCGCGACATAAACGGTATATCCGGCATCTTCCAACGCAAAAGCGACGCCAAGCACCACCAGTGACAACGCAGCAATCACATTCCCCAGACACAGTGCCCACTTACTTGAACCGAACTTATCAATCAGCGGTGACACTTTGCCACTGATAAACAACACAGCAAATGCGTATGCCATCAGAACCTGACCGATGCTTTCTTTAGCAACACCTTTCTGGCTCAGCAAAATCGGCACAGCAAACGACACCACACCCGTCAGCATCATCTTGGTCGGAATCCCCACCAGCAGCATAGTACGAATAAAGGATGGAACGCGGATCAGCTCAGCCGAATCACGCATCATGGATTTCAGGTTATCAACCAGAGTGCCTTTATTGCCGCTTTTCGCCTTCATCGAAGGCAGCACCATGCTGAACAGGAACATCAATCCCCCCACCAGCGCAGACAGCTGGAAGATACCGCTTTCACCCAGCGAATCAGCCAACAGCGCACCAATCGCGGCACCGGAGATAAACCCGGCATTGAAACAAAACACGATAATACCGGCAGCCTGGGTTTTATTAGACTGATCGCTAAAACGCAGGATATAGCCCTGAACGGAAATAAAGATCACCGCCTGGCCAACACCGGACATCAGACGCGCCGCCAACACCGTCACTAAGTGCGAGTCATAAGCCAGCATCAGGCAACCAAAACTCGAAAGCATGATCCCAATTGTCAGCACCCGACGGATATCGAAAATTTCCACCAAGCGAGAAGCCGGCAGCAAGGTCGCGGCAAAACCAACAAAGTAGACAGTAAAAAAGTACGACGACCAGGCTTCAGTACCGCCATTTTCCAGCGCAACCTGAGTCAGATACTGTGGCAGCACAGGCGCCATCAGTGACTCCATCAGCACAGTCACCAGTAGCAAAGGTTTAATCTGTGCCAGTACCACATCTGAGCGTCGCTTCTTTTTCGACTGACTGAGCAAACGAATAAAGGCAAAACAGATAAACGCACAACCGGCAAACAAGATGGCGAAGTTTTTCAGGATTTGTAACAGCTTAGAAACCAAAGCCTTCGGATTGAATGAAATGGTTACCTTGTTCCCCTTGCTGTCGGCAACCGGGAACTCCGCCACACTTTCAACTGCTGCCATCGCCTGGTCACCCTGACTGCGGGCAATCAGGCGAGACTGACTTTCTACGACAATACCGGATACTTCTTTGTTCGACTGGCGGAAGCTGTCGAGCATGGCATCCATACCACTGACATGGTCAGGATTGATGCCTAAAGTCAGTACCGGAGCCAGACGCTGGGTAACAATATTGGCCATGGAGTTAGCTTTATTTTCCAGGCCGGATTTATACAGCGCCCCCACCATCATCATCACGCAAACTGACATTGTCAGGAACACCATGCCAAAAGCGGTGAAGTAAATGCGCGGATCGTCACTGCGCAGCACCATGAACACGAATAGCACAACCAAAATCGCAATCAGACCGATCATTGGACGAAAGCTCTCATTGATCGCCTTTTCCACTTCACTGTCACTGAGCAGGATTTCAAGCACACCGACCTGAGCAAACTTATTGCTGAGTGGAATGGTGATCAGACTGCCGTCAAAATCATCGGTAGTGTAGCGGTAAAGTTCTTGCTGGCCGGAGATCACCCGGATGTCTACAACCGAACGATCAGCCTGAACAATCGGTGACAGCACCTTTTCCAGCCCGGCGATATCATGCAGAGGCACGCCGGAGCTCAGGATCTGCTCGATACCGATACGGGCGGCTTCCGTCTGAGCCAAAACCGCATCCCGGCTTTGCTGCTGGTAACTTTTCAGTGCCTGGGCATACCCCACCACAAAAATCAGTGACAGGGAGAGCACCACTAACAGTGCTCCCAGCAAAAGTCGGCTGTATTGCTTAATCGTGTCCAACTACGGCTCCTAGGCTTGCGCCAGTGAATCGAACCGCTCATCCAGGCAATGCGCCACAGTTTGCGGGCGTTTTTCCTTCAGGAAAGACAGACGGTTGAAAACCATTGACTGGATCAGGTCGGTGTAGCTCATGTCTTCACGTTTCAGGTCATGACAAACCAAGCTGATCTTATTGCCTTCAGGACGCTTAAGGTCCGGCTTTGGATTGGTCTCCAGTACGTAGAGGTTACCGGCCTTATCCATTCGCAGATCGACGCGAACCAATGTTTGCAGGCCCAACTGACGGAAGATCTTCTGGCCGATTTGAGCCAGTTCACTGCGCAGCGGCTCATCAGATACAGCAATCAGGCGATCCTGAGTGATCGGCTTAACATCCATTGATGTGAAAATTGCCTCACCATCTTCCAATACACGCTCAGTGATCGAAAATGCCAACGGATTAGACAGCTGCTCCAGTTTGCCTTGCTTGAATACATACTCACCGGCAACAGCAACGACAAACTCACGACCGCCAAGGAAGGGTTCGATCATGACTGTGTTGTTGGTAGCCTTACGAACCTGCTCAACGACACATGCCAACTCGCTGCGATCAAATACCGGGTAAACATGAATCGACGCACGACCGGATACCGGTTTAACAATAAAACCTTCCGTAAAACGGGCTTCGATCTCATCAATAGCGCGTTGCTTACTTTCACTGGAAAAATCTTCATCAATGCCGACAGTGACAAAAGGTGCGGTTGGCAAACCGGCTGATTTAATTTCGTGTTTAAACAGGTGCTTGTTATCCAGAATACCCGCTGTCATCGGTGAGTGACCGACATAAGGCACACCGAGCATTTCCAGCGTAGAAGGCAGGTGGCACATGGAGTCAAAACCCTGCAAACCACCACTGTTAGTAATTACTAAATCAATCTGCTTTTCACGCAGAGCATGTGCCAACTGGATATCTTCCGGCAGCACATCAACGTGGCAAAAACCGGACTCACGCAATGCATTGGCAATATCGTGAGCAACCGGCTCGTAAGTTTTGGTTGAACGCGGGCTTAAATTTTCATAGATAAAATTATCAGGTTCTGTTTTCTCGCCACCGTGAACAACTGCAATTTTAAGTGAACTTCGTAACCATTGAAGTTGCTGTGGTGTAAATGGATTTTTCTTCACTATCGTACTCAAATCATAAATTCAATATAATTACTGCTTTTTAATATGCGCTTAAGTTCGTTCTTGTTTTTTATATTTAGTTGCACATCAAATCGTTTTTCAGTTCTTTCGTTATTAACAACTCAAACCGAAAACTGTTACTAAAACTAGCAACAAACCTATCTCCCCCTTTTTATTTATTACTAAAAAGAGGGAGAAAAGGGTTTTCGAGCAGGCTACTTAATCATAAAGAGCCTCGGCATTAGCCCTAATCGTAGTCTCGGTCTGCTCAAGAAGCTCCTCAAGAAAAGCCATATGAGCACGAGTTTCGAAAGCTGTTTTTTCCATCACTTCACACATCTGGGTTATTTTTTCAATGTAGTGCTTGCTTTCGTGAAAACTCATTGCCAAATCAACATTACTAACCTGCAATTGACCCAGAGCACCCGCTGCTGCCGCTGCTGACGGAATTGATGCTGCGTGGGCACGTTTAGCATTCACATCGGCTTCCCGGGATTCGAGCATTGCAATGGACTGCTTTAACTTATACAGATTCCTTTGAAGTTTCGGACCAAGCTCTGCGATGTCTTTCGCTTGCCATTTTGCAACCTTACGTTGAGCTTCCCTTGCACCCATTTGCTGCTCAAGTACCGCTTTGTTACCTGATGAGTACTCTTTCTTCTTACGAGCTTTGCGAGCTTCTGTCCCTTTACCACCTAAATAAACAAGACCGCCAACTACTTTTTTGGTAATGCCACCATCTGGAATCAGGCCTAAAGGAAGCATTGCAATTTTTTGAGGGTTCTTCTTAGCAACGCGGAACTGATCATGTAGTTTCCGTCGTGTTTTATATCCACGAGATTGCTGGAATTTTGAATAAGTGGCCGAAGTCTGATCCATAAAATCTTGAGCAGAATGGGCGTTCATCATATAACCAACACGATCACAAGCAGTGGCTTTAACCATTGTTGATGCGTGCATTTTCTGAGCAACAACTCGGCTGATATTCGATGAAAACTTATCTTTTACATTCTGGACAATTTTGGTTCGCTCAAGCTTGGCGGCATTTTCATCAAGCTTAGCCATAGGTTTTTTCAAAACCTCAGATAGCGGCGTTGAATCAACAATATTTGTTGTTAAATCAACAACATTACCGGCAAGGTCTACGCGATCTTTTAACTTACCCTCGCTACCAGCAAAATCATTGATTCCTTTACCAAAGTCATAAGCTTTACTTAAATTCTCATGCATAAAATATCCTCACGTAGGTAGAAATCCCGCAGAAGCGTCTTAACAAAGATGTACAGCCACGCTTCTGCCAGTTTTCTTAATTAATGGTGGTTTGAATCGAGCCATCACAAATAGTGACAGTAATGTTCGTTACAGGCTTATCCTCACTCATACGAACAATGCATTGAGTTGCCAGCTCTGGCATCAGGGTTCGATTAATGATTTGCTCGATAGCACGAGCACCAGTTTCCGGAGAGTGATTCAGGCCAATCAGGTGCTCGATTAACTCTTCGCTATACGAGAAGCTGGCACCGTAATGGCTACGGACACGTTTTTCGATCCGACCAAGCGACAAGCGTGCAATCTGAGCCATCTCTTCATCGTTAAGCGGGAAGTACGGTACGATAGTCGCGCGGCCCAGGAATGCCGGTTTAAAGAAACGCTGCAACTCAGGGAAAATCTCCTGTGTCAGCTCTGGTACTGAAGGGCGGCCATTTGCACAACCATTTACCACCGCGCTGTCTGCCGCATTCGATGTCATGATGATAATGGTGTTGCGGAAATCAATTTCGCGACCTTCACTATCAGAGATCGAGCCTTTATCGAAGATTTGGTAGAAGATGTCATGCACGCCCGGGTGTGCTTTTTCCATTTCATCCAACAGCAGAACAGAGTACGGGTTCTTGCGTACAGCCTCAGTCAGCACACCACCTTTACCGTAACCGACATAACCGGCCGGAGAGCCCAGTAGCATGGAAACTTTGTGCTCTTCTTTAAACTCAGTCATGTTGATGGTCGTAATATTGCGCTCACCGCCATACAGAAGATCAGTCAGTGCCAGGGCCGTTTCAGTTTTACCCACACCGCTCGGACCACACATCAGGAATACTCCGACAGGTTTACGCGGATCGGTCAGACCGGCACGAGACATACGGATCGCCTGTGAGATCTCGGCAATCGGCGTTACCTGACCAATAACACGCTCGCCAATATGGCTTTCAAGGTGCATCAGGCGCTCAACTTCCTGCTTAAGCATGTTGCCCACCGGAATTCCGGTCCACAGTGAGATCACTTCCGCGATTGTCTGCTGTGTTACCTGCGGCAACACCAACGGTTGTTCACCCTGCATCTCATGCAGCTGTGCCATCTTTTCAGCCAGCTGTGCTTTTTCTTCGTTCAGGCTCAGGTCTTCACCAGCCAGGAACTGCTTATCCAGTTGCGTCTGTAACTCAATGATTTCAGCTACCAGCGCATTTTCCTGTCCCCAGCGAGTTTCCAGCTCATCATGCTGCTGTTTGAGATCTTCCAGACGTTGCTTCGCTTCATCTGTGCGACCATCTTCAATCGACCACAGCGCCGCTTCATGAGTCAGAGTCTCGATTTCATTCTCGACATAACGGATCTGCTCGGCGATGGATTCCAGCTGGCGTGGTGTTGCGCTCTGGCTCAGGCCAATACGTGAACATGCAGTATCCAGCAAGCTGATAGCCTTGTCCGGCAGCTTACGCTCCGGCAAGTAGCGGACAGACAGTGATACCGCCGCATCAATTGCTTCTTGCATCACTTTAACGTTGTGGTGTTTCTCAAGGCTTTTCTTCACACCACGCAGCATGTGAACCGCATCTTCTTCATTCGGCTCACCGACTGCTACCACCTGAAAGCGACGGGTCAGGGCCGCATCTGATTCAAAATACTGCTTGTATTCTGCCCAGGTCGTTGCAGCAAGAGAACGGAACTCACCACGCGCCAGCGCTGGCTTAAGGATGTTCGCTGCATCATTCTGACCAGCTGCACCACCAGCACCGATAAGGGTATGAGCTTCATCGATAAACATGATGATCGGCGTCGGCGACTGTTTGATTTCGCTAATTACATCTTTGAGGCGGTTTTCAAACTCACCTTTAATGCTTGCTCCAGCCTGAAGCAAAGAAAGATCCAGACTGCGAAGCTCAACGTTCGCCAGTGACGGCGGAACATTGCCTGCGACGATCTGTTGTGCCAGACCTTCTACGATAGCGGTTTTACCGACACCAGGATCACCGACCAGGATTGGGCTGTTCTGACGACGGCGGCAAAGAATATCGATAGCTTTGCGGATTTCATCACCACGGCCGGAAATCGGGTCAAGTTCACCGTCTCGCGCCGCCTGAGTCAGGTTCTGCGAGTACTTATCCAACGCTGGTGTGCTGATGTCACCGGTTTCGGCATTGACCATGCCCTGGGCAGCGTTTGCCGGG
Organism: Photobacterium marinum; assembly: GCF_000331515.1. GTDB lineage: Bacteria > Pseudomonadota > Gammaproteobacteria > Enterobacterales > Vibrionaceae > Photobacterium > Photobacterium marinum. The sequence goes on from NZ_AMZO01000003.1 coordinate 158,916, forward strand.
ATTTCACTGGGTGTTGTCTGCGCAACCGCCTGACTACGCAACCATTCTGAAGAAAGTGCATTGATCCACTGGCTAAGTACACCGTTATAAGCACCCTGCTCAATACGCTGTTTCAGCACCATCAGCAGGTGGAATTCATTCACAGCCAGTTGCTTGTGATTAAGCGAAGCCACCATCCAGCTGTCTTTCAGCAACTCAACCAGCTGCGGAGACAACGATGGAGCGGCATCATTACCTCGCGGCAGACCTGACAGATGATCACTCAATCGCTCGATGAGGGCTTCATTCGCCATTGATACCTGCTCAACTGCTTTTTGCCAGCCGGATTGCTGCAACAACTGAATGAACCAATGCTCAGGTTCAATTGAGAAATGACCACGGCTGACACACTCTCCGGCTGCTGCTTCAAGAGATGTTTTCAGGGTTGGCGTCAACCTTTTAACAAGGCTTTGTAATTCAATATTTATCATGACGTTTCCTAACTTGCTGTAAGTGGCATTTCCACAAATTGCTTGGCACCGGACTGGTTATTCATCCATGCAGACTGCCCCACTTTAAGGCCGTGATTACTGTCACTGGTCAGCCTGACACGTGGCAGGTAATGACTGTTAACCTTCATGTAGAGCTTGAATTTGGTGTTCACACCCATGTAGCTACGAACCATATGCTCAATGGCTCGGATCATCTTTTGGTCATTACGAATACTGAGGTAATGACCGTAATCACGAGGACACACTTTGATGTTCAGCTTTTGCCCGGCCATCGGTGTGCTTTTTCCAAGCAGTGCGCCCATCCCTAACTGATTGTTCTGCCCACCTGGTCCCAGCTGACTCAGTGAACAGGGCGTCAGAGGCAGGTATTCAAGTTCACTGCGGTCAATCTCAAACTCGGCTTCAAAATAATCTTCAAGCAGCGATTTAAGCGCCATCGGACAAGTCAGTTTTAGGCCCAGCAAACCGGTGTACTGGATCATGTGTTGCTTAGGCAAAGCATTGGTGCCTTCACCCAGTCCGCACAGACTCGACAGCATTTCTGAAACTGACAGCTGATGGCGATTCCAGTTGAATGTCTCTTCTTCCAGCTGAGCAGTGAGGTCATGCTTGAGCTCAGTCTGGCAATACAACCTGAAATAGCGGTTATTAAAGGTGTCAAAGAAATCGATCGGTGCTTCATCACCCAAATCGAACTTCGCACTCAGGGCCTGACGGAACATAGCCCGTGGCATAACGCCCTGATTACCTGTCAGTGCGGTCAACGGCGTTTTCAGTACATATTCCTGCCCCTGGCCAGCAAAAACCTGAGTCACCTCTGTACGGTAGTGAGCCGGAAGCAACTCAGCACTGAAACGTACCGACGGACGGATACCTGCACGCTCAGCCCGGTGCTTAAAAAGCTGCCAGGCTCTGCTGAGTTCAGCCTTGTACTGCGTGCCCGCCAGACGATTCAGAGCAGATTCTTGCATCCGGTTCTCCTTGGGAAAGCCATATACAGACCGTCCTGACCCTCAAGCCGGATATCGACCTGGGTAAAACTGTTGAAGCCGGCGAAATAAGCAAAGAAGTGATCCAGCAGGTGACTGAACAGGGCAATGCCGCCGTTCACATTCGTCGGATCCAGTGTCACTGTGATTTTTGTGCCGTAAGCAAAACAGGTTTTTCCCGACACGCGGATCGGCGCGACTACCTGTTCCTGATCGATACCGACAATCGACTCGATATAGACATGGTTCTGCGAACTCTGACTATGATTGTAAAGATCAAAAACATTCTTCAGCGTCGACTTTGGATCGTCAGTTCCAAGAATTGCGTGGTAGTTGAAATGCAAATGGCATAGCAGCGCCCAGACATTCTTATTGGAATCTTTACTACGCACAGGCAGTGACGGTCGGCGAAGCAGCTGCATTGTTGCAGGAATCGTCAAGGATTCTCGACATTCGACTTCGCTGGTCACTGGCAGGTGGCTTGCTTTAATACCGTTAGTCACTGTGGCATTAACGACCCAGGTGCGCGGCTGACTGTCAGCACTGATATGACTAAGGTCAGCCACCTTCAGCCCACTGTCGAGCACACCACGTTCATGCATTGTCTGCATCAGTTGCCAGCGCAAACCACTGTTGGCTCCACGGTATTTTTCGCCATAGATTTGCGGGATCTCAATTGGCTCTGCATCGGTAACATCCAACACCTGATCGACGGCAAACAGCTCAAGAACACTGCCCTGATTGGCATCAAGGACAATAGGGTACTGCTTCTTGAAAAAGTCGATCTCTACCGGATCCGACACCATCTGGTGCAGATTCACCAGCGGCGTCGTAAACAGGGAAAAGTGCTGAGCTGAAAGACTGCGTGCCAGATCAACACTGAGTTCATCAACGAAGATCTGTAACTTAAACTGATGCCCGGTCACACGCTTCAGCGCCTGACCTAGCTCGAAGCGAAAGCCGTTGAAACGCTCAGAGAACATGAAAAATTCAGTCAGCAGCTTAAAGCCGCCAAAGCTCGCGGCCTGATACGGAAGAATAGTCTCTTCCACATCAAAACCGATTGGCTGCATAGCCTGGCGTCCCAGTTCTGTACACTCACCGTTGGCACATAAACATATTTGAGAAACGCCCTGAGAAAGCAGATCATAAAGACGCAGTGCAAAATGAGTTTCTCCTTTCAGGTGTAGTTTGAGCATGTCGATTGGCAGCTCAGACAGCTCAATACCTTCATCCATTGCAGAAATAGAAAGCTCAATAAGAGCTTTGGCGTTTTCCGCCCCGCGTGGCTTTGCCTGCTCAAACGGTGCAAAAGCCACACTGACCTGCTCGATCTGTAGAGGCAGCAGATCAACATTTTCAGTCGTGCGGAATGCCGCACTTTCGCCCTGCTCATCACGAACTTCAAATTCTGTACCGGCCGGGATTTGGTGAACGGCGTTTGCATCATCATTCATCTCAAAATCAAGCATGCTGTATGACGGGATCGGACGCAGGTAATGGGGAAACAACAGGCTGATCAAACTTTCGGTCAGCTCAGGAAAAGATTCATCCAGGCGGTGCTGCAGCTTACCGTTAAGCAGTGCCACACTCTCAATCAGGCGTGCAACCTGAGGATCGTCGATACTGTCCTTGCTGATGCCGAGTGAACGGGCTGCACCGGGATGACGCTCGGCAAATTGCGAGGCTTCTTCCCGGATGAAACGCAGCTCCTGCTCAAAATAAGAGAGAAAAGTATCAGACAAGATTCGACTTCCTTACATCTAATTTGTTACTGCTCAGGTCGAGAAAAGAATCCAGCACGATCGCTTCATCACCCTGCCGGGTTTCCATAACCGCAGAGATACGAAAGCGAAGCTGATTGTGGCTTTCAGACGATTCCTGAACGTCAATCTCTACCTGACTTAGCCTCGGTTCATAACGGCGGATCAGATCGGTAATTTCAGCCACCAACACATCACTGCTCGATTTACTTTGTGAACGGGTCACGTTACGGATCCCAAGGTGTGCAATAGTGTCAGAGACTCCGGTCTCATCCCCGGCACCCTGCGGCCAGATCGGGGCACGGCATGAGATCAACGAACAAACGTTGTCGATAATGGCATCTCGCGCACTATCCACATCGTCGCTCCAAGTCCGGGTTAGTTTTGCAATCAAACTCATGACGCCTGCCCCACTTCCTCACCGGATACCGCGGTGGTCAGCACCACCTGCGCATCCATCATTTCAAACTGGTACTGAGGCTGGAGCATGATTTGGCACATATAACGGGTCTTATCATGCGGCGCTTCTTCAATACGCACTTCACACGCTTTCAGCGGATAGCGCGCCATGATGGCATCTTCGCCATAATCCACTTCACTGATATAGTTCTGCAGCCAGCGTTCCAGGCTACGTTTACAATCATCCACACTGTCATAACGACCAATCTGATCGCGGATCTGTGACTTGATGTAATGACCAAAGCGGCATGCCATTAAGTTGGTCTGCAACATACCCAGCAGCTGGGAAGCCTCATCCGGTGCTTTCCAAACCGATTGATTACTGAAGAACCCCTTCTGACCACTGAGATACAAACTACAAAGCGGTACAAAACCCTGTTCAGACCAGAATCCGTCTTCTTCGCTGTAAATATCGACTTTGGCTGTCAAATCAGACTGACGGACAATGGCACCATGCGAGCCGTATTCGTCGTAAGAACGCAGGAAACCGAACCAACTGATACGGTCAAACTCACTGATCACATTGGCAGCCAACAGGTAAGCACTGTTTCCCCACAAAGCGTTTTCACGCTTATTGAGTTCATTGAACAAAAAGCCGGCTGCGTATTGCTGGTATGGCTCTCGTAACAAATATTCAGGCAACACCAGATGCAGAAAGCGCGCTGACGCTTTATCTCGCAGCAACTGCCAGGAAAGAAAGTCACGGCTTTCAAGAATACGTTCGGCACGAGCATCGTCATGAAGCTGGCGATTAGGATCATCGCCGAGGAAAAACTCATCCACGCCCATCACTACCGGGCATAAGGACATCTCACCGAGTTCTGAAAGCAGTTGCAGCGTATAGAGATCGTCGTGATCTGCATCCTCGCCGTAATCTGAGGTGACTTTATGATCAACTAACACCAAGCCAAACGGCGTACCACCGGCAGTATCAAATTCGTTGGAATACAACTTTTTGAACAGCGCGGTCTGTTTGATATCAAACGAGTAATTCAAGTCGTTCGATACCATGAGCCAACTTAGATCCAGCAGCTTTACTTTTACTCGACGCTGGGAAACAGGCAGTGAAGTCAGGGACGCCAGACCAAGCCAACTGGCTTCCAGCTGTTTGAAATGCTGATGTTGAATCACTTCCGACAGCTGTTCGCTAATCACCGAATCCAGACCGGCAATCAGTTTGGTCAAAAGCGCTTTGAATTGGATCGTCGAATCCCCCCGGGCAAGCGACAGCAGCTCATGCCAGGGTAACTCAGCAAGCAAAGTTGAAATCGACGTTGATTGATTATGAGTATGCATCGACGGTCCAATTCAAAACCATTCGGGGACATACATCCCCGAATCGTATTAACCAGGAATATTTGCCACCATCCGAAGAGAGGTAGACAGTTCTTCCATTTGCAGCCATGGGCGAAGGTATGCCACAGCAGAGTAAGCACCCGGACGACCCGCCTGCTCTTCAACTGTCACTTTCGCTTCAACCAGAGGATGGCTAGCTTTTGCATCGTTACCGATCGCATTCGGGTTCACGTACTGGTCAATCCAGGTAGTCAGTTCTTTTTCAACGTCATTTGGATCCAGGTTTGAACCGATACGGTCACGACCCATTACCTTCAGGTACTGTGCAATACGGCTACTAGCCATGGTGTATGGCAGACGTGCAGAAATTGCTGCGTTCGCCGTTGCATCAGGATCGGTATAAGTCTTTGGTTTGTGAGTCGTCTGAGCACCCATGAACACTGCGTAGTTGGTGTTCTTGTAGTGAACCAGCGGCAGGAAGCCTAGGTCACTCAGCTCTTTTTCACGCTCATCAGTCAGGTTCACTTCTGTCGGGCACTGCTGAAGCAGATCACCGGCATCCGAGTAGTAAGTGAAGTTAGGCAGGTTCTCTACCTTACCGCCGTTGTCAGTACCGCGAATTGCAGTACACCAACCGTACTTGGTATATGCCTGAGTCAGCAGAAGGCCGAATTCATAAGCAGCATTACTCCAAACGAAATCTTTGTCTGAGCTAACAATCTGCTGACCGTTTTCACGAGTCTTCAGCTCTTCAAAGTCGAAAGATTTCACAGGCACAGTTGCAGAGCCATATGGCAGACGAGCAATTGTCTTAGGCAGCGTCAGAGCAACATAGCGGGAATCATCGCTTTCACGGAAAGCATTCCAGCTTGCATATGCAGGAGAATCAAAACCGGCAGCAACAGGCTTACCATCTGCGAATGTCGCAAATGAGTTGAAATCAAACATGCTAGCGTTTGCTGCAGCGATAAACGGAGCATGTGACGCTGAAGCCACTTCACCCATGTAGCGAAGCAGGGCAACGTCTTCGTCACCGTAGCCAAATTCGTAGTCACCAATCAGGGCACCGTATGGCTGACCGCCAGCTGTACCGAATTCTTCCTGGTATACCATGGTGAAGAAACGGCTGCGGTCGATTGCTGGCGCATCTTCGAACTGCTCCAGCAGCTCATCCTTGGTGTAGTCGGCCATCTTGATCTTCAGATCAGGGCCAAGCTCGCTGTTCTTAACCAGTTTCTGCATTCCCAGCCAGGTACCTTCCAGCTTCTGGAAGTCGCCGTTTTGCAGAACGGCAGACAGCTGCTCTGAAATTTTGCTGTCGATTGCGCTGATAGCTTGTTCAATCGTCAGGGTCAGGTTCTTATCCCAGGTCACCGTACCGTCAAGCGCCTGAGACGTCAGAATGCTCAGCAGCTCTTTGGTTGTATCTACCGGTGTTTGAGCCGTTGCAGTAATGGCGCGATCAAGAAAGCTCAGTGACGCTTCAGCTTCTGCTGCGCCCTGGGCAGCAGTTTGTTGTTCAGTAGACATTATTCAGCTCCCTCTTTGTTCAGACCAAGCTCTTCAGCCAGACCCTGAATAGCATCAGCACTTTGCAGTACTTCTTTCAGCAGGCGTTCCAGATCACGGGAGCGATCCGCTTTACTCAGCAGCACTTTCAGTTGGTTACGGGTTTCCACCAGTTGCTTCAGCGGGTCGATCTGCTCAACCAGATTTTCAGGGTGGAAGTCTTTCATCGAGCGGAAGCTCAGATTTACTTCAAACTGACTGTCGTCATTCGCCAGCTTGTTATCGACTTTGTATGAAAGGCGCGGATGGACTTGGCCCATCACTGTATCGAAGTTGTCCTTGTCGATACCTGTGAACTCGCGCTCTTCAAGATCCACTTTTTCAGATTCTGGTTTGTGGCCCGAGAAGTCACCGATCACGCCTACGACAAACGGCAGTTCCTTCGTCTCTACTGCGCCATTCGTTTCAACATCATAAGTGATGCTGACGCGGTTCTTGCTGACGCGCTTATGTTGTGAGTTCAATGCCATAACGGTGTCCTAGTTAAGAATTTTTCTATCGCTAAACAGGCACACCACACGAGGTGGTGTGCCAAAGGTGTTATTTAGCACCTGAAGTCATTTTGCCGGTCGGCAGGTTGTAAGTAACGATACCGCCAGAAACCATCTCACCACCTTCCTTCTCGTAGTGGTGCTTCTGAGAAATATCTACGTAAGACAGAGAAAGGCTTTCGTATGGCTGAGAACCGTCAGAACCGCTTACGTTGTAAGACACTAGACGAGCATTCTTCAGCATTACCTGGAAGTAAACGTCTGCGCCCTGGCCGTCGCTTGAAGGCTTAGTGAATGCAATCTCAACAGTACGGCCTTCTTTACCTGGGTTGAACAGGAAAGACAGCAGGTCTTCTGACGCACCGTCAACTTCTTTAGATACGTTAACTTCGCTCAGAGCAACCATGCCTGAGTCAGCGTTGTTACCGTTACCGATATCCATCGCTACGTTACGTACACCGCCCCATGAGTAAGATTTGATTGCAAACCAGCCTTCCTTTTTACCCTGTTCAGTTTGCAGCTCTTCGATTGTTGCACCGCCTTTAACGTCAAGACCGTCAACACGCATGTAAATACTTGCCATAATTTTCTTTCCTTAATTTCTCACAAAGATACTCACCAACTCAGAGCTGTTAAGCCTGATGATGTGCTGTTGTCACTTTGTTGTTTTGATGGAGTATCAGCACTGGAAGATTCTGATACCTGAGCTTCAACACTTGCCTCCACAGGAGCAGGCTGAGCCTCAGCAGGCGCTGAAGAGTTTCTAATGTCAGCAGCGGGAATCCCGACATCCGGTAACAAAACCTGATCGAGATGGTTAAGCCCTGCGGCATTAAAAATATTGCTTAAATTGTCACCGTCCTGTTCTGCCATCATTTCCTGCAGCAACTCAGGCAATGACATATAACCCCAGCGAATCGCCTTCTCAAGAAGGAAGGAAACTGGGCTGTGTGGCTCACTTTGACGGAAGAAATCAGACACTTCGCGCAACAAATGAAAGGCCAGATCGCGATTCATATTGTTCGCTTGTGCGATTTGAGAAAGATTGCCGGCGCTGAGTGTCAGTGGCGTACCCTGCTCGGCAGGAACCATATTAACCACCGCATTAGCCATTGTATTCACCGTAGCGACTTCGGCCGTCGGCGCAGGCTGAACAGATTCAACCGTCGTAGCTTCGGTCTTTTGCTCTGCCACCGGACTCTCCGTTTTCGGGGTAACTTTCATTCCCGACAACTGCTGAAGTGCATTGTCGAACTTGGTGAAAAGTGTTTTCAGGAAGGTGAAATTTGCGGCCTGAACACCAGCAGCCTGAGCTTTAAGTCTGACAACATTGCCCAGACGTTCGATTTGCTCTAGGCAGCGAGCTGAATTTTCCAGCTTGTTCTGAATTGCGCTGCGCTCATGAGCAACCATGCTGCTAACCTGTTGCTTAAGCTGGCTAACTTCGCCTTTACGTTCAGCACTTTGATAATCAAAGAAGCTTACATCGCCGATCAATGACAACAGTAATAAAGGCGCATACAACAAAGTACTCTCTTCACTTTCTCCCGCTAACTGGAAGAATGCTTTAACCTTTGCTTCTGCCTGCTCAGCCTGTTGACCGGACTCGCTGTCACTTTTCAGCTTGGCGGTCGGTAAAACCGGGTTTAACTCATCCCAGTTTTGTTCAATAAGATCCGCCAGCCAGTTAAGGCTGTTAGCTGTACTGTCTAAGGAGTTATCCAGCACCACCTGCGAGGCAATGAACCAGGCGATTAGTTCAATATCTCTGGTAACATGACGAAAATTATTCATCAGGCTTTCCGACAGCACATTCCAGTTCTGCAGGTTTTCTTCCTGCAGCTGTTCAATTTCTTCGCTGCTCGGGTTTTGGCTTAACTTTCGTAAAGATGTTTGCGCAACGTTAAATTCGTTTCTCAGTGGTCGGAAGGCTCCCCGATCCGCTTTCAAATAAACGCCACATGCTGACGCCTCATTAATCGGAGTCAGTAACTCAGAAATATATTGCTGTGAGAAAAGCATTCGGACCTGCTTTGTTATTCTTCTTATATCACCTGAATAATGTTTCAGATGAAATTTCCTTGGGATAAAAAAGGCTGCTACCACATCAACTCTGCACGTGTAATGGTTTTATTTAATTCAGAGTCCAATGTCATTCCAATCAGGATAAATTATCTACGCTAAAAATATTTGTTCGAGTCACCATGACTTATAGCCAAATAAAAGAACGTTAGGGCTTGCTAATTTAGCAAGGCTTTAATAATTCATATTTTTAATGCTTATACAATAACGTTCACTTCGATCTTATTTTACGAATTAAATGAAGCGGACAACTGCAAAGACATATTTCCGACACGTTTAAGCTTTAATTGTTCTGAATGTAATCCGATGAAACGTATCATTACGAATTGTTGATTCACCACGATTATATCTATCACCCAAGCATTAAAAAGGGGGCATTTATGCCATCTAAGGGTGTCAGTTTTGACGCATTATTTTGTCATACAAGCAAATCAACACGCAGCACTAAACAATGATGCATATATATTTAAACACTCACATACCACTTTAGGGTTACCACTTGTTCAAGCTACGAATTAGAACTTTTGCTCTACTTTAAATTGCCATTTAAATATATCTTTAGTAACTTTTAACTTAATCTAAAGGCTGAATAGAAATCACATCGATATTTCTTGAATTTAATTGCAACAGGAAATAGATTAATTACGCAATCAGCCCTAATTAATTTAGACCTGTACTGGATTAAGATAATTACTACACCTTTCATGTCATATTTCATTACTCAACAGAGTGTTTATTGGCGAGCAGGTTTCTTAATGGCAACAGCTAATTTAGAAACATTGACTGTGTTTTACAGATAGGAATTACGACGAATATGGCCAATAGCAAATTGCTTTATCAATCTCGTCCTTTGACCGTCAAGCTCGCAGATAACAAGAGTTATGTCGTAACCCAGCTTGAGTGCAAAGAATCAATTTCACACGGTACGCATTTATCTCTATCTGTTGCGTCAAACGATGAAATTGGCGACAAAGTGCTGGGTAAAGTCATGAACGTGACTTTTGAACAAGCTACCGAAACCCGACATTTCCCTGGTTTGGTAACCAGCCTCGAACTCATCGGCTATAGCATAGAGAAAGAGTTGTTCTTCTATAGTATTCAGGCTGCCGATCCACTCTCATTACTGGCTTTTCGCCATAACCGCCAGATATTCCAGAAGATGACAACCCGCCAGATCATTGAAAAACTGTTGGGTGAGTCTGATTTTAAAAGCCACTTCAAGTTCTCGGTTTCCGGTAACGGCAGCAAACATGAATACTGTGTACAACTTGATGAAACCGATCTGGCATTCGTACAACGACTGTTAGCATCCGAAGGCTGGCACTACCATCTTGATAATAAGGGAAGTAAGCCCGTCATTGTCATTGCAGATTCAAACCAATCTTTTGATGCAATTAAAAGTAGTACGATTCACTACCTCGACGGCTCTGGCGATACAGCGAGAGTTGTCAGCGAATGGACGAAAAAAGCCAGTATCGGTACAGCTAAAGTCTCGCTGGCCGATCATACCCAGGCGCTGGCTGAAGTCTTCGAGAGTGGCGAAAGAAAAAGTGCCTTCAATCACTCCCCGACCGGCCTGAGCGCTTATCATTTCGGCAATGGTTTTGAAGATAAGAGTGAAATCCGCTCTGCGGTAAAGCGCCAAATGGAAGCCATGGATGTCGATAAAAGTACGGCCAGTTCCAGCTCTCATATCGCCGCCCTGTCCAGCGGGAAAAAATTCAAACTTGCGAAGCACCCGGTCAGTAGCTTCAACCAAGAATATGTGGTCACGCAAATCACACATTCCATTGTCTGCGAAGAGTCAGGCAAACAGGTGCTTTATAAAAATCATTTTCAGTGCCTGCCTGCATCTTCCCCTTATCGACCAACTCCGATCATCAAACCGAGAGTTCATAGTGTCCATACCGCTACGGTAACTGGGCCGAAAGGCGAAGAAATTTACCGCGATAAGCTCGGTAGAATTAAAGTTCAGTTCCACTGGGACAGGCTGGGCAAGAAAGATGAAAACACATCCTGCTGGCTTCCAGTCTCTCAGGGGCTTGCCAGTAAAGGATTCGGCATCCAGTTTATCCCTCGGGTCGGGGACGAAGTACTAGTCCAATATATTGATGGAGATCCGGATCGTCCGGTTGTTGTCGGCTCAATCTACAACAAGGCAAACGCAGCCCCCTACTCGGCGGCAACACAAAGTGGGCTCAAAACCCGCTCAACACCGAAGGGCAGCAGTAAACAGGGCAATGAGCTGCGGTTTGAGGATCAAAAAGACAAAGAGCAGGTTTTTCTGCATGCCGAGAAAGATTTGGTACTCGATATCAATAATGACTGCACGGCAACGGTAAAAGGTAAGACATTAACCAAAATTGAAAAAACGGCCACACTGACAGCCAAAGAAGATATTGCGGTCAGCACTGAGAAAACCTTTAAAGCGAGCAGCAAAGACAATCTGTCAGCCAATAGTGATAAGAATCTGGAGCTTGAGGCAGGTTCCGATATGGCGCTGAAAGCGAAATCTTCTGTCACTGTTGATGGCAGCAAAGTATCGATTACCGGCAAGAGTAAAATCGAGCTGAAAGTTGGTGCCAGCAAGATCGAAATCAGCGCCAGCGGGATCAAAATCGATGCACCACAGATCGCTATTAATGGTAAGGGCAAAGCCGAAATGAAAGCCGCAATGGTAAGTGTTGAAGGTCAGGGTAAAGCCGATTTGAAAGGCGCGATGGTAACAATTAATGGCAGCGCAATGACCCAGGTTAAAGCCGGAGCCATGGTACAAATTCAAGGTGCAATTGCAAAGATCAACTAATGAAATTACTTAAAGTCCCTTATCAGAATGCCCAGGACATCTTAAAACTGTATGCGCCAAACGCACCTTTTTGTGAACTGGCACAGGAGAGCACAACACCGCAGGCGTTGATTGAAGCCGCAATGGCAATTGAGCTGTTTGCAGATGCCATTACTTACCTTGCCCACGCATTACCGGTACGTGAAGCAGTATGGTGGGCCTGCTGTTGTGCTGCAAGCCGGAATGACTGGAAGGAAGATGAATGGAATGCTATCCGGGCAGCTAAAGCATGGGTACATACGCCGGATGAAACCAGTCGTCGATTTGCTGAACAGATGGCAGAAATCGCCGGATTGGAATCTGGAGCAGGATGGAGTGCTCAGGCAGCCTTCTGGAGTGGCGGCAGTATGACCAAGCCAGAAGAGCCAGTTGTCCCTCCACCTGAATACCTTTACGCACAGGCCGTCGCAGGCTGCATTAACCTAACAGCAGTATTACCGGATGGTGAAGAAGCCAAAGAACGTTACAGCAACTTTATCGACATTGGTTTAAATATCGCCATGGGCGGAAACGGACAAATCTAGGAGAGAACATGTTACCTGCCGCACGCGCCACTGACATGCATATGTGCCCGATGCAAACCCCGGCTGTGGTTCCTATTCCCCATGTGGGTGGTCCACTACTCCCTATGCCGACAACAGTACTGATTGGCAATTTACCGGCAGCCACTATGGGACAAATGTGCGTCTGTGTCGGCCCGCCTGACAGCGTCGTAAAAGGAAGTGCAACGGTTCTGATAAATAATAAACCTGCCGCTCGAATGGGAGACCTGACCGCTCACGGCGGTACTATTGTAATGGGTATGCCAACCGTTCTTATTGGAGGTTAAGATTGGTTGTTGAATTTACAGACACAACCATGATTATCAAGCTCAGTGAATGTAATAAGTCTCTATAAGAGAGTTCTCAATGCGCAAGATAATGAGACGGCTTATAAGGATTCCCCACCCCCACCTTTATTACAAAACTCACTAAAAATCGCGGCCCAACAATAGAGTAATCAATCTAATAATCAATACACAGAATTGGTAAAAACCCCAAATTAGAGTAATTAATCTACTATATGTATCTGTTTATTAAATATAAGCGATTACGCTAACAATAGTGCAATCCTTTTCACTGCCGTGTTTGTTATTTCATCATATTTAAAACTGAGCGTGATATTGTATTGGAAATTTTAGAAAAGTTGATAAAACATGATTGGTGTTTACCCCTGCGTTTTTTCATTATCAAATGGCGTTATTATGAGGGGAAAAAGCCTTGGGACTAAATCACAATAACAATATTGAAAAACCATTACACATTACTGCTCTTGCATTTCCGGGATTTCCGATGACCTCACTAACAGGTCCATTGGAAATGTTATCCACCGCTTGCCAACTGGCAAAATTATCCCCACCGGAAATCACTATCGTCACCGTTGATGATTCTGACGTGCAGGGCATTGGGGGACTGACTTTACACCCGACATCAAAAATTACTGATGTAAAAGACACAGATATTTTGCTGATCAGCGCGATTGGCGATCCCAATGAACATATCGATAAATGCACCAACGCGACGTTTGAGTGGATAAATTCACTTAGCAAACAGGCCCAGTTTACTATCTCCATTTGTACTGGCGCTTTCTTGCTGGCCAGAGCTGGTGTTCTGAACTACCGAACTGCCACAACACATTGGATGTATACTGATCTATTTCGCGACAACTATCCCAAAGCGACATTGGTGACAGATCAATGTTTCACCCAGGATAATAATGTACTGTGCACTTCAGGCATTCACTCACACGACAAAGCAATCCTTGCTGTTATTGAAGGACTGTGGGGATGTGAGCACAAGACGCTATGCGAACAGTATTTCTACGGAAAAGATGTGGTTCCTGAACATGACGGCGATAATACCTTCAGGCCTTACAAACAGCACAGCGATGCCCTGATTTTTAAGCTGCAAGACTGGATGCACAGCCAGGACGTAACCCAGCTAAGCGTTGCTGAATGCTCTAAGCAATGTCATTTAAGTGAGCGGCAAATGAAGCGCAGATTTAAGGCCGCAACAAATGAAACACCAATGGCATATATTCAGAGAATCAAGATTAATCACGCTAAAGATAAGTTAAACACAACCAACCTGACAATTGAGCAAATCAGCAATCTGGTCGGTTATGATGACACAAGGCATTTTCGTCAGCTTTTCAAAAAGTTCTGTGATATGACGCCGTCAGATTACCGCAAGTCGGCAATCAAACCGTCTTCACAGGCTTATAGCCACGTATCCGTTCACTAACAGTGTCTTAATATCAAAGTGTCATCCTGAGAAAGGATGACACTTCATTTCAGACAATAACGGCCTGTCAGTTATACGCACCACTTGCGTAATGCAGTTCATAACTATGGCTGTAGATCTCAAGAATGTTGCCGAACGGATCTTCCATGTAAATCATGCGATATGGTTTTTCGCCCGGATAATAATAACGAGGTGCTTTCATACGCTTCTTACCACCAGCCGCAACAATCTTCTCCGCCAGCTCTTCAACATTCGGATCCTGAACACAGAAGTGGAAAACACCGGTCTTCCAGTATTCGAAATTGTTCTCCGGATTTTCCTGATTCTTAAACTCAAACAGCTCTACACCAATACGATCGCCGGTTGACAGATGAGCAATTCGAAAACGCTCCCAGCCTTCACCAAACACATCAGTACACATTTCACCGATAGCTGAATCGTCTTCCACTATCTCTGTTGGCTCCATGATCAGGTACCAGCCTAGTACTTCAGTATAGAATTTCACGGCAGCTTCCAGATCCGGAACAGAAATGCCGATGTGAGAAAACGTTCTTGGGTATGGCATTAGCATTGAATCAGACATATAAACCTCTTCATTCCTCTCTTGGGCATCGCCCTTTCGTTGAAGCAAAGAGTACGCGTAATACTTCAAAACAAGAAATTATCATTATTTCTTATTTTGATAATTCATTATTATCAACAGACTTCCATCAGGAAGCTCATCAGTTAATTTTTAATATCAATTAATTAGGTGATCCAATATACATTAGAACCGTTACCACCGAATCAGAGTCATTATCAACAAATAATATAATTTATATTACTCATGACTCATAACAACCAGATGAAAATACAGTTTTGCATTAATAAAACTTACTAAAAATGAGCGATTTTGTTATCTTTCACTTCCTTAACTTAATATGCCTGAACACTTAAAATGCCATCTGCCTTTACAAATAAACTGACTTATAAGATATGCATTCTGGCTCTTATTTCAATTGTGTTATCAGGATGCAATAGCGGCTCATCACCATCAAAAACAAATACAGAAAATACTCAAACAAATGAGAATAATAATAACTCTGAGCATAATGTACGCATTGACGGAGAAACAGGTAGCCCATTATTTTTCAACATAAAGCAATCACTTAATACTTCTTCGTTATTTTCTGGCGCACAAAACTACCAACTTATTAACCCTCCCGCCGGATTAACCATTCAATATACAACCGGACAATTATATTGGCAGCCTGGACTTGCTCAGGCCGGAGAACATAAGGTTAAGTTGGCCATATCGGGTAATAATCAATCACAAGAAATAGAGCTATCCATAAATATCAGCTCAAATAAAACTAACCCGACAGGAATATACGTCGATCCAATTCACGGCACCGACAACTCCACGAGCGGCAAAATCACTCAACCTTATAAAAGCTTGCGTTATGCCGCCCAACAAGCCAATGCCGGAGAGACTATATATATCAGAGGTGGTGAGTATTCACTGACCAGCGACCATAACGGTAGCGGTAAAATTCTGGCGAAAGGTGTCGAAGGTGCCCCCATTACATTTACCCGTCTAGCCGGTGAAAGAGTAAAGTTCAACTTTACAGGTACAGGTATAGAAGTCCCCTTAGTTAACAATGGACTGGGTGAACAATATCAGTATCTTATTTTTGAAGGCTTCGAGCTTGACGGTAACGCTGATGATTTCACTGAAGAAGACGTTATAAAACTTGACTGGTGGAAGACCGCAGAAACACCATTAAAAGAACGAATTGGTGGAACTGGATTTAATATCAACGGCCAGCATATTATTGTCCGCAAAAACGTTATCCATAATGCCTACCAGAAAGGTGTCAACATACGTGATGGCCGCTATGTCACTGTTGAAGGGAATATCATCTATGATATCGGGCACAATTCTCTCACAGGTGGTCATGGCATCATGCGGATGTGGGAGAAAAACTTTGGCACTCCTGATGAGCCCGACACAGACCGATTTAATTTTACCGGAAACTTATTATTTCGAGTGGAGCAGCATATCTATTCATGGGCTGGAAAACCCTTTGCAAACCTGACTATTGATGAAGGAAAGTCGATTCTTATCGACCAAACTACCGATACACAGCTAACTGCCACCGTTTCCAATAACCTTGTGCTTTTTGGCGGTAAAGATCATATCCGATTAAAGCCAACACCAAACATCGAAGTGTTTAATAATACAGTTGTTTCGGATCCTACCCGCACAGATCCTTACCCGGGCGGTATTAGCGAAAAAGCCGCTAGCAGCAATATGCATTTTTACAACAACCTTGCCACAACTAACTCAGCGGATATTGCTATTCAGGTAAACAAGAGCTTCAGTACAAGTACTCCCGCTCGTCTTTACAACAACTTTGTAAAAGACGGCAAGATATCCAGTGAATCTAGCTTAAATACCGGCATTGATAGAGTGACTTCGGATATGAATCTATTTGTTGATTCAGCCAATAATAATTACCGCTTGAACCCGTCGCTGGGGTTACATAATGTCGGTGTTTCAGAACAATGGCTGAGTCAGCTTGAAGTGATGTTAGACGATTACGGAATTAAGGCAACACCAAGCAACTGGGTACATAAGCATGATTCGTTTACACAGCTTATATTAGATAATTACCCTCGCGAATACTTCCAGAATCCAACCTGCATTGATTCTGTATTTGAACCTGGGCGGAAGGCAGTAAGATTTGATATTACAGATGCGGGACGTTCATATTATATCGGCAATGGAAAAGCCAGCGCCTGGCCCAACGACATCCAGACATTCGAAGTCATTGTTCCAGAAAGCTTTAATAACACTTGTATCGTAAAATACTAATTGAGGACATAACTCAAAAAAAGCCTTCGCAGAGAGAGATGATGGGTGGTATCCCCCATCATCTCTTTCATAGCCCCGTCTTAAATCAATCTGGGAGCATCAACTCCCAACTTTCTCTTCAACCTTCGGTGACAACACACCTTCCATTTGCTGAGTTTCTTCACCAATCAGGCGTTGAGCCATAGCATTAACTTCATCCAAGGTTAGCGATGAAATGACTTTGTCCGGGTGAACAACAGCTAACGGGTCTGCATCAAACAGTACGTAGCTGCTCAACATTCTTGCCTGCTCATGGGCATTAGTAAGTCCTGACTTCAGATCTGACGTCAATTGAGACTTCACGATTTTAAACTCTTCCTCAGTGAAACCTTTTCTCGCCTCATTAAGAACTTTATTAGTTCCTTTTCTCACCGCCTCCAGCTTATCAGGCGAAGCGTTAATGTTGAATTCCACTATCGCCTGTCCACTACCATCAAACCAAGTCAGATTAACATACGGGCTATAACTCAGCCCCTGAGCATTTCGAAGCGTATCGAAATATCTCTTGTTCAGTAAACGATAAACGAGATCAGCAGTAAATCTGTCCTTAGTCGTTTTCGGCTGTCCCTCTGACATCAGGCTGTAGAGGTAATTAACTGTATTATCAACCGCTTCCTGAACTTCAAGTGATGCAACAGATACCTTAGGATTTGATTTATAGTCCGTTATAGGTACTGCCGATTCCATCGAAATTCCGCCAAGATAACGCTTAATCATAGTGGCAAACTCTTCTGTCGAAATATCGGCACTCACCACCAGTTTGAAATTACGGTTCTTCTTCATCAAGAGATCGACAACTGTCTGCACCTGCTCCGGCTCTACCTTTTGATAGTCAGCTCCGGTCATGACCAAATACGGACTTTCAGACGGAAATAATGAACCAACAAAGCGATTAATAAACTTACCTTGTGGCGACGCCAGCCAGTTATCCTGCTTTAGAGCCAGCTCTTTTTGCACCGCATAAAACTGCGACTCATCTACTTTTGCCGCTGTCATTGCCTGATACAGCACAGAGAAAGCAAACGGTAATTCACCTTTGACTGCTTCACTATATAAACCATGCGATGTTGGCCATACAACAGGTTCAAGATACATATTGTGACGTTGTCGCAGTTTATCAAAATCCGCCACGCTGATACCTGCGAGACCGCTTCTCGCAAATACTGCGTTTGTCATATTACCGGCATGATGAAGCTCTGGAGGTAGAGCAGCCAGACCACCAGAAGACATCAAGTAGATAAAGACATTCTCTCCCGCTTCCGGCATCTGCTTTAGCCAGACTTCGATACCGTTTGCCAACACCCAGCGATGAAGAGTCGGCTCGACCGCTGTATAGGAGCGAATCTCACCTCCTTTTTCTGGCTCCGGAAAGGCATCTACAGAGGCTGACGAAACGGCTAACATTTCACCCGGAGCTGCAAACTGCTCTCTGAACAATGAATATGAATCTTTGGCCGTTTTCGGGTTTCCTTCCCTTGTATAGCCAAATACAGGCTTAAAGTCAGAAGTCAGGTAATCTTTGATAGCCTGATTAAGCTCCTTCTTACTCAGCCTTTTCACAAATTGTTGTAGCTGGTGTCGAATCGCTTCTTTATCCATTAATGTATAACCATCGATCAGTGAATAAAGACGATCCTCTGCGTAATCGATAGCATTCTTATTTAGCCAGTTAGTCTCTAGGTTATTGATATCATTTTGCCAAGTTTGTCTGATCGTAGTCAGCTCAACACTACTGACACCATGATCACGCAGAGAAGCCAGCTCTTTAGCCATAAACTGCTGCGCAGCTAAACGATCAGACTCAGTGAATTCAGCAAAGATATAGCCAAAGTAGCGATTAATAATCAGTGAACGATAAACGAAAATATTGAGCAATGGTGCCTGTGTTTCCATTCGGCGATCATTCAAGCGCTCAGCAATCGCCTGCATCACTGTTTGCTCCATCAACATCGTCTGGTAATCAGATTCCGTTGTCATCTTGCGATCACTGATTTCAGTCAACAGTGTCATAGCAGGATGTTGACCGGCAGAACCTGATACAAACATCGACTCAGTATTCAATGGCGCAATAGTTTTTTCACCCCAGCTCAATGCACTTGAGTCAGACTTACCAGCCGTATTCAGCTTAGAAGAAAAATATTTCGCAATCATTGGCTCCAGCTGTTTACGATCAATGTCGCCGCTGATAATGAGTTCTGTTTTCTCCGGCAGATAATTCGCCTTATAAAACGCCAGCAGGCTTGCACGATCAATTTTTTTGATGTTTTCCTGAGTACCAAGAACTTCGCGTCCTTCATAATCACTGCCTTCCAACAGGGCTTCAAACAATTTCTGGTCGACAGATTTATCTTCAAGTTGAGCAAATCGGAATTCTCCTAACACTGCCCCTTTCTCATTTTCAATCAAAGCCGGATCCAGCGTTAACTTACCAGTGGCAATATCACTCAGCCAGGTAATTGCACTTTCAATTTTCTTATTGTTTGGAATATCAATTTGATAGTGAGTGGTTTCGTGGCTGGTAAAAGCATTTAAATCACTGCCGAATGATACGCCAGCTTCTTCAAACATCGCCTCCACCCGCTCAGCACCAAAACTTTCACCTCCCAGCAATGCCATATGCTCTAAAAAATGCGCATAACCGGCTTGTGCTGCGGTTTCATCTACCGCACCGGTATGAACCAAAAGACGGAGGGATACTTTTTCATCGTTAACAGAACGCAAATGATACTGCATTCCGTTTTCCAATTGCCCTTGAACCCACTGAATGTCAGCCTGAAGTGGCTGTGACTGAGTCTCCGTTTCCCGTTGACATGCGACAAGCAACAATGTGGCAAATATCATGCCCCAGGGTTTTACTAACCGTTGTATTTTCATATTAAACCTGCATTTTCAATACACTGGACTGATATATCCATTAACAATCATTCCCAACACTCATAGTGCGGATAGTTTTATCAGTTTTGAACAGTGTTTTAAAGTAATTTAAAAAATTCAATCAGCTATATCTCTATTTTCAAGAAGGAATCTGATTTCAAGTTCAAATCAGACAGAATTAAAGGGAGATATAGAAATAAAAACGAGTGACAAATTACGAGAGAACATTCAGCCAAAGGGCTATCAAGAACGGAAGTTGCATACGAAAAAGCCTTTGTCTTTCGACAAGGGCTCATTCGTCCGAAGAACAAGCGTCAACTAAGTACAAACAAAAAAGGCCTAGTTTAAGCCTTCAGTACAGTGGCGGAGCGGTCGGGATCTCGAACGGGGAGCACACGACGGGCAG
>NZ_AMZO01000004.1 GCF_000331515.1 Photobacterium marinum
TGTTGCTTCTATCATCGAATAAGATTTGACGACACGGTACAAAAAAGGGCATCATTTGATGCCCTTTTTCTGCGCTTGATTAATTTTTGGCTTGTTTTTTAACCAAAAATGCAGAAAAAAAGATTATTCAATGAAGTTTTTTATATGTAATTAAGGCAATTTGCTTTTTCTTCATTACTAAGGCCTCGCACTTGCGGGGTTATTTTCGTCTATATTGAGACTAGTTACAGGTTGGTTGTATGAAAGCGAATGCCGAAAACCAAAGCAGCTCAAGTAGTATGGATGGCCTGAAGTGGGTCGCCGTCTTTGCTTTGCTAGCTGCCGCTGTGGTTGGTAATTACCTGTACAGTGATGTTTCTGTAGTGCTTCGTGCTGCTGCGATTGTAGTCCTTGTGGCTGCCGCTGGTGGTATTGCTGCGCTTACAGCGAAAGGTAAAACCGCGATTTCGTTTGCCCGCGAATCGCGCATGGAAGTCCGCAAGGTAGTATGGCCTACTCGTCAGGAAGCTACGCAGACAACCTTTATCGTTTTAGCTGTCACTGTCATTATGGCGTTAGCCTTGTGGGGTATTGACGGCATCATGGTCCGTCTAGTCCGCCTAGTTACCGGTGTGTGAGGTAAGAGTTCATGAGCGAAGCTCCAAAAAAACGATGGTATGTAGTACAGGCCTTTTCTGGTTTTGAAGGTCGTGTAGCGCAATCGCTACGTGAGCATATCAAAATGCATGGTATGGAAGATTACTTTGATGAGGTTCTTGTACCGACTGAAGAAGTAGTTGAAGTACGTGCAGGCCAGCGCCGCAAGAGCGAGCGTAAATTCTTCCCTGGCTATGTGCTAGTACAGATGGTAATGAACGACGAGACATGGCATCTGGTACGTAGTATCCCTCGTGTTATGGGGTTCATCGGCGGTACATCAGATCGCCCAGCTCCTATCTCTGATAAAGAGGCGGATGCTATCCTTAACCGCCTTCAGCAGGCGAGTGAGGCTCCTGTTCATAAGACTGTATTCGAGCCGGGTGAAGTTGTCCGTGTTATCGATGGTCCGTTTGCAGACTTCAACGGCGTTGTGGAAGAAGTGGATTACGATAAGAGCCGCGTTAAGGTTTCTGTATCTATCTTCGGCCGTGCAACACCGGTTGAACTGGAATTTGGTCAGGTAGAAAAAAGCTGATCAATAAGTAGTCAGCTTGTATTGTCAGGGGCGTGAAATTGGACTATAATTTCGCGCCCTTTCGTTAGACGGGGAGTCTATTTCAAGAATAGACGTTTGAACCCAAATTTAGGTAAATAGCAATGGCTAAAAAAGTAGAAGCTTACATCAAGCTGCAAGTTGCAGCTGGTATGGCAAACCCTAGTCCACCAGTTGGTCCTGCTCTGGGTCAGCACGGTGTGAACATCATGGAATTCTGTAAAGCGTTCAACGCTAAGACTGACTCTATCGAGAAAGGTCTGCCGACTCCTGTTGTTATCACTGTATACAACGACCGTTCTTTCACGTTCATCACTAAGACTCCACCTGCTGCTGTTCTTCTTAAGAAAGCTGCTGGCGTTAAGTCTGGTTCTGGCCGTCCTAACACTGAGAAAGTTGGTACTGTTACTGACGCTCAGATTCAGGAAATCGCAGAAACTAAAGCTGCTGATATGACTGGTGCAGACATCGAAGCTATGAAGCGTTCGATTGCTGGTACTGCTCGTTCAATGGGTCTAGTGGTAGAGGGTTAAGACAATGGCAAAACTTACTAAGCGTATGCGCGTAATCCGCGAGAAAGTTGATGTAAACCGTGAGTACGACATCAACGAAGCTGTTGCTCTTCTGAAAGAACTAGCTACTGCTAAATTCACTGAAAGCGTTGACGTTGCTGTTAACCTTGGCATCGATGCACGTAAATCTGACCAGAACGTTCGTGGCGCAACTGTACTGCCACACGGTACTGGCCGTGAAATCCGCGTAGCGGTATTCACTCAGGGTGCAAACGCTGAAGCAGCTAAAGAAGCTGGTGCTGACATCGTTGGCATGGAAGATCTTGCTGAGCAAGTGAAGAAAGGCGAAATGAACTTCGACGTAGTTGTTGCTTCTCCGGATGCAATGCGCGTTGTAGGTCAGCTTGGTACTATTCTTGGTCCACGCGGCCTGATGCCAAACCCTAAGGTTGGTACTGTAACTCCTAACGTTGCTGAAGCGGTTAAGAACGCTAAAGCTGGTCAGGTTCGTTACCGTAACGACAAGAACGGCATCATCCACACTACTATCGGTAAAGTGGACTTCGACGCTGCTCAACTAAAAGAGAACCTAGAATCTCTTCTAGTTGCTCTGAAGAAAGCTAAGCCTTCTTCAGCTAAAGGTACTTTCATCAAGAAAGTAAGCCTGTCTACCACTATGGGTGCAGGTGTTGCGCTAGACCAGAACACTCTGGAAACTAACGCACAGTAATTTGCAGAAGCGTCAAATTAGTGTATAATTTGGCGCTTCCGAATTCATGGCTGAGGTCGCAACGTAAGTTGCGATCTTCGTCCAAGACCGTAGGCGTCCAGCTCTTTGGAGCCGAGACTTAATACCACCTACGTAGACGGTGCCAGAACATGATTGATGTAAGTCTTTCTTGGATCTGCGCCGTAAAAACTCTCCTGCCATAGTGGCAGTGAGTGGTGTACTGTCCGGGGTAACCCGGCTATAAATCCAGGAGCAAATCCAATGGCATTGAATCTTCAAGACAAAAAAGCAATTGTTGCTGAAGTCAACGAAGCTGCCAATGGTGCCCTGTCTGCAGTTGTTGCTGACTCTCGTGGCGTTGCTGTGGGTGCGATGACTTCTCTGCGTAAACAAGCTCGTGAAAACGGCGTTTACCTGAAAGTTGTTCGTAACACACTAGCTCGTCGTGCAGTGGAAGGTACTGATTTCGAATGTCTTACTGAGACTTTCGTAGGTCCTACACTGATCGGTTTCTCTAACGAGCACCCAGGTGCTGCAGCGCGTCTTTTCAAAGACTTCGCTAAAGAGAACAAAGAATTCGAGATCAAAGCAGCTGCATTCGAAGGCGCTGTTGCTGACGTTGAAGTACTAGCGACTCTACCAACATACGACGAAGCGATTGCACGCCTGATGATGTGCATGAAAGAAGCGTCTGCTGGCAAGCTGGTACGTACTATCGCAGCTGTTCGCGATCAGAAAGAAGAAGCAGCGGCTTAATTGGCCTTGCTTTAATCTGGTTGCTATTTAAACTAATTGTTGACTTTAAAAGAGAATTGTTATGTCTATCACTAACGAGCAAATCCTAGACGCAGTTGCAGAAATGTCTGTAATGCAGGTTGTTGAGCTAATCGAAGCAATGGAAGAAAAATTCGGTGTTACTGCTGCAGCTGCAGTTGTAGCAGGCGGCGCAGCTGCAGAAGCAGCTGAAGAGCAGACTGAATTCGACGTAATCCTAACTGCTGCTGGCGCTAACAAAGTTGCTGTAATCAAAGCAGTACGTGGCGCAACTGGCCTAGGTCTGAAAGAAGCTAAAGGTCTTGTAGACGGCGCTCCAGCACCTCTGAAAGAAGGCGTTGAGAAAGCTGAAGCTGAAGCTCTTAAAGCTCAGCTAGAAGAAGCTGGTGCTTCTGTTGAAATTAAGTAATAATTACTTAATTTCTTAGCCTTAATTGGCTAATGGCTGGTGGCTAAATAGCCACCGGCCTTTTTGCGCTGTAGGGTGGTGGTGTTTTCACGTTGTTTTGCAACCACTATCTATGCAAAAAGCAGTCCTGTTTCCCCAGAACTGTTCCTACAATAAACAATGTTATTAGTCACTGCTCCTCGTTTTGAGCAGTTTGGATCACTTATCAGCGATCTGAGGAACCTATGGTTTACTCTTATACCGAGAAAAAGCGTATCCGTAAGGATTTTGGTAAGCGTCCACAAGTCCTGGATGTTCCATATTTGCTGTCGATCCAGCTTGAGTCTTTTGATAAGTTCATCGAGCAGGATCCAGAAGGGCATTACGGTCTAGAAGCTGCCTTTCGCTCTGTTTTTCCGATTCAGAGCTATAACGGCAATTCCGAGCTGCAATACGTTAGCTATCGTCTCGGTGAGCCGGTCTTCGATGTTAAAGAATGTCAGATTCGTGGCGTAACCTACTCTGCACCTTTGCGTGTGAAGCTACGTCTTGTCATGTACGATAAAGACGCGCCAGCTGGCACTGTTAAAGACATCAAAGAACAAGAAGTTTACATGGGCGAAATTCCGCTCATGACAGATAACGGTACATTCGTTATTAACGGTACCGAGAGGGTTATCGTATCCCAGCTGCACCGTAGCCCGGGTGTCTTCTTCGACAGCGATAAGGGTAAAACCCACTCCTCAGGTAAAGTGCTATATAACGCGCGCGTAATCCCTTACCGTGGTTCATGGTTGGATTTCGAATTTGATCCTAAGGATAACGTATTCGTACGTATCGACCGTCGTCGTAAGCTACCTGCTTCAATCATTCTTCGTGCACTAGGTTACACAACCGAGCAGATCCTTGACATGTTCTTCGAGAAAGTAAACTTCGAAGTTCAAGGTAAGTCTCTGGTTATGGAACTTGTGCCTGAGCGTCTACGTGGTGAAACTGCAAGCTTCGATATTGAAGCGAACGGCAAAGTTTACGTAGAAAAAGGTCGTCGCATAACTGCTCGCCATATTCGCCAGCTAGGCAAAGATGGTGTTGACCGTATTGAAGTACCTGTTGAATACATCGTGGGTAAAGTCGCTTCACGTGATTACGTGAACGAAGAGACCGGCGAGCTAATCGCAGCAGCGAACCAAGAACTAAGCCTAGAGACACTGGCTCTGCTTTCTCAAGCTGGCCACAAGTCACTGGAAGTTCTGTTTACTAATGACCTGGATTTCGGTCCGTACATGTCTGACACCATCCGTGTCGACAGCACGACTGACCGTCTGAGTGCGCTAGTAGAAATCTACCGCATGATGCGTCCTGGTGAGCCGCCAACACGTGAAGCAGCAGAGCAGCTATTCGAAAGCCTGTTCTTCTCAGAAGATCGTTACGATCTATCTGCTGTTGGTCGTATGAAGTTCAACAGCTCTCTTCTACGTGAAGAGACAACGGGTGCAGGTACACTTGATCACGCAGACATCATTGATGTTATGCGCAAACTGATCGATATCCGTAACGGTAAAGGTGAAGTTGATGATATCGACCACCTTGGCAACCGTCGTATCCGTTCTGTTGGTGAAATGGCAGAAAACCAGTTCCGAGTAGGTCTGGTACGTGTTGAGCGCGCTGTTAAAGAGCGTCTGAGCCTGGGTGACCTTGATGCAGTAATGCCTCAAGACCTAATCAACGCTAAGCCTATCTCTGCGGCAGTAAAAGAGTTCTTTGGCTCTTCTCAGCTGTCTCAGTTTATGGACCAGAACAACCCACTGTCAGAAGTTACTCACAAACGTCGTATTTCGGCGCTTGGTCCAGGTGGCCTGACTCGTGAGCGTGCTGGCTTCGAAGTTCGAGACGTACACGCGACCCACTACGGTCGTCTATGTCCAATCGAAACGCCGGAAGGTCCAAACATCGGTCTAATCAACTCACTATCGGCATTTGCCCAGTGTAACCCTTATGGTTTCCTGGAAACTCCATACCGTAAAGTGATTGATGGCAAGGTAACCGAAGAAATCGACTACCTGTCTGCTATCGAAGAAGGCCAGTATGTAATCGCACAGGCGAACGCCGCTCTTAATGAAGACGGTTCATTCGCTGACGAACTGATCACTGCACGTCAGAAAGGTGAATCAGGTCTGCACCCACGTGACCATGTTCAGTACATGGACGTTGCAACCAACCAGGTTGTATCGGTGGCAGCATCTCTGATCCCATTCCTAGAGCACGATGATGCGAACCGTGCATTGATGGGTGCGAACATGCAGCGTCAGGCTGTTCCGACTCTACGCGCTGACAAGCCGTTGGTTGGTACAGGTATCGAGCGTAATGTTGCTGTTGACTCAGGTGTAACTGCTGTTGCTAAGCGTGGCGGTACAGTTCAGTCAGTAGATGCTTCTCGTATCGTTGTTAAAGTTAACGAAGACGAGCTGGTACCAGGCGAAGCGGGTATCGACATCTACAACCTGACTAAGTACACCCGTTCTAACCAGAATACATGTATCAATCAGCGTCCAACAGTGATGCCGGGTGAACCTGTGGCTCGTGGCGACGTACTTGCTGACGGTCCTTCTACCGACCTTGGTGAGCTGGCGCTTGGTCAGAACATGCGTATCGCGTTCATGCCTTGGAACGGTTACAACTTCGAGGACTCCATCCTAGTTTCTGAGCGTGTTGTACAGGAAGATCGCCTGACAACTATCCACATCCAAGAACTATCTTGTGTGGCGCGTGATACTAAGCTGGGTGCAGAAGAGATCACAGCGGACATCCCTAACGTGGGTGAAGCTGCGCTATCTAAGCTGGACGAATCAGGTATCGTTTACATTGGTGCTGAAGTTAAGGGTGGTGACATCCTGGTTGGTAAGGTGACACCTAAGGGTGAAACTCAGCTGACTCCTGAAGAGAAACTGCTACGTGCAATCTTCGGTGAAAAAGCATCTGATGTTAAAGACTCTTCACTACGTGTACCAAACTCAGTGTCTGGTACGATCATCGACGTTCAGGTATTTACCCGCGATGGCGTAGAAAAAGACAAGCGTGCGCTTGAAATCGAAGAGATGCAGCTGAAAGAAGCGAAGAAAGACATCACAGAAGAATTCCAGATCCTTGAGGGTGGTCTTCTTGCTCGTGTTCGTACGCTTCTGCTATCTGCCGGTTACAGCGAAGACAAGATTGCTTCAATGGACCGTGAGAAACTGTTTGCACAGACTCTTGATGACGAAGCACTGCAGAACCAGTTGGAACAGCTTGCAGAACAGTATGATGAGCTGAAAGCTGAGTTCGATAAGAAGTTTGAAACTAAACGTCGCAAGATCACTCAGGGTGATGACCTTGCACCAGGCGTCCTTAAGATTGTTAAGGTTTACCTGGCTGTTAAGCGTCGTATCCAGCCTGGTGATAAGATGGCGGGTCGTCACGGTAACAAGGGTGTAATCTCTAAGATCAACCCTGTTGAAGACATGCCATACGATGAGAAAGGTCAAACTGTTGATATCGTACTGAACCCACTGGGTGTACCTTCTCGTATGAACATCGGTCAGATCCTGGAGACTCACTTGGGTCTTGCAGCGAAAGGTATCGGTGACAAGATCAACGAGATGCTGAAGCAGCAGCAAGAACTACACAAGTTCCGTGAGTTCCTGCAGCGAGTTTACGATCTGGGCGATACGCGCCAGAAAGTCGACATCGCAGCGCTGTCTGATGATGAAGTACGTACACTGATTAAGAACCTGCGTAACGGTCTGCCAATTGCTACTCCAGTATTTGATGGTGCGCCTGAAGCATCAATCAAAGAGCTGCTGAAGCTGGGTGATCTGCCTGAGTCTGGTCAGCTAACACTGTTTGATGGTCGTACCGGTGACAAGTTTGAGCGTCCTGTAACTGTTGGTTACATGTACATGCTGAAACTGAACCACCTGGTTGATGACAAGATGCACGCCCGTTCTACCGGTTCTTACAGCCTTGTTACTCAGCAGCCGCTGGGTGGTAAAGCTCAGTTCGGTGGTCAGCGTTTCGGTGAGATGGAAGTATGGGCGCTGGAAGCATACGGCGCAGCTTACACTCTACAGGAAATGCTAACTGTTAAGTCGGATGACGTTAACGGCCGTACGAAGATGTATAAGAACATCGTCGATGGCGACCATCGTATGGAACCAGGTATGCCGGAATCTTTCAACGTACTGTTGAAAGAAATCCGCTCGTTGGGTATCAACATCGAGCTGGAAGACGAATAAGTTAGGCTGGTTACCTATACTTATTAGTTAATCCGGTATAAATATGAAGGCGCCAGCAGACTGGCGCCTTTATGGGTCAACTCCTCACAGGAGCCGAATGTGAAAGACTTACTTAAGTTTCTGAAAGCACAACACAAGACCGAAGAATTTGATGCAATCAAGATCGGTCTTGCTTCTCCGGACATGATCCGTTCATGGTCTTTCGGTGAAGTTAAAAAGCCAGAAACCATCAACTACCGTACCTTTAAGCCTGAGCGTGACGGTCTTTTCTGTGCACGTATCTTTGGCCCGGTAAAAGACTACGAATGTCTTTGTGGCAAATACAAGCGCCTGAAGCACCGTGGTGTTATCTGTGAAAAATGTGGCGTTGAAGTAACTCAGACCAAAGTACGTCGTGAGCGTATGGGTCACATCGAGCTTGCTTCACCTGTTGCCCACATCTGGTTCCTGAAGTCACTGCCGTCTCGTATCGGTCTGTTGATGGACATGCCACTACGTGACATCGAGCGTGTACTTTACTTCGAATCTTACGTAGTAATCGAACCAGGTATGACCAACCTTGAGCGTAGCCAGCTGCTGACAGAAGAGCAGTACCTGGATGCACTTGAAGAGTGGGGCGACGAATTCGACGCTAAGATGGGTGCAGAAGCGGTTCAGGCCCTACTGGCCAACATGGACCTGAATGCCGAAATCGAACTAATGCGCGAAGAGCTGGAAGAAACCAACTCTGAAACTAAGCGTAAGAAACTAACCAAGCGTCTGAAGCTTGTAGAAGCATTCCTGCAGTCAGGTAACAACCCTGAGTGGATGATCCTGTCTGTTCTGCCAGTTCTGCCGCCGGATCTACGTCCGCTGGTACCGCTGGATGGTGGTCGTTTCGCTACCTCAGATCTGAACGATCTGTACCGTCGCGTAATCAACCGTAACAACCGTCTGAAGCGTCTACTAGACCTGGCTGCTCCTGATATCATCGTACGTAACGAAAAACGTATGCTTCAGGAGTCTGTTGATGCATTGCTAGATAACGGTCGTCGTGGCCGCGCTATCACTGGTTCTAACAAGCGTCCTCTGAAATCTTTGGCTGACATGATCAAAGGTAAGCAGGGTCGTTTCCGTCAGAACCTTCTTGGTAAGCGTGTAGACTACTCAGGTCGTTCTGTTATCACCGTAGGTCCATACCTGCGTCTGCATCAGTGTGGTCTTCCTAAGAAGATGGCACTTGAGCTATTTAAGCCATTTATCTACGGCAAGCTGGAAACTCGTGGCCTGGCTACGACAATCAAAGCTGCTAAGAAGATGGTAGAGCGCGAAGAAGCAGTAGTTTGGGATATCCTGGACGAAGTAATTCGCGAACACCCAGTAATGCTTAACCGTGCACCAACACTGCACCGTTTGGGTATCCAGGCATTTGAACCAGTACTAATCGAAGGTAAAGCGATCCAGCTTCACCCACTTGTGTGTGCGGCATATAACGCCGACTTCGATGGTGACCAGATGGCGGTACACGTACCTCTGACTCTGGAAGCACAGCTTGAAGCACGTGCACTGATGATGTCTACCAACAACATCCTTTCACCAGCATCTGGTGATCCAATCATCGTACCTTCTCAGGACGTTGTATTGGGTCTTTACTACATGACTCGTGAAAAGATTAACGCGAAAGGCGAAGGCATGTACCTTGCGGGTCCTGCTGAAGCTGAAAAAGCATACCGTACAGGTAATGCTGAGCTACATGCTCGCGTTAAAGTTCGTATTACCGAGCACAAAGTTGATGAGCAAGGTAACCTTGTTGCTGAAACTAAGCTGGTTGATACGACTGTTGGTCGTGCAATGCTATGGACTATCGTACCGAAAGGTCTGCCATACAGCCTGGTTAACACAGAAGCTCTGGGTAAGAAGCAGATTTCTAAACTGCTGAACACTTGTTACCGTGAACTGGGCATGAAAGACACTGTAGTCTTCGCTGACCAGATCATGTACACAGGTTTTGCTTACGCGGCACTGTCTGGTGTATCTGTTGGTATCGACGATATGGTTGTACCAGAAGCGAAATACACCAAGATTGCAGAAGCAGAAGCAGAAGTTGCTGAAATCCAGGAACAGTTCCAGTCTGGTCTTGTTACTGCCGGCGAACGTTACAACAAAGTTATCGATATCTGGGCAACAGCCAACGAGCAGGTTGCTAAGGCGATGATGGATAACCTGTCTTTCGATACCGTTATCAACCGTGACGGCGAAGAAGAACAGCAGAAATCGTTCAACAGCGTATACATGATGGCCGACTCAGGTGCTCGTGGTTCTGCAGCTCAGATTCGTCAGCTTGCTGGTATGCGTGGTCTGATGGCGAAGCCGGATGGCTCGATCATCGAAACGCCGATCACCGCGAACTTCCGTGAAGGTCTGAACGTACTTCAGTACTTCATCTCTACTCACGGTGCGCGTAAGGGTCTGGCGGATACCGCACTTAAGACAGCGAACTCCGGTTACCTGACTCGTCGTCTGGTAGACGTTGCGCAAGACGTAGTAATCACAACTGATGATTGTGGTACACACGCAGGTATCACTATGATGCCTCTGATCGAAGGTGGTGATGTTAAAGAACCACTACGTGAGCGTGTTCTGGGTCGTGTTGTTGCTGAAGATGTTATCAAGCCGGGCACAGACGAAGTACTTGCTCCGCGTAATACACTTCTTGATGAGAAGTGGTGTGACATCCTGGAAGCCAACTCTGTTGACCTAGTTAAGGTTCGTTCGGTTGTAACCTGTGAAAATGACTTCGGTTGTTGTAAGAACTGTTACGGTCGTGACCTTGCTCGTGGTCACCTGGTTAACCAGGGTGAAGCTGTTGGTGTTGTTGCAGCACAGTCAATCGGTGAACCGGGTACACAGCTGACAATGCGTACGTTCCACATCGGTGGTGCGGCATCTGCAGCTGCGGCTGAAAACAGCATCCAGGTTAAGAACAACGGTTCTGTGAAACTTCAGAATGCGAAATTCGTTACCAACAACGAAGGCAAGCTGGTTATCACTTCTCGTGCGTCTGAAATGACCATCATTGATGAGTTCGGCCGTACGAAAGAGAGCTACAAACTGCCATACGGTTCTCACCTGACTAAGGGTGACGGTGCGGAAGTTGCAGCTGGCGAAGTTATCGCTAACTGGGACCCACACACAATGCCAATCATCACTGAAGTGGCTGGTCGTGTTCAGTTTGTTGACCTGATTGATGGCGTAACTGTGTCTCGTCAGACTGATGAGTTAACAGGTCTGTCTATGATCACTGTACTGGACGCTGCAGAGCGTACAGGTGCAGGTAAAGACATGCGTCCAACCGTTAAGCTTGTTGACGAAAACGGCAACGATGTAATGATCGCCGGCACTGAAATGCCAGCTCAGTACTTCCTGCCGGGTAAAGCGATCATCCA
Source organism: Photobacterium marinum (assembly GCF_000331515.1). Lineage (GTDB taxonomy): Bacteria > Pseudomonadota > Gammaproteobacteria > Enterobacterales > Vibrionaceae > Photobacterium > Photobacterium marinum. The sequence goes on from NZ_AMZO01000004.1 coordinate 11,293, forward strand.
GCTTGACGATGGTGCAGCTGTAGGTATCGGTGATACCCTGGCGCGTATCCCTCAGGCATCTGGCGGTACTAAAGATATCACCGGTGGTCTACCACGAGTTGCTGACCTGTTCGAAGCACGTAAGCCTAAAGAGCCTGCAATTCTTGCAGAGATCACAGGTACTGTTTCGTTCGGTAAAGAGACGAAAGGTAAGCGCCGTCTGATCATCACACCTGCTGAAGGCAACGCATACGAAGAAATGGTTCCTAAGTGGCGCCAGTTGAACGTATTCGAAGGTGAGAAGGTTGAGAAAGGTGATGTAATCGCCGATGGTCCAGAGGCTCCACACGATATCCTGCGCCTACGTGGTGTACACGCAGTAGCAGAATACATCGTGAACGAGGTTCAGGAAGTTTACCGTCTACAGGGCGTTAAGATTAACGATAAGCACATCGAGACTATCGTTCGTCAGATGCTACGTAAGGCGACTATCCTGTCTGCTGGTGATTCTGAGTTCCTACCTGGTGAGCAGGTTGAGTTCTCTCGCATCACGATTGCAAACCGTAAGCTTGAAGCTGAAGGTAAGCTACCAGCAACGTTCGAGCGTGACCTACTGGGTATCACGAAGGCATCTCTGGCAACAGAATCCTTCATCTCAGCAGCATCGTTCCAGGAAACAACTCGCGTTCTGACAGAAGCTGCGGTTTCTGGTAAGCGTGACGAGCTACGTGGCCTGAAAGAGAACGTAATCGTTGGTCGTCTGATCCCTGCTGGTACTGGTTTTGCCTACCACCAGGAGCGTCAGCGTCAGCGCGATGCAGAGCTTGAGCCAGTAGCTCCTCAGGTTGATGCTGAGCAGGCTTCTCAAGACCTTGCTGCACTGCTTAACGCAGGTCTGAGCGACGAAAACTAATTAGGTTTTGTCCTTAGCATAAGCAAGAAAAAAGGCACCCGAATGGGTGCCTTTTTGTTATTGGTGTACCTTGCTCTGAAATAGGTTTATCAGATATGAGGTTATTTCAGAGTAAAAAAAACGGTGCGAGCGTGCACCGGTTTATAAGGTTCTTTCAGGGCATGATAATGAAGGTCAGCAACATTATGACGCTGGTGGTTGCCAGAGCTGGTTAGGCATATAGAAGCTTAATACCTGAATGGATGTTCAGGCTTTGCTCAGTAAAGCAATAACGGTTTGAGCCGATATTGCTGCTGTTAAGCCCCCGGCGGACAGGCCAGGCTTTCGCTGATCAGTTCAATCAACTTATCTTCCAAGGCAAAGCGAAGTTCCATGAGCTCGCCGACCGAAGATAAATCTTTATCGAAATCCGGCAGGTCATCGTCATCATCAATAGCGCAGTAACGATCCGAAAAGTTCAGTAGCGGATCGGTTGTCTGGGTGATTTGTGAATAGAGCTGCGAAATCTCTTCGGTAGGGGAATAGCCGGTCGCATTCCAGCGTTCCATCACCATGTCATAGATTTTGAAGTGGCCTTCGGAGATGTAATCGACCAGTTGCTGGCTGAAAAGTTGAAGCTGGGAGCTTGTTGGAAGTTGACGTGTTTTCTTATCGAACGGGGGAAGACCTGCAAGTTTGCAGTAGTCTATCAACAACTGTTGACGAGACATCAGCCAGTGATCAATGACATCACTGGTACCACCCCACTGTTTTTGTACTTGCTCGAATTTACTTAACATGACCATGCCCTCATGATCTACAGTACCGGCACAAGGAGGTACTGAAAATATACCCGTGAAACTCTTAAAAAAGAGAGCCTTGTATGGCGGATTGATTCCGTTCCTAAGCTTAGATTGCCAGTAAAAAACAAACCCTGCAAGGATGGATGTGACATCTATGTTAAAAAAACAAGAATTAGCGTATTGGTGCGTGGTAAAGAACCGCAGATTATATTTGGTTAATCAGACACTTCCTTTGATGACGCCTGAGCAACTGGGGCTAAACAGCGAACAGGCCCGCAAAATAGGTGAATTTGATGGAAAACCGGTGCTTTGGCTGGAAGCGCCAGATCATATGCTGGAAGGTGAGTTTTTCACTCAGCGGGATTTGTTAGGCCTTGATGGTGAGTTGTTTAACCTGGCGGGAAAAGCGACCCAGTTTTCTCATATGCTGCATTCCCAGGCGTTCTGTCCATCATGTGGCGGAGCGTGTGAGCTTGCTGAACATGAATTTGCGATGCGCTGCCGAAATTGCCAGAGCAACCAGTATCCGCGCGTTTCTCCGTGTGTGATTGTTGCGGTTAAACGTCAGGATAAAATCCTGCTGGCTCAGCACCCGAGACATAAAACTGGCTTGTACACTGTGATAGCTGGCTTTGTTGAGGCTGGTGAAACTCTGGAGCAGTGTGTTGCTAGGGAAGTTGAGGAAGAAACAGGTATTCAAATCTCTAATATTCGCTATTTTGGCAGCCAGCCTTGGGCTTTTCCGTCTAATCTGATGATGGGCTTTCTTGCTGATTATGAAAGCGGAGAGATGAATCCAGACTATGAAGAGCTGACTGATGCGATTTGGGCCGGACGTGATGAATTGCCACTGCTGGCCCCGGAAGGGACGATTGCCAGGGCCCTGATTGAGCACACATTGTCATTGATAGCAGAGGCGTAAGATAAAAAAAACCCTCCGAAAGGGAGGGATTAAGGTGCAGTTATCTTGCTCTCTACGAGCAAAGTCATTGTTATTGTTGCTAGCGCGCGAATTTTGTACCACGGGAAGCTGATGAGTCGCAAATTTCGTGAACAGATTGTTGCTGTAAACATGATCAGCTTAACAAAGGGACTCTTTTGTTGCTGTTTTTGAGTGTTACAATACGCCCCAGAATTAACCCATGGAGCCCAGAATGAGCGAATTAAAGAACGACCGTTACCTGCGTGCGCTGCTGAAGCAGCCGGTAGACTGCACACCCGTATGGATGATGCGCCAGGCTGGCCGTTACTTACCTGAATACCGCGCTACACGAAGTGTTGCCGGTGATTTCATGTCGCTGTGTAAAAATGCTGAGCTGGCGAGTGAAGTGACTCTGCAGCCGCTGCGCCGTTTTCCGCTGGATGCTGCGATTCTGTTTTCAGATATCCTGACTATCCCGGATGCAATGGGTCTTGGCCTGTACTTCGAAGCTGGTGAAGGCCCGAAGTTCGAGCGTCCGATCACCTGTAAGGCTGATGTCGATAAGATTGGCCTGCCGGATCCGGAAGGTGAACTGCAGTACGTAATGAATGCTGTGCGCCAGATCCGTAAAGACCTGCAGGGTGAAGTACCGCTGATTGGTTTCTCTGGTAGTCCGTGGACACTGGCGACCTACATGGTTGAAGGCGGTAGCTCGAAAGCGTTTACCAAGATCAAGAAGATGATGTACGCTGAGCCTGCAACCCTGCATGCGCTGCTGGATAAGCTGGCAGACAGCGTGGTTGAGTACTTGAATGCCCAGATCAAAGCCGGTGCACAGTCGGTGATGGTATTTGATACCTGGGGTGGTGTACTGACTCCGCGTGACTACAATGAGTTCTCACTGCGTTACATGCACAAAATTGTGGATGGCCTGATCCGTGAAAACGACGGTCGTCGCGTACCGGTAACGCTGTTTACCAAAAACGGTGGTATGTGGCTGGAGCAAATCGCTGCAACGGGTTGTGATGCAGTCGGCCTCGATTGGACAATCAATATTGCTGATGCCAATCGTCGTATCGGCGATAAAGTGGCTCTGCAGGGCAATATGGATCCGTCGATCCTGTATGCTCAGCCAGAACGCATCCGTCAGGAAGTGGCTACTATCCTTGAAGGTTACGGTGACGAAGGTACGGGCCATGTGTTTAACCTTGGCCACGGCATCCACCTGGATGTGCCGCCGGAAAATGCCGGTGTGTTTGTAGATGCGGTGCATGAGCTGTCTAAGCCGTACCACAAATAACACGCTGACTCTTCATTGCTGAGTTCTGGCGCTATTTTGCTCTGAACCCCGAAGTGTTGAGTAAACATGTTATGAAAATATAAGTAGTGAAAAGCCCATGCAGTTTTACTGTGTGGGCTTTTTCTTATTGCTATTCTCTCGCTAACCTGAGGTGCTGGTGGACGTAATCGCGGATATACGGCACCACTTCCTCTTCAAACCACGGGTTTTTCTTCAGCCACAGGGTATTGCGCGGGGACGGGTGCGGCATCGGGATAAAACGCGGTGCCCACTGGTGCCAGGCCCGCACGGTTTCTGTCAGGGTTTTCGGCTTTTCTTTTAGGTAATACTGCTGAGCATACTGACCGACCAGCAGTGTCATGCCAACACCTGGCAACAACGACCAGACTTGCTGGTGCCATTGCGGTGCGCATTCCGGGCGGGGTGGCAGATCGCCAGATTTCCCTTTGCCCGGATAACAGAGCCCCATCGGCATAATGGCAATTTGCTGCGGATCGTAGAACGTCTCCCGGTCGAGCTCCAACCAGCGACGCAGGCGGTCGCCGCTAGGGTCATTCCAGGGGATGCCAGTTTCATGGACGCGGGTCCCCGGAGCCTGGCCGACAATCATCAGTTTGGCGCTGCTGGCTGCCTGGATCACCGGGCGTGGGCCGAGCGGGAGGTGATCTTTGCAGATCTCGCAACGGCGTATTTGATCCAGCAGGTTATCAAGTTGTTGCTGAGCCATGGAGGTTATCTCCTTCGCTATTAATAGCCACGTGTAAAATCAATTTGGTACAGCAACGGCTGTTGGTTGAGATAGCGCAGGTAGTTGGCGGTAAAAATCTCGAATACCTGTTCCGGAAAACTCTCTGCGGCAATGTGCGGTGTCATTGTGACCGCCGGATGTTGCCAGAAAGGGTGCTGCTCCGGGAGTGGCTCCTGCTTGAATACGTCCAGAAATGCATGGGCAATATGACCGTTGTTGGCAGCCTTCAGCAGCCCAGTTTCACATAGTGCATTGCCACGCCCGACATTAAACAGCAGCGTATCTCGGCAATGGCTTAGGCTGTCGGCATTGAGCAGGTTATCTGTCTCTGGTGTGGCCGGCAGGGTTGAAACCAGGATGTCAGCCAGCGCCAGTCCGTCGCTTAAACCATCAAGTGGATAAATCCGATCAAAGGCCGGTTCATCACAGCGGCCGGAGCGGTTGATGCCAATGACGGTCAGGTCAAAAGCTTTCGCCACCCGGGCCAGGTGGGCTCCGATTGAACCTGTGCCGAGAATGACCATGGTTTTTGAGGCCAGAGAGCTGTAAGGCTGAGGCTGCCATTGACCGCTGGCTTGCTGTTGCCGATACTGGCTTAGATGGCGGGTATAATCCAGGCTGTAACCCAGAACATATTCGGCGATGAGCTGGCCGAAGTGGCCGCGGATGTTCGTTAGCATATAGTCTTTGCGGATATTATCCCGGGTTAAGGCATCTATTCCGGCAAAGGTTGACTGTAGCCAGTTGAGGGCTGGATAGGAGTTCATGCTATTAGCAACACGGGGAGGATCGGCAAGCAGAATATTTGCTTCTTCCTGATTTTCCGTAAGTTCAAGGTCTGGTAACTGGGCTTGTGTCAGTAGCCGGCGATAAGCATCTCGCTGGCGCGAGATGATCAGTATTTTGTTCATTCCTTTCCCTTTTTCCCTGCGTTAAGCATCTTCAAAACATAACTACTATATCTTCATATGCTTGTCTTGCCCGAAAGGCAATGAATTCTCGCTGAAATCTGCATTGAAGTAGCTCTGGTATACAAGTAAACTCCGGTGCAAATCACTATCGCAGATTATCCCATGCTAAAGAATCCTGTTCAGCTTCGACTAGAAAAATTAGAACCGTGGCAACACATCACTTTTATGGTTTCCCTGTGTGAGCGTATGTATCCAAACTATGCGTTCTTTTGCCAGGAAACAGAGTTTGCCGATGCGCAGAAGTACCGCTCTATTCTGGATAGTATCTGGGAGATCCTGACGGTTAAAACTGCAAAGATTAACTTTGAAAATCAGCTGGAAAAGCTTGAAGAGTTGGTTCCTGTTGCTGATGACTTTGATCTTTATGCGGTTAATCCAGCTATTGATGCCTGTATGGCACTGGCTGATCTGCTTCATGCGATGCTGGATCGAGATCTGATGATGGAAACTTTGGTTAAGTTGAGTTCACTGTCAGCGGAAACTGTGGCCGATCTTGAATCTGCTCAGTCAGGTGTTGAAGTGACCAACGAAAACCAGAAAGAAAATGAAGCCGTCTGTGCAGAGTGGGATATGCAGTGGGCTATTTTCCGTGCACTGAAAGAAGCTGAAAAGCGAGATATTGAATTGATTAAAGGCCTGCGTAAAGAATTGCGTGACGAGCCGATCAGCAATATCGGAATTGAGCTGTAATTTCTGCTGAATCAATGATTGAAAAAGGAGCCGGGTGCTCCTTTTTTTGTGCCCGCGGTTCAGCCCTCGAGTAAGAAGATGCGTTAGCTGATAAGGGGAAAGCGCAGAGGTGCTTGCCGGAAATTCTGTCAGTAAAGTTACTTGTTATTAATGTGTTAAGTTTAAAGTTCTGGCTTTCTTGGTTAATTCTGGTTTTATTCTCTATATCTAGATTCAACCTTAACCAATTCAACTTATTTTGTGATGTGGGGTTGTACTAAGTATCTGGCGGCGTATATAAAAAAGGAAGCACCGATGATCATCATGTCGTCGGAATGAACTCAACCTGTCACAGTAGGATCAACGCATGAACGCATTCCAGCTTTCAGTTAACGCAATCAATAGCCGCGCTGCTATTGTTGCTCGCGCGCTCCTCCTGCTCTCTCTGAACCTTATTCGGAGCTGACGGGCTATATCTTTTTTATCTGTCAGCTTGAGAAGAAGCTGGCAGGATCCTTTCCCCCGATCACACTTTCCTTCCCGTTTCCTCAAGCTGAAAACAGAATGAGGAATACTCATGTTAACGACACGGTTAAGCGCACGTAATATCGCCGCATTAGGTTTTATGACATTCGCCATGTATTTAGGAGCCGGCAACCTGATCTTCCCACCGTTTTTGGGTTTTCAGGCCGGTGAGCACTTTCTGGGCGGAATGGCGGGATTCCTGCTGACTGGTGTTGGCCTGCCGGCGCTGGCGCTGGTAATGGTTGCTATCGTGAACGGCTCGGATAACCTGACGGCGGCACTGCCTCGTCCGCTGGCTACCTGCTTCTGGATGATGGTTTTTGTGGTGATTGGCCCGGCGTTTGTCGTGCCGCGTGCGATCACTGTCGCTTATCAGTTTAGTTTTGCTCCGTTTATTGGTGATGCTGCGCTGATTCCGTTTTCTATTGCCTTTTGTATTGCGACCATTATGTTTGCCTTGTTCCCGGGTAAGCTGGTGGACACTCTGGGCAAATGGTTGACACCTATGTTGGTGGTCATCCTGTCAATTCTGGCTGCAACGGCGTTTATGTTTCCGGCTGGTGAGGTGATGAGTGCCACTGGACCGTATGTTAACAGTGCCTTTGCGGAAGGTTTGACCCAGGGATATATGACGATGGATGCGCTGGGCTCAATTGGCTTTGGCTGGATCATCTTCCGGGCGATCCGCAGTATGGGAGTGGAATGCCCGAAAGCGACAGCTAAATATACCCTGATGGCGGCAATGATGTATGCGGTTGCGATGGTGGTGGTTTATATGTCGCTGGCTTATATCGGCTCAACCAGCTCGAACTTAGGTTCTGAATTTACCAATGGTGGCGAGATCCTGACAGCCTTTACCTTCCATCATTTCGGTGCTTTTGGCTCTGTGCTGTTGGGGACCGTGATGGTTCTGGCTTGCCTGACAACTGCGATCGGTGTGACAACCGCGGGCAGTGAGTTCTACAGCCGTACTTTTACTAAGGTGACTTACGGTAAGAGTGTCTGGGTTGCCATGGTGTTGGCTGGTTTAATTGCCAACATCGGTCTGGAGCAGTTGTTGGTTATCACCTTGCCAGTGGTTGTGGCACTTCACCCGATTGCGATTGCTTTGCTGCTGATTGCCCCGGTTCGAAAAAAGCTGGCACCGGCGATGGTACTGGTGGCGGCAGCAACGGCACTGATCTTCGGCTGCGTTGATGCAATACATATTCTTGGCCGTATGCCTGAGGGATGGGATCAGCTGTTCCAGCAGTACCTGCCGCTATACAGCTACTTTGCCGGCTGGATCGTACCGACAATCGTTGTGATTGGTACAGGTTTGGTGGTATCGGTGATGGGTGGTTTGCGTACTGAGGTCGCCGTTGCTCAGGGATAAATGCGACGTTTCAGGATGAACTCATGAATTAATAAAGGGGCCGCTCGGCCCCTTTTGGTGTTCGCTATTACTCGTCGTCTTTGCTTTCAATCACGCCGTGGAGTTGCTTCCACTGTTCCCAGCGCTGGTAAGCCAGTTGCTGCATGTCGGTGTTCTTGTCTGCCTCATCGACAATTTCTTCTCCCACCAGGTGCTCGAAGATATCTTCCATGGTGACAATACCCTGGACTGTTCCGTATTCATCGACTACCAGAACCAGCTGGGAGCGTTCAGTCATCAGTTGCTCAAACGCTTTCGGTACGCTGGCGTTGTTCATGATCACCGGGATCGGGCGCATCTGGGTGCCGAGCTCTTTATTACCTCGCCCTGCCTGACTTTCGGCAAACAGCTCCAGACGGTGAACAAAACCGATGATGTTGTCTTTCTGGCCGCTATAGACCAGCGGGCGTGAGAACGGGCTGTCTTTGTGCTGTGACAGGAATTCGTTAATCGGCTGTTCGGCTTCAACTCGGAACAGCACCGGGCGCGGTGTCATAATTTTGGTGACACTGACATCGCGGAACTGGAGCAGGTTTGTCATGATTTTGGATTCACCTTCTGCCAGCTCTCCGGACTCTTTAGCCAGCATCGCCATCGCCGACAGTTCATCACGGAGCTTAGGTGGCTGGTGGCCGTGTGACAGGCGACGGGTGATTTGTTCAGACACCCAGACAAACGGTGTCAATGCCCATACCATCCAGCGCAGAAGGGTGGCTGAAGATGGTGCCAGTTGACGCCAGTATGTTGCACCGATGGTTTTCGGGATGATTTCTGAGAACAGCAGGATGCCGATGGTCAGCACTGCTGAAAAGACACCCAGCCACTGGCTGCCAAAAACGACGGCGGCCTGAGCACCGGCTGTCGCCGCACCAATGGTGTGGGCGATAGTATTCAGGGTCAGGATCGAGGCCAGCGGACGGTCAATATTATCTTTGAGGGCTGCAAGGCGCGGTGCTGCCGGATGGCCTTGTTGGCGCAGGGTGCCAATGTAGCTTGGAGAAATACTGAGTAGAACGGCTTCGAGAACCGAGCAAATAAACGAAACACCAATCGCAACTGCGATGTAAATCGTAAGGAGTAACATGCTTACCTTGTCAGCTAATAGGATAATTACGCCTATATTAATCGGTGCGGCCGCTCAGAAATACAACTATTTCGTATAGGGAATAAGTAACATTTTGTGAACTTGCGCTCAGTTTATGGTTAAAGAGCCCGCACCTAACCGCAGGATGGTCGACAAACCTTTGCCACACGGGCTTCTTTTGAATTAGAGTTGATGCGTCTGATGAAAAAACCTTAGAAGGGAAACCTAATGAACAAGACCCAACTGATTGACCTGATCGCTGAAAAAGCAGATCTTTCTAAAGCTCAAGCGAAAGTAGCCCTGGAGTCAACTCTGGAAGGCATCACAGACGCGCTTAAGGAAGGTGACCAGGTTCAACTAATTGGCTTTGGTACATTTAAAGTAAACCACCGTGCAGCACGCACTGGCCGTAACCCACAAACTGGTCAGGAAATCCAAATCGCTGCTGCAAACGTTCCTGCATTCGTAGCAGGTAAAGCACTGAAAGACGCAGTGAAATAATCTATACTCCGCCAGGTAATTCATCTGGCGGAGTTTTTCTTATGAAACGTCTTATCCCTTTTCTCCTTCTTTCGCTCCTTGCTGGATGTGAATCCACCACAGTTCCCGAAAACACTATTACTCCAATCCTGAGCTATACCACCGGCCAGACCAAAGGTGATACCACTGCGGTATATTGGTATACGTTCCAGCAGAACCGTCCGGTCAGCTTGTCTGAAATCGTTATGAAAGGCGATTACGGCCAGTACCAGTCGGAATATCGCTGGCGAGAGGGTAACCTGCGCGAAATCAAACGCGAGGGAACACAGTTTATTGATATGGCGGTTAAGCCATTTTCGCTGCATGTTCGTTACGATACCAAGGGTAGTGCGGTATTCCAGCGCTATTTAGTCGACGGTACCGTGCTGCCGCTGAGTGATACCCAGCTATATCAACTGACCCGACAGGCCAAACAGGCGACGGATGTGATTAAGCAGCAGCGTCGTGACGGTCAATCCCTGGTACAGGGCTACTGGCAGGGGAAGCAGTTCCTACGCTGTGATGATGATAAGCCGCTTAGCGTGACATTCGAGACAGCTTTGCCGGATTATATTGAGCAGCAACTGAGCCAGGACAAGTTTATGGCTGTGACTGGCAAGGTGCGCCGCAGTATGTTGGAAGCTAATCAATTGCTGATGCTGGCTGATAAATCCCAGCAATGCCTGAGTGCGCCGGTACTGCTTAAATAAGCGCTAATCATTAGATCGCCACAGGTTCAGCAATAAAAAACGCGCCAGAAGGCGCGTTTTGTTTTTTTGGGGTAGTTGGTGGGGGTATTTTCTACTCGGGCGTTAGTTTTGTTGTTCGCGGGCGATGGCTCGGTAGCCGATGTCATCACGATGGAACATGTCATCCCATGAAATCTGGCTTGCCAGTGCATAGGCGCGTTGCTGTGCCTCAGAGACACTTTCACCCATCGCTGTGGCACAAAGCACTCGTCCGCCGTTTGTCACAATCTCACCGTTGTTATTGGCCGTACCGGCGTGGAAAACCTTTTCGCCTTCATATTCTTGCTGTGGCAGGCCGGAAATCACATCACCTTTGTTGTATGACGCCGGGTAACCGCCGGCAGCAAGGACAACACCGATAGAGGCGCGTGGATCCCACTTAGATTCAATGGTATTGAGTTTGCCGTCGATAGCAGCAAGGCACAGCTCAACCAGATCAGACTGCATGCGCAGCATGATTGGCTGGGTTTCCGGATCACCGAAGCGGCAGTTGTACTCAATGACTTTCGGTGTGCCGTCAGCCATGATCATCAGGCCGGCGTAGAGGAAACCGGTATAAGGGGCTCCTTCGGTTGCCATGCCATGCACCGTCGGGTAAATCACCTCTTCCATCACACGGTCGTGAATTTCCTGCGTAACCACAGGTGCCGGGGAGTAGGCACCCATACCGCCGGTGTTTGGCCCGGTATCACCGTTGCCCACACGCTTGTGATCCTGGCTGGTGGCCATCGGTAGGACATGCTCACCGTCGACCATGACGATGAAACTTGCTTCCTCACCATCGAGGAATTCTTCAATTACCACCCGGTGCCCGGCTTCGCCGAAGGCATTGCCGGCCAGCATGTCGCGTACAGCAGCTTCGGCTTCTTCCAGTGTCATGGCGACAATGACGCCTTTACCGGCTGCCAGGCCATCGGCCTTGACGACTATAGGGGCGCCTTTTTCACGCAGGTAGGACAGTGCTGGCTCGATTTCAGTGAAGTTCTGGTATTCTGCCGTCGGGATCTGATGACGGGCTAGAAAGTCTTTCGTGAAGGCTTTGGAGCCTTCCAGCTGGGCCGCTGCTTCTGTCGGGCCGAAAATTGGCAGTCCGGCAGCCTGGAAAGCGTCGACTACACCGATAACCAGCGGGGCTTCCGGGCCGACGATCGTCAGTTCAATCTGGTTAGTTCGGGCAAATTCAACCAGAGCCGGGATGTCTTCTACGCCAATAGCGACATTTTCGACTTTGGGCTCCAGGGCGCTGCCTGCGTTGCCCGGTGCGACAAAGACGGTTTCAACACGGGCAGACTGAGCGGCTTTCCATGCCAAGGCGTGCTCACGCCCACCATTACCTATAATCAAAACTTTCATAATTTTACCTTTGATAGCTTCGCCATATGGCCAACTTCTGTGTCACGCATGCCCACTTATATCCATAAGCTCCGCGTGCGCTCCTTGAATTAAGCCATCTGGCTTTGCTCTAAAATTAAAATCTTTAAGCTGCGTTGTAGGGCTAAAGCTACAACAGTCCGTGTTCTTAAAATCAAATAAGGCCCAGGGTTTCCCCTGAGCCTGTGTTGATTAGTGGCGGAAGTGGCGCATGCCAGTGAAGACCATGGCCATACCATGTTCATCTGCAGCTGCAATGACTTCTTCATCGCGCATTGAGCCGCCAGGCTGGATCACACAGGTGATACCGGCTTCTGCTGCGGCATCGATACCGTCGCGGAACGGGAAGAAGGCGTCAGAGGCCATTACGCTGCCTGCAACTTCCAGTTTTTCGTCGGCTGCTTTGATCCCGGCGATTTTGGCGGAGTAGACCCGGCTCATCTGACCGGCACCGACACCAATGGTCATGTCGTTTTTGGCGTAGACGATGGCATTGGATTTCACGTATTTGGCAACCTTCCAGCAGAACAGGGCATCGCGCAGCTCATCTTCGCTTGGCTGACGCTTGGAGACGACTTTCAGCTCCTCGTGGCTGACCATACCCTGGTCGCGGTCCTGAACCAGCAAGCCGCCGTTAACACGTTTGAGATCAAAGCCGGTGGTTTTGTCAGACCATTCTCCGCATTCCAGTAGGCGGACGTTCTTTTTCGCTGCAACGGCGTCGGCAGCTTCGGCTGAGACTGTCGGGGCAATGATCACTTCGACAAACTGACGCTCAACAATAGCTTGGGCTGTTGCAGCATCCAGCTCACGGTTGAAGGCAATGATGCCGCCAAAAGCGGATGTCGGATCGGTCTGGTAAGCGCGGTTATAAGCTTCCAGAATATTGTCGCCCAGTGCCACGCCACACGGGTTGGCATGTTTAACAATCACACAGGCCGGCTGGTCGAATTCTTTCACGCATTCCAGCGCAGCATCCGTGTCGGCGATGTTGTTGTAGGAAAGGGCCTTGCCCTGCAATTGGCGGGCTGTTGCCACAGAAGCTTCCTGTGGGTTGCTTTCAACGTAGAAGGCAGCAGCTTGATGGCTGTTTTCGCCATAGCGCATGTCCTGCTTCTTCTCGAACTGCTGATTGAAGGTGCGTGGGAACTTACTTTTAGTTTCAGGAGAAGGTTTATCAACTTCTTGCCCTTGTTTATAAAGAGCTGGGTCGCCGTAAGACGGCACCATGGTACCGAAGTAGTTGGCGATCATGCCGTCATAGGCGGCGGTATGCTCAAAGGCGGCGATAGCAAGATCGAAGCGGGTAGCATGGGTCAGAGAGCCGCTATTGGCTTCCAGTTCGGCCAGAACACGGCCATAGTCATGGGCGTTTACCACAATAGTGACATCTTTGTGGTTTTTCGCCGCAGAACGAACCATAGTCGGGCCGCCGATATCGATATTTTCCACCGCATCTTCCAGTGTGCATCCAGCTTTAGCGACTGTCTGAGCAAACGGGTAGAGGTTAACGACCACCAAATCAATCGGGTTGATTCCATGCTCGGCCATGACGGTATCATCCTGGCCGCGGCGACCTAATACACCGCCGTGTACTTTTGGGTGAAGGGTTTTGACCCGGCCATCCATCATTTCCGGAAAGCCAGTGTAATCCGATACTTCTGTTACTTTAATGCCTTGCTCGGCAAGCAGACGGGCAGTGCCGCCAGTAGAAAGGATGTCAACACCACGGTTGGCGAGGGCTTGTGCAAATTCAACAATACCTGTTTTGTCTGATACGCTGATCAATGCACGGCGAATAGGACGAGCGTTTTCCATTGCTACCATCTCTTTTATACACGGGGGAATATTTGCCAAAAACCATGGTGGTATAGGCGCTGGCTTTTGGCAAATATACTCAGCTAGAATCGGGGAGCCTGATAATGGTTACCGGTCATGTCAATGGCGGTATTTTACATGAATTTCGGTGTTGCGCAAACGTTTGCTTTTTTTGTTTTCGCGGCACTTATCTATGCAATTTGGCATTAAGTATAGAAAAGAGTCTGGTATGTATCTGATAGGACAGTTGGCAAAATTGTGTGATGTCAGCAGCGATACGTTACGGTTTTATGAGAAAAACGGGTTGTTGCGGCCAGCCGGTCGTAGCGAGAGTGGGTATCGCCTCTACAGCGAGGATGACAAGTCGCGGGTGAAATTTATCTTGCGGGCAAAAGCGATTGGCCTGAGCTTGGATGAAATACGGGAATTGCTGGATATTCGGCTGGAAGCCTGCCAGCACAGCTGTGCGGAGGTGAAGGCGATCACTCAGGCTAAGCTTGATGAAGTTGACCGTAAAATGGCAGAGCTGAAACGCATCCGCACCGCTTTGAAGAAGCTGAATGATGCCTGCTGTGGTCACGCTGACGATGATGCCAGCCATTGCTCGATCCTCGAAGCTCTGGCGGATGATGGCGAGGCGCACTAGTGCTTGGATGAAATGATTTGTTTTGATGGACCTGCGTTTTACTGAAAAGCCCTTGAGCGGGTTGATGGTACTTACCGGATAATATTTTATCCGGTAAGTACAGTTTTATATCAGGCAAATTATTGCTCAGTTTGAAATATGGATCAGGACATATCCATTACAATACGGCCGTTGATTTCCCCTTTTTCCATGTCAGCGAAGATGTCATTGATATCTTCAAGGTGTTTGACCTCGATGATGGCTTTGACTTTACCTTCGGCGGCAAACTGCAGGCATTCCTGAAGATCTTTGCGGGTACCGACGATGGAGCCGATGATTTTTACCCCGTTGAGCACCGTATCGAAGATTGGAACCGGCATTTCATCCGGTGGCAGGCCAACCAGAACACAAGCCCCGCCGCGACGGACTGACTTATAGGCTTCTTCGAAAGCTGATTTGGATACCGCAGTACAAACTACGCCGTGTACACCGCCAACTAACGCCTGAACAGCTTCTGACGGGCTCTGCTTCATAAAATCGATACAATGCGTCGCTCCGAGCTCTTTGGCCAGGGCGAGCTTTTCAGCGCCGGTATCAATGGCGATCACATTCATCCCCATCGCAACCGCGTACTGAATTGCCAGGTGCCCCAGACCACCGGCTCCGATAATGGCTACCCATTGCCCTGGTTTTACGCCGGTGACTTTGAGTGCTTTATAGGTGGTAACACCGGCGCAGAATAGCGGTGCAGCGTCGATATAGCTGATGTTGTCGGGAATTTTAACTACATAGTCGCCATGAGCGAGGCAGAATTCTGCATATCCGCCGTCGACGGAGTAACCGGCATTGTGCTGTTCCATGCACAAGGTTTCCTGACCGTCGAGACAGTAGTCACAGTGACCGCAGGCGCTATATAGCCAAGGCACACCGACTCGGTCTCCGAGAGACAAATGATGTATTTCACTGCCGACTGCGACAATCTCACCTACACCTTCATGACCGGGCACCAACGGCATTTTCGGCTTTACCGGCCAGTCACCATGGCAAGCATGCAGGTCGGTATGACAAACCCCGCATGCCTGGACTTTGACCAGTACATCATGGGCTTTTACTTCCGGTAACGGAACATCCTTGATAACCAAAGGGCCTTTGAATTCGTTAATAACAGCGGCTTTCATAATCTCTCCCTAAATGAAGGACCTGATGAATAATTCAATCAACGTTAGTGATAATTATTATCACTCTGAGCTGTTTTAATGTGATGGCTTTCATATAACGATGGCCATTATGTTTCACTGCTATTGAGGTGGCTCGCAGTTCTTGATGAGAATTTTATGCCACTGGTGGGGAGCTGTTTTTCCAGGAAGAGAAAAAGTGGTGATGGGTGTTGGGGAAAGCACGTTAACTATGGTAGCTTCGAAGTATCAAGGAATTAGTGACAGGGAAAGCTATGCTTAAAGTTAACGAGTATTTTGATGGTCAGGTTCAGTCTCTGGGTTTTGAAAGCCAGGGCGAGCGAGCCAGTGTCGGGGTAATGATGCCGGGGGAATACCGTTTCTCAACAGCTGCACCTGAGCGGATGACGGTAGTCAAAGGGGCGCTGACCGTGAAGTTGCCGGGTCATATCGACTGGGAAACTTATCATGCCGGAGACAGCTTTGAAGTACCGGGAGATGCTTCTTTCCATGTGGAAGTCAGCCAGACAACCGCGTACCTGTGTGATTATCTGTAATCATGGCTAGGCCCTGAGACAGCACACAATAAACGCAAAAAAGCCTGCACCAGAGGTACAGGCTTTTCCAAGCAGGGTACTAAACCAGTTGGATTAGTTCATGCCGTATTTTTTCAGTTTCTTGCGAAGCGTACCGCGGTTGATACCCATCATAGTTGCTGCGCGAGTCTGGTTACCACGAGTGTACTGCATGATAGTGTCTAGTAGTGGTTGCTCAACTTCAGCAAGCACTAGCTCGTACAGATCATCGACTTCCTGACCGTTTAACTGAGCAAGGTAGTTTTTTAGTGACGCTTTTACAGAGTCACGTAGTGGCTTCTGTGTGATTTGGTCTTGTGAAGTTACAGTTGTCACTGTTAATGCTTCGGAAGTCAGATTTTGTTCGAACATATTCTGTAAGCTCTTCTAGTATTTATGCAACGTTTTCGAAGTAGCCTTGCAGCGCATCGAGTTGATGTTGTGCATCTTCGATTGCGTTGAAGGTCCGGCGAAAATCACCAGCAGGGGCATGTTCTTTCAAGTACCAAGACACGTGTTTACGTGCAATGCGCAACCCTAAGTACTCACCGTAGAAACGGTGAAGTTCCTGAACATGACCCAGCATAATGTCACCCACCTCATCCATAGAGGGTGCCGGCAGGTGTTCGCCAGTTGTTAAGTAATGGTGGATTTCACGGAAAATCCATGGTCGTCCCTGCGCAGGGCGGCCAATCATCAAAGCATCGGCACCGGTGTAATCCAGTACGAAGCGTGCCTTTTCCGGGGAGTCGATATCACCGTTAGCGATCACTGGAATGGAAATCGCTTCTTTCGCTGCTTTGATGTAATCGTATTCTGCTTCGCCTTTGTACATGCAGGCTTTGGTGCGGCCGTGAAGGGCCAACGCCTGGATGCCGCATTGTTCGGCGAGCTTCGCAATGTCGACACAGTTTCGGTTTTCAATATCCCAGCCGGTACGCGTTTTCAGCGTCACAGGTACATCTACGGCATCGACGACAGAACGAAGAATTTCTTCGATCAGATGGGGATACTGCAGCAGGGCAGAACCTGCAAGGCGTTTGTTCACCTTTTTTGCAGGGCAACCCATGTTGATATCGATGATTTGGGCACCGTTTTCAACACTGAATTGCGCAGCCTCAGCCATCAGTTTCGGATCTGAGCCGGCGATTTGAACCGAGCGGATACCCGATTCGCCTTCATGAACCATGCGGTTCTGGGATTTAGACGTTTTCCATAAATCTGGATTGGACGACATCATTTCGCTTACAGCCATACCTGCACCGAAACGCAGGCAAAGTTCACGAAATGGCCGATCGGTCACACCCGCCATTGGCGCGACTATCAGCTGGTTTTTAAGTTGATAAGGACCGATTTTCAAACGTCTGTTCCTGACTGTGCCAGTAAGGGCGCGCATTTTACGCATTTTTTCTCTTTCTGAAAAGGCCAATAATTGAGCATTTAGTTTTTCAATTGCAAAACTGTATGATTTTCAAACTATTGGGTGTTTTTTGTTCAGAAAAATAGCGTCCTTCATTGTGCTTGTTATGCTTTGCGACCAGCAATTCGGCACCATTCTTCGCGTGCCACAACAGGATCCAGGGTCAGCTCATCGCTGTAGTAAGACGATACGTCTTCCGCCTGTGTTTCCAGAACGCCGGAAATTGCCAGTTGGCCACCGTCTTTCACCAGGCTTTTGATCACTGGAGAAAGTTCGCGTAGCGGGCCTGCCAGGATGTTGGCAACAACCACGTCAGCCTGGATATCCTGAGGCTGATCTTGTGGCAGGAACAGTTCCAGTTTGTCGGCAACGCCGTTACGTTCGGCATTGTCGCGGGAAGCCAGAATCGCTTGCGGGTCGATATCGATACCGATCACTTTCGCCGCACCTAGCTTGATAGCCGCAATGGCCAGGATGCCTGAGCCACAACCGAAGTCGATCACTGTCTTGCCAGTCAGATCCTGGCCGTCCAGCCATTCAAGGCACAGAGAGGTTGTCGGGTGAGTACCGGTACCGAATGCCAGGCCTGGATCCAGCAGGACGTTTACCGCATCCGGTTCCGGCGCTTCACGCCAGCTTGGACAGATCCACAGGCGACGACCGAAACGCATCGGGTGGAAGTTTTCCATCCACTCGCGCTCCCAGTCTTTGTCTTCCAGCTGTTCGATCTTATAGGCGAAGTCGTCTGCGATCAGTGGGCTGTTCTTCAGCATCGAAAGGACGAAATCCATGTCGGCTTCAGCATCATATAAACCAACGACATCGGTATCACCCCACAGGCGGGTTTCACCTGGCAGCGGCTCGAAAACCGGGGTGTCTTGTGCGTCCAGGAAAGTGACGGACAGAGCACCGGTTTCTTCCATCAGCATATCGCCAATTGCTTCGGCATTGTCTGCTGTCGCGTTTAATTTTATTTGAATCCAAGGCATGGTTAATTCGCTTATTGTTTGACTACGGATCAAGGAAGCGGAGTCTAGCATAAAATTTAGTCAGCCCGCATCAACTTCGTTGGTCTGGCGGGGCTATGCGGCGGGATGGCGGAGAAAAAAAGATAGCACCCGGAGGTGCTATCTTGTGGTGATTTGTTGTGAATCAGAGCTGATGTTGCGGGCTTGGTGCGGCAACCGGTTTTAGCAGGCTACCCAGTACAAATGTGACAAAACTCAGGGCGAGAGTTGGCACGATAGCATGCATACCACCAAGATCCGGCTTCACCACCGACAGGCCTGCATAGCACATCAGGCCGGTGACCATGGAAGCAAATGCGCCTGCTGCGGAGGCTTTCTTCCAGTACAGGCCAAGCACCAACGGCCACAGGAACACCGCCTGCATACCGCCGAAGGCCAGCAGGTTAAGCCAGATGATCATATCCGGCGGGTTAGTCGCGGCCACAAACACCAGGGCTGAGAAAATACCGGTAACCCACAGTGACAGTTTAGGCAGGCGGGATTCGGCTTCCGGCCCTTCGGCTGCTTTCGGGTTAATGTAGTTGAGGTACAGGTCCTTGAGCAGGGTGGCCGATGCTTGGATCAGCTGGGAGTCGATGGTTGACATAATTGCAGCCATCGGCCCTGCCAGGAACACTCCGGCAACCACCGGCGGCAGTACTGTCATCATCAGCGTCGGCATGATTTGGTCCGGGCTGGCGATATCCGGCACGATAGCGCGGCCAAGGGCGCCGGCCAGGTGCATACCCAGCATCAGGAAGGCCACCATGGCAGTACTGATCACCATGCCTTTGTGCAGCGATCCGCTGGACTTATAGGACATGCAGCGCACAGCGGCATGGGGCAGGCCGATCACACCGAAGCAGACCAGCACCCAGAAACTGAGCATAAACGGCTGGGACAGGAAGTTATTGGCTCCGAACGGTGTCACCAGCTCCGGGTTGATCTGGTGCAGCTCGGTAACCAATTCACCGATGCTGCCACCGGCATGGACTATCCCGACCAGCAGGGCGATGGTACCGATGATCATCATGATGCCCTGGATGGTATCTGTCATCACTACCGCGCGGAAACCGCCGATGGTGGTATACAGCCCGACAGTGACGGCAAACAGCATCAGGCCATGGCTGTAAGAGAGGCCAGTGACGGTTTGCAACAGGCGGGCACCGCCGACAAACTGCACTACCATGGTACCGAAGAATGCCAGCAACAGAGCCAGCGAAGCGAAGATCACCACCGCCCGGTTTTTATAGCGGGCATAAAGGATATCGTTGAGGGTCAGGGCATTGTGGCGGCGTGCCTCAATGGCAAATTTTTTGCCAAGTACACCCAGCGTCAACCAGGCTGCTGGCAGTTGGATCATCGCCAGCAGTACCCAGCCCAAGCCCATTTTATAGGCTGCACCCGGGCCGCCGATAAATGAGCTGGCACTGGCATAGGTCGCCGCCAGGGTCATGGCCAGGACAAAACCGCCCATACTGCGGTTGCCGACCAGGTATTCATTGAGAAACCCTTTGCCGGTATTGCGGTGACGGCGGGTGAAAAGGGCCAGGCCGAAAACTGCGGCCAGATACAGGATGAGGGGGATTAACAGTTGGCTATTCATCAGTGGTGTCCTTGTCGACTTCCAGTGACATATCCTGGTAGATGTATTTCACCATCAGGGCGCAGAGCAGGGTAAAAATTACCGGGCCGATGATGCAGGCCATCAGGAACCAGAGCGGGAAGCCCCAGTACAGTTCCGGTAAGGCCTCGTGTACATTGATTGGTGCCAAGCCATAGGCTGAGCAGTACCACCAGACGAAATAGGCGAGTGCCAGGCCTATCGCCCATTTGGCTTCCTTATGAGCCTGACGATAACGCGCTGCGAGCGTCTTCATGCCGAAGTCTCCAGTTGGTTGGGTACATTACTCACAGAAGTGGTTGAAAATACTGGAAATGAGTAATGTCTATGGAAAATAAGGTGGGGTATTGTGGCAAAAGTTAGAATTCAGCGCTAGAAAACACATCAAATTGCCGTTGATCGAACTAAAAAAGGCTGCCTGAGGCAGCCTTTTGTATCTGTGATTTTGCAATTATTGCAGACCCAGTTTCTTTTCCAGGTAGTGGATGTTTGCACCACCGTGCTGGAAGTTCTCGTCAGCCATGATGTCTTGCTGCAGAGGAACGTTGGTCTTGATGCCGTCGATGATCATTTCACCCAGCGCGTTACGCATTCGTGAAATTGCGACATCACGGTTCTCACCGTAGGCAATCAGTTTACCGATCATTGAGTCGTAGTGCGGTGGTACTGTGTAGCCGCTGTAGATGTGTGATTCCCAACGGATACCCATGCCGCCCGGCGCGTGGAAGCGCTCAATCTTGCCAGGACATGGCAGGAAACGCTCCGGATCTTCAGCATTGATACGACACTCAACCGCATGGCCGCGGATCTGGATGTCTTTCTGGCTGAATGATAGTGGCTGGCCTGCTGCAATGCGCAGCTGCTCTTTGATCAGGTCAACGCCAGTTACCATTTCGGTCACTGGGTGCTCAACCTGGATACGGGTGTTCATTTCAATGAAGTAGAACTCGCCGTTTTCGTACAGGAATTCGAATGTCCCCGCACCACGGTAGCCGATTTCGATACAAGCACGGCAGCAGCGCTCACCGATGTACTTACGCATCTCTTCGGTGATGCCCGGAGCCGGTGCTTCTTCAACAACCTTCTGGTGGCGACGCTGCATTGAACAGTCACGCTCACCCAGGTGGATAGCACCGCCCTGGCCGTCAGCCAGTACCTGCACTTCAATGTGACGAGGGTTTTCCAGGAATTTCTCCATGTAAACCATATCATTGTTGAAGGCTGCTTTTGCTTCTGCACGGGTCATGGCAATCGCTTCGGTTAGCTCAGCTTCGCTGCGAACCACACGCATACCACGACCGCCGCCGCCACCGGATGCCTTGATGATCACCGGGTAGCCGATACGTTTAGCGAAGGCTTTGTTTCTTGCTTCGTCGTCATCCAGCGGGCCGTCAGAGCCTGGTACACAAGGTACGCCAGCTTTTTTCATCGCGGTGATTGCAGACACTTTGTCACCCATCATGCGGATGGTGTCGGCTTTCGGACCAACGAAGATGAAGCCGCTGCGCTCAACCTGCTCGGCGAAGTCTGCGTTTTCAGACAGGAAACCGTAACCCGGGTGGATAGCTACCGCACCGGTGATTTCAGCCGCACTGATAATACGCGGAATGTTCAGGTAACTTTCGGTGCCGCGAGCAGGACCGATACATACAGACTCGTCTGCCAGTAGTACATGCTTCAGATCGCGGTCAGCAGTTGAGTGAACGGCAACAGTTTTGATGCCCAGTTCTTTACACGCGCGCAAGATACGCAGCGCGATTTCGCCTCGGTTGGCGATAACTAATTTATCTAACATAGATAGCCCCGGTTACTCGATGATAACTAGAGGCTGGTCGAACTCGACTGCATCACCGTCTTCAGCCAGGATCGCAACAACAGTACCTGCTTTGTCTGCTTCGATCTGGTTCATCATCTTCATTGCTTCAACGATGCACAGAGTGTCACCAACATTCACGCTCTGGCCTACTTCTACGAATGCTTTCGCATCTGGGCTTGGCGCGCGGTAGAAAGTACCAACCATTGGAGAAAGAACCTGATGGCCCGCAGGTGCAGCCGGCGCCGCCGGAGCTTCTGCTGGTGCTGCTTGAGCTTGAGCTGGAGCTGCTACTGGCGCAGGTGCTGCAGCAACAACTTGTGCTGGAGCTGCTACAGTTGCAACAGTCGAATTACGGCTGATGCGTACTGATTCTTCGCCTTCAGAGATTTCAAGTTCCGAGATACCAGACTCTTCAACCAGTTCAATTAGCTTTTTAATCTTACGAATATCCATTTATCTTTCTCTTATCTATATGTTCATTTAGCTTTCTGCTTGCAGGCGTCGTACAGCTGCACGCAGGGCGAATTCATAACCATCCGGGCCAAGACCGCAGATCACCCCGACAGCGACGTCAGACAGGTAAGAATGGTGGCGGAATGGCTCACGGGCATGGACGTTGGACAGGTGCACTTCAATAAACGGGATACTGACCCCGAGCAGGGCATCACGGATCGCCACACTGGTGTGAGTGAAAGCGGCCGGGTTGATGATGATGAAATCCACATTGCCTCGGGCATTGTGGATGGCATCGATCAGCTCATGCTCTGCGTTGGACTGAATGTGCTCAAGCGTCACACCAAGTTCAGTTGCTTTGGCAGTTAAATTCGTCACGATTTCAGCCAGGGTACTCTGACCGTAGTGACCTGGCTCGCGAAGGCCCAGTAAATTCAGGTTAGGGCCGTTGATCAGTAAAATTCGTTGAATGGTCGACATCTTGACGTTAAATCACTCGTTTTTTGACGTTTTACTCTAACAATGTGCAGAGAACAACAAATCTGCTTCCTTGTGTCCCAATTTTAGCTGCCAAAACACGCTTGGAGAGCAATTATAGTGAATTCAATGCAAATCGCAGCAAAATACTGGTCTAATCACCACAGTTTTTTGTGGACACCTGTACGCTGTAATAATTGAGTCATTGCATTAGATGGCTGCGAGAATGCAGAGTTCAGCCGGGTATATTTAAGTTGTGGCCGAGTTCGTGATTTTTATCCCGGATGTCACTTTCAGCCGTTTTCTGAATACAGAAACAGTGTGAATTGGGAGTGAAAATCTCTATTAGTGTAGTTGGTTTGGGAAAGAAAGTACGCGATCCTGCGCGATGATTTTGTAACCAGTCGTTGATATTGTAATGGATATCAAAGAAAAGCAAAGCCGCCCGAAGGCGGCTTTATGTTGATAGATTAAAGAACCTGTTGCTTTTCGGCTATCAGCTTTTCGACCACACTCGGATCGGCCAGTGTTGAGGTGTCGCCCAGAGTGCCGGTATCGCCGGTGGCGATTTTGCGCAGAATTCGACGCATGATCTTGCCTGAGCGGGTTTTTGGCAGGGCGTCGGTCCAGTGCAGGAAGTCCGGGGTGGCGATCGGACCGATTTCCTTGCGCACCCACTCTTTCACCTCTTTGTGCAGCTCGGCACTCGGGATTTCGCCGGCGTTAAGGGTGATATAGGCGTAAATTGCCTGCCCTTTGATGTCATGAGGCACTCCGACTACCGCGGCTTCAGCTATTTTGTCGAAGGCCACCAGAGCCGATTCAATTTCGGCGGTTCCCATACGGTGGCCGGATACGTTCAGAACGTCATCGACCCGGCCGGTGATCCAGTAATAGCCGTCTTCGTCGCGGCGGGCGCCGTCACCGGTGAAGTACATGCCTTTGAAGGTTGAGAAGTAGGTTTGCTCAAAGCGCTCATGATCGCCCCACAGGGTCCGCATTTGCCCCGGCCAGGAATCAAGCATCACTAGGTTGCCTTCTGCTTCCCCATCGATGATATTGCCGATGTTATCAACCAGGGCCGGCTGAACGCCGAAGAACGGGCGGGTGGCGGAGCCCGGCTTGAGCTCGGTCGCGCCGGGCAGCGGGGTGATCAGGATGCCGCCGGTTTCGGTTTGCCACCAGGTATCGACAATCGGACAGAAGCTGTTACCGATAGTGCGGTGGTACCACTCCCAAGCTTCTGGGTTAATTGGTTCACCGACCGAGCCCAAGATGCGCAGGGTCGAACGCTCGGTGCCTTCAATAGCTTGGTCGCCTTTGGCCATCAGGGCGCGGATAGCGGTCGGGGCTGTGTACAGGATGTTGACGCCATGCTTGTCGACCACCTCGCTCATTCGGCTGGTGGATGGGTAGTTCGGCACCCCTTCGAACAAGATTGTTGTGGCGCCGTTGGATAACGGGCCGTAGACCAGATAGCTGTGGCCGGTGATCCAACCGACATCTGCGGTACACCAGTAGATATCACCGTCATGGTAGTCAAACACATACTTGAAGGTCATGGTGGCATACACCAGGTAACCGCCAGTGGTGTGCAGCACACCTTTTGGCTTACCGGTTGAGCCCGAGGTATAGAGGATAAACATCGGGTCTTCGGCGTTCATCGGCTCTGGTTCACAGTGGGTTGAGGCGACAGCTGTTGTTTCGTGCCACCAGACATCGCGGTCGTCATCCCACGCGACTTCTGCTCCGGTGCGTTTAAAGACAATGACTTTCTCGACACTGGTGACTTCTTCATTTGCCAGTGCCGCATCAACGTTTTTCTTCAGCGGTACAGCTCGTCCGCCACGGATCCCTTCATCGGCAGTGACCACGACTTTGGCATCTGAGTCTGTGATACGGCCGGCCAGTGCCTCCGGTGAGAAGCCGCCAAATACAATGGTGTGAACGGCACCGATGCGGGTACAGGCCAGCATGGCAACGGCCGCTTCGGCGACCATCGGCATGTAAAGGCAGACCACATCGCCTTTGCGGATGCCCTGGCTTTTCAGCGCATTGGCAAACTGGCACACCTGCTGGTGTAATTCATTGTAGGTCAGGGTGGCATCGTCGGCCGGGTCGTCACCTTCCCAGATGATGGCAACCTGGTCACCGCGGCTTGCAAGGTGGCGGTCGATACAGTTGGCAGAGACGTTCAGAACACCGTCTTCAAACCATTTGATACTGACGTGCCCGGTATCAAACGAGGTGTTTTTCACTTTGGTGTAAGGCTGGATCCAGTCAACAACCTGGCCATGTTCTCGCCAGAACCCTTCTGGATTAACGACGGAATGCTGGTACATCTCGCGGTATTGCTCATCGTTGATATGGGCCTTGGCGGCGATTTCCTTGTAGACCGGATAGATATGAACCTCACTCATTATTATTTTCTCCTTGTGTTTCCGTCATTGTCCGTTCCGGACCGGCTGGTTCTTATTGTTTGTATTGTGTGTAATTAATAACTTCTGTCAGATT
The DNA here is from genome assembly GCF_000331515.1 of Photobacterium marinum. Classification (GTDB taxonomy): domain Bacteria; phylum Pseudomonadota; class Gammaproteobacteria; order Enterobacterales; family Vibrionaceae; genus Photobacterium; species Photobacterium marinum. Next base: position 36,743 of record NZ_AMZO01000004.1, read on the forward strand.
CCGAATAGTCACAATTAGACTTTAGGATGACTGGGGGAAAACGAAGGGAAAAAGAGCCGTTTTAGTTCAAAAACAGATAAAAAAGTTGCCGGTAACCGGCATTTAGAGGTCAGGCACAACGCAGGGGCGGGATGTCACCGTGTTTGAGGCGGACATAAATCAGCGCGGCGGCAATGGCATCCTGCATGGCGTCATGGCGCTGTGGCTCGGGGAGTTCAAGGTGGCGGCTGATAGCTTCCAGGCTCAGATCGTAGCAGGCGTTGGGCAGCAATCTTTCCAGCCGCTCATGGTAGAGATGGCTGACTTCCACGGTTTTGTTGGGCAGGGGAAAGCCGAGCAGTCGACGGAAGTAGCGGTCGAGGATCGTCTTGTCATAGCGGATGTAATAACCAACCAACGGGCGGTTGCCGATAAAGGACAAAAGATATAACAGAGCTTGTTGTTCATCCACCCCCTCACTGAGATCCTGATGACGCAAGCCGTGTATGGCGATGGAATCGGCATTGAGGCTGCCGGGCGCTTGTAAGGTCAGCCTTAGTGACTGGCTGGTTATAATACGGTTGGCCTTGATCTGGGTGGCGGCAATGGTTACCAGTTCGGCGGAGTGAGGGTCGAGGCTGGTGGTTTCGCAGTCGAGTGAAACCAGCTCATCGCCCTGGTAGCGTTCAAACAGAAATTGGTATGGGCTGTTTGCAAATTTATGCAGATACCACCATCGTCGTAAGCTGTTCATGGTTGTTTCCTCTTTTATGATGTCTCTCGCTTTTTGTTTTTAATCCCGGATTTGGTAGTGGTAACCGAGCCACTCTTTAAATTTCTTGACGACATGCAGGCTGTGGCGGAGCAGGTCGCGTTCGGCTCGGTTGAGCTGGCTGATATCCAGATGGTGTTGCAGCCCGTGGTCCGGGTGACTCAACTGCTGCCGCAGGCGGAGCTTGATAAAGAGTTTCAGAGCTTCACTCAGATTGGATGAGGTGGAAGGCTCTAGTACGCTGTGCTTTTCCAACTGTTCAATCCGTCGGAAGGTATTGTTGTCAGCGATGTTATGTTCAAGGGTCAGGGCGCGAATACCGTGAACTATCGGAAAGATCCCGCCACGCTTGATATCCAGCCCTTCTTTGCCGGATTTGAGGTTGCCGAAAAGGGTCAGCGGGACACTGAAGGTCAGGGCCGGGCGGGTGAAGGTCGCCAGGAGTAATTCCTGCTGGCCAAATTGTTGGCGGAGGTGGCCAAGTACCGGTTTCAGCAGTTCGGTGTTACCGGCAACGGCATGGCTGTCGGCCATAATCGCCAGCTCCATCATGGTTTCACTGTTACCTGTCTGAGTGGCATCGCGAATGGTTTGTAACCACTCACTTTGATGTTTGACCCATTTGGGGTTGCTGACCATCACTTTACCGGGGCAGTTCGGGTAGCCGAGCTGGAGCAGGGTGTGGCTGAACTCTTCCATTACCTGCTGACAGTCGGGCCAGTCGATGCCATCTTTGACGATCAAGGCATTGTCCTGATCGGTTTTGAGAATTTGCTCTCCCCGCCCTTCCGAACCCATTACCACCAGGCAGCAATAATCATGCATATAGTGAGGAACCACTAACTGGAAGGCTTTTTCGATAATTTGCTCGTTGACGGTGGCGATCAGCTCCGTTACAAATCGGGTATGGATGCCGTTGTTAAATAAGGTTTCGACCAGCCGGTTTTGCCCTCTGGCCGCTAAGGCCAGCTCCTCAACGGTTTCAGCTCTAGCGATCTGCAGGGTTAGGACGTGGGAGTGGGTGGAAAACAGGCTCAGTACCTGGGTCAGATCCAGCATCCCGATAATCGCATTGCCATCTAAAACCGAAACCCGCTTAACTTTGTGGCGGGTCATCGCCAGCATGGCGTTAAATAAGAAGTCTCCTTTGCGGACACTGATCACTGGTGTTGTGGCTATCTGGCTGACCGATGTTGCTGGCAGACAAGCTTCAAGCATAACGGCATGGAGCAGGTCGGTACGGGTGACGATGCCGTATTGGTTTGCTCCATTCTCTGCGGTATTGAGTTTGACCAGGGCAGCATCAGTTCCTTTGTTTTGCATCTGTTTAGTGACGGTAAACAGGTCGGTGTCTGCCGGGACTATCAGGCAAGGCTGGATATTGTCATTACTAACTTTGGTCAGGATAAATTCAGCCAAGTTTTGTTGCTGGTGAGCGTTTTCAAGCAGTTGTCGGCGTCGGGCCAGGTTGTTGTCGAAGTAGGCGGCAAACTCGCCGTTGGCCTGATAAAGGTCGGTAAAGAATTCCCGTGGCAGCAGGTAACACAGGGTGTCTTCCAGCGCGGTATAGCGGTGTCGGCTGCGTTGTTCCAGTTGGGCCCGGACATCAAACATGTCATCAGCAGTGTAGTGGGCGAAGATTTCCTGACTGTCTGAGGCTGTTTCCTCGACATAGCCTTTAATAATAATGAAGAGGTGAGGGCTTGGCTCTCCGGCTTCAATAATGATCTCGCCGCCACGGAAATAACCGATATCCAGTGATTGTTGCAGGGTGCGTTGCTGATCTTCCAGTAGTCGGTCAAACGGTGGCAGTGAGGTATCGAATGTATCAGGCATGGCAACCCTCCAGTAGGTTTGGATACGGCTGACAGATCGTGTACTTAGTACCTGTTTGAAAGTATCTGAGTACCGTATCTATGTTGGCAGTGTCGCCCAGGAATGCCCTCGGCTCCAGCCGACTTTAGTCTAGCTGTGAACCGGAATTCGTCTTCTGTTTGAAAAAGGGGAAGGGATTTTGTCTGATAATTTCGTTTGGGTGGGAAGGCAGAATATGCATAATAGGCGCTCAATTTATTCTTCACTCTGCATATAGGACTTGGCATGTTTCGAAGTAGTCCCTATGGATGGACCTCGCAGTATCTGCTCGGTTTTTTCTTTAACTATGGTGTTTACCTTCCTTTTTGGGCGTTATGGTTTGCCCATCTAGGAGTCAGTGCCTCCAATATCGGCCTGTTGCTGGGCCTTGGGCTGGGGGTTCGCTGTTTTGCGAACCTGGTAATCACACCACGCATTCACAAAGCTGAGCATCTGATCCCGGCGCTGCGTTGGCTGGCGCTTGCCTCCCTTATTAGTTGTATTGTCTTTATATACTGCGGTAGCAGCTTATGGGCGCTGACGGCAGTGACTGTCATTTTCAACCTGCTGGTGGGGCCGATTGTTCCACTGTCTGATGCATTGGCAAACCACTACGCTAATGACGGCCACTTAGACTATGGTCGTACCCGCCTGTGGGGCTCGATTGCCTTTATTGCCGGTTCAACAGTGGTTGGGATGCTGGCGGCGAAATATGATCCGAGCATTATCCCTTGGGTTGCGGTTGCCGGCCTTGTGGCGACCTTGTTATTCGCGATGCGTCGCCCGACGGTGGAGCCTAAATCGGATGATAACCATGACGAAGCCCGTCCGGCACTGCTGAAAATGATGCGTGACAGCCAGGTTGTTCTGTTCCTGGTGATTGTTGCTTTGTTGCAGGGCAGTCATGCCGCGTACTACAGCTTCAGTGCGATTTACTGGAAAGAGGTTGGTTACAGCGAAGCGGTGATCGGTTACCTGTGGAGCTTCAGTGTGGTTGCGGAAGTAGCGGTGTTTGCGTTCAGTAAGCGTATTTTTGCTGGCTGGAGCGTATCGGCCATGTTCCGCCTGGCGGCAGTGGGTGTTCTGCTGCGTTGGGGGATTACTGCAAGTATGACTGAGCTGCCGGTACTGGTGGTATCTCAGGCCCTTCATGGTGTGACATTTGCTGCGGCTCACCTGGCGGCGATCCGTTATATCCAGAATGCCAAAAGTAATCAGGTGGTGGCATTGCAGGCACTTTACAATGCGTTGCCGCTGGGGGCCTTCATGGCGCTGATGACGGCGGTGAGCGGTTGGTTGTATGGCATCTGGGGCGCAGATATGTTCTGGCTGATGGCTGCGATGGGTGCGCCAGTGCTGTTTATGAAGCTTGAGCCGCAACGAGAGTCGTATGCAGCAGCAAGCTGCTAAATTTATTCATTAATTTACGGAGCGAGACCGGCGGCGCTATGTCCTGACCGGAACTGTGATCCCCCTGATTGAGGTAGTGGATGAATATTCGCTACTATGCTTAAGCCAGAGTAAATTCATCAGATAATTTGCCCTTCGGTATTTCGCATTTTCAATCAGTCAGGGAACGCACATGGCACAGGGATGGATTGTCGTGCCGGTCTCGCTTGCTTATCTGGGGCTGCTGTTTTTAATTGCCTGGTACGGCGATCGGAAACCGCAGTGGATGGCAGGTTTGCGGCCGTGGATTTATAGCCTTTCAATTGCAGTTTACTGCACCTCATGGACCTTTTATGGCACGGTTGGACAGGCCAGCCAGAATGTCTGGTCCTTTTTACCTATCTATTTAGCACCGATCTTGGTGTTTACCGTTGGTTGGCGGATCCTGGCCCGTCTGATCCTGATTGCCAAACGGGAGCATATCACTTCTATTGCCGACTTTATTGCTGCCCGTTACGGCAAATCGCAGGGGGTGGCAGTGTTGGTGACCGTTATTGCTGTCGTCGGTATTCTGCCCTATATCTCCCTGCAGCTTAGAGCGATTACGATGGGGCTGGAGCTGGTGGCTCCGGATTTTGGGAAGGCTCAGGATCTTGGTAACAGTGATATCGCCTGGCTGGTGACTTTGGCGCTGGCAGTGTTTACCGTGTTGTTCGGAACCCGGCATATTGATACCACTGAGCATCACCGCGGGATGATGATGGCTGTGGCTTTTGAATCGCTGGTTAAGCTGGCGGCGTTTCTGGTTGTCGGCGTCTTTGTCTGCGGTGTGTTGTTTGAACTGCCGGATATCAAGTTGTTGCACCAGGCTTACCTGTTGCCCCATTCACCGAATATGGCCAGCCTGTTGATCCATACTTTGCTGGCCATGGCGGCCATTATCTGTCTGCCCCGCCAGTTCCATACCACTGTGGTCGAAAATAAACGTGCCCAGGATTTGCATTCTGCCCGGAAGATTTTTCCGGTTTACCTGCTGCTGATGGGGCTGTTTGTTGTTCCGTTGGCGCTTGCCGGTCAAGTGTTGTTGCCACATATCGCAGCCGATACTTATGTGATCAGTCTGCCTCTTCAACAAGGGGCTGACAGTATTGCTTTGTTGGCTTTTCTCGGTGGTACATCGGCTGCCAGCGGGATGGTGATTGTGTCGACTATTGCGCTGGCGATCATGGCGTCCAATGATTTGGTCCTGCCCTTGTTATTGCGTCGTTTGCGGATTTCGGGACAGGATTTCGGTGCCTTTTCCGGCCTGTTACTCAATGTCCGTCGGGGACTGATAGTTGTGCTGCTGTTGGCGGCGCTTTTCTTTCATTTGGCACTGGATGAGATTGAGTCACTGTCTGCCATTGGCTTGTTGTCGTTTGCGGCCATTGCCCAGTTTGCTCCGCCGCTGCTGGGGGGATTGTACTGGCGTGACGGGAACCGTAACGGGGTGTTTGCCGGTTTGGCTGGTGGTTCGGCTGTTTGGGTGATCACCATGATGGGGCAGACCAATATGTTAGCCGGAACCGCAGACAGCAACCTGCTGCTGTGGTTACTGGCGCCGCCACAGTGGCCATTGCTCGGTGAGCTCTCCTCTGTTGACTGGGGAATGCTGCTCAGCCTGAGCGTCAATGTTTCACTGTATGTGCTGGTGTCTTTGGCTTCCCGTACTTCTCTGAGCGAGCGTTTGCAGGCCGCGGCCTTTGTTGGTGCGCCGCTACCGGAAACGGAAGATGTCAGCCTGTATCAGACCCGGGTGACGGTGGGAGAGCTGGAGATGCTGGCTGCCCGGTTTGTCGGGCGAAAACGGGTCAAGAATGCTTTCCACCAGTATGCCGAACAACATCAGGAGCCGGTGATGTCGCAGATGCAGGCAACGGCTTCGTTGATCCGACATACCGAGCGAGTGCTGGCCGGAGTATTCGGGGCATCGTCTGCCCGTCTGGTTCTGACTTCTGCCTTGCAGGGGCGCAACATGCAACTGGAAGAAGTGGCGACCATTGTCGATGAAGCGTCGGAGCTGTTTGATTTTAGCCGAGGTTTGTTACAGGGAGCGATTGAACATATCAGTCAGGGGATCACCGTGGTTGATAAACAGCTGCGGCTGGTGGCCTGGAACCATCGATATCTGGAAATGTTTTCATTTCCGCCGGGGCTGATCCAGGTCGGCAGGCCGATTGCTGATGTGATCCGCCACAATGCCCGGCAAGGACTGTGCGGTCCGGGGGATGTGGAAAAGCATGTCGCCAAACGGGTGGCACACCTCAAGCGCGGGACAGCCCATACTTCTGCCCGCACCCGGCCTGACGGTTTGGTGATTGAAGTGCAGGGAAACCCGATGCCCGGTGGCGGGTTTGTGATGAGTTTTACTGACATTACCGCTTTTCGCCAGGCTGAGCAGGCGCTGAAAGAAGCCAATGAACACTTGGAGGAGCGGGTTAGGCTTCGAACCCAGGAGCTGGAGTCACTGAACCGACAGCTGGTGGCTGCTACGCAGCAGGCGGAGCTGCAAGCCAGTTCGAAAGGCCGGTTTCTGGCGGCTGTGAGCCATGATTTGATGCAGCCGCTCAATGCAGCACGGCTGTTTTCTTCGTCGCTGACCGAAATGGCGAAAGACAAGGATACTATTCAGTTGGCCAGTCACATTGAGAGTGCGCTGGGTGCTGCGGAAGATTTGATTGGTGATTTGCTTGATGTGTCACGGCTGGAGTCGGGGAAACTACAGGTTCATGTGCATCCGTTTCCAGTCAGTGAGGTACTCGACACCCTGAATGCTGAATTCAGCGCGCTGGCTCGCCAACAGGGGATCACCTTTGAGGTAGTCCATAGTGATGCTGTGATTGTCTCTGATCCGAAACTGCTGCGTCGTGCACTGCAAAATTTTCTTACCAATGCGTTTCGTTATAACCCGAACGGCAGGGTGGTGCTGGGCGTGCGTCGGAAACAAAATGACCGGAAAAATCTGTTGCAAAACTTACTGCAAATAGAAGTCTGGGATAACGGCCCCGGCATACCGGAAGAAAAGCAGGCACATATTTTTGAGGAGTTTACCCGGATAGAGCACTCCGGGGCTGATCACGGCCTCGGATTGGGGCTGGCGATAGCCCGCGGGATCAGCCGGGTGTTGGATCATTCATTGTCATTGCGATCATGGCCGGGGAAAGGGACGGTATTTTCCCTGACGGTTAAGCGTGGAGTATTGGTTAAACCGTTACATCAGCTCCAGAGTGATGCATCACTGGAAACGGTGGGACAGTCAGCTCCTTTGGCCGGTCTGCGTATTTTGTGTGTCGATAACGAACCGGATATTTTGCTGGGAATGGAAAACCTGCTGGTTCGTTGGGGTTGTGATGTCCGGCTGGCAGAAACGGTGGCCGAAGCCATGGCACAGTTAACTGACGACTGGCAGCCTGATGTTGTGCTCAGCGATTATCATCTGGCGCATAACCAGACTGGGTTGCAGGTGTTGCAGCAATGTACTTTGCAGTTAGGTAACGTTTTCAGGGGCGCGGTGATCAGTGCCGACCGGACGGCAGAAACTCAGCAGGCGGTGAAAGCTCATGGATTTAAATTTATCAGCAAGCCGGTCAAGCCGCTTAAGCTGAGGGCGTTTTTGAATCAGCAGGTCCGTGAAACCGGTTAGGCTTAATATTTGTTGGTTTCCATAAAGAATACGCCGGCAGCTGCCGGCGTATTGATAAGGTTTACTTGTCCGGGAATTATCCCATGTTCCCGACCACGGACACGCTCTTGTCATCCGGGATCTCATTGAACGACAGTACATGCAGGCCGCGGGCACAGACCCTGGCATAGCGGGCCAGTAGCGGGCGAAGCTGAGGCAGTACCAGTAGAATCGGCGGATGGCCGTGCAGGCGCATGTTATCCAGCACTTCCGGCAGGGTGCGCTGAAGCTTTTCGATAACTGTCGGCTCCAGGGCAAAACCATCGAGCTGGACATGACCACCGGACTGGGCCTGGCTTAGGGCTCCGAGCAGAACATTTTCCAGCTCGTTTGACAGGGTGACTGCAGGTACATCCGGGCGCATGCCGATCAGGCTGCCCAAAATCACCCGGCGCAGTACGCAACGGACATCCGCGGCCAGCAGGATCGGGTCCTGTGACAGCTCAGCCGATTCGACCAGTGAGTTGGAAATGGTCACTATGTCAGACAGGGATACGCCTTCAATCGCCAGTTGGCGGAATACGCGCAGCAGTTGCTGTGGCGTCAGTTTCTTTTGCAGATCTTCAGCCAGCTTGCTGTTGATGGTTGCCAGGCGATCGATTACGCCGGAGATTTCTTCCGGACTCAGGATATCTTCGATATGGTCGCTGATAATCTTGCTGACATGGGTCGAGATGATAGTTGCGTGATCCACCACGGTATAACCCAGGTTTACGGCTTTGTCTTTTTCTGCAGGTGTAATCCATACCGCTTCCATACCGTAGGCAGGATCTTTGGTCAGGATACCGTCAACGTTGCCGTAGACCTGGCCCGGGTTAATTGCCAGAAGATGGTCCATTTCCAGCTCGGCCTGGACGACTTTGGCACCACGGATCAGTATTTGGTATTGGCTGGCCTCCAAGCCTAAATCGTCTTTAACATGAATTTGCGGGATCACGAAACCGCGTTGTTCGGTCAGGGTCTTGCGGATACCCACCAGGCGGTTGAGCAGTTCTGCACCCTGGCGGCGGTCGATCAGGTTCACCAGACGGAAACCGACATTCAGGCTCATAGCATGGACCAGAGGGATGTCACCGGCAACCAGCTCTTTGTTTTCCGGCTGGTCATGTTGTTCCACAATCTGTTCGGCACGTTCGAGATCTTCCTGTTTGGTCGGATTCTCGTAATTGCGCATCCGCCATGCAGTCAGGCCAACCACACCGGCAAAACACAGGAACGCCATGTGTGGCATGCCCGGGATCAGGCCCAGTATCAGCATGATCCCGGCAACCACAAACAGGGCCGTCGGTGAAGCCAGCATCTGCCTGCTGATTTGTTTGGACAGGTTGTCGCTGTCAGCGACACGGGTCACGATGATTGCAGCAGAGGTCGCCAGCAACAGTGAAGGGATCTGGGCTACCAGGCCGTCACCGATAGTCAGTAGGGCGTAAGTCTGAAATGCATCAGAGAATGACAGGCCATACTGGAATACACCGATGCTGATACCACCGATGATGTTGATGAACAGGATCAGCATACCTGCTACAGCATCACCGCGGACGAACTTCGATGCACCGTCCATCGAACCGTAGAAATCGGCTTCACGGGCAACTTCTTCACGGCGGGTCTTGGCCTGAATATGGTCGATGATACCGGCGTTCAGATCGGCATCGATTGCCATCTGCTTACCCGGCATCGCATCAAGGGTGAAGCGGGCGCTTACTTCCGAGATACGTTCACCACCTTTGGTAACCACGACGAAGTTGATGATCATCAGGATCACGAACACCACCATACCGACGACGTAGTTACCGCCGATCACCACATCACCGAAGGCTTCGATTACCTTACCGGCTGCGGCACCGCCGTCATGACCGTTGAGCAAAACTACCCGGGTTGAGGCGACGTTCAGTGCCAGGCGCAACAGGGTCGCAACCAGCAGGATGCTCGGGAAGACTGAGAAATCGAGCGGGCGTTTGCTGTAAACACTGACCAGCATTACCAACAGCGCCAGGACGATATTGAAGGTGAACAGCATATCCAGCACCATCGGCGGGATAGGCAGGATCACCATAGCCAGTATCGTCATCAGGAGCAGCGGGATACCAAGTTGTCCCTTGGCGAGTAGCTGCAGTAACGGGGTGAGTTTATGTTTCATCTAGCTCAGTTCCTGTTAGCGACGTAATTCTTTCGGAATCGTAACTTGTGGGAATTCAGGTCTGTTCTCCTGACGTCCCTGTTTGTATTGCTCCATCTGGAAGACAAATGTCAGTACGTGGGCTACGGCCACATACAACGGAGCCGGAATTTCCTGCCACTCGTTGGTTGAGTAATACACCGCACGGGTCAGTGGCGGGATCTCGACCACCGGGCGGTTATGCTGGCGGGCAATCTGTTGCATTTGCAACGCTGCCTGATCCACCGCTTTAGCGATAACAAACGGTGCACCAGCTTTATCTAAATCATATTTCAGGGCGACGGCGTAGTGAGTCGGGTTGGTGATAACGACGTCGGCCTGAGGCACAGTTTTCATCATCTGTCGTTGTGACATTTGGCGTTGCAGCTGGCGGATCTTAGCTTTAACTTCCGGCTTACCTTCGTTGTTCTTATGTTCTTCTTTTACCTCTTGTTTGGTCATCTTCAGCTGTTTGGTGTACTCCCAGCCAGCGTAAGGCATTTCGAGCACAGCAATCAGCAGCAGCGCCAGACCAAAGCTGAACAGGCCCAGCCACAGCAGGTCTATGGTCTGTAAGATAGCCTCAGGCAGCGGCAGGCGCTGGAGTGTGACTATCTGTGTCAGGTGGCTGTTGAGCAGCCAGTATAGGGTGCCGCTGATCAGCGTTACCTTCAGAATACTTTTCACCAGCTCGGCCAGCGATTTGGTCGAGAACATCCGCTTGAGACCCGAAATCGGATTCAGTTTGGAAAATTTCGGCTGTGCTGATTTAACCGACATATTCCAGCCACCGCGGAGCAGGTTTGCCAGCACGGTAATAAACATCAACATCCCTAGCATCGGGCCGATGGCTTTTACCATGGCGATCAGGCTTTCAGACAGATGCTTGAACATGTACTTGGTTTCAAAGGCCGCTTCTTTCGGTAGTACCATATTGAGGTTGGTGACCACTTTGAACATTTCGGCCATAGAACCGGCAAAGCCGGTCAGCAATAGGGCACCGCCTACTGTCATCAGTGCGGTCACCAGTTCTTTCGAGCGGGGGAGGTTACCTTCCTCTCGTGCCTTGCGTAGTTTCTGCTGACTGGGCTGTTCCGTTTTGTCCTGACTGCTGTTATCACTCATCAGCGCGCCTCCATGTTGGCCATCAGCTGCAAAGTTTCACTGCAGAGACGGGTGAAGTTCTCCGGAATGCCTGAGGTGGTGATCAGCAGGCAGATCAGGCCGAGCATCATGGTCATCGGAAAACCGAGGGCAAATACGTTCAACTGCGGTGCAGCTCGGTTCATCATGCCGAAAGAGCCGTTAACCAGCAGCATGGCACACACCGCCGGCAGTGCTAGCAACAGGGACGCAGCCATCATCCAGCCGAAACGCATAATGACGCTGTAGAGTGCATCCTGGCTCGGCATATTACCAACCGGCCAGACTTCGAAACTGCGGACAATGACATCCAGTGCGATTAAATGGCCGTCCAGAGCCAAAAACAGCAGCAGGGTATAAACCTGGTAATACTTACCCAGTGCCGGGATACTGACGCCGTTGATTGGGTCATTCATCATTGCCATACCCAGACCCATCTGCATTGACAGGATTTGGCCCATGGTGGTGAATACCGCAAACAGTAATTCCAGCATCAGTCCCATTAGGCCGCCGATCACCATCTGTTGGGCAGCCAGTAGCAGGGCTTCAAGGGAAAGCGGGTCGACACTTGGCATCGCTGGCATCAGCGGTGATGCAAGAATACTGATCATGAATGCCAGGCCGATACGCACCCGTACCGGGACGCCGTTGCCGCCAAAAATCGGCATCAGCATCATTGCGGCACTGAGGCGGAAGAAAGGCCACCAGATCTGTCCAAGCCAAGCGGTTAACTGAGCGGCTGAGATGTCTAGCATGGCGTCAGCCGATCAGGTGTGGAATGTTGAGGAATAAGCGGTTGAACAGATCACCCAGCGTGCGCAGCAGCCACGGGCCGGCAAAGCCCAGCATCGCCAATGTCATCAACAGACGAGGCAGGAAGCTGAGCGTCTGCTCGTTGATTTGGGTTGCAGCCTGGAAAATACTGACAAGGAGGCCGATTATCAGGCTGGGGATGATCATCACACAGACCATACTGACGATAATCATTAATGCCTCGCCGAAAAACGTAGCGAGAAATTCTGTTCCCATACTCTATCCGAAACTTGCGCTTAGTGTGCCAACGGTCATAGACCAGCCATCCACCATAACGAAAATCATTAGCTTGAACGGCAGCGAAATAATCAGGGGTGAAAGCATCATCATACCCATCGCCATCAGAACACTGGCGACCACGATATCGATGATCAAAAACGGAATAAACAGCATAAAGCCGATTTGAAACGCGGTTTTCAGCTCACTGAGAATGAAGGCTGGCATCACTATCAGAAAGTCGAGCTCTTCCATGTTATTCGGCGCTGGCTCATTGGCAATGCGCAGGATTTGCTCCAGATCCGTCTCGCGGGTTTGCTGCAGCATAAAGTGGCGCAATGGTTTTTCAGCTGTATTCAGTGCTTCGACCATGGTCATTGAACCGCTCTGGTAGGGAACAATGGCGTTATCGTAGACTTCATAAAGAACCGGGCGCATGATAAACAGCGACAGGGTCAGGGCTATACCGATCAGTACCCGGTTAGGTGGACTTTGCTGCAGACCCATCGCCTGGCGCAAAATGCCCAGTACGATGATGATCCGGGTAAAACTGGTCACCATCAGCAGCATGGCCGGTAAAAAAGCCAGTGCAGTCATCAGCAGGAAGATTTGCAGCTTCACGCTGTACTCTTCCGCGCCGTTCGGACCATTGATGGTCAGCAGCGGCAGGTCCTGTGCCAGCGCAGGAACGCTGAACAACAGGCAGGTCAGTACAACCCAGATGCGACGCATTACTTGGTTAGTCCTTTCAGCATGTCGTTGTCATCAACAACATTCACCAGACGCAGGCCGTATTTGTTGTTTACGATAACCACTTCGGCATGGCCCAGCAGAGTACCGTTCACTTTTACGTCCATCGCTTCACCGCTCAGCTTATCAAGCTCGATAACTGTACCCAGCGACACATTCATCAGATCGCCTACCATCAGTTCGGTACTCGCGACTTCCAGGGTCAAATTAACCGGAATATTACGGATAAACGACATGTCCTGTTGAGCGGTTGCATTTGTACTTTGCGGTTCCTGACTCAGGCTACCCAGGTCAAGTTCATCAAGGTCAATATTCAGATCTTCGGTTTGTTCAGACATGGTGGTTCCTGTTACTGTTTAATCACATCTTGAATCTGCAGAACAAGGCTTGAGTTGTTTTCTGCAATACGGGCCTTGAAGAGGGATGTCTTACCTGCGCGCACGGTCACTTCGCCCGGAAGCTCCACAGGAATAACATCACCTGGTTTCAAATCCATCACATCACCCAGCGCCAGACGTCGTTCACACAGGGTGGTCATCAGGCGCATCGGAATATGGCACAGTTTTTCCTGAATTTTGGCTTGGAGTTCAGGGTCGGCTTCAACGTCAGCAGGTTTGCACTGCTGATCGCGCAAAAAATCGAGGCCTCCGAAAGGCAGCGCAATATCAAACCAGCCTTGATGACCACTGACTTCAAGCGTAAAACGACAAACTTGGTAAAGTTGATTGTTCTGCATCGGGTTGCCAAGACGCAGGGTGTTCTTTTCTGTCAGAGTACTTTGCCAGTTTGTGATGCTGTGCCAGCCGTTAGAAAATTGTTCTAGTGCCTGGTTAAAGAAAAGCTCGACTAGGCGCAGCTCGGTATCACTCATGTCATTCTGGCGGCGTTTATTGTTGCCACTGCCCCCGAAGAACAGATCAACCATGAAGAAAAGCAGGTCGCCATCAATAGAGACTGCGCCGTGAAGATCATGTGGGTTGACCATGAACTCGCGATACAGGCTTGGTTTTTTTAGCTGTTGCAGGTAGTCCTGCAGCTTGAGCGTGTCTTGCTGTTCAAAGCGGAATTCTACCGGGTGGCGTAGCAGGTGATGGAAAGACTGGCGGGCCGATCTTTCGAACTGCTTACAGACATTGTCAATGATGGCTTGAAGGGCGCCAATACGGTGTTCCGGGCTCGCGAGATCAAATGCTCGAACTTCAATCTGATCAAGTTCGGAGATTATTTTGCTCTTTTTCGTCATAACCTATGGCAACCAATGGAATTTGTGTTTTTCGAAAATTGTATTAATTACGTTGAATATATAAATATATGAATCAAGATCTCAGTGCTGTTATTAATACTTTTATTATTAGTTCACTGTAAGTAATCAATTAAATAAAGATAAAGCGACCAAATTTGTCTTTAATTAATAATGGTTATTTAAATATTGGAATGGATCTCACACTAACAACCCGCTATTTATTAACAATTAATTACCGCATATATATAAATATTAACAGAGGGTGAAAATAAGTCGATTTGTTCACTTAGTGTTCGTTTGTAAACCCAATATTTTCGTGAATTCTGCTTCCTGTCAAATTATTTTTTCCGATATACTAGGCAGTGCACATAACTTACAGGTTTTGCCCTGTGCTCATTGAGCGCGGGAGACTACCGTTTGAGCAATAGGTTTGTCAAACAAATATATTATTTGATGCATACGTCAAAATATTACCGTGTGCTATTCTGGTGATGTTCATTTTATTGACAGTTGACAGATAAACTCGAATGTTTTCTCATTTAGCAAAATAATAAAATAAATTAGACGCCCAAACATCGGTTGGATTTATAACCCTCTCATATATATGGAAAACCTACTGGTGTGACGGATTTAAGGTGTTGTTTCCTTTTGTTTTTCTTTATGGCTTAACATTTTTGCAGTAGTCAAATATTAGGTTTGCCGAAAAATATAAATGATTTTGTCGATGGTAACTCCAGCGGCAGGGGGACTTTTACCCTTAATCACCAATGAAACACATACAACGTTATTTAGGCTTAGTGATGGTTAGACGAAGTGTTGCTACTTTATTGATGCTATTGACTTCAGCCCAGGGATTCGGCCAGGAAAATAAAAGAATGTCGGCCCTGGATAATAGTCAGTGGACATTTAAAGGTAATAAAACAATGTGTTCTATTTCGCATGAAATAGAAGATTTTGGTGTGGCGGCAATTATTGCTGAAGCGGGTGAGGAGACTCGCCTTGAAATTAAGTCTAATGAACTAAAGAAGCAGATTGCATATCGTTCTGTTTTTGAAACACCTGCAGTCTGGGCGAATAATACTACTAAGCCTATTTATGATATTGGAATGATTGATTTTTCACCGCTTACCGGTGAATTAGTTGTCCATCAGGCTGGCGTCGTTTTTGAAAAATTAAAAAATGGAACGTGGGTCAAAGTCCTTTTAAAAGATGAACGTCAAATAACTGACAGCGTCATTTTAACCAATATCAATTTCCAGCAACCTGCTGAAGATTTCCTTAAATGTCGTAATCACTTGTTGCCGGTAAACTACCAGCAGGTCAGAAACAGTGAATTCTATTTTCGATCGGGATCGACCTCGGTATCGAAAGAGAGCCTGCGCGCCTTGCGTGGCATTGCGGAATACATCAATGAAACTGCATCAATCAGTAAGATCCTGATTGACGGTCACTCTGATAGCCAGGGGCGGGTCGGTGTGAAACTCAGAATGTCTCGGGAACGGGCTGAGGAAGTGGCGGCGGCGCTGATTGAGTTCGGCATTCCCCACAAGATGATTCAAATTCGTTCTCATGGCGATCGCTATCCTATCGCCGATAACGCCCAGGAGCTAGGGCGGATGAAAAATCGACGGGTAACAGTGCGTTTAATTAAGAAATCTGCGGCAGGTTAGTAAATGAAGAAGAGTTGGCAAGTTTTAATGTTCCACCCTCATCACCCTGGTTTAGAGCAGGTTCTGTCAGAGGGCGAAGCAAAAGGATACCAATTAACTCAGACAGCTGATCTGGCTGACTGTTTAACCCTCCTTACCCAGAATCATTGGGACCTGGTGTTAGTGCCAGCCTGGTTGCCGGACGGTACTGAGGCCGCGGACCTGATCAAATTGGTACAGCCTCGCTATAAAGGCGAAGTGGTTGTCGTTTCCGAACTGCAGCATGTTGCCCAGGTGACTCGCGCTTTGCAGCAGGGTGCGATGGATTACTTGTTGATCCCGTTTGGCCACATGCACCTGAGTCAACTCGTTCAGCGCCTGCAGCCTGAACAACAGCGTCAGGCGATTGTCGCAGAATCTCATCAGAGCAAACAGTTATTCCAGCTGGCGCAACGAGTAGCTCAGGCTGACGCTTCTGTTCTGATTAACGGTGAGAGCGGTACTGGTAAAGAAGTTTTGGCGCGTTTTATTCATGAATCATCTCCGCGCGCTTCCGGTCCGTTTGTCGCTATTAACTGTGCAGCAATTCCTGAAACCATGATTGAGTCGATTCTTTTCGGTCATACCAAAGGGGCGTTTACTGGCGCAACGTCTGCTCAGGCCGGTAAGTTGGAAATTGCCAACGGCGGTACCCTGATGCTGGATGAAATTGGTGAACTGCCATTGTCCCTGCAGACTAAGTTATTGCGAGTACTGCAGGAACGAGAGGTTGAGCGCTTAGGTAGCCATCAGAAAATTAAACTGGATATCCGGGTTCTGGCTGCAACCAACCGTGATCTGGAAAAGGAAGTGGCTGAAGGACGTTTTCGTGCGGACCTGTATTACCGTCTGAATGTTTTTCCTATGTACTGCGCAACCCTGAAAGAGCGTCAAGAAGACATCGTTCCTCTGGCACGTCATTTGCTTGCTAGATATATGCCTAACGACCAGCTCACGACAGAGTTTACCGAGGAGGCTCAGCTGGCACTGCGTAGCTATGACTGGCCGGGCAATGTTCGCGAACTTGAAAATGTTATTCAGCGCGCGTTGGTTATGAGCAGAGGCTGTTTAATCCGAGGCGAAGATTTGATGCTGCCGGTACAGACAACACAGGAACCGTCTGTTGAACCGCTTGCAGATATGAATGTTTTGCCGGTGAGGCAACAGGCTGTCGAAAGTGACGCCAAGCCGAACTTGCAGAAGAGCCGTAAGCTGGCGGAGTTTGACACCATTATTGAAACGCTGCGTCGGTTTAACGGTCACCGCAGCAAAACCGCCGAAGAGCTGGGGGTGTCAACCCGGGCGCTGAGATACAAGATCCAGACAATGCGTGAGCAGGGACTGGATATAGAAAAAATACTGACTGGGCAAAACACGGATTTTGCTGCAACCAATTTAAATTATTCATAACTGAACCGTCATTACGCGAGAACCAGATATGCAAGATAAAGTAATGAGCATGCAATTGCCGCTTAGCCAGATGAATGAGATTCAGGCTCAGATTAATACGCTGGAGCCAATGCAGATTGCTCCGAATCCGATGACGGTTAACCAGACGAATCCTGTTAATTTCACGGATGCTATTTCGCAGGCAATCAATAGTGTCGACCAGCAGGGTAAAGAAGCATCGGCAATGATGACTGCGGTTGATACCGGAAAGAGTGATGACTTGGTTGGTGCCATGGTTGCTAGCCAGAAAGCCAGCCTGTCGTTTGCCGCTATGGTGCAAGTACGAAATAAGCTGCTTACTGCTTATGATGACGTCATGAAAATGCCGGTGTAATGAGGCGAGATAAGTGACTGAATTAATCAAACAAAGGCTAGCTGGCATAGCTGGCCCTTCAAGTATAGGGCAGCTGTTTTCCGGTGCCCGACTGATGGTATTGCTGGGGATCATTGCCACACTGGTTGCGTCTGTGGTGGTGATTGGTCTGTGGCAGGGGAATACCCAGTATCGGCCACTGTACGGTGAGCATGAAAACTTTGACCGTGCCCAGGTATTGTCTGTTCTTGAACAGAGAGGGATGGATTTCTACATCGACCCTCAGCAGGGTACCATCATGGTGGATCGTCATAGTCTGGGCCAGGCTCGTATGGCGATGGCTGCTGCAGGTATTGAAGCTCAGCTGCCTACAGGTCTGGAAATTCTGTCCCAGGATTCCAGCTTGGGTACCAGCCAGTTTATTGAAAATGCCCGCTACCGTCACGGTCTTGAAGGTGAACTGGCGCGAAGCATCATGGCACTGGACCCGGTCAGCAATGTTCGTGTTCACCTGGCAATTCCGAAACAAACACTGTTTGTTCGCCGTGAAAAAGAGCAGCCGTCTGCATCAGTTGTGGTCTCGCTGCGTCCGGGCCAGAGCCTGGATACCGAGCAGGTGACAGCCATTGTTAATCTGGTTGCCGGTAGTGTGCCGGAGCTGAGCTCAGAGCATGTTAACGTGATCGATCAGCAGGGTAACCTGTTGTCAGCCGTAATTAATGATGACGGCAAACATGGCCGTAACAGCAGTCGTTACCTTGAATATGTTCAGAAGCTGGAGCGCAGCTATATTGAACGCGCATCCCGTATGTTGCGTCCATTGGTCGGCATGGAAAACTTCCAGGTTGAAGTGGCGGCAGATATCAATTTTGACCGTGTTGAAGCGACAGAGGAGCTGTATGCGCCAGACGGCACGGTTGCGAATGAATACAGCACTTATGATCGTCGTATCGGCAAACCTGCTCAGGGGGTACCGGGTGCACTGAGCAACCGTCCGCCGGAAGAAGGTGAGGATGCTGCTGATAAGAACCAAGGTAATGAGCGTGGTGAATCATCTCGTGACTTCGCGATTGATCGAACCCTGAAGCATACTCTGTACCAGCAGGGCCAGATTAAGCGTCTGAGTGTGTCGGTACTCCTTAATGGTCAGCCGGAAACTTTTTCTCAGGCACAGTTGCAAGATCTTAAGCAAATGCTGGCGGATTCAATTGGTATCGATACTGCACGCGGTGATAAGTTCAGCGTTGTGGTTTATCCGTTCAATCGCGGTGATGCTAACTTGCTGGCCGATGAGCCTTCATGGTGGACGCAGCCTATTTGGCTTGATTACCTGCGTTACCTGTTGTCCGCACTGGTTGCATTGGTGATTCTACTGGTTGTTGTTCGCCCAGCAATACGTCAGCTGTCTGGCGCTAATAAAGCGAATAAGCTGATGATTCCTGAAGCAGAAAATCTGCCAGAGAAAGAAACGTCAACCGCAGTGGCAACCGTGCCAGCTACAGCTGGTGGTGAAGTGAATAATCAGGAAACTGAATCTGATGCCGATGTGGTGGCAACCCAAACTGCAACTCCTGGCCTGAGCTCTGTTGTTTCAAGTGAAGAGTTGCCTGAGTTGCCGAGTCCTGAAACGGGTCTTGAAGCGCAGCTGTCTTATCTTCAGATGCTGTCTGAGAAAGAACCAGAGCGTGTTGCTCATGTAGTTAAACAGTGGATTACACCGAAAGATGACGACGACCGAGAATAACCCTGGAATGGAACAAGCTGCCATCCTGCTGCTGAGTATGGGTGAAGAAGCGGCAGCTAATGTGCTCAAGCAACTTGATCGCGAGCAGGTGCGTCAGCTGTCAATTGCGATGGCGAATATCCCTGCGGTGAAAAAAACTGAAGCAGAAAATGTTTTTCAGCGTTTTTTCAATGATTTCAAGACTGAGTCAGGCATTTCAGGTGCATCACGTAACTACCTTGAGCGCACCTTGAACAAGGCTCTGGGACAGTCTCTGTCCCAGCCTTTGCTGGACTCTATCTATGGCGACTCGCTTAAACACAACCTGCAGCGCCTGCAGTGGCTGGAGCCGGCGAAGCTGGCTGAGCTGATTTCGGGTGAACACCCGCAGATGCAGGCTGTATTCTTGGCTTACCTAGAGCCGGAAGTCGCGACTCAACTGTTGGCACGCTTGCCTACAGAAAATTTAGATGACTTGCTTTACCGTCTGGCTAACCTGAAAGAAGTCCATCCGAACATGATCGACGAAGTTCATGTGTTGCTGGAGAAATTCTTGTCTCAGGTCGGTCAGCAGAATAGTACGTTGATCGACGGTACTGAGAAGGCAAGCGAGATCATCAACCGCCTGAACGGCGATCAGAGCCAGCAAGTAATGCTGGGACTGAAAGAGCTGGATCCGGAGCTGGTTTCAACGCTGGAAAGCAAGATGTACAACTTCGACATTCTGGTACGCCAGACCGAAGATACGCTGGAGCGTCTGGTCGAGGAAGTCGATCAGGAACTGCTGGCAACTGCACTGAAAGGCAGCGAGCAGGCTCTGCAGGACAAGGTTTTTGGTACTATGCCGAAGCGTGCGGCTCAGTACCTGCGCGAAGCAATGGAAGGCAAGGGACGAGTTCGTCTCAGCGCGGTCGAAGAAGCCCGTTCCCAACTTATTACCACGTTGCGTCGGCTTGCTGACGAGGGTGAGATTGAGCTTCAGCTGTTCAGTGAACCGGTTGTGGAGTAGGTATGAAGAAGCAGGCAGTGAAAATTCTTCATCCCCAGATGGGTCAGTACCGCAATTATCATTTTCCGCCACTGGTTGAGCCGGAAGAGGATTTATTCGGTGATGACCTGTCTGCGGGCAGTGGCGCTTCCTATCAGGATGAGTTCAATGACGGTTTTCAGGATGGCCAGCAGAAAGGTTTTGAGCAGGGCTATCAGGAAGGTCTGGCCCAGGGCCAGCAGGCTGGTGAACAACAAGGTTTAGATCAGGGACGCCAGCAGGGGGTCCGTGAAGGTCTTTCCCAGGTGCAGCAGCAGATGGGCAGTACTGTGACATCTGTTGATAATCTGATGCAGCAAATTCAGCAAGTGTTTCACCAGCATGTTCGTCAGCAGAGCGAGATGATTTGTGACTTGGTGCAGAAAGTGTCGCGCCAGGTTATTCGTGCAGAGCTGACATTGGTACCAAGCCAGATGGTCAACCTGATTGAAGAAACCCTGGCTCAGATGCCGGAGCACAAGCCGGAGCTTGAGGTTTATCTAAACCCGCAAGACTGTCAGCGCTTGGTGGATTTGGTTCCGGAGCAGGTTAGCAGCTGGAACCTGAAGCCGGATGATTCATTAGCAATTGGCAGCTGCCGCGTGGTAACCAGTGATTCAGAGGCCTTCGCCGATAGCGAAGAGCGTCTGGAAGCCTGTATGGAATCGATTCGGGATAATTTACTGACAGATGCGTGATATTTTTCAGGAGCTGAATGCTCGTTTATCCTCGGCCGTCGAGCAGGTTCCTGACGTGCCGGTTGCCCGCACCTATGGCCGATTGACCCGCATGGCCGGGTTGACCCTGGAAGCTGTAGGTTGCCGGCTGAGTACCGGCCAGCGCTGTATGATTGAAACGGACCTCGGAACTTTGGTGGAAGCTGAAGTTGTGGGGTTCGATCGTAATGCATCGGTTCTGATGCCAATTCGCCACACCACCGGTCTGCGTCCCGGCAGCCGGGTTCTTCCGCTTCACGGCGACAGCAAAATTAATGTCGGCTTTAACATGCTCGGCAGGGTGCTTAATGGTCTCGGTGAGCCACTGGACGGCAAAGGCCAACTGGCAGCCGAACACCGTATCAACCTTCATGGTGAAACGATCAACCCGCTGCAACGTCTACCGATTTCGACTCAGCTTGATGTCGGGGTCAGGGCGATCAACGGTATGCTCAGTGTGGGTAAAGGCCAGCGAATGGGTTTGTTTGCCGGTAGTGGTGTCGGTAAAAGTGTACTGCTGGGTATGATGACCCGTAATACTACCGCAGAAATTACCGTGGTGGGGCTTATCGGTGAACGAGGTCGTGAGGTGCGTGAATTCATCGAGCACTCACTGGGTCCGGAAGGTATGAAGAATGCGGTCGTAATTGCCTCGCCGGCGGATGATCCGCCGCTGATGCGACTGCGTGCATCGGTATTGTGCCACCGGATAGCTGAGTTTTTCCGTGACCAGGGCCATGACGTTCTGTTGCTGATGGATTCACTGACCCGCTATGCACAGGCCCAGCGGGAAATTGCCTTGGCTGTAGGTGAGCCGCCGGCAACCAAAGGTTATCCGCCTTCGGTATTCAGCCTCTTACCTCAGCTGGTTGAGCGTGCCGGTAACGGTGCGACAGAGCGGGGATCAATTACCGCCTTTTATACCGTTTTGTCCGAAGGTGATGATCAGCAGGATCCGATTGCCGATGCGGCCCGTGCGATTCTGGATGGTCATATCGTACTTAACCGTGAGTTGGCTGAGCAGGGACACTACCCGGCAATTGATATTGAACAGTCAATCAGTCGTGCTATGCCGCAGGTTGTTACTCAAGATCAGTTAAGAAAAGCTCAGCGGGTCAAACAGCTTTATGCCCGCTACCGTCAGGTTCAGGATTTGATATCGCTTGGCGGATATCAGCCGGGGCAGGATCCGAACCTGGATTTGGCTGTACAGTCATACCCTGAAATTTGTGGGTTCTTGCAACAGGGTATCCATGACTCGGTTCCGCTTGAAGAAAGTCAGCAGCAGTTGCAGCAGCTTGTCGGAGGAAGCTAATTCATGACCAAGAGTGTAAAAGTGATTGAAAGCTGGCGGGATCAGCAGCAGAAGAAGTTTGATGAACTGCAACAGCAGTTTACAGAGATGAATCAGCAGAAGATGGCGCACGAGCAGCGTTTGGAACTGTTGGAAAGCCTGTCGGGTCAGTACTCTGTTGGCAGTGGTAGCGAAGCCTCTGCTTTATTGTTAAAAGGCATCGGACGTTTTCGTCATCAACTGGATAATCTGACCAATCTTCAGCGCCAGGAGCTGGCTCTTTCGGAGGTAGAACTGCGGAGCATGAATGCGCGCCTGGTTGAGCAGCATTGCCAGGTTAAGAAAGGGGATAAAATCATTGATAAGCGTATGGCCCAGTTCCAGCTCAAACAAGCCCGTCAGGAACAGAAGATCCTCGACGAATTGTCAATGAACCGTTTTTTTCATCGCCGCTGAGAACTCTCTGTTGAGAGTGTTCAGCAGCCTGGGCCGTAGCAGTATTGCTGTTCGGGTTTGAGCAATTTGTCGATCATTTGTTTTTGCTGCGCCAGTACTCGCCCGTTGGCATTATTCAACTCCTGACATTGCAGTGTCAGTTGATAAAGCTGCTGCCATAACTGGTTACCTTGTTGGTTGAATTGCGCAGGTAGCGCAGCCAGCAGACGCTTCATGCCGGCATCATCGGCACTCACACCTAAGGTTTCCAGATATTCACAACGTTTTTTGGCGTTGTCGCTAAGTCGTTGCATCAGTTTCTGGAGCTGGACATTATGTGTAAGCAAAGCCTGGCTGTCGCGGTTAACCAACAGAGATTGCTGGTGCTTTAGTTGCGTTGCCAGTTGCTGATAGCTTTTTACATCCTGTGCCAGCTCGCCGAGAAGAGCTTTGACTTGCTGTGTACGGGAAGTCATTAGCTTTGCCCTTGATAGAAGTCAATCATGCTGTCTGCCAGGTTATCCAGGTTGACAGAGACATTACCGGCTTTCAGCATTGCCTTCATTTCGGCAACTTTATCCATATCAACGTCAGGAGCGGATTCCATAGATTGTTTCGCAGATTGTAGTGACTTCATCTCGTGGCTAAGCTCAACTTGTGCCTGTGGCGCTTTTGTGCTCGCAACTGATTTGTTGCTTGCTTCTGTCGGCATTGCGACAGGTTGTGAGTGAGAAATTTTTCCAATCATAGCCTTCACATTAAAAGTATGTTGCGGTTATTGATTTACAGCGACCAGTTCGTAAAACACTTAAGTATTTTGTGCTTGTTTTGATTAAAAGGTTGTTCTGACTCGCTGCTTGCCGGTAACTGTCGCAAAAACCTCTTTGTTGGAGGACAAGTTACGCACCCGGATGGTGTTACCTTTAGCTCCTGATTCCAAAGCAATTCCTTTCATTCTGGCGGTCATCGCACCATAGGTTGCTTCGATGATCACTTCCTCATTGCGCTGTACCAGCTGCGGCGATTCTACCATCTTCGGACTGATTATTTTACCAGCAATTATCTTGCGGCGGCTGGTTTGACCGATCAGATCATCAGGGCTGGTGAAGTAGTTTCTGCGTAAGTAAGCAATATTGCTGCGCTTCAGGCTTAAATCATCGAGCTTGATGAGCTGGCGGCGGCTGATGGTTTGCTTGGCAACAACCAGCGGAAGGAAAACTTCCACTTCCGCTTTGGCCCTGGCTTTCCAGTATTGGGGGCGGTGGCATTCAAGGGTAATGGTCAGCCTGCCGATGGGTTCCTCCGGATCACTTAAGGTTTTTTGCAGCGGTTCATCGCAATCGGGTAGATCTCTGAGGGGTTTCAGGCGGATGTGATAATCCTGGCTTCCGATGCTGGCAGCATAGCGACTGACCTGGAGATCCAGAAATTGCTCAATGGCCTGTTCGCTTCCACTGTCGGTACTTGTGTCAGCATACAGTCCGGAGACCGGAAGCAGGGTACCCAGCAACAGGGTGAAAACCGCCTTTTCCGCTCGGAAGCGACACTTCCGCTTTAGGTTTAATAACACGATATAACAACCATAAGTGTTTGAAAGTAAATGCTTATGTAGTTGGCACGTTTCATGCTTAATGCTATGTCGGTTTCACCATCTATACGTTTTGTAACTGCGTACAACGGCGAGTAACAATGGCTATTAATTTTGAACAGGCACTCGGGGTACACCCTAATACATTGGCGTTTCGAACTCAACGCGCGAAGGTATTGGCGGGTAACTTGGCCAATGTGGATACCCCCAACTACAAAGCGCGAGATATCAGTTTTGAAGATGCGATGGCACATGTTGCCAATGAAGCCAGGGCTAAGCACCTGGAACGCCGTCGCACTGCACTGCCACAGCGCTATGAGCTGTTGTACCGCAACCCGAACCAGCCATCTCAGGACGGGAATACCGTTGAGCTGGGGGTGGAGCAGGCAAAATTTGCTGAGAATGCGATGGCTTTTGAAACCAGCACCACTTTCTTGAATATGAAACTCAACGGCTTGAAAAAAGCCATTAACGGACAGTAACTGCTATGTCTTTTTCGACGATTTATGACATTGCCGGTTCAGCAATGACGGCCCAGACCGTTCGTCTTAACACTGTGGCGAGTAACCTGGCGAATGCGGACGTTGTATCGGGCTCTGAGAAAACAGGCTACCGCGCTAAGCGACCTGTGTTCTCAACTGTAATGGTCGATCTGAACAGCCCAGCAGCGGGCTCGAAAGTACAGATTGATGACGTTGTGGATAGCGATGAGCCACTGCGTCGCCGCTATGAACCGAACCACCCTCAGGCCAACGGCGAAGGGTATGTGTATTACTCAACAGTCAACGTGGTTGAAGAGATGGCGGATATGATGGCGGCATCACGCAGCTTTGAAACCAATGTTGATGTGATGAGCCGTGCTCGCAGTATGCAGCAGAGCATTTTGCGCCTTGGCAAGATGGGGTAGGAGATTTAAGTGAGTTTGCCACAAATTACAACAACAGGTCAGCACAACCAGAAGTCGGCTTCTGCTGATCCTCAGGTTGCCCGTAACGGTAGCCAGCCATCAGGCAATGATTTCCTGACCATGATGGTTGCCCAGGTTCAGAACCAGAACCCGCTGAACCCGACTGATGGTACCGAGTACCTGACTCAGCTGGGCATGATGTCGGCGGTAGAAAGCCTGGAAAGTATGAAGAAAGGCCTGGCTGGCATGAACATTGGCATGACTAATGTGGAAATGCTGCAGGCAACCAACCTGGTCGGCAAGAAAGTGCTGATGGAAGCCAACGGAGAAGTCGAAGTCTCCGCAGGTCAGGTGATCGAAGGGCGTGTGCAGTTCGACCAGTCGGTTGATACTGCCAAGGTCATGGTTTACGACGAGAAAGGTAAAGTCGTTGATGAAATCAAGCTGGGGCCTAAGGGCGCTGGTATGGCGGAATTCAAAATCGACGGTGACAAGCTGGGTTCCGGTAATTACACCTTCGAAGTGGTAGCAGAGAAAGGTGACAATGCCTGGACGCAGAAAATGATGATTGCGGCCGAGGTAGAGTCGGTCAACATCCCATCTGATGGGGGCACCATCATGTTAAGCCTGAAAGGGCTGGGCAAGATGTCTATGTACGATATGCGTGAAATTACAGCTTAAGTCAGTCAGCTAATAAGAATCTAAGTAGGAAAGGTTATGTCAATTAACATTGGTATGAGTGGCCTGAAGTCCACTTCTGAGCAAATGAACACTATCAGCCACAACATCGCCAACGTAGGTACTGCTGGCTACAAGGCTTCACGTACTGAATTTCAGGACATTTATGCCCCTGAATTTGGTGGCGGCCAGATGAATGGTGTAGAAGTGGCGGCTGTTCGCCAGAGCTTCATGAGCGGTGCAACTACACCGACAAACCGTAACGGTGACCTGGCGATCAACGGTGAAGGTTTCTTCATGGTGCAGAGCAACGGTCAGCAAATGTACACCCGTAACGGTGTTTTCAACCTGAGTGCTGACGGTTACATCGAAACCGCTGATGGTTACCGCCTGCAGGGTTTCGGTGCAAACGAAACTGGCCAGATCCAGAACGGTACGACGACTGAGTTGATGGTTGAAACCGGTGATATGGCGGCCAAGACTACGTCGCAGGTGGATTTGGGGGTAAACCTGAATGCGAGTTTGCCGGTTATTGATCCGGCGCTTAAGCCATTTGATAAGGAAGACCCGACTACTTTCACTTCAAGTGTAACCACCACGGTTTTCGATTCAATCGGTGCCGAGCATGAAGTGACCCAGTACTTTGTGAAAACCGGCGCTAATCAGTGGAAAGCTCACTACGTGATTGATGATCAAGTGCCGACACCACCGGCAACGCTTCATTCAGAGACTATTAACTTTGATGGTGATGGTAAGCTGCTGGCTCCTAACTCTGTAGATCTGACGATTGATCCGACTAATGGTGCCAATAAGGGACAGGTTATCACTTTTGATATGACAGAAGTGAGCCAGTACGGCAGCGAGTTCTCCATCAACAAAAACGCACCGAACGGTTATGCACCAGGCAAGCTGGCGGGGTGGTATTTTGAGGCCGACGGTACTGTGTATGCGCGCTATTCAAACGGCCAGACCAAAGCCCAGGGCCAGATTGTGCTTGCTCGTTTCCCTAATCAGGAAGGTCTGCAACAGGCCGGCGGTACTCGCTGGACACAGAGCTTCTCTTCCGGTGCCCCTCTGACAGGTGTGGCTGGTACTGGCCAGCTGGGTCAGCTTCGTACTGGTATGTTTGAGAACTCAAACGTTGACTTGACCAGCGAAATGGTTGGTCTGATGTCAGCGCAGAGCAACTATCAGGCGAACGCGAAGACCATTCAGGTATCGCAGGAAATGACTCAGATCCTGTTCCAGAATCTGTAAGCCTTAGGAGCAGGGTATGGATAAGTTGCTATTTACCGCCATGTCCGGTGCCAGCCGGGTGATGATGGCGCAACAGGTTCAGGCTAACAACCTGGCGAACGTGAACACTGCCGGTTTCCGCGCTGATATTGAACAGGCGGAAAGTGTGGCAGTGAAAGGTGACGGCTTTCAAAGCCGTACTCTGGTTGCTGCACGCGCTGGCGGTACGGACTTTTCCAGTGGTGCCCTGCAACACACCAACAATCCGTTTGATGTGGCGATCCGCGGAGAAGGTTTCTTTGCGGTTCAGGCCGGTGAAAACGATGAAGCTTACACCCGTGCCGGTAATTTTCACCTTAATGCAGAAGGTGAACTGATGCTGGGTGACCGCCCGGTTATGGGTGACGGCGGTGCCATTGTTATCCCGCAATACAAGCAGCTGGATATCGGCACCGACGGCACGATTTCCATTGTCCCTGAGGGCGGTGGCCTGGTGCAGGAAGTCGGTCGTCTGAAACTGGTGAAGCCAGATTTGGCAACTGTCTATAAAGGCGAAGATGGTCTGTTCCGGGTAGCAGGAGCCGGTGCCCAGGCTGATATGGATGAAACGGTAACAGTTGCTTCCGGTTATCTGGAAAGCAGCAACGTCAATGCCATTGATGCACTGGTAAGTAATATTTCGCTGTCTCGAAACTTTGAATTTCAAATCAAGATGATGAAGGCAGCAGAGAACCTGGCCAACGCCGGTAACCGGATTGTTCGTGGCAGTTAATTCTGGCGAGTAGTTAATTCTGGCGAGACGCCTTCCCTGACAGCAGGGCGGAATAGTTTTTAGGAGCAAAGCAATATGCACGCAGCACTTTGGGTCAGTAAGACGGGCCTTGCGGCACAAGATACCCAAATGCAGGTTATTTCGAATAACCTGGCGAACGTTAACACCGTCGGTTTCAAACAGGATCGCGCGGTATTTGAAGATCTGTTCTATCAGATGAAGAGGCAGCCAGGCGCTATGGCTGACCAGCAGAACGAAAGACCTGGAGGTCTGCAGCTGGGTAATGGTGTGCGTACGGTTGGTACTCAGAAGCTGATGAAAACCGGTGCCTACCAGAATACCGAGCAGGCAACAGATATGGCTATTCTGGGTTCTGGCTTTTTCCAGGTAGAACTACCGGATGGAAACACAGCGTATACCCGTAATGGCCAGTTCCACCGTAACTCAGAAGGTATGCTGGTAACGGCTGCTGGTTTGCCGCTAATGCCGAATGTTGAAATCCCGGACAATGCGACCAATTTTAATGTCGGTTCTGACGGCATTGTATCGATCACGACCGCTGACGACCCTCAGCCGCAGGAAATCGGTCAGATCACCCTGGCTAACTTCACTAACCCGGCGGGTCTGGAAGCGATGGGCGGTAACTTGTTTAAAGAATCCGGCGCATCGGGTGCACCAACAGAAGGTGTTCCGGGTGAAGACGGTATCGGCAGTATCAGCCAGTTCAGCCTTGAAGGTTCTAACGTCAGTGTTGTGGAAGAGATGGTTAACATGATCACGACCCAGCGTGCCTACGAGATGAACGCCAAGGTGGTATCGGGTGCCGATCAAATGCTGAAATTCGTCAGCCAGTCAATGTAAGTGGTGGGGCATGCTACGCGTAATTTATTTTCTTGGATTGTTGTTGCTGGCCGGTTGTGCACCGGTGTCATCATTCGTTGATGTTCAGCCGGAAGAGAACAACCCGGCGATGGAGTTTCCCGAATACCGGGTAGATCCTGACGGTAGCTTGTTCAGTGCCAACTATGGTATGGCGCTGTTTCAGGACCGTCGGGCATTCCGTATCGGCGATATCCTGACCGTGGTGCTGGACGAGCAGACCCGCTCAAGCAAAAAAGCGGGTACCAGCTACGGCAAGGAAAGTAATGCGACGATTGCCCCTCCGATTTTTGCCGGGAAAACATATGCCAAAGGCCAGTTTTCCCTTGAAGGCGATCGTGATTTCAAAGGTTCGTCGTCCAGCTCGCAGCAGAATTCCCTGTCGGGCAATATTACGGTGATGGTGCAGGAAGTACTGCCTAACGGCGTATTGCGTATCCGTGGTGAGAAGTGGCTCAAACTGAATCAGGGGGATGAATTTATTCGTCTGTCCGGTCTGGTTCGGGTTGATGATATCGACGGTTCGAACCGCGTTTCTTCCCAGCGTCTGGGTGATGCCCGTATCACTTACTCCGGCCGTGGTGCACTGGCTGATGCTAATGAAGCTGGCTGGCTATCCCGATTCTTTAACAGCTCTTGGTTCCCAATCTGATGGCGATGAAAAAAATTATTATCGGTCTGCTGGTTTGCCTGTTCCCGTTATGGGGGCAGGCCCGGCCGCTCTTGAGCCTGGTGGATATCCAGGGTGTACGTGATAACCAACTGGTGGGTTACGGTCTGGTTGTAGGCTTAAGTGGTACTGGTGATAAAAGCCAGACTAAATTCACCTCCCAGTCGGTGAAAAATATGCTGAGCCAGTTCGGGGTTCAGCTACCGGCCAATACCGACCCGAAACTGAAGAACGTGGCAGCCGTTGCTGTACATGCCACGATTCCCCCGCTGGCAAGTAAAGGCCAGGCATTGGATATTACGGTATCGTCTATCGGTGATGCTAAAAGTCTGCGTGGCGGTACCCTGTTGATGACACCGCTGAAAGGCCTCGATGGTCAGATTTATGCTGTTGCCCAAGGGAACCTGGTTGTAGGCGGTGTGAAAGCCGAAGGCAACAGCGGCAGCGGTATCACTATCAATATTCCGACGGCCGGCCTGATCCCTAACGGCGGGATTATTGAGCGGGAGATTCCGTCATCTTTCCTGACCTCTTCTGATGTAGTCCTGAACCTCAAGCGCCCAGGCTTTAATACTGCCCGGAATATCGAAAAAGAAATTAACAAAGTGTTTGGCCCGGGTGTAGCTACTGCGCAGAGTCATGCTCGTATTGCCGTACGTGCACCGCATGATCAGAGCCAGCGTGTTACTTTCCTGGCAATGCTGGAAAACCTGGATATTGAGCAGGGGCCGCGTAAGGCTAAGGTGGTGTTCAACGCCCGTACCGGCACCATTGTGGTGGGTAAGGATGTGCGTGTTCATACCGCCGCTGTCAGCCACGGTAACCTGACCGTCAGTGTCGCAGAAAGCTATAACGTCAGTCAGCCGAATGCATTTGGTGCAGGTAATACCACGGTAACACCTGAGTCGGATGTATCGATTGATCAGGAGAAAGGGAAAGTTTTCATTTGGCCGGAAAGTGATGAAGGTACGTCATTGCAGACCATAGTTGATGCGGTCAACAGTCTCGGGGCAACCCCAAATGATCTGATGGCGATTTTGATCGCGCTGGATGAGGCCGGTGCGCTTGAGGGTGAGCTGGTGGTGCTGTAATGAAAATTAATGATCACGAAACGCATGCTGCAATGTATAACGACATGACTAGCCTGCAAAATATCAAAGCTAATGGCGACAAAATGGAAGCCCTGGAACAAGCGGCCGGTCAGTTTGAGGCGGTCTTTTTACAGACTGTTCTTAAAAACATGCGCCAGGCATCGGATGCGATGCATGATGATGAGGATGATTCAGTTTTCAACAGTCGTCAGCAAAAGTTTTACCGCTCAATGCATGACAGTCAGATAGCGATGGAAATGAGTCAGCAACAGAGCCTGGGCATTGCAGATATGCTGGTAAAGCAACTTGGGCAGCATGAAGCATTTAAGCCAAAGCACCAAACGGTCGCTATGGTACAACAAGGACAGGAAATTGCGCCGGGATCGGTCAGTCCACTGCCTTCCGATGCTGAACTCAACTACAGCCAGGTTGAGCGGCCTCAATGGTGGCGTGGTGTCACACCTCTGTCGCAGCAAATGAATCTCCATCTGGATGACGAAGAACTATGAGCATAATTAATATCGGCCTGTCGGGCTTGAATGCCTCCAATTCAGGGCTAACCGTTACCTCTCACAATATCGCCAACGTGATGACGCCGGGCTATAGCCGTCAGCGTGTCGGTTTCGGAGCCGAGGTCAACAGCCACGGTGGTGCCGGTGTTGGCGTTAGCAGTGTTGAGCGTATGGCTGATAATTATCTCAACCAACAGATCTACAAGCAGAAAGGTTCATGGGGTTTTAACTCCGCTCGTCA
Organism: Photobacterium marinum; assembly: GCF_000331515.1. Taxonomy (GTDB): domain Bacteria; phylum Pseudomonadota; class Gammaproteobacteria; order Enterobacterales; family Vibrionaceae; genus Photobacterium; species Photobacterium marinum. The sequence goes on from NZ_AMZO01000004.1 coordinate 67,997, forward strand.
CCAGTACATGTCGAAAACTGAAGTGCTGCTGAATAATGAAAGCTCCAGTATCAACAAAGGCTTGGACCGCTTCAATGCAGCATTGAGTGAGGCTTCTACTGCACCTCAGGATATTGCTCACCGTCAGACGATTCTCAGTCAGAGTGAGTCGATGGTTCAGCGATTCAATAACATGAGTTCGCAGCTGGATGGGCAGGCGAAGCAGGTGAATGGTCAGCTGAATGCCGCTGTATCAGAAGCCAACTCGCTGATTGCCAGCATTGCTGAGATGAATGACAGCCTGCGCGATACCTCGGGTCAGGGCCAGAAGATGACTGATTTGCTGGACTCCCGTGATGAGGCGGTTCGTCAGTTGTCGGCGATGATGGATATCAATACTAACTATAACGACGATGGCACAGTTTCCATTACTCTGGATCAGGGGCAACCGCTGGTAAACGGCAGCCAGGCCAGCAAACTGAATCAGGCACCGGATGGCAGTATGGAGCTGCTGCGCGGTAATGGTCGTTTTGCGTTGGATAACAAGATGGGCGGCTCGATTGGTGGCTTGGTTCAATACCGTGATGTTGAGCTGAAAGGGCTGCAGCAGGAACTGGATGTGATGGCATACAGTTTTGCTACCCAATTTAACGAAACTCATGCCAAGGGCTTTGACCTTAACGGTGCAGCCGGTGAGGCGGTATTTGGTGGTGTGGATCAGATCGAAGGAGCGGCGCAGAGCCTGACCCTGCTAGTTGATGACCCGAAAAAACTGGCCTTTGCTTCGAAAGCCGGTGAGCCGGGTAACAGTGAGAACCTGCAGCAACTGATTAATCAGAAAAACGAGTCGGTGTCGATTGACACCACCAAATTGACGGCAGCAGAAGCGGATAAGTTCAAAGCGGCAATTGCGAAGCTTGATGGAAAACCAATTCATACCAGTTATACCGGTATGACTGGTGACTGGGCAATTAAAACGGCTCAGATTGAGGCGGATACCAAGGCTGCTGACTCGTTGGTAAAACAGGCTCAAGGCGATCGTGATAGTGTCAGCGGCGTTAACCTGGACGAAGAAGCGGCCAGCATTATGACCTACACCCAGATGTATCAGGCGAATGCTCAGGTGATCTCAACAGCACAGACTCTGTTTGATGTCACCTTGTCGATGTTCCGCTAACCGGTATCAGATCAAAAGGAAAGTAACATGCGATTAAGTACGGCCCAGCTTAATACCGTCATGCTCTCCAGCATGCAGACCTCAAGCTCAGGGGTAAATAGAAATTTCATGCAGCTGAGCTCTGCTGAGCGAATGCTTAAGCCATCGGATGATCCGTTAGGTGCGGTTCAGCTGATGATGCTTGACCGAGAGCAGTCGAATATCAGTCAGTTTCAGAAAAATATTTCTAACCTGGAAACTCAACTGGGTCAGACTGAATCTCAGCTGGATGCCTCTAATAATGCGGTATTGCGAGCTCAGGAGCTGGTGATTAGCGTTAATAATGCCAGCAACAGTACCATGGCGGGCCGCGAAGCGATTGCGACTGAGCTGGAATCTATTTTGGATCAGCTGAGCGATATCGCTAACAGCAAGAACCCGAACGGTGACTACATTTTTGCCGGTACTAAGACGGATACTCAACCGATAGAAAAGGATCCGGCAACCGGTAAGTACACTTACATGGGCAACAGTGACCAGCGTATGGTACAAGTGGCCGAATCGACCACAATTCCGGCTAATCAGACGGCAGAATCCATTTTCTTTAGTGGCGGAAGTGATATATTCAACAGCCTTGATCAGGCGATTTCAGCATTGCGTGATCCGGCTGTTACGGGTGATGCTCTTACAGGGAAGATGAATTTTGCTCAGAGTGAGATTGACTCTTCAATGGGCTCCATCAATAAGGTGTGGGCTGAAGTAGGGGGCCAGCGTAATTCGTTGACTCGAATCGATGGCTCTCATGAAGATAATAAGTTGCTGAACAAGAAGCTGATCGGTGATGTGAAGGATCTTGACTACAGTGAAGCGATTCTGGAAATGAATACTCAGATGGCGGCGCTGCAGGCCACTCAGATGACCTATAGCAAGATTCAAAACTTGTCCCTGTTTAAACAGATGTAATCGGGATAACCCGATTGGGTCGGGATGCTTAACTCCGGCCCCGTTAGATTAATATGCGAGGCCACCTTGGTTAATCAAATTACCTCTAGTCACAATACCCTACGCAGCGGCGACAGTACCCAGGCCGATCGTGTTACTAAACAGCATCCAGTGGTTGCTGTACCTAAAGTCGATGAGAAGCAGCAAAAACAACAGCAACAGCAGCACTCAAACCTAGCCGGTCAGAAGCAGGGAAGTTTGCTGGTGCAGACCAGTCTGGCACACCGTCAGGCAGCTCAGGCTCAGAGCGCGCAAAAAGCGCTGCAGGAAGCCGGTGATCTGCTGAATCAGTTGCGCCAGATGGCCCGTCGCTCGCTGAATGCTCAGGAAAATAAAAAAGATCAGTTGCAGCAAACACTGCACCAGTTGAAAAATAAGCTGGTTAAGCTGACCCGCGAATCTAAGTATGAAGATGAGCCGGTACTGCATCATGATCTGACGCCGCGCTTGAGTGAACAGCCGCAGCAGGAAGGTTTCTCGATGAAAGGCCTGCGTCTTAATACGATGCGCCAGCAAGATGAAATCCTGCGTTTCCAGTTTGATTCCGGTACACCAGGCACAGTTCAGGTTCGCATCAATAACGACGAAAACACCACTGAAATTGCCGATAAAATGAGCCAGGCTTTTGCGCCGCGCAATATTCAGGTTGGCGTTGATAAGTACGGAGATCTGTCTTTTTCTGTGCCTAAAGAGCAGTGGCCGGAAATTAAAAAAGGCGTTTGGATGTCAGGTGGTGGGCAGATCCTGCCTGCGGGGAATCCGGTTAAGGCAAAACTGGAATCGCATGATAAGCAAGCGGTTGAGCCTCAGGAACTGGAGTTCGGTAAACCACAGTCGACCCGTAAGGCCCTGGCAGACATCGAACGCATGATGCAGAAGATCCAGCAGGCACTTTCTCAGATGAGTAAAGTACAGCGTCAGGTCAGCCAGGATCTCGAACGTTTGGTGACCACCAATACAATGAAATCCGGGATTGTGAGCAATGATGGTGCGATTGAAGCCAGCTGGTTAGAAGCGCCTGAAAATGTCTCTTTGCAGCTGATGGATAATGCGGTTCCGACTTTGTTAGCCCAGGCAAATGCTTCCCGTCATAACGTTGTTGCCCTGCTTGAGCCATAAGCCTTTGTTATTGGTTGCCTACTTGCATTCAACATTCTGATTTAAAAAGAAAAGCGAGCGTTAAGCTCGCTTTTTTTATGCCTGTTTTTCAGCATGGTTTTGTATTTCATTTATACAAAAAGGTGTGATTTAAGGCCTAAATTGGTTGGTTTGTAATAGCTTGGGATCGAGATCACTTTTTACGGTCGTTTTTTAATAAGAAAGTCCAAAAAAAGGTTTAAGCAATCCAAAAACAGGTCGCATTTTAAAAGTAACAAAGAGAGAAGCACTGTCATTCGATACTCGACTCAAGCATTTCGACGCTCGTTTTGACATGGCTCGTTATTACACTGAATAGAGGATCTATCCCATGGCAATGAGCCTAAACACTAACTTCGCATCAATGAATGCACAGCGTAACCTACTAGGCACTCAAGGTTCACTGAACAATTCACTTGGCCGTTTATCTACTGGCCTGCGCATTAACAGCGCGGCTGACGATGCAGCTGGTCTACAAATCGCTAACCGCATGACTTCTCAGATCAACGGTCTGGGTGTGGCGCAGCGTAACGCGAATGACGGTATTTCTATGTCACAAACAGCTGAAGGTGCTCTGCAGGAGTACACCAACATCCTACAGCGTATGCGTGACCTTTCTGTACAGTCTAAGAACGGTACTAACTCTACATCTGACCGTGAAGCGCTGGATAAAGAGTTCCAGGCAATGACCGAAGAGCTTAACCGTATCACTGATACTACTACTTTCGGTAAAGGCGAGAAGCTGTTCGACAAGCTGGCTACAGGTGTTAACTTCCAGGTTGGTGCGGAAGTAGACAAAGGTGTTGCTGGTGCACTTGCTACTGTTGTTGACGACGGTAAAGGTAACCTGGTTGACCGTGCAAATATCGCTGATGCACTGACTGAAGCATTCGGTACAACAACAACTGCAACTTTAACATCGATTAAAGGTGGTGCTACTGCACTGAAAGCTCCTGCACTAGCTTCAAACTTCGCAATGACTACTGCTACAGTTGATGCTCTGAAAGCTGTGGGCGTTACAGAAGATAAAGACGGCAATGCAATTGTAGTTGGTACTACACTAGACAACATTGATGTTCCAGATGATTTCTCTCAGAAAATGACAGATCTGGAAACAGTAGCAACTGCCGCTGAAACTTACATGACAGCAGTAGACGCAGGTGCTCCGACAGTAGCTCAGATGAATGCTGTTACTGATGCGCTAAATACTTACGCTGTAGCAACTGCAGGTGGTTCTGGTAATGGTGCTAACACCATTCGTGTGGAAGTGAAATCGTCAGACCTGAGCACCTCTGCTCTAGGTGATATCAAATCTGAATCAAGTGCAGGTACAGCAGTTACTGAAATTGATGCTCTGCTTGAGAACGTTGGCGCAATCCGTGCTGACCTGGGTGCTGTTCAGAACCGCTTCCAGTCTACAATCAACAACCTGGGCAACATCAAAGAGAACATGTCTGTAGCGAAAGGCCGCATCATGGATGCTGATATCGCTGCTGAATCTGCAAACATGACTAAGCAGAACACTATGATGCAGGCTGGTATCACTGTGCTTTCTCAAGCGAACCAGATGCCAAGCATGGTTTCTCAGCTACTACGCTAATTCTTGCGTAAATAATAAGAAGCAAATAATAAAAATAGGTGGCGGCGGCAAACAAAATGTCGCCACTATTTTCCGAGCGGAAGTTTTACTTCCGCTTTATTTTTATCTAAAGAATATAAAAATCAACAACTTAACTATGGCATGGATTTTGCCTTAACTGTGTTCTGGCTGGCTGGTTCCGGGAAAGGCGTCCGCGACGGAGAGTAAAAGTATGTTAATGACAGGTTTAGGTTCGGGGATTGATTACGAAGCAATGATTGGCGCGATCATTGCTGCGGAACGTGCACCGAAAGATAACCAGCTTAATCGCCAGGAAGGTATGAATAATGCCGAGATGGAAGCGCTGAAAGAAATTCAGAGTGCGGTGAACTCCTTCCGCGATAAGGTTGAAAGCCTGAACTCCAGCCGTGAGTTGCAAAAGCTAAAGGCATCGCTGAGTAACAAAGATGTGCTGTCAGCAACTGTTGATGACGCTGCGATTGCGGGTGAGTACGGTTTTGAAGTTACCCAGATGGCGCAGGCTGAACGCGAACAACTGTTCAAGGTAACCGAAGGCAGTATGTTTACGGCGGGGACGATCAGCTTTGGAGCGGTCAACCTGGACATTACCACCGTTAAAAGCGATCTGGTGGCGCAGAACACAACCAAGATGACCGATCATGATGCTCAGGTTCGCCAGAAAATTGCAGATCAGTACAGCCTGGATGTGACAGCAGATGCTGCTGAAATTGATACGATCCTGAACGACTCTGGAGATTCTCGTTTCGAACAGGCGCGCCTGGATAGCTATAACAGCGTGCAGCAACAGTATCAGGACGAAATTGACCGCCTGAACGACCCTGCTCAAGGCGTCAAGCTGGAAGAGATCCAGTCGGCAATCAATAACCACCCTGACAATGATGGGGTGAAAGCGACGCTGGTACGTTCGGGTGATGGTATCAGTATGGTGCTGAACGGTAAAGATACCGGTATCGCAAACGCAATCGGTGCAATTTCGGTTGGTGGATTAGCGACTAACGGCAATAGCCTGGATTTAGCGTTACCTGAAAACGGTCAGAAAAATTTGCAGGTCGCCCAGGATGCCATTGTGAAGTACGGCTCGATGGAGCTGACTTCCGCGACCAACAAAATGGAAAACGTGATCGACGGGATCACTCTTAACCTGAAAAATACCGGTACGGTTAATGTCAAGGTTGAGCGTGATGAGGCGGCGGTAAAAGACAACATCAAGGGTTTTGTTGAAGCCTATAACTCGGTGATGGAGACGGTTAACACCTATACCAAATCGAGTGAAGACGGCGCAGCAGCACTGTCGGGCGATTCAGCTACCCGAAGCATGGTTAGCCGCTTACGCGGGGTTGTTGGTGATGAATTCACGACTTCCACCTACCAGACTTTGTCGCAGCTGGGTGTGAAGACAACCCGTCAGGGCACGCTGGAAATTGACCAGAGCAAGCTGGACAAAGCACTGGAAGATGATTTCGATGCGGTTTCCAAGCTGTTTTTGGGCGACGGTGTTTCGACCGGCATGATGGACAGCATGATGACGGTACTGGATGACTACCACAAAAATGGTGGTACGTTCGACCGTCGTCTTGACCAGCTGGAGTATAACAATGAACGCCTGACAAAAGAGCGTGAGCAGCTGGATGAACGCATGGAAGCCAAGACGCTAACACTGAGAGCTTATTACGCAAAAATGGACACCAAAATCTCAAGTATGAACCAAACCCAACAGATGCTGATTGGCATGTTGGGCTAAAAAGAGTGAAAGATGATGAATAACGAAGGCTTAGGTGCATATCAACATTCACAGAATCATGCCCAGGCGGCATCAGCGAGCCCACATCGCCTTATTCAGATGTTGCTTGAGGGGCTGCTTGAAAACCTTGGGCGCGCCCGTGGTTTTATGGAGCGTGAGCAGATTGCTGACAAAGGCATGATGATCTCCAAGTGTATCGACATTCTGAATGGTTTGAGTTCAGTACTTGATGAGGAAAAAGGCGGTGAGGTGACACAGGAATTATTCCGTCTTTATGACTACTGTGGTCGTCGTCTGTTTGAAGCCAATATCAATAATGATGTTGAAGGTATCGATGAAGTCAGCCATTTAATCACTGAAATCCTGGAAGGCTGGGTGGTTCTGAAGCCTGATCGTGTGCAGGTTGCCGGTGAAGCTTGAACAGCAACTAAAGGGGTTGCATGACAGTTTTGAGCAGGCATTGTCTGCTCAAGACTGGGATGTATTGGCACAGCTAGATAATAAGTTGCAGCGTGCTATTCCCAAAATTAAACAACAGCGACTTACGGAAGCTGAGAAGCTTCAGCTTCAAAAGCTTAATTCACTATATAGCACCATGATTGCAGCCGGAGAGCGCGAGAAAGCGGAGACCCAGCAGCAAATTACACAGCAGGCGAGCAACCGTGAAGGCATGCTCGCGTATATGCAAAACAGATAATAAAAAGAGTGACATGCAAGTTACAGCCAATGTAGCAGTTAAAAATGTAGCAAAAACGGCTACGTCTGCGGATATGCCAAGTGTAAAAACCAATGGTAGCAACGGCGAAAAGCCGATGAGCTTTGCCGAGTTTGAGCAGCGCCTGGATCAAAAGCCGGAGGCGGATAAAGGCTTGCCTCATGCAGAGAAAACGTCGCCTGATGCAGAAGTACAACCGGCATTAGTGGCAGGTATGCAGCAGCCGTTACCGGCTGAGGAGTTGGCTTTGCAGATTGAGCAGTTGTTGGCTCAGGCGGTGAAACCGGAAGGAGCAAACTTACCGGCGGAAGCGGAAGCGGAAGTTTCAGCGGAAATGCTACAGGTCGCAATGACGGGTCAAACTCTACAGAGTACGGGTGTTACTGAGCCGGGGAAAGTCGCTGTATTGGAACAATTACAGACGCTGGTTAAGCCACAGGGTATGCCGGTTGCTGTCCCTAAAGAGCCACAAGCGCTTGTTCACGAAGCATTGCTGGCAGCCAGAGAGTCGCTACCTCAGGTTAAGGCCTCTGCTATTCCGAATGAAATGCTGGCGAACAATAAAGAGTTGATGGCTGCTATCGATCCTTCCGTTATCGAAAAGCTGACCACAACTTCGCTGGCGACACCAACGCTTCATGTCCATAGTGCAATGAGTAGCAATATCAACATGTTAACGCAGGCAGCACAGGCTTCTGCGCAATCAGCCTCTGCTGCTAGCGCTCAGGCACAACAATTGCAAGCAAGCGTTGATATCACTCAGCCGGAATGGGGGCGTGATCTGGTGGATCAATTGCGATCCCGTATGCAGCTGAGCAAAACAGATCAGATCCAGCATGCGCATGTACGCCTTGACCCGCCGGAACTGGGACGTTTGGAGATCAATTTGCGTCTGGAAGGCGACAAAGTGTCGGTTCACTTTACTGCTGCCCACCCGCAATTGCGTGAAGCACTCGCTGCTAATGCAGATCGCCTGCGTTTCGACTTTGATGGCAGCCAGATGCAACTGGCTGATGTTTCAGTTTCCAGTGGTATGTATCAGCAGTCCCGTCAACATTCGGGATCAGATGATGAGCCGGCAGTGATTACAAATAATGTGACGGCTGCCAAGCAAGAAGCGGCTTCAACATCTGCCCAAGAGTTGGACGGTCGTTATGAATCTATGGTTTAGCATTACTTAATATATTGATATGACAGAAGAAAACAAAAAAGCCAAGAGCAAGTTGCCGTTAATTATAGCCGCTGTTGTTCTGGTGGTTGTTGTATTAGCCGGTGCCGGAGGCTGGTGGTATTTCCAGCAGCAGGCCAAGCAGGTTGAAGCTCCTGTACCAGAAGCTTTACCACCTGCAGCGTTGGTTAAAAAACCGGTCTTTTTGCCACTGACCAAATTTGTGGTGAGTATTCCGGGGGATGATCGCTTGCATTACCTGATGCTGGAGCTGTCAATTATGAGCTACAACCAAGAACAGTTGGATCTGGTGGAGGAATACCGACCGGTTGTTCGTAATGGCATCATCACTTTGCTCAGTGAGCTGCATTACAACGATTTAACTCAGCCTGGCGTAATGGAACCACTGCAAGTGGCATTGCGTGAGCGAGTACAGAAAGTCATGAATGACATGGCAAGTAGTAACGGTATCGATCAAGTACTAATCACTAAGATGGTGGTTCAGTAAGGAGTTTGATGTGCACAGTGCAGCAATGTCCTATGAAGCCCAAGGGCTTCAAGCTTATCAGCAGAGTCGCCAGTTAGGTCAGAAAGCGCGCGAGCAGCGTCTGGTTACTAAGAATGCCGGGTTGGTAAAGCGTATCGTGAAGCATTTGACAGCTCAGGTAACGACTGTGATGTCACTGGAAGATATGGAGCAGATTGGCCTGATGGCTCTGCTCGATGTTATCCGTCGTTATCCGGATGAAGAGGATACGGCTCTGGAGCGCCTCGCTGTGCAGCGTATTCGTGGTGCGGTATTAGATGAGTTGCGCCGGATGGACTGGCGTTCCCGTCGTTCGCGCCAGAATAGCTACGAACTCAAAGATATAGAACGCCAGCTCTCCCGCCAGTTAGGTCGACAGCCGACGGAGCAGGAGATGGCAGAAGAAATGGGTATTGAACTGGCTGAAGTACAACAGCGCCGCCTTGACAGCCAGGCTGAAAATCTCGGGAGTGTTGAATCCTTGCAAGAGGATGGAGAGCAATTCTTTGGCTTGAGTTTTCAGTGCAATACCTATGAACGTGGTCAATTAAAACAAGCGATGGCTGCCGCTCTGGCTCGTTTACCTGAGCGAGAGCAAGTCATTTTGAGTTTTTATTATGAGCACGAAATGAACCTTAAAGAGATTGCCTTGGTATTTGAGCTGACCGAAGCGCGGGTCAGCCAGATCCATAAAAAGGCACTGAAAAGTCTGAATAGCATGTTAACTGACTGGCGAGAGTCAGTTTAACGGAGTCATAAGATGCAAATTATTATCGGTTTTGTCATTATTTTCGGGTGCATTGTCTACGGTTACACCCACGCATCGGGACGCCTGCTGGCACTTTGGCAGCCAGCTGAATTTATTATCATTTTAGGAGCCGGTTTTGGGGCGATGGTGATCTCTAATCCGACCTATGTGCTAAAAAATGTCGCAACTCGCCTGAAAATGGCTTTCGGTAAAGGTTATAGCCAGGAATTTTATAAGTCGACGCTGGAACTGATGTTCGAGTTGTTGGAGGTGATCCGTAAAGACGGCATTAAAAAGCTTGATGATCATATCGAAAATCCGGAAAGCAGCGCCATTTTTGCCAAGTATCCGGATGTAGCTAAATCTAATGTCATTGTCAGTTTTATTACCGATAACCTGCGAATGATGGCAATGGGTAAGGTAAATCATCACGATCTTGAAGCTGTGCTGGAGCTAGAACTGCATACCCTGGAAGAAGATTTGATCCGCCCTTCTAAAGCGCTGGCTAAAGTCGGTGAAGCGATGCCGGGCTTCGGTATCGTTGCGGCGGTATTGGGTATCGTTGTTACCATGCAGAGCATTGGTGGTGACCTGGCTCTGATCGGGGTAAAAGTAGCGGCGGCACTGGTAGGTACATTCTTTGGTATTTTGATGTGTTATGCCGTATTTGATCCACTGGCAGCAACCATTGCTAACCAAGTTAAAAAAGAGATGATGGCACTGCATATGATTACAGCGATTCTGGTCGCTCAGGCTCAGGGTAAGCCTACCCTGCTGGCTTTGGATGCAGGCCGTAAGGTACTGCATACCGAATACAAGCCGACGTTTGCTGATATGGAAGGTTGGATGACCGGGCAGTAATCACTTATGAGCAAAGATCATCACATCATAATAGTTAAGAAAAAAAGTAAGGGTCACCATGATGAACATCATGGTGGTGCCTGGAAGGTTGCCTTTGCCGACTTTGCAGTGGCAATGATGGCTTTTTTCATGGTGCTGTGGCTGATGGGGATCACAACCCAGGAAGAGCGAATGGAGATTGAGCAACGCCTTCAGACAGCGACCGTGTTTGATAATATTTTCGAGATCACCAATAGTCCGTTCCCGATAGATTTTGACGGCAATATGTCTCCGTTTGAAAAGCCGATGAGTGAGCTTAGTTCAGGAGAGGAACGCTTTGGTTCGTCGATGTTTAATAAGTCATCACAGGGCAGTGAAAAAGGTGGTCGTAACCGTAAGTTGAATTCTGCGATTGCCGGTAAGCATCTGTCTACGCCGCAGTTATCAGTGCTGGCAAAAGCGATCAGTCAGATTGCTGAAGAGCTGTCTGCGTCAGAAAACATTGTGCTGGAAATTGTTCCGCAGGGGCTGCGTATTCTTATCCAGGATGATGATGAACACTTCATGTATGAGCGAGGCAGTGTTGAATTGACTCCGTTCTTTGAAGACATGCTATTTAATATTGCACCGATTTTGGGACAAATTAAAAACCGTATGGTGATCAGTGGCCATACCGATAGTACTCGGTTCAAGCGTCAGGATTACAGCAACTGGGACTTGTCGGGAGCCCGCGCCCTGAAAGCACGTCAGGTACTGGTTGATTCTGGCCTGTCGACGAATAATGTGCTGCAGGTTGTGGCTATGGCCGAGCGTACGCCGGTTTATAAACAAGATACAAGAAGCGGGAAAAACCGCCGGATCGAAATGATGGTCTTAACCAAGGAAGCCGATGATCAGCTAGCGCTGCTATTTGGCAAAGGTCAAATAGATGAGAGTGAAGGCACTGCGGTGAAAAATGCTAGAAGCTTTGCTGAAGCGAACCGCCCGGTCTCACGTCTTGATATGCTTGTGAACTGAGAAGCTCGATGAAAACAGTAATTACCCCTGAATTCGTGAAGAACTTTAGTTGTATTGCAGACAAATGTGAGGATCACTGCTGTCATGGTTGGGATATTCTTATCGATAAGCCAACCTATAGCTTTATGACTAAAAAAAGTGATTTGAAGATCAAATCACAGCAAGTGATTGTGCGTACGAGAAGTGCTGCCAGCTATGCGAAGATTAAGCTGGATGAAAATGGGGTCTGTCCGTTTCGTGAGCAGGCTGGTTTGTGTGAAGTTCATAAAGCCCATGGTCATAGTCGACTATCTCATACATGCCAAAGTTATCCTCGCTTGTACAATATTCGTGGGGAACAACTCGAAAGTAGCTTGACATTGTCATGTCCTGAAGCTGCCCGTCAGATTCTATTGAATCCGTCGGCAATGAATTTCCACAGTGAGCAGCTTCATGATAATGCATTTAATGCAGTTGAATATGAACGACCTCAGTGGTACGACAATGTTCGCCAGCTCTTTATTGATGTCTTGTTGTTGGAGTCTCTCCCGCTAGAAGAAAGGTTGTTCCTGCTGGGGATGACCCTGAAATACCTGGATGCACATCAGTCTGATATTGATGATTTCAATCAGACTTTTACTTACTGCTGCGAAAAAATCACCAATGGTGAATTTAGTGCTTTGTATGAGCGTATGAATTCGGCATTAGAGCTACATGCATCTCAGTTAATTAAAGTTTTTAATGTTCAGTTCGCTATTAGTGTCACAGAAAACCAGAGTCAAGTAATTAAAAGGATGCACTTGTTGCATGAGCTACTGGTTGATGCTTTTGAACCGGCAGGCGATGATGTAAACAAGCAAAAAGAGATTTTGCTTCAAGGTTTTAATGGTAATTATCAGGATTATTTTAATAATAATTCCCATGTTTGGTTAAACTATTTCATATATAAGATGTACCAACATGACTTCCCTGCTGATAATATGTACGAGGTCTTCACTGATATAGTGACAGACTTCTTCATATTGCGTGGGGCACTGGCTGCTATTGCTTCTCAACGTCCTTTGCAAGAGAGTGACATCATATTGGCTATGCAGTCTTATCACCGCTCTAAAGATCATAGAGTTATTTTAAGTAAAGGGATTAAAAATCTTCAGAAGCAGCTGGAGGTTGATGACAAGATGTTACCTTTGATGTTGCTGAAGATGTCATAAAACTATATTTAAAGCGGTGTTTTCACCGCTTTAAACTTTATTTATTTTATTTTTCAATAGATAAAACCTATTGCACTTTGATGTGTGAAAACTTCACTACTATTTAATTAGCGCATATCGTATGCGTTTTGTTTTTATAAAGTGTTGTTAGTTATTAATTGTTATTGTGAGAAAAGTTATGACAGTATCTGCGTTTAAAATTGCGGTTGATGATGGTTCGACAAACGTAAAGGTGAGCTGGATTGAGAATAACCAGCTGAAAACCATCGTGTCACCAAACTCTTTCCGCAAAGACTGGAAGAGTGCAGCGCTGCGACGCGATAAGAGAGTATATAACTACACAATCGGTACAACTAAGTACACTTACGATGCGACCTCAGATAAGGCGCTGGAAACCACGCACGTTGACTACCAGTATGATGATCTGAACCTGCTGGCAGTACACCACGCCCTGCTTCAGACTGGCCTGAAGCCTTGTCCGGTTACCCTGGTGGTGACTTTGCCGATTACTGAATTCTACAACTCAGAAGACTGCCAGCGTAATGAAGCGAAAATCGCTAAGAAGCGTGAAAACCTGATGCGTGAAATCAGCCTGAACAAGGGCGAGCTGTTTGACGTGGTTGAGGTGGAAGTGATGCCGGAAAGTCTGCCGGCAGTGATGTCTACCCTGATCAACTCAAACTGCAATGAATTCACCCGTTCGCTGGTGGTTGACTGTGGTGGTACAACGCTGGATATGGGTATCGTGGTTGGTGAGTTTGACGATGTGTCTGCTATTTACGGTAACAACGAAATCGGTGTATGCATGGTGACTGACGCAGCCCGTAAAGCACTGGCAGCGGCAGACAGTGATTCAAGCTACCTGGTAGCGAATGAGCTGATCAAACGTCGTGATGATCTGGATTTCGTTAAAGATGTAGTGAACGACGAATCTAAGATCGAGATTATTCTTGAGAAAATCGAGACTAAGATTGATGAGCTGGGTAGTGCGGTAGCCTACGAAGCGAAGAAATTTTCTAAAAACCCGAACCGTGTTTATCTGGTTGGTGGTGGTGCTCCGTTGGTTTATCCTGCAATTAAAGCAGCCTATGAAACCCTGGGTGATCGTGTAGTACTGATCAAAGATTCTCAGTCTGCACTTGCTCGTGAACTGTGCCTGTACAATACCGAAGAGGATGAGGTACACATCGAGCGTGAAACCCTTATTGAGGTAGAAGATGAGTAGTCAGTTAAAGCGGGTTAACTACTCGATTTATCTAAATCCTGTCAACTCATTGTCCGACCGCTATGCGGTCGGCGTTATGCAAAAATGGGTGAACGAGCGTAAAAGTATGCTCGATAACCCAGAGGCTGGTATGGATCTCCATAACAGCCTGCATATGCATAAAAACATCTATCTTTCCGGGATGTTTTTGCATTTGCTGAGTCCGGCGCTGAGCGCCGGACTGTCCACTTGCCTTGGTGATGACACCATTAAGATGGCGACACTGAAGCAGCAACTGGATGCCTGTGGTCTGGTTGTTCCGATGGCGTCGGGTCAGCCTTCTGATATTTCCCGCCAGGATATTGAAGCAATTAAATCTGCGGTTAACATGACGCCGCTGTTTACCGAGATCCAATCGCTGCGTGATGATCTTCGTTATGCCAGCGAAGAAAATCTGCGTCATGTGACTGAATCTGCTGAGCGTGAGAAAGAGTTGCTGCTTAGTCAGCAGAAAACCCAGCAGGAGCTGACTGAAACGCGTCAGGCATTGATGACTTTGTCTTCTGAATCATCTGAACGTGAACAAGCATTGCTACAGAATCAACAGGAAACTCAGCAGGAACTGGCTGAAACCCGCCAGACTTTGGTGAACCTGTGTACTGAATTGGCTGAGTCTGTGTCATCCATTGAAATTCCACCAGCAGCGGCTGCGCCAACGGCACCTGAGGCCCCGGTTGTACCTGAAATGCCTGTTGTTACGGAGCCATCTTCTGAGGTTGAACTGCCTGATTTTTCTGAGCTCCAAGAGACATTGACGGATGAGATCCGCGCGACTAACCACAAGCGTGAGATTGCTGAGTTGAAGGCTTTGATTAAAGCCCAGAGTGAGTTGATTAAGAAACTATCTGTTGCTCCGATAGCTGGTGCGCCCGCGGAAAAGCCGGCAGAAGAAGAGCAGGACCTGACCGAAACCATTGCAAATATGCAGAAGGTGAAGAAAAAAGGCCTGTGGTAACAGGAAGAATAAAAAACGGAGCTGAGAGCTCCGTTTTTTCTATCTGAGATTTAATTTCTCTTTTCTCGCTCCTAATCTTTAGTGCTCTTGTGCTTCACCGGCTCCTTTCGGATAGCGGATAGATTCCACCATTTCCTGCACATTGTGCGGCACTTCCGAAGTCACCTTGTTTACTGCAATCGAGACGACAAAGTTCAGGCACATCCCCAGAGTACCGATACCTTCCGGACTGATGCCGAAGAACCAGTTATCAGGTGTGTTTGCCGCCGGGTTGATGAACTTAAAGTAGATGATGTAAGAAGCGGTGAAGACAATACCTGATACCATGCCGGCAATGGCTCCTTCTTTGTTCATCTGCTTATAGAAGATCCCCAGAATAATCGCCGGGAAGAATGAAGCGGCGGCCAGTCCGAAGGCGAAGGCAACAACCTGGGCGACAAAGCCCGGCGGGTTGATCCCCAAGTAACCGGCTCCGACGATAGCCAGTGCCGAAGCAACACGGGCGGCCATCAGCTCCTGCTTGTCCGTCATGTTTGGTTTGAAGCCTTTCTTCAGTAGGTCATGGGAAATTGAGGTTGAGATCACCAGTAGCAGACCTGCAGCCGTCGACAGGGCGGCAGCCAAGCCACCGGCAGCCAGCAGGGCGACTACCCAGTTCGGCAGTTTCGCCAGCTCAGGGCTTGCCAGAACGATGATATCGCGGTTAACGCTCATCTCATTGCGTTCATCTCCGGAATAGAACATCTTGCCGTCACCGTTTTTATCTTCCCACTTCACCAGGCCGGTTTTTTCCCAGTTTGTCACCCAGCCAGGGGCTTCAGCAGCGGCGACGCCTTGCTGATCCGGACCATTGATGGTTTCAATCATATTAACACGGGCAAAGGCAGCAACCGCCGGAGCTGTGGTGTAGAGCATAGAGATAAACAGCAGTGCCCAGCCTGCTGAAATACGGGCATCCCTGACGCGCGGTACGGTAAAGAAGCGGATGATTACGTGTGGCAGACCAGCTGTACCGACCATCAGAGCGGCACAGATGAAGAAGACATCAACCATGCTCTTTGAGCCGTCGGTGTAGGCGGTGAAGCCGAGTTCCGTGGTCAGGCCGTCGAGTTTATCCAGAACATAAGTTTCTGAACCACTGATGGTGGATCCCATGCCGATCTGCGGGATCGGATTGCCTGTCATCATGATCGAAGTGAAGATTGCCGGTACCAGGAAAGCGAAAATCAGCACGCAGAATTGGGCGACTTGGGTATAGGTGATGCCTTTCATTCCGCCCAAGACAGCATAGAAAAAGACGATCCCCATGCCGATGATGATCCCGATGTTGATATCCACTTCAAGGAAACGGGCGAATACCACGCCGACCCCACGCATCTGACCTGCCACATAGGTAAAGGAAACGAAGATGGCACAAAAGACTGCAACCATACGGGCAGTTTTCGAGTAATAACGCTCACCGATAAAATCCGGCACTGTGAACTGGCCGAATTTACGCAGGTAGGGAGCAAGACACAGTGCTAGTAGAACGTAGCCGCCAGTCCAGCCCATCAGATATACCCCGCCGTCGTAACCGACAAATGAAATTATACCTGCCATGGAGATAAAGGATGCGGCAGACATCCAGTCTGCGGCAGTTGCCATACCGTTGGCGACAGGGTGAACACCACCGCCGGCAACATAAAATTCACGGGTGGAACCGGCTCTTGCCCAGATGGCGATGCCGATATACAGGGCAAAAGTAATGCCCACCAAAATAAAGGTCCAGGTCTGGATATCCATGAAGTTCCCCCTCAGTCTTCGTGTACGTTGAACTTACGGTCGAGTGCGTTCATGCGCACGACATAGACAAAAATCAGGGCAACAAAAGTGTAGATTGAACCCTGCTGTGAGAACCAGAAACCTAATTTGAAGCCGCCGAGCTGGAGGCTGTTGAGGGCATCGACAAACAGAATGCCGGCTCCGTAAGAAACCAGAAACCAGATGGCCAGCAGCGAGCCCATCGTGGTGAGGTTCTCCTTCCAATAGGCCTGAGCCTGTTCCTTGGATTCAAACGCCATTGTTATCTCCTTTCACGTCATCCTTTAGCTAATACAGCTAAGTTAAGAAATTGTTACCAAGAGACAATAGCAACGATTCTGAAAGCTAACCGTGCAACTTTAGTCGAGAGAAATACGGAAAAATCGCCGTAATGACGGCGATTTTGTGAATTGGGTGGAGGTTTGGGTGTGTTATGAAAAGGTTGTTTTAGCCAAAAGTCTAACGCATCAGATAGAAATCCCGGATTCCGATGAGCAGGTTGTTTTGGTTACGGATGGCTTAAGTCCATCTGTTGCAGCAATATCACTGCCTGGGTGCGGTTTTTAACCCCTAATTTGCGGAAGATCGCAGTCATATGCGCCTTGATAGTGGCTTCGGAGACATTCAGCTCATACGCTATCTGCTTATTGAGCAGACCGTCAGAGAGCATACACAGTACCTTGTATTGTTGTGGGGTCAGGGCTGCGATGCGTTCGGCCAGCGCATTGATTTCGTCATTATCCTCCCCTTCGCCAAGTCCTTCCGGGAAATAAGGTTCGCCTTCGAGCACCTGATTCAGGGCCGCAATTAAAGCACGCATGTCACTGGATTTGGGGATAAAACCGAAGGCACCGTGACTGCGTACCTGACGAATAATACTTGGCTCTTCACTGGCAGAGATAACAACGATAGGAAGATCCGGATATTGGCTGCGCAGTTGAATAAGGCCGGACATGCCGTTTGCGCCGGGCATTTTCAAATCGAGCAGTAGCAGGTCAACATCAGGCTCTTTTTCAAGCAGGGCAAGCAGAGTATCGAGAGAACCTGCTTCCAGCAGATTGGCCCCGCTGATTGCCATATGCACAGACTGAAACAGTGCATTACGGAAGAGCGGGTGATCATCGGCAATAACAATAGTGTACTGAGCGTCCATGTGCAGTTACTTCTGTTTGTTTTTGTTGTACTTAATAAACAACGCTATCACCGGAAATTAGTCTGATCAATTTGGTTGCCTCCAAGATCGGAGCTGGATCAGCTCTTGTTCTCACTTATTACTGTGGCTGAGATATTATTAAGTAATTGAACAAATGAGTCGCTTGCTATGATACGTCAAACCAATATTGGGAACAGGGAATGATCCATCATATCGATTCAAGAAGTAACGGGCAGGGATACCTTGAACAGCAGAAGTTCGATCGCCAGTTACAGGGCTGGAAGCTGATCACTGCGACATCTGTATTACTGTTAGGATTGATAGCCATTGAGTTGTTCTGGGGGCAGCCGACAATAGATAGTTCGGTGAAGTCTTCCTTCAGCGGTGTTGTTGCGGTGTTGGGGGTGGGGGCGCTGGCTCTTTGGACTGTAGTGCAGATTATTACGTTCAGGGTTCGTTGGCAGATAGTGTCACTGGCGTTGGCCGGATTGCTGGGCATCGGTTGGGCTGTGCTGTTTCCGTTGCTGTTGCATGATACATACTTCACCACCCTCTATGTTTATGGTGACTTGTTTATTTTCCTGTCGGTGGTGGCATTTTTCAGTTACCGCCCGGCCGTGTATCTGGCAGCATTGCCGGTATTAGCCTCGTTTCTTTTTACTAGAGTATCATCAGAGCTGGATCATGAGGCGATTTCTTTTCTGAGCCTGACCAGCCGTTTGCTGATTGTGATAGTGATCAGGGAGTGCCTGTATCACTGGTTCCATTCTTCAGTGCTGCATGAGTTTGAAGAGAAGCGCTTGCGTAAGGAGCTGGCGTCTGTGTCTCTGGTTGATCCGATAACTGGATTGCAGAATAATCGCCATTTTGAGCTGATGTTGGACAGGGAAATAATGGCAGCCCGTCGCCACAATAGCGAGATGACAGTGATGGTGGTGAGTATTGAGCCTTTGCGACTCTATACGATGACTTGTGGCTATAATGCCTATGAAGATCTACTGAAGCGGGTTGCAAAAGGCTTGCGTCGCGGGGTTTATCGACCGCGGGATTTCATTTCTCGAGTTGGCAGTGATGAGTTCGCTGTGCTGCTGCCTGATACTGATTTGAGTGGGGCAAAAGTTGTCGCGGAGCGGATTCAGCGCCATGTTCACCGTTGTTGTGACAATCTTGTGAAACTTGATTTGGAAGAACCGGTCTGTGTGATGATTTCAATACTGGAGTGGGCACCGAGTTGCAATGTTAATCGTATGAGTAAATCTATGCATGATGCGATTAATGAGCTGCGTGAGCAGTATGAAGAGAGCGACGAAAAGGGAGATATTGTCGCACGCTATGAATTGCTGCAGGGTTTGCGGGAATAGAGTTGTATTCAGCCGTTCGTTGATATGAATGAAAAAGGAGCACACAGTGCTCCTTTTTCGTTGTATTCGGTTTATATCAGTTAACCAGCTGGTGGTTTTCCAGGTGGTCGATGAACGGCCTGGCCTCCATAAAGCCGGTTAGGCGGGCGCGACTGTTACGGTTACCTTCAGCATCCCAGAAATCCAGCGTCGGCAGGCCGAGCACATCCATCTCTTTGAGCATTTCAATATCAGCCGGTGAGCTGTTAGTCACATCAGCTTGCAGCAGGATAAATTGCTCAAGCCTTGGTGCTACAGCCGGGTCATGGAAGGTGTATTTTTCGAACTCTTTACAGGCCACACACCAGTCGGCATAGAAGTCGAGCATGACTGGTTTGCCCTGTGCTTTGGCTTCAGCCAGTGCCAGGTTGAGATCATCAATGGTGGTTACGCGTTCAAATTCAACCTTCATTTCCTGTTGCTGCGCCGCTGTTGTTGCCTCACCGGCGATGAACTGGTACATCGGCTGGACCGAGATAAACAGGCCGACAATCGCAATCACCGCCAGCGTACTGCTGCGCCATGATACCGATAGGGTATTTTTGACATGGTAGAGCCAGCCGAATGCGGCAACACCCAGCGCAGACCACAGGTAAGGCACAACGTTGTGCGGCAGGATGCGCTCAAGCAGGAATACAGGCACGGCCAGCAGGATAAATCCAAAGAAGACCTTCACATGTACCATCCAGTTACCGGCCTTCGGCAGTAATTTGTTGCCGAACATAGCGGCCAGGATCAGCGGGATACCCATACCCAGTGCTAAGGCGTAAAGCGCAACGGCACCGGTCAGCAGGTCGCCGCTCTGGGCAACATAAATAAGCGCCCCGGACAGTGGTGCTGTCGTACATGGAGAACACACCAGGCCGGAAATGGCGCCCATGATGAACACGCTGCCGGTGTTGCCGCCTTCCTGGCGGTTGCTCAGGGTGCTGAGCCAGGTCTGGACGCTGCTTGGCAGTTGCAGGGTGTAGGCACCGAACATAGAAAGCGCCAGCAGGACAAACATTACACTCAGGCCAATCAATACGTAAGGATGTTGCAGGGCAGCCTGGAACTGCATACCGGCAGAAGCGACAACCAGCCCCAGCAGGGTGTAGGTCAATGCCATCCCCTGAACATAGGTAAATGACAGGCGGAAAGTTCTGCCGTGGCTGAGCTGCCCGCCGCCCAGAACGATACCGGTCAGGATTGGGTACATCGGCAGAACACACGGAGTAAAGGCGAGGCCAATCCCTAGTGCCAGGAAGACCAACGGAGTCCACCATTGTTCGGCAAGATCGCTGGCCAGCTGATCTTGTTGGGTCGCAGGTGTGATGACTGTGCTTGCTGATGTTTGAATGTCAGTACTTACTTCCGTCTTATCGCTTAATGCAGAGGTGGTTGCTGAACCCGGAGGTGTTACATCTTTGGCTGTCATTACCGCCGTTAACGGTACCTGGCGAATTTCCGGCGGATAGCAGAAACCGGCTTTGGCACAGCCCTGGTAACGAACTGTCAGCACTGAGCTGTTGTCGGCTTCAAGCAGCGGAACCGAGACGGTCAGTGGCTCGGTGTAGATATTGACGTCCCCGAAGAACTCATCTTTGTATGGTTGCCCGGCTGGAATGTCGGGCGTGCCGATTTTGGCATTATCTGAGCTGACAGATAGCTGGTGCTGGTACAGGTAGTAGCCGGGCTTGATCTGCCAGTCGAGGTAAACCACATTACCCTGCTGGCTGAAGTTGAAAGGAAAGGCCTCATCAACGGCGACAAACTGTGTCTCGCTGCTGCTGTTGAAACCAAAGGAAAACTCGGCCCGGACTGGCAGACTGGCGATAGTGGCCAGTAAGATCCCTAACAGCGCGATAAGGGTGGAAAATCGGGATAACCCGTAGTGCTTTGTCAATCTCATCATTAAAGTCAGACTCGTATACAGAACGTCCCTGCAGGTACAGTGAGGATATTATTACTATACCCCCTCAGACCGTGTTAATCAGTGTTTGGTTTCATCGACCTTGAAATCTGTTGCCAAGCTTACCGTTAAAAGCCTGCCAGCGCATCACGCATAAAGTCGGTAAAGCAGCGGATATGAGCCGGAATGTAGCCAAGTCGCTGATACAACATGTAGATAGGGCGGGGCGGTGAACACCAGTCGTCCATCAGGGTTGTCAGCCGTTGTTGCTGACAGTCATCGGCAACAACATAGTTAGGCAGGCTGGCAATTCCCAGCCCGTCGATGGCTGCCTGTTTGATGCTGTTAAGATCGGCGATCGCCATTCTGACGGGGGAGTTAACCCAGATGGTTTCCAGCTGGTGGTTTTCATCCTTGCATGTAAGTGCCCACTCAAACTCCGGGACGCTTGCCAGGCGGGCATGCTGATTGAGATCGTTAGGATGTGATGGTGCGCCATGTTGTGCTAGGTAATCCGGAGAGGCGACCAGAATTCGTTGCGACTGGCCGATTTTGGCGGCAGCAAAGCTGGAGTCCGGTTGCCGGCCGACACGGAACACCACGTCATATTGCTCCGGGCTGTAGTCATGGTGTTGGTTTGACAGGTGGGTCAGCGATAGGGTGACTTCCGGGTACTGCGCCATAAAGCGGTTAAATAGCGGCATCAGGCGGTAAGTCAGCAGGCCGACCGGCGCAGAAATTCGCAGCGCACCGCGTGGATTGCTGTGGCTGCTGTCCTGTAGTTCGGTGGTGGCACTTTCCAGCTCTTCAATCAGAGGCTGGCAGCGATCGAAATAATTCTGTCCCAGTGGGGTTAACGAAACGTTGCGGCTGTCCCGGATTACCAGCTGGCTGCCCAGGGTATCTTCCAGCCGCTGTAACCGCCTGCTCAGGGTGGCCGGGGGAATATCTAACGCACTGGCTGCTGCCCTGAAACTTCCTTGTTGAGCAATTGCAATCAGAGTGCGCAGGTCGTCTAACTTCATACCATTTTTGCATCGCTGCATCACGCTTTTACCTCTATCACCACGCTCGCTCAATCACTACTATAGCGGCTCAGGCTTTCCTGTCTTAAGCCTGAGTCTGTAGCAAATTGAGACATAGCATCGGCCAGTTCGTTGGGATTGACGAACGAACCGGTTGAACAAATTCGATGGGAATCCGGATTTGTTCACTGTCTTCGCCTCAGGATGAGGCGGAGACATTAAATCCCCCATCTTACCTGTCTTGTTTATCCACTGCTTGTTTTATTTCCCGGTAAAACGTAACCGGATTTGTCTGTTTTTATCTTCGTCTTTCTTGTTGTGTTAGTGATTGCTTACTATGCGTTTTCCTTGCATTAGTTATGAGATGACAATTCAAGAGAGACGGTTTTTCTTGTTTTAATATTATTGCTTTGGAACTTGCATTGAGCTGAAGGTTTTGCCGAGTAGCCGTTGTTATCGCCTGTTAGGATTAAGCGTTCCAAAGGCTCGAAAAGAAGTGCCTAATAAAAAGGCCGCCCGGAGGCAGCCTTTGTATATTCGTATTGCTAGTGGCAATTACAGGAACATACCGCCAACCAAGAAGCCCAGGGCTACAGAAGTCGTGATAGTGACTACACCCGGAATAAAGAACGGGTGGTTGAATACCAGGTTACCGATACGGGTAGAGCCGGTTTCATCCATCTCAACCGCAGCCAGCAGGGTTGGGTAAGTAGGCAGTACGAACAGCGCACTTACTGCTGCGAAAGACGCAATAGCTGTTAGCGGAGCTACGCCGATAGCCAGTGCCGCAGGCATCAGAGCAGTGGTTGTTGCGCCCTGTGAGTACAGCAGCATAGAAGCAAAGAACAGGGTTACTGCCAGCATCCATGGGTACTGAGCCAGAATCTCACCGGCAAATTCTTTGATTTCTGCAATGTGGCCAGATACGAAAGTATCACCCAGCCATGCCACACCAAGTACACACACACAAGCGCTCATACCAGACTTGAATGTCGGTGCGTTGGCAATTTTCGATGCGTCAATCTTAGTGAAGGTGACGATAGCCATTGCCGCTGTCAGCATGAATACCATGATAGCGTCGTTACGGCCCAGTGCCGGATCTTCGATAACACCAACCGCTTTTGAAATCATGGTTGCGTAAGCAACAACAGCGATGATAGCGATAATGAAGATATAAGTGGCTTTTTTCGCTGTCGGCAGGATATCACGCTTGGTTGCGCCCTGGATTTTGATCAGACCTTTTGCCAGGTGATCTTGGTAAACCGGATCATCTTTTAGCTCACAGCCGATAAAGTTAGACACAAATGCACCGGCCATACACGCAATGAAGGTAGTAGGGATACAGATAGCCAACAGAGTTAGGTAGCCCACTCCGAGCGGTTCGAGAATGCCAGAGAAGAATACAACCGCTGCGGAGATAGGCGATGCGGTAATTGCAATCTGTGAAGCCACAACTGCAATTGATAGTGGGCGGGAAGGGCGAACGCCTTGCTCTTTGGCAACTTCTGCAATTACCGGCAGGGTCGAGAAGGCTGTGTGGCCTGTACCTGCAAGCAGAGTCATGAAGTAAGTTACCATCGGTGCGTAGAAGGTGATGCGTTTAGGGTTCTTACGCAGGAATTTTTCTGCCAGATCAACCAGCCAGTCCATACCGCCGGCAACCTGCATGGCTGCGATTGCGGTAATTACCGACATGATGATCAGGATAACGTCTACAGGAATATTACCTGCATCCATTCCCAGACCTAGAGAAAGCACCAACACACCAGCACCGCCGGCAAAACCAATACCGATACCGCCGATTCTTGCGCCCAGATAAATGAACGCGAGAACGACAAATAGTTCTACACCAATCATGAGATTGTCCTGTCTTAGTAAAATAAAAAATAAATAAAAAAAGGGGGAAATCTGTAGCAAAAAATGGCGGATCCTCGTCCTGAAAATCCGCCTTGTATTAAATTAACTCGCTAATGCGTTATTAGTTGTAACGCTTCGCTTTGTACTCTGGGTGCATCAGGTTATCAACAGAGAAGATGTCGTCCAGTTGTTCTTCAGTCAGCAGACCGCGCTCAAGAACTACTTCACGTACGCTCTTACCTGTTTCGGCACAAATCTTACCTACGATGTCACCTTCGTGGTGGCCGATGAACGGGTTAAGGTAAGTTACGATACCGATTGAGTTGAACACGAAGTTTTCACAAACTTCTTTGTTTACTGTGATGCCATCAATGCACTTGTCACGCAGGTTGATTGCAGCGTTCTTCAGCAGCTCGATAGATTCGAATACTGCCTGACCGATAACTGGTTCCATAACGTTTAGCTGAAGCTGACCTGCTTCTGCTGCGAAAGTAACCGTGGTGTCGTTACCGATAACCTTGAAGCAAACCTGGTTAACCACTTCTGGGATTACTGGGTTTACTTTAGCTGGCATGATAGAAGAACCAGCCTGCATTTCAGGTAGGTTGATTTCGTTCAGACCGGCACGTGGACCTGAAGAAAGAAGACGCAGGTCGTTGCTGATCTTAGATAGCTTAACAGCGGTACGCTTAAGAGCACCGTGAACCATTACGTAAGCACCACAGTCAGATGTTGCTTCGATCAGGTCTTCAGCTGGTACACAAGGTAGGCCAGTTACTTCAGCCAGACGCTGAACAGCCAGTTCCTGGTAGCCAGTTGCTGCGTTCAGACCAGTACCGATAGCTGTTGCACCCAGGTTAACTTCAAGCAGAAGCTGAGCTGTGTGACGAAGGTTTTTGATTTCTTCTTTAACCAGTACGCCGAATGCGTGGAATTCCTGGCCAACAGTCATAGGTACAGCGTCCTGAAGCTGGGTACGGCCCATTTTCAGTACGTCGCCGAATTCTTCGCCTTTCGCGTCGAATGCTGCTTTCAGGTACTCAAGTGCTTCCAGCATGTTCATGATGCTGTTGTAAACAGCAACACGGAAACCTGTTGGGTAGGCACAGTTAGTAGACTGAGATTTGTTTACGTGGTCGTTAGGGTTAACGATGTCGTATTCGCCTTTTTCTTTGCCCATCAGTTCCAGAGCAAGGTTAGCGATAACTTCGTTAGAGTTCATGTTTACTGATGTACCGGCACCGCCCTGGAAAACGTCTGACGGGAACTGATCCATGCACTTACCTGTTTCAAGGATCTGGTCACACGCTTTGATGATGTATTCACCTACATCAGAAGGGATAGCGCCCAGCTCTTTGTTCGCCATTGCCGCCGCTTTTTTGGTGAAAACCATACCGCGAACGAATTCTGGAACGTCAGAGATAGTTTTATTGGAGATGTTGAAGTTTTCTACTGCACGAAGAGTATGAATACCCCAGTATGCTTCAGCTGGGACGTGGCGTTCACCAAGAAGATCTTCTTCAATGCGGGTTGCAACATTAGTAGTTGTTTCTTTTTTTTCTAGATCAATCATCTGAGACATAACGTAGCCTTAAAGTGGAATCTGCTATAAAAAAACAAATGTTGAGCCAATCTGAAAGAACAGAGTCCATTCCGTAGAGATTTTGGCTAGATGATCGTACCTGACACCTTTTGTCTGGGGCTGATAATACTCCCCTTTAGGGGTAAAAACATAATCAAGATCACTTTTTTAAGGTGGTTGAATACATTTGCACAAAAACGCGATCGACTTCACATTTACTGTTAATTTTCCCTTGGTGTTTTATGTTTAAAAATGACGAAATATGACAGGATGTGAAGTCCCTGTGTCATCCTTTCAGGTGCCGTTCAGCAAATTAATTATGGTTGCTTTCTGTTACACTCGCGTAGTTGAAAACTGCCGGATTGTTCCCATTATTAATAGAGATAAAGAAGGGTTATGTTTTCGGGCAAGATTATTGCCATAACGTGATTATTTGTAACAGACATCAACCGTATCGAGGTAAGTCGTGTTTCCTGTTTTGCTATTGCTTTTTATCGTTGTACCTATCATTGAAATCGCCCTGTTTGTCCAGTTGGGGGGATTTCTCGGCCTGTGGCCTACGATAGCGCTGGTATTGGTTACTGCCATTGTCGGGGCATCGCTGGTTCGCAGTCAGGGAATCGCGACGCTGATGTCGGTGCAAAGCCGCCTGCAGCAAGGCGAGCTGCCTGCCCAGCAGATTGTTGAAGGGGTGATGTTGGCCGTAGCCGGTGTGTTGCTGCTGACTCCAGGCTTTATGACGGATGCTCTCGGTATGATGGTGCTGCTGCCTGCACCACGGGCGATGTTGGCTAAGCAGCTGATGAGTAGGGTCAAGGTTCAGAATATGGGCAGCGGATTCAGTGCTGGTTTCGGCAGTCAGGGCTTCGGTAGCCAGGGGCCATTTGAACAGCAGGATGACCCGTTCCGCCAGCGTTCTTCTGAAGGTGATGTGTTCGATGGTGAATTCGAGCGTAAGGACGAACAGAAAGAGAACGATACTGATCGCAGATTGCATTAATTCATTAGTAGTCTTTTATGACTAATGTTGAATAAAAAGGCAGCCGTTTGGCTGCCTTTTCTGTTAATACTGTTAATATTTGCTGCTGGGAAATAATGGGGTAGATTCAGATCGTTTTGACCGGATTTTTGTACACATCACGCCGCATTTTGACCGCATATAAATAAGCGCCGATCCCGCTGATCATATTGGCGATGGCAATACCGACAAACAGCCCTTCCGTCCCGTCAATCTGGCTGCCCACCCAGGCTGCCGGCAGCAAAAATCCGAACAGTCGCAGCAAGTTCCAGATCAGGGAATGAATGGGTTTGTGCATAGCATTAAGCGCACTGATCAGCAGCATGCAAACAGCCTGCATACCATAGCTGAGCGGTACCACAATCAGGTAATGCCAGAGCTGCTGCTGTACCGCGGTATCTTGGCTGAACATTGACGACAACGGCCAGCTCAGAGGCACCATCATGATAAAGACCAGTAGCTGGAAGATGATGGCAAAGCGCATGGAGGTAAACAGCGCCTGGAATGCCCGGTGGTTCTGATTAGCGCCTAAGTTCTGGGCCATAAACGGCATCAGAGCTGAACCCAGTGCCATCATTACAATCACCAGAATCGATTCTATCCGCATTGCTGCACCGTAGGCGGCAACAGAAGCAGTGCCCTGAGTTGCCAGTAGCCACATCAATAGTGCGCCGGAGAGCGGGTTAAGCGCGCTGGATAACCCGGCTGGTGTACCAACCTGCAGGATTTGGCGGCAGTCTTTGTTAATCAGTGTCAGTTGCGGTCTGGCCAGCAGTTTTTCTCTTCTGATTAGAATATAGAGCGAATTGATCAGGGCGAAAGCCCAGCTGATCCCGCTGGCAATGGCAGCGCCCTGCACGCCGAGTTCGGGAAACGGCCCTAATCCAAAGATCAGTAAAGGATCCAGTACACCATTGATAAATCCGGCCAGCATCATGATCTGGGCCGGGCTTTTGGCATCCCCGGTTGCCCGGATTGCACTGTTGCCTGCCATTGGGATCACCAGCAGCGGAATGGCTAAATACCAGATCTGCATATATTGTTTGATAACGGGTAGCAGCTCAGGTGTCGCACCGAGCAGGCTAAACAGGGGTTCTATTGTGTTTAACCCCAGAATGGAGGCTGTGATCACTAGAACGACAGCGAGTAACAGGCCGTGAGTCGCCAACCTAGCGGCATCCTGGTTATTGCCGCTGCCGAGCAGACGACCAATGCTGGTTGATATCCCGACACTGACTCCCATGGTGATGCAGTTGAGGGCAAAGGTAACCGGGAAGGTGAAACTCACCGCTGCCAGCGCTTCGGTGCCCAGCAGTGAAATAAAGAAGGTGTCGACCAAGTTAAACATCAGGATCGCCACCATACCGAATACCATAGGAACGGTTAATCGGCGCAGGGCGAGGGGGATCGGAGCGGACAACAGCCCGTGTTTATCTGCCTTTCTTGCTATCGACATAGTGGTCTCAGAAGTGGGATGCCCGCTTACCCTAATGCAAAGAGTGTGATCGGGCAAAAATTCTCGGTGAATTTTTTGAAAAAAATGTCACCGGGGACTTGGGATTCGAAAAAACGTCCCAACATGTCTAGTTATCAGAAAAAGTAAGGGACACGAACCCTTACCTTTATTTATTGTATGGATTTTACCAAATCAGGAGAGACGACCGATGAACATTCGTCCTTTACATGACCGAGTTATCGTTGAGCGCCAAGAAGTTGAATCAAAATCTGCTGGCGGCATCGTTCTGACTGGTTCTGCAGCTGAAAAATCTACTCGCGGTACAGTACTGGCAGTAGGTAAAGGCCGCATTCTGGAAAACGGCTCAGTACAGCCGCTGGACGTTAAAGTTGGTGATACTGTGATCTTTGCTGAAGGCTACGGCACTAAGACTGAAAAGATCGACGGTAAAGAAGTCCTGATCATGTCTGAAAACGACATCATGGCTATCGTTGAATAATCCGATCACTTCAAATTAAAAATTAAGAAAGGAAGACTGACATGGCTGCTAAAGACGTTAAATTTGGTAACGATGCACGAATCAAAATGCTGGAAGGTGTAAACGTTCTGGCTGACGCAGTAAAAGTAACACTGGGCCCTAAAGGCCGTAACGTAGTACTGGACAAATCTTTCGGTGCTCCGACTATCACTAAAGATGGTGTTTCTGTAGCGCGTGAAATCGAACTGGAAGACAAGTTCCAGAACATGGGCGCACAGATGGTTAAAGAAGTGGCGTCTCAGGCTAACGATGCTGCTGGTGACGGTACAACTACTGCAACAGTACTTGCTCAGGCTATCGTAAACGAAGGTCTGAAAGCAGTTGCTGCTGGCATGAACCCAATGGACCTGAAGCGCGGTATCGACAAAGCAGTTGTTGCTGCTGTTGAAGAACTGAAAGCACTGTCTGTTCCATGTGAAGACACTAAAGCTATCGCACAGGTTGGTACTATCTCTGCAAACTCTGATGCGACTGTAGGTAACATCATTGCAGAAGCAATGGAAAAAGTAGGCCGCGACGGTGTTATCACTGTTGAAGAAGGTCAGGCTCTGCAAGACGAGCTGGACGTAGTTGAAGGTATGCAGTTCGACCGCGGTTACCTGTCTCCATACTTCATCAACAACCAGGAAGCGGGTGCGGTTGATCTGGAAAACCCGTTCATCCTGCTGATTGACAAGAAAGTATCTAACATCCGTGAACTGCTACCAGCTCTTGAAGCAGTAGCGAAAGCATCTCGCCCTCTTCTGATCATCGCTGAAGATGTTGAAGGCGAAGCGCTGGCAACACTGGTTGTGAACAACATGCGCGGTATCGTGAAAGTAGCTGCTGTGAAAGCACCTGGTTTCGGTGACCGTCGTAAAGCAATGCTTCAGGACATCGCGGTACTGACTGCTGGTACTGTAATTTCTGAAGAAGTTGGCCTGGAGCTGGAAAAAGTTCAGCTTGAAGATATGGGTCAGGCGAAGCGTGTAACAATCACTAAAGAAAACACCACTATCATCGACGGTATTGGTGAAGAAGCGATGATTCAGGGCCGTGTAGCTCAGATCCGTCAGCAGATTGAAGAAGCGACTTCAGACTACGACAAAGAAAAACTTCAGGAGCGCGTTGCTAAACTGGCAGGCGGTGTTGCAGTAATCAAAGTTGGTGCAGCAACTGAAGTTGAAATGAAAGAGAAGAAAGACCGCGTAGAAGACGCACTTCACGCAACTCGCGCAGCCGTTGAAGAAGGTGTTGTCGCTGGTGGTGGTGTTGCTCTTATCCGTGCTGCTTCTAAGATTGTTGATCTGCAGGGTGACAACGAAGAGCAGAACGTAGGTATCCGCGTTGCTCTGCGTGCGATGGAAGCACCTATCCGTCAAATCACTCGAAACGCTGGTGATGAAGAATCTGTTGTTGCTAACAACGTTCGTGCAGGCGAAGCTAACTACGGTTACAACGCTGCTACTGGCGAGTACGGCGACATGATCGAGATGGGTATCCTTGACCCAACTAAAGTAACTCGTTCTGCTATCCAGTTCGCAGCATCTGTTGCTGGCCTGATGATCACTACAGAAGCGATGGTTACAGACCTGCCACAGAAAGACGCTCCTGCAATGCCTGATATGGGCGGCATGGGTGGTATGGGTGGTATGGGCGGCATGATGTGATGCGACGAGAGTCGTGGAGGTCGCTAGCCTCGCGGGTCACAGCCGTAGTGAGCACTAACCTATAACGGTTAGGGTTCACTACCCACTCTCGCAAAATTAGTAGTCGAAATCCGTTGGTCGGATCGCACAATCCGATCAACGGCATTCCTCGCATGGAATGTTCGCCTGATCGTATCTGCTGCGATCAGCTTAGAAAAAGGCGCGTAAGCTGCCTGTCACCAGTCATATCTAGGATAGCCACATTGTGCTAATGGCAAAACGGCGGTTCGCCTGCCGACACAACGCCAATCCGTCATATTGCTGTACAAGCATGACCATCAGGATTCATTACTGAAGCGTCCTCCGGGCGTAAGCTATTGTAATTATTGTCTCGACAAAGAAGCTTGCTTCTTTGTAGTGAGACCAGTTATGCGACTAACTGTAGTCTAGGGATAGTGCGATGCGGGTAACTGCATGGTGCGGAGCTTCCTGACAATGTACCCCTGCGCAAGCGGTGCTTTAATCCGTGAGGATGGCATAGCTGACTAACAATAAGTCGGCTGGGGGCTAGGCTAAACAGCATGGTTAACGTACGTGAACTGTTGATAAACACCGTCAGCCGCAATGAGCGAAATATTGTTGATACGCTCTAACCAAAAGGTACGTGGTCGGTTATTCCCCTTACATCTGGGAATACGTCGTCATGACACCACCGGTGGATAGACAGAACCTTAGTTGTTTATGTAATTACAATGGAACTCGGTAAGCCCGACTATCCGCCTTTGACATCCGTCTAAGGCAGGCAATCCGCAAGGAGCGCTGTTGGGTAAGCGGGTAAGGGAGGTTGGAAAAAGCGAATGCCGGACTGTAACGGTCCGGATAGGGATTCAAACTTTGTCCTAACCAGAAATGGTGCAGACTTCCAACTGGTCTTTAATCGTGTGAAAACATGTAAAGTCATCTGAAAAATTAGCCCAAATGGGGATTAGCTATCCCCGTATGGGGTAATGGCTTTTCTTCATGAAGGCTATGGAGGAAAGCAAGATGAGTACGGCAACTACGCCACTATTACCTGCATCCTCCCACTATGCGGAGCAATGGCACAGTATCAACTGGGAGCTGATGTATCGTTCGGTGAGAGGGCTACAGGTAAGGATCGCGAAGGCAACGAAAAAGTCTGACTGGCGACAGGTTAAAAGACTGCAACGCATGTTAACTCGTTCGTTTGCTGCCAAGGTGATTGCTATCAGGCGAGTCACCGAAAACAGAGGGAAAAAAACGCCGGGTGTTGACGGGGAAACCTGGAGTACACCTGTGAAGAAGTGGGAAGCGATAGGACAATTGAAGCGTAAGGGCTACAAGCCCAAACCGCTCAAGAGGGTCTACATTCCCAAAGCCAACGGCAAACGCAGGCCGCTGGGTATACCGACCATGCGCGATAGAGCAATGCAGGCACTGTACCTGTTAGCTATAGAGCCTGTGTCGGAAACCACGGCGGATCGCAACAGCTATGGCTTTCGCCCGAACCGTTCTTGCGCTGATGCTATCGAACAATGCTTCGTGAACCTCAGTCGTAAGGCAAGTGCCCAATGGGTACTTGAAGGCGACATCAAAGGGTGTTTTGACCACATTAGCCACGACTGGCTTATCGGCAACATCCCTATGGATAAAGCGGTACTAAGGAAATGGCTAAAAGCCGGGTTCATGGAATCCGGAAAATGGAACCTGACGGATGCTGGTACTCCTCAAGGGGGAATAATTTCCCCTGTACTAGCAAACATGGTCTTGGATGGCTTGGAGGCGGTGCTCGAATCTCACTTCGGGAGGAAGAACACCAAAGCCAGCTATAAAACCAAGGTCAACTATGTGCGCTATGCAGATGATTTTATCATCACTGGTATCTCGAAAGAGCTATTGGAAAAGGAAGTACTGCCACTTGTGAAAGCCTTTATGGCCGAGCGAGGGCTGGAACTTTCCGATGAGAAAACACTAATCACACACATAGAACAAGGGTTTGATTTTCTGGGGCAGAATTTACGCAAGTACAACGGCAAGATGTTAATCAAGCCGTCTGGCAAAAACGTAAAGGTATTTCTGCGAAGCATTCGGGACTACCTCAATAGCCACAAAACGGCACCAGCAGCGGCGGTTATCGCCAAGCTGAACCCGATGATCCGAGGGTGGTGTAACTACCATCGTTGGATATGTGCTAGTGAGACGTTCAAGTATGTGGATTACCGGATCTGGAAAATGTTATGGCAGTGGTGCCGTCGAATCCATTCCAATCGCCGTAAACGCTGGATTAAAGAGAAATACTTTAAAACAGTCGGTGAAAGGAACTGGGTATTCAGCGCACCAAAACTGAAAGGGGAAGATGGCCACTATCGCTTGCTGAGTGCAACGAGAGTGAAAATCGACAAGCATGTAAAAATTCGGGCAACAGCGAATTGTTACCTACCGGAAGACGAGCAATATTTTGAGCGTCTGAAGATGCAAAGGTTGAAGAAATCTTTGGCGGGGAATATGAAGTTGTGGAAGATTGTCGAGAGACAGAACTTCAAGTGTGCGGTGTGCCACCAGCAGTTTCACTCACAAGATGATTGGGATATTCACCATATTGTCCAGCGGGTGAACGGTGGCTCTGACAACAGCTCGAATTTGATGATGTTGCATGTTAACTGTCATCGGCTGCTTCATAATAGGAAAGAAGGGGAGTCCTTCGACTCCCTTAATTCTTAAATGAAGAATGCTCCCATATGTAAAATCATAAGGAGTACTGCTGGTGATATGTTTATCTGAATGCTAATAGACATAAGCCCTCACGTCTTTGATTTATTGCTTGATGAATTTAGCTAGCTTAACGAATCAAAGGGAGGGGCGGGACAACAAAAAAATGTTGTTTGCATTCGTTGCTGGTTCATACGTAAGTGTGGACTTATAAAGGCTTGAGCCGTATGCGGGGAAACTCGCTTGTACGGTTCTTAGGGGGCGGCGGCGCAGTAATGCGCTGCTGCTACCCGACATAGCTGCTTTATCTCGTCGCAGAATAGCTCGATAGCGGCGTCGAAAATGCTCATTTATGCTGTATAAACTGCGCGTTTTCTTCTTGCTCTCAACCTATTCTGCTTAGAGATAAACCACCAATTGATATTGGTAGAAAACGGAGGCTGCGGCCTCCGTTTTTTTATCTTCATTTTTTATCTGCATTTCAGAAGTAAGAAGAAATAATATTCGTCTTTGATTAGAGGAAATTCATCCTGCCGCACCTCGCACCTCGCACCTCGCACCTCGCACCTCGCACCTCGCACCTCGCACAAAACAGTTCACACAAAACAGTTCACACGGTAAATTTCTCAAAAAGCTGTACGCCAGGAAAAACATTTTAAAAACAGTGCGTTATGTTTAAATTTGTCGTGCTGGTAACGTGGGTGTGAAATGGCTCATCTTTTTGGTGTTCAGTAAAGGGAAAGCTGTACATTGTTGGTGCCCTCCTCGGAAATATCTTGTGCAGAGTTTACAAGGAAAAAAGCCTGAAAAGCTGCACATAAAAATAATCCAATAAAATCATGATCTTAAATTTGATTGACAGCCTTTTGGATAGTGGTTGTAATATTGCTCGCCTTTTCGCTGTCAAAGGAGTGAAAAGGTGTACAGAATTGCTTTAAGAAGAGTTAGATTTGATGATCTGACTTTATCAGGAAAAAAGCAGAGAAAGCTGTACATGTTTTTAATTGTTTAAAATCAGTGTGTTAAGTGCTTTTCTAAGGCTTTTGATTATGGTGGTCATTTCGCTCAGCGAAAAGCTGATTTTCACGTGTGAAGCTGCACGCGTGAATGAGAAAGAATCGAATGAGTCGTTGTGAGCTTTTTGGAGAAAAAACTGTAAAAGCTGAACAAAAAATAATTCATTTAAAATCAGTATCTTATGCTGTTAGTTTTTATTTTATTACTTAATGGTTATTTTTGTTCAGCTTTAAGGTGTGTCTCTTGGTAAAAGGTGTACGTGTTTTGTCTTCTAATCGGCTTCTGATTGGTGGCGCTGCATTTTTTTCCGCTGGCGACGATCGGACCAATGGGCATGAACGCCTTTGCGTAAAAAGCGCAGGCTGTTTTCCAGCTTATCCACACCAAGCAAAACCGAGATAATGACGCCAGTCATCAATACCGCACTTTGGCCGTACCCGAGGCCAATGGTGACGCCAAGTGCTGCCAGCATCCAGACAACTGCTGCTGATGTTACGCCGTGGATCTGCCCATCCCGGTTCATCATAACGCCTGCACCAAGAAAGCCGATACCGGTAATGATCTGGGACATCACCCGTGCCAGGTCGGCATCGCTGGCCGATAATGTCTGGCCCAGAGTTATGAAGCAGTATGTTCCAACGATAATCAGGGTAGCGGTTCGTATGCCGACCGGTTTCCCCCGCAATTGGCGCTCAAAACCAATCATGGTGCCGCAAATGGCGCATTTCAGTAATGCCGGCCATGCAAAAGGCGCAATGTCAGGCAACATTGCAGTTGTCTCCTGTTCGTTAAGTCAGTGAAAAAAAGCAGCCTTATGGCTGCTTTATGAACGAGTGGCTAAGGCTCGTGTTTATTCTGTTTTGGTAGTTTTTATTGATGCTGTAAGCGGTGACGTCGCTTTTTTCCGGCATGCTTTTCGATGTGTTCGACAATCATACCTGCAATATCTTTCCCGGTGGCGGTTTCAATGCCTTCTAGGCCCGGCGAGGAGTTCACCTCCATCACTAGCGGGCCGCGCTTGGAGCGCAGTAAATCAACCCCGGCCACACTCAAACCCATTGCTTTAGCTGCCGCTACGGCTGTCTTGCGCTCTTCCGGCGTAATACGGATCAGTGTTGCGCTACCGCCACGGTGCAGATTGGATCGAAATTCACCGTCTGCGGCCTGGCGTTTCATTGCGGCAATCACTTTGTCGCCGATAACAAAGCAGCGGATGTCGGCGCCACCTGCTTCTTCAATGAACTCCTGGACCATGATATTGGCCTTCAGCCCCATGAAAGCTTCGATAACGCTTTCGGCCGCTTTTTGTGTTTCTGCCAGCACTACACCGATCCCTTGGGTACCTTCAAGGAGCTTGATCACCAGTGGCGCACCGCCCACCATTTTGATCAGATCCGGCACATCATCTGGCTTGCTGGCAAAGCCTGTGATTGGCATACCGATCCCTTTTCTGCTCAGCAGTTGCAGCGAACGGAGTTTGTCCCGTGAGCGGGATATTGCGATCGACTGGTTGACCGAAAATACATCCATCATTTCAAACTGACGCAGTACCGAACAGCCGTAAAATGTAATATCAGCACCGATGCGGGGAATAATCGCATCAAACCCGGTCAGCTCTTCACCTTCAAAATGGATGGAAGGTTTTACCGAGTTAATGTTCATATAACATCGCAGAGCGTTGATAATCACCGCTTGGTGTCCGCGTTGCTCAATGGCTTCGCGTAGACGGCGGGTGGAGTACAGGTTTTCGTTTTGGGATAGGATGCCAATTTTCATCGCGCTACTCGTAAAAAATAAAGTGAAAAGGTTATAAGAGAGAAGTTTGGCTGCCTTCTCTGCTTACCGATTTGGAGCGCGACTATGCGCTTAATCAGGTGGAAAAGCGAGCAAATTGGCGATGATATTTTTTTATCGTCAGGATGGGAAAAATTGCTGGAACGGCGGGCAGAAAAAAGGCCAGCACGAGGCTGGCCTTGGCTATCTTTGCGTTTGTGATTAACGGTAAACGCGTGGGTTAGTTGCACCCCAGATAGTGTAGTGTTCAGGCAGAATGCGACCGCTCTTCTCTTCAGTCTCTTCACCTGTGATTTTTTCAGAGCCCTGCTGGCCGAATACGACTACTTCGTCGTTAGCCTGTACGCCAACGATGTCAGTTACGTCAACCATAGTTGTGTTCATTGACGCCATGCCCATTACGCGAGCACGCTGGCCGTTGATCAGAACGTCTGCTTTGTTGCTCAGTGAACGAGCGAAGCCGTCAGAGTAGCCGATTGGCAGGTTAGCCAGTACAGAGTCGCGCTCAAGTACTTTGGTGCTGCCGTAACCGATAGTGCTGCCTGCTGGGAAGTGGTGCAGAGAAGCTACGCGAGTTTTGAAAGAAACGATGCGTTTGTATGGTGCAGTTGCTGGGTAATCACCGTACAGCATGCCGCCCGGACGAACCATGTCAAGGTGTGCTTCAGGAAGGTTTAGCGTGATGTAAGAGTTAGCAACGTGCAGAGTGATGTCTTTACGCTTCAGATCAGCGCTGTCCATCAGCCATTTAGTTTCAACTTTAAAACGCTCAACTTTGCGCTTGATTTCGTCAAGGCCTTCGTTCGGGAAGTGCGTCATCATACCAACGATTTCCAGGTTTGGATCACTAGCGATATTTACACCTTCAACCTGACCTTCATAAGTAGTCAGATCCAGGCCGTTACGACCCATGCCTGAAGTGTTCAGCGCCAGGTGAACAGGAATCGTAGTGTGGTTTGTCATTGCGATGTCGATGATTTGATCAGCCTGCATCTTAGTACCGATCAGTTCTTCGATTTTGTAATCCAGACCGCCTTCGATTTCGTTCTTGCTAGCAGCACGAACACGCATTACTTTACCTTCGTAACCGTGCTCACGAACAAGGCGTGCTTCTTCGTTACTGGTGATACCAACGCATGGTACGTTGTTAGCGATGATAGTTGGCATCAGGCCAGCAATACCATTACCGTAAGCATCGGCTTTCATAATGGCACAGATTTTAGTGTTACCCTTCAGATCCTTCTGTAGTAGCTGGATGTTGTCAGAAAATGCCTGAGTATCAATTTCCAGCCATGCGTTGCTTGACTGAATGCGCTCTTCGCGCTGCTCGTCGTTAAAATCTACCAGCAGAGGTGCTGCTTGAGCGGCTGTTTGGCCCATAAGTGCCAGTGCTACTAGGCTTAGTTTCAGTTTCAAAGGATATCTCCTGTTATGAGTTATTGCTTCTTGTCGGTTGAAGTTAAAGTGTAAAAAGATGCACAACGTCGCGTAGCGCGGTTGCCCGGCGCTTCAGCTCTTCAACCCCTTGTTGTGCGTCCTGAGTTGAGAGTCGGTTTTCATCTGCGCTGCTGCTCAGTGCGGCAACGTTGGATGACAGGTGCTCTGAGGCACAGGCCTGTTCTTTTACCGACTCGGTAATTTCTTCCATTCCTTCCGTCACCGAGGTGATTTCGGCACGGAAGCCGTTCAGTGATTCATTGGCCTGATCGGCGTGCTGAACACAGTTATCGACCTGTTCAACGGCTTGCTGCATGGTTTCGGTTGCTGAACCGGTATCGCTCTGTACGGTATTGATCATGGAGCCAATCTCGACAGTGGCTTTAGCGGTGCGCTCTGACAGTTGACGTACTTCGTCGGCAACCACAGCAAAACCACGGCCCTGTTCACCGGCACGTGCCGCTTCGATGGCGGCATTTAGTGCCAGCAGGTTGGTCTGATCGGCGATGTCTTTGATCACTTCAACAATGGAGTTGATCTCACCGGCGCGACTGTCGAGCTGCTGTAACTTCTCGGCCACTGAGTTGGTTTCTTTCTGAACACTCTGCATGCCGTTAACCGCGTCGTTGATGGCGGCGACGGTGTTTTGCGTGTGCTCTTCAAAATGGGTCATCTTCTGGTTGGCATTGCCAACGACTTCCGAGATGCTCTGGCTGCTGGTTGCCAGCTCTTCAATTGCTGTCGCGCTGTGACCAACATTTTCGGCCTGTTCCACTGAGCGGTCGGTAACGGCCTGCACCAGATGATCAAGCTGGGTTGTGATTGCGGCTACGCTTTCGGTTGACTGGCTGACTTCAAGCAGGCGTTCACGCAGTGCTGCCATAAAGGTGTTGAAGGCATTCGCCATTGCACCGATTTCATCTTTGCTGGTTACCGCAACACGCTGGTTCAGGTTCCAGTCGCCGTTGGCGATATTCAGTAGTACCTTGTTCAGAGCATTCACTGGCTGAACAAGGCGGTTGGCAAATATCTGTGCACCAATAAGAGCCAGTGCCAGCACGATAGCGGCGGTTAGGCATACTTGCTTTAATTCACTGTTTAGCATGGCATCAACAGCATTAAGTGAGATGTCAACACCAACCACATACAGCTCGCCCTGGTGGTTGCGGAACGGCACAAAAATAGAGCGGTATCGGCCAAATTCGCCTTGGTATTCCTCGAATTGTATTTGTTCTGTGAGGAATGCCTCGCGAAGCATCTTCGGCACAATTTTGTACTCTTCCAAATACCAGTTCTGGTAGCGTCCGGAGCGCCTTTCATCCTCGGTTTGGTTGATGTAGGTGTAATACACCCGTCCGTTTTTCATTACGGTGGTGTAAGCCCAGTCCAAGTCTGATGCTGTGGTGAAGTCGGTCAAATCACGCGAAATTTGATCGTAATCACTGCTGTTTTTGTCGAGATGGTCGTGTCGTTCATCACCGACAATTTTTTTGGTGGCGTAAGCGGCGGTTGCCAGTTCCGAGTCCAGTCTGTTGAGGGTCGACTCCTCAAGTGTCTGGTAGGAGAAACTCGATAACACCAAAATTATTGAGAGTGACAGCACTGCAAAGCAGGCTGATAGTTTGGTCTTGAGATTCATGTTGTGTTTGTCTTCTCGAGAATGTGATTTTTATTCCATATATATATGTTGCTAATAAATGGAGCGGCGAAAAATACACGGAACTTAAGTGAAGACGAACTGTTCGTTGCTTTTTTCCGCAAGTTAGCGGAAAAAAGTTTTTTGCAAGGCATAAAGGGTAAGATTTTGTGTCTGCGATGACACAAAATCTTTTAAAAATTAAGGGGAAAGGTGAGGTTTATTCTAGATGGAGATCGAGTGGTGTTTTGCTGCGGCGACCGCCGATTTCCCGGGTCAGTTGCGGCACCATATAGCCTGATACGTTTTCCATTAGCCCCTTCATTAGCTGGCGGGCACGGTCGTCATC
Source organism: Photobacterium marinum (assembly GCF_000331515.1). GTDB lineage: Bacteria > Pseudomonadota > Gammaproteobacteria > Enterobacterales > Vibrionaceae > Photobacterium > Photobacterium marinum. The sequence continues at coordinate 107,364 of NZ_AMZO01000004.1, forward strand.
CACCATAAAGTGAGCCGCTCCCTGAACTTTATCAAGCACATGAAGGTAGTACGGCAGGATACCAGCATCGAACAGAGCTTCGCTGAGCTGGGTAAGAGCGCCGACCGAGTCATTCACACCTTTAAGTAATACGCCCTGGTTGAGCAGGGTGACACCGGCCTGCTTTAGCTTGCTCATTGCCTGGCGAAGGTCACCATTTACTTCATTGGCATGGTTGAGATGCGTAACCAGCACCACTTGCAGGCGGGTTTGTTGTAGTAGTTCGCATAATTCATCGGTGATCCTTGATGGCAGTACCACAGGCAGGCGAGTGTGGATCCGCAGTCGCTTGATATGCGGGATTTGGGCTATATTCTCTACCAGCCACTGCAATTCATGATCTTTGGCCATCAGCGGGTCACCGCCGGAGAAGATCACTTCATTGATTTCAGGCTGGTCGGCAACATAGTCCAGGGCTGCCTGCCACTGGCGTTTGCCGCCTTTGTTCTCCTGATAAGGGAAGTGACGACGGAAACAGTAGCGGCAGTTGACGGCGCAGCCGCCCTTGACGATCAGTAGTACCCGGTTTTTGTATTTGTGCAGCAAGCCGGGGATGGCGTTGTCCTGTTCTTCCAGCGGATCGAGAGAGTAGCCTTCATGTACTTCATATTCTTCTTCCAGCGGGAGCACTTGGCGCAACAATGGATCGTAGGGGTTGCCAACTTCCATTCTTTCGACAAAGCTCATAGGAACACGCAGCGCAAATAATTTCCGGGCTCCCAGCCCTTTTTCCCACGGCGCAGGATCAATTTTTAGGGTTTTGAGCAGTTGATAGGGGTCTGATATCGCATTCGCAAGCTCATTAAGCCAGTTTTGCTCAACAGTTGCGGCGTTTCGGGTTATTATGTGCGGCATTAAATACAACTCGAAGATGTTAAGAGGATAGAAATGGCGTCTTTCAGCACCAATGAATTCCGCGGCGGAATGAAAATTATGCTTGATAATGAACCATGTGTCATTATCGAAAACGAATTTGTTAAGCCAGGTAAAGGCCAGGCGTTCAACCGTGTGAAAATCCGTAAACTGCTTTCTGGTAAAGTTCTTGAGAAGACTTTCAAATCTGGTGAAACAGTTGAAGCTGCAGACGTAATCGACACCGATCTTGATTACCTGTACAACGACGGTGAATTCTACCACTTCATGAACAATGAAACTTTCGAGCAGATCGCGGCAGACCTGAAAGCTGTTGGTGACAATGCGAAATGGCTGGTAGAAAACGATAGCTGTACGCTAACACTGTGGAACGGCAACCCAATCGCAGTGACACCACCAAACTTCGTTGAGCTTGAAGTAACTGAAACTGATCCAGGCCTTAAAGGCGATACTCAGGGTACTGGTGGTAAGCCGGCAACTCTGTCTACTGGCGCAGTTGTACGTGTTCCTCTGTTCATCCAGATTGGCGAAGTGATCAAAGTTGACACCCGCTCTGGTGAATACGTAAGCCGCGTGAAGTAATCCCCGGCTATTGCTGAAAAAGGTCGCTGAGGCGGCCTTTTTTGTTGCCTGATATCCTAGGAATTGATTGTTGATGGCCTCTATAGTGAAAGGCTATTGGCGGTATTTTCTGCCGAAATAAAGAAGCCTGGTCATCATGACCAGGCTTCTTTTTATAGAGGAATAATAAGGTTAGTTGTTTGGGTAACCTGGGAACGTTGCCTTGAAGTCATTTTGGGCAGGGAAATATTTATCCAAGAATTTCACCATCTCAGGATCATTGGTTGTCAGGTCTGCATATGTTGATGACTTTGACTCTGAAGCTGCGAAGTTCTTGTTGTTGATGTCGTAATAGGCGTAGAGCGCATAAGCTAGATATTCCTGATCGTAGGATTCTGCATCCAGATCCGCTTCTGCAATCGTTGAAACTTTGCCGTTTGGATAATAGTTACCGGAGCGAATGGCTTTTTCGTTCAATGTATCCAACTCTTTTTGCATAGCGGCCCATTGTGAGGTTGGGTGAGCTATCGCGTAGTTCATAATGCCGTAGTCGTGAACAAAATGAAGAATCTCTTCAAATGCGGCATCGCGCTTATTCGTTAAGTAGTTTTTGTCATGATCTGTATCGGTCGTGGTGGTTTCTGTCGAGAACAGATCCTGGAAGCGATAGTTTTCTTCCATGAAATCACCGGCACGATTACTCCAGTCCTCGTCGTAGAAAAATGCCATCGTGGCATTGCTGTCAGAAATAGCCTTGGTAATTTCAGTCGGTAAGTGATTGAGGTAATAAGCCATGATTTTTTTCACATGGGCAACTTTGGCTTCTGAGTTTTGTTGGGCTTTGTCTTCAATAAGAAGCGGGATCTTATAGCCATGAACCTCGATACAGGTTTTATGTTTGATACCGTTGCGGTTTAACTCGCCGGTTGTATCGGTAATGACAGTGCAATTGCCATTCGATACTTTCTGGTATTGATTTGTACTGTTGTCCGGGGCTGTCGGAAGGAACTGAATTCCGTTACTCAGTGTATCGGCGACACGTACATATAAGTTCATTGGTCGCATATTATCTATGCTGAACTTACTTCCTTCGTTGTTATCGACAAAATCACGATCGATTTTTGCCGATGTTATTTTTCCCCACAATTTCACGTTGTTCGGGTCATTTTCGATTTTAGCAATAGCAAGCTTTTGCGGGACTTTGGTGGAGGTAAAGTTTTCGTAATAGACGTTATAGTTGATCAGTTGATACTTTTTCCCTTCAGCTGTTGTTGCTGTCACATCGAAACTGAATTCGGCATCAGAAAACGTTTTGTAGTTCCGTTTTGTTATTCCATTAACCTGAGCGAAAAAGCCGTTTTTCATCAGCTCGTTACTGAACACGGTGGCATCTACATTGAAGTGGTTATCTGACAGGGGCTTGATGGATTTAATGCCAAAGTTGATTTTGTAGTTATTCCCCAGCTTTAATACATCGCTGGGTTTTGAAGCATCAATGGCCTGCGCTGATGTTGAGTTCGAAGTTGGGCTTGATGTGTCTTCACTACACCCGGTTAGTGTAGCGGCCAAAATTGAAGCCAGAAGAATGACTTTATTGTTCATATGGGTAACCCGGACAAAATGTTCAACGAAAATTGAATGTTGTGAGGCCCAATTGTATAGAGCGGGGTAGCCGTTGGGTGTAATGGCGTGTAAGAGATGAAATCAATGTGAAGAAAAACAAAAAGCGGCACCACCGAAGTGATGCCGCTCTTATTGAGTCGTATTTTCTCTTTAAATCATAAAGACGAAAATAACAGCCAGCGCAGATACCAGGAAGGCAGTTGCGTAGCAGGCTACTTTACCGGCTGTACCTGTGTGGAATTTCAGGTCGTGCATACCGTGGTGAACACGGTGCATTGCATGCCACATTGGTAGTGCCAGGGTAGCGATAGTGAATAGGCCACCGATGATGCTGGTTACGAAACCAGATACACGCTCATAGCTCATTGCCTCGGCATCAATCATGCCAAGCGGAACCATGATGCCTAGTACCAGTACGGTTACAGGTGTCAGCATGGCAAACCAAGTACCGCCAGCACCGAACAGACCCCACCATACCGGCTCGTCAGAACGTTTAGGATTCAGGTTAATCATGGGGCTCTCCTTAAACCAGTACCAGAACGAACAGTGTAATTGCTGCTACTGCAGCCCACTGACCCAGAACAATGATTTTCTTGTCTAGCGTTTTGCCTTTGATGCGGATTGGCATCACCTGAGGCATCATGCTGAAGAAAGTCTGTGCGTGGAACAGGCTACCAGCCAGTGCCAGGATGTTCAGGATTAGCACGACAGGGTTCGCCATGAAATCCAGCCAGCTTTGCCACGCTTCAGGACCTTTCACCAGGCTACCAAGACCGAAAGTCAGGCAGATGGTGAAGAAAATCAGTGGTAGTACAGTTGCTTCACGAACCATGTAGAAGCGGTAGAAAGGATGATCCTTCCACCAGGTACGCTTCATTTCGCGAACGTAAGGTTTACGGTTGCTCATCCTTATGCCTCCTGAGGTTTCAACATGGCAATAACGAAATCTTTAGAAGATTCAACTTTGCCTTGGTTAACCGCTGCTGCCGGGTCTACGCTCTTCGGACAAACTTCAGAACAGTAACCTACGAACGTACAGCCCCATGCACCGTTTTCGCCGTTGATCAGCTTCATACGCTCATCAGCACCGTTGTCACGGCTGTCCAGGTTGTAACGGTGAGCCAGGGTCAGCGCTGCCGGGCCAATGAACTCTGGGTTCAGACCGAACTGAGGACAAGCTGCATAGCACAGGCCACAGTTGATACAGGCTGAGAACTGCTTGTAGCGCGCCATTTGCTCTGGAGTCTGGTTGTTCGGGCCATCTTCCGGAGTGCGGTCATTACCGATGATGTATGGCTTGATTGCTTCCAGACGCTCGATGAACGGAGTCATATCAACAATCAGGTCTTTTTCGATTGCGAAGTTCGCCAGTGGCTCGATCTTCAGGCCGTTCTGGTAGTCACGCAGGAAAGTCTTACAAGCCAGTTTCGGCACGTTGTTGACCATCATGCCGCAAGAACCACAGATTGCCATACGGCAAGACCAGCGGTAGGCCAGATCTTTGTCCAGGTTATCTTTGATGTAACCCAGTGCGTCCAGCACAGACATGGTTTCGTTAAACGGTACTTCGAAAGTTTCGAAGTATGGTTCTGCGTCCTTGGCCGGGTCATAACGCAGAATTTCTACTTTTTGGATGCGGTTGCCTGACATTATGCCTGCTCCTCTTTCTGCTCTGCTGCTTCTTTCGCTGCTGCCTCTTCTGCCGCGGCACCGTACAGACGGGCTTTAGGCTGAGACTTGGTGATAGTCACGTCGCTGTATTCGATGCGAGGTGCTTTGTCACCGTTGTAGTAGGCCAGCGTATGCTTCAGGAAGTTCTCGTCATCACGCTCTGTGCAACCTTCGTCAAGACGCTGGTGTGCACCACGGGATTCACGACGCTGAATTGCAGAGTGAGCCATCGCTTCCGCGACTTCCAGGCCGTAGCCGACTTCGATTGCGTATAGCAGATCGGTGTTGAATACTTTGCCTTTGTCTTTGATGCTGATCTTCTTGTAACGCTCGCGAAGCTCGGCCAGCTTCTCAATAGTAGCCTGCATCAGATCTTCCTGGCGGTAGATACCACAGCCTGCTTCCATGGATTGGCCCATTTCAGTACGGATGTCAGCCCAGTTTTCGTCACCTTCCTGAGCCATCAGGGTATCGATGCGAGCCTGAACGTCTTTGATTTGTGCTGCGATGACGTCTTCGTTCCAGCCTTTGAATTCTTCAGCACGCTTCGCTGCACCTTCACCGGCAACGCGGCCGAATACAACTAGCTCAGCCAGAGAGTTAGAACCCAGACGGTTAGCACCGTGCAGACCAACAGATGAACATTCACCTACAGCGAACAGACCCTTGATGCGGGTTTCGTTGTGGTTGTCAGTCTCAATACCACCCATGGTGTAGTGAACAGTTGGACGGATAGGGATAGGCTCTTTCGCCGGGTCAACGTTAACGTACGCTTTCGCCAGCTCACAGATGAACGGCAGACGCTCGTGTAGGTACTCTTCACCCAAGTGGCGAAGGTCAAGGTGCACTACGTCACCCAGAGGGTGCTTGATAGTGTTGCCTTTCTGCTGTTCGTGCCAGAAAGCCTGAGAAACTTTGTCGCGAGGACCCAGTTCCATGTATTTGTTCTTTGGCTGGCCAACTGGAGTTTCCGGGCCCATGCCGTAGTCTTGCAGGTAACGGTAGCCGTTCTTGTTGACAATGATACCGCCTTCACCACGACAACCTTCGGTCATCAGGATACCAGTGCCTGGCAGACCTGTTGGGTGATACTGAACGAACTCCATATCACGCAGTGGCACGCCGTGACGGAAAGCCATCGCCATACCGTCGCCGGTTACGATACCGCCGTTAGTGTTGCAGTGGTAAACACGACCTGCGCCACCTGTTGCAAGAACAACAGACTTCGCTTTGATGCAAACCAGTTCACCTTCGGACATGTGGATAGCAATCAGACCCTGAACTTCGCCTTCGTCAACCAGCAGGTCAACAACGAAGTATTCGTCGAAGCGTTTGATCTGATCGTACTTGATAGAAGTCTGGAATAGAGTGTGAAGCATGTGGAAGCCGGTTTTATCCGCTGCGAACCACGTACGTTCAACCTTCATACCACCGAAACGACGAACGTTAACGTCGCCGTTTTCCTTACGGCTCCATGGACAACCCCACTGCTCCAGCTGAGTCATCTCGCGAGTCGCATTTTCTACGAAATATTCAACAACGTCCTGTTCACACAGCCAGTCACCACCGCCAACAGTATCGTTGAAGTGGTTATCCAGGCTATCTTCATCCTTGATTACGGCAGCGGAACCACCCTCAGCCGCTACGGTGTGAGAGCGCATTGGGTAAACTTTAGAAATCAGTGCAATTTCCAAGTCTGGGTTTGCTTCTGCTGCAGCGATGGCAGCACGCAGGCCTGCACCACCTGCGCCGATTACAGCGATATCTGTGGTAATAGTCTTCACAGCTATCCTCCGAAGGTAAGACGATAAAATTTAAAAAAGTACGCTAAAGCGTACTTATCCTTGAAATCCTGAGGTCATTCTATGAAACAAAATCGGCAGAAAATTTGATTTAGACGCAGCTTTTTTATGGAAATAGCCCAAAAGTATAAGATGATTACAAAAACTGTGATTATTGTCACAAGCTGTAATGTTTTATGGTTGTTAAATCACCGTTTTATTTTGTGTGAATTGTTTCTGGCTCATTAAGGGTGTGTTTCGTGTTTTTGTTCTAACTCCTTAATTTAAAAAAGGAACCGAATGGTGATAAGGGTTGCATAACCAATTAATGTTGGTTTTATGTCTGTTTGGTATTTGTAATGTTGATTTATTGTGTTTCTGTGGTGATCTAATTTGTGGTTGGTGTTTACCTTTTAAAAGTGTACCTATTCATAATTAGTCATATGTATGCATCGGTGGGAGTATTGGTATGTAATCTGGCTGCTGCTTAAAGGGGAGTTTGGTAAACTGGGCGACAAAATAATCACTCGTATATTAAGAAGTGCTCTATGACTTTGCATTGGCAACCTACCGCCTCAATTGAACAGCTGAAACAGCGTGCGGCGACTATCGCCACCATTCGTGATTTCTTTGCTCGTCGTCAGGTAATGGAAGTGGATACACCTGCGATGAGCCAGGCAACAGTGACAGATATCCATCTTCATACTTTTCAGACTCAGTTTGTCGGGCCAGGTTTTGCGGATGGTCAGATGTTGTATCTGATGACCAGCCCTGAGTTCCATATGAAGCGGTTGTTGTCAGCCGGTAGTGGCCCCATCTACCAGATCTGTAAGTCATTCCGTAATGAAGAGTCAGGCAGGTATCATAATCCTGAATTTACCATGTTGGAGTGGTATCGCCCGGGCTTTGATCATCATCAGCTGATGGATGAAATGGATGAGTTGCTGCAGTTAGTTCTGGGCTGTCAGGCTGCCGAACGCATGACTTACCAGCAGGCGTTTATCCGTGTCCTTGGTGTGTGTCCGCTGGAAGGTAGTATGGATGAGCTGAAAGCTGCTGCCGGCTCTCTGGGGCTGTCTGATATTGCTGAGCCGGAAGAAGACCGCGATACCTTGTTGCAACTGTTGTTCAGTGTCGGGGTAGAGCCGAAAATCGGCCAGCAGGTGCCGGCATTTGTTTATGATTTCCCTGCTTCGCAGGCAGCTCTGGCGCAGATCAACCCGGATGATCTTCGGGTAGCTGAGCGTTTTGAGGTCTATTTTAAAGGCATTGAATTGGCTAATGGTTTCCATGAACTGGCTGATGGCGATGAGCAACTGGCTCGTTTTGAAGATGATAACCGTAAGCGCTTGAAGATGGGGCTGGCACCTCAGCCGATTGATCATCACCTAGTGGAGGCATTGCGTGCTGGTTTCCCGGATTGTGCCGGGGTTGCGTTGGGCATTGATCGTTTGATCATGCTGGCGCAGGGATTGGATCATATTGATCAGGTGACGGCGTTTCCGATCGATATTGCCTGATTTCCGATCTTACTTATCAAGCAGATATAAAAAACGCGGCAATTGCCGCGTTTTTTATTGTCAGCCATGTGTTCGAGTGGCCATGCGGCCAAAGGGTGTTCGATCTTACCTGTTGGTGTTTTCCGTACCTGAGCCATTAAGTACGGATAGACTTTCCTATGACAGCTTCTACGTAAATGTGAAAAGCCAGAAAGCCGGGGGAACAGCCAGTAGTGCATCGACAGGCGGCAAGTTAGGATTTCAAGGCGTCTTATCGAAGCGGAACAAACTATAAGCAATATAAGCTCTAAATGCAAATGGTTATCACTTGTAACTGTACCCAAAAGAGGCTGGTAAGATGTCTAGTGTATTTTTATTTGGGTATCAGGCATGGAATACATATAAGAAAACAGCCGCCAGATGGCGGCTGTTGACTTGATTTAAACGCAGCGTTTTAAACTTTAAAGCGCTCGACATCCCGGCGCATGGTCTCTGCTGAGTTGTTCATTTCGAGGCTGCTCTGGCTGACCTGGGCTGTCTGTTCTGCCAGGTGATCCGAGGCTTCTTTGATTGCCTGGGTATTACGGCTGATATCTTCGCTGACCGCACGCTGTTCTTCTGCGGCGCTGGCGATATGGGTTGCCATATCTGATATCTCTGTAATTGATTGGGTGATTTGCGTCAGGCTGTCATTGGCAGCTTCTGCATATCCCACGCTCTGCTCAGCCAGCTCATTACTGGTTTGCATGCTATCAACTGCTTGCTGGGTGTTTTGCTGCAGGGTTTCAATCATGCTGCGGATTTCTTCCGTAGAATCATGCGTACGTTGACTCAGTACCCGGACTTCGTCGGCAACCACGGCAAAGCCGCGGCCTTGTTCACCTGCACGGGCTGCCTCAATGGCGGCGTTCAGTGCCAGCAGGTTGGTCTGCTCAGCGATGCCCTGAATCGTTGACAGGATCTGATTGATACCTTGGGCATTGTTTTCCAGCTCGTGGATAACATTCGCGGCATCCTGGACCTGATTTGCCAGTGAGGTAATAGCATCACGGTTCTGACCGATCACTTCCTGACCTTGATCACAAGCAGCGGTTGAAGCCTGAGCGGCAGAGGCGGTCATTTCCGCATGATTGGCAACTTCACCGGAAGTGGCTGACATTTCGTGGATTGCTGTTGCAATCTGGTTGACGTCGTTTTGCTGATCGGCAACACGAGCTGAAGCCTGACTGCTTTGCTGAGCTGAGCGCTCAGCATGCTGGCTTAAGGTTCCTGAATGGTTGACGACACCTTTGATCATGGTCTGTAACTGGGCCAGGAAGCGGTTCATGTTTTCTGCCAGCTCACCAATTTCGTCCATACGCTTGATTTCAATACGCTGGGTCAAATCACCACTGCCCTGAGCAAGTTGGCTGACCGACTGGTTCAGCACTGTCAGCGGGCGCAGCAGGTTGTTGATAATAAAGGTTGCTACGGCGGCAATGACGATATACAGCAGAACAGAAGCAAATAGGACAAATTTCACCTGCTCGCCGATAGAAGCGTATGCCAGATCTTTGTCTTCAACCAGCGCCAGGGTCCAGTCTGTGCCCGGAACTGGTGTCGCGTAGATAAGTTTCTCCCGGTTGTCGCCATCGAACTCAATGGTGTGGATAGCTTGTTCGCTCTGAAGCTGGCTGAATAAGGCTGGTGTCAGTTCACCGTCAAGCTCAGTGATAGGTTTCTGGCTCAGTTTTTCGTCGCGATAAGCCACAATATTGTTGTTACCGTCGATCAGCAATGCAAAGCCGTTGTTATCCAGCTTGAGGTTCAGGATTTGGTCGATGATGTGGGTAACGGTCAAATCGGCAGCCAGAACCCCACGTTTGCGACCATCAAAGGCTTTAGCAAAGCTCACTACAATACTGCCGTCAAAGTCCTGATACGGTTCAGTCAACACCAGATTACCGGCGCTGATGGCATCTTTGTACCAAGGGCGGGTACGGGGATCATAGTCACTTGGCCAGTCTTCCGTTTTATCGCCGTAAGCGATGCTGCCATCGGCAAAACCGGCATAAACAGACAGGAACTGACCGGCGCGTTTGGTCAGCAGGAGTTCACGATCCACATTGGGTTCGTTGGCGATCAGCGATTCATTCGCCAGCATCATCTCGCTGCGGGTTTTGAGCCAGTCAGTAATATAGCGGCTGGTGGCCTCGCTGATATTTTGCATCTGGCTGCTTATTTCTGAGGTGGTTTCCTGTTTTAACTGGTTGATGGATATCCAAGCCTGAACTGCGCTGACAGAGGCAATAATTACTGCTATTGCGATCTGTATTTTGAGTTTGATCGTGTATTTCATCGAGGTTCTCGCGTTCTACCGTATTGTTGTTGTTATCGGCATGATGATTAAAGATTAGGTATGAACTGCTTAATTTATCGGCAGTGAGTGGTTAATCATTAGCGATATTGGTTGGGAAAAGTGTGACCTTGCTACCAAATGGGGAGAAAGGCCACATTCAGAAAATTCCGCAGAGGTATCCCTTACCTCTGCGGAAGTGGTTGGTCGGAATCAGGTCAGTATCATGGCACCGATATACAGCACAATCAGACCCATAATACCGATAATGACCCCGGCTTTGGCCATATCTTTGCTTTCGATAAGACCGGTGGAATAAGCCAGTGAGTTAGGTGGCGTTGATACCGGTAGGATCATGCCCAGCGATGCTGAGAAGGCGACCACAATTAACACGCCTTGCAGGCCTCCCAGTGAAGCCAGGCTTTCCATTGAGGCAGCAACGGCAGCAGCGATTGGCATCAACAGGTTGGCGGTGGCGGTATTCGACATGAAGTTTGCCATTAGCCAGCAGATCAGCGACAGGGTCAGAACCACGGCGATAGGCGACAGGCTGTTATAGTCGATCGCATGGGCTAGGGCTGCTGCCAGGCCAGTTTTATCCAGGCCCAGGCCGATAGCGATACCACCGGCAACCAGCCAGAGTACATCCCAGTTGATCAGTTTCAGCTCTTCTTTACCCATGATCCCGGTTAGGGTGAATACCGCCAATGGGATGATGGAGACAACATAGGTATTCATACCGTGCAGGGCGGTGGTCATCCACAGAATTATGGTCAGGGCAAAGGTGACATAGACCACCATGGCCTGCCATCCGGTCTGGAATGAACCGTCAAGTTTGAGGTGCATCTGATCCTGAGTTGAGGGAAACAGTTTTTGTAGCAGCCACCAGGCAAATGCCAGCTGAAGGACGACAAATGGCAGGCCAAATACCATCCAGCCCAGGAAGCTGATACTGTGTTCGCCGGTCAGGTATTGCAGCGCAATGGCATTCGGTGGCGTACCGATAGGCGTGGCAATACCACCGGTATTGGCGGCAATCGGAATACATAGCACCAGTGCTTTGATGCCGGTATCACCTTTAGGTACAGAAGCTACGATCGGGGCCAGAAGGGCCAGCATCATGACTGTGGTGGCGGTATTGGACATAAACATTGAGAACACCGCAGTGATCAGCATCAGCCCCAGCATGATGAACCTGGGTTGGGTGCCGAACGGTTTGAGCAGGACTCGGGCCAGGTTGTTATCCAGTTCATATTTGGAAGCGGCAATCGCTAGGGCAAAACCACCCATAAACAGGATGATAATAGGTGATGAAAAGGCGCCGAAGATATCTGTGTACTTGAGCATCTCACCTAAATCATGTCCGCTTGGCGGGCTGCGGAACAGGTGCAGCCCTTTATCGGAGATCATGATGAGCTCGAGGGCAATGATTAAGATGGAAGTAGCGAAAACGGGAACAGGTTCAAGGACCCAGAGAAGAGCAGCGAGAGCAAAGATGGCAAGCAGCCGGTGTTGGATAAGTGTCAGCCCCTCTATCGGTATGATGTCGATGGGGAGCATCAAAATACCGAGCGGGATCCCGAAAGCGATCAGCAGCTTAAAAAGCTGAGCAATGGATATCTTCTTCATAGTATGTCGTATGTCGGTTTGCTTGTAGTTATAGACTATTCATCAGCATACTATTTGAGCGGCGAAAATTTCCTCGGTATGGTCAATTTTTTTTATCAAAAAAGGGGCTGAAACAGCCCCTTTTATTCAAAAATGTTAAGTGGTTACGCTTCTGCATCACCCGGTTGTTTCAGCTCTGCATATGGCTGGCCCATGCGGGTTGGCTGATCCGGTTTCATGTCTTCAACGAAGCGGATGGCTTCTTTCGGGAACAGGTTGATTACCGTAGAGCCCAGCTTGAAGCGGCCCATCTCTTCGCCTTTCTTCAAGACAACGGCCTGATCACCTTCTGCCGGGTAATTCCAGCGGCGGACTTCCGGTCCGGTTGGCGGTGTTACTGTACCAGCCCATACCGTTTCGATGCTGCCGACGATCGTTGCGCCAACCAGTACCTGAGCAACAGGGCCATGCGCCGTATCAAAGATACATACCACACGTTCGTTGCGGGCAAACAGGTTCGGAACGTTCTTCGCTGTCAGCGGGTTAACCGAGAACAGATCGCCCGGAATGTAGATCATCTGGCGCAGAGTGCCGTCACATGGCATGTGAACACGGTGATAGTCGCGTGGCGACAGGTAAAGGGTCGCAAAATCACCGTCTTTGAATTCTTCAGCCAGTTCTTCATCACCGCCCAATAGCTCAACGGCGTCAAAGTAGTGGCCTTTAGCCTGGAACAGGCGGCCTTCTTTGATCGGACCAAGCTGGCTGACGCAGGCATCTGCCGGGTGGGAAATGATATTGGCATCGTCGTTGATTGGACGAGCGCCGTCTTTCAGCTCGCGGACAAAGAAATCATTAAAGGTCGCATATGCCGCAGGATCCGGGTTGCGAGCTTCAGCCATATCAACTTTGTAGCGGCCGATGAACCAGCGAATAACGGCTGTGGTCAGCATGCCGGCTTTAAGTGAAGCGAGTTTGCCTGCCAGACGGGTCAGAGCATGTTTCGGCGCGCAGTACTGCAGACCGATTTTGAGATTATCGTGCACGGTATGTTTTCCAGAAAGTCTCAACTAATCAACAACTTGGTCACTCTTATAACATTCTAAGAATAACCCGAACAAATAATAATACCTAAATTAGTGAGGAAAGTCAGTGATTGGTGGTGGGAGGAGTCCTCCCCTTAGTATAGGGGAGGCTCGGGATTATTCGGGCTTGTTGCGGGAAAACTGACGGTTAGCGACGTTTTCCGACATGCTCTCGATGATCCTGTGATAGCTCTCGTAGCGTTCCTGGCTGATTTTGCCTTCTTCGACGGCTTCGCGGATCAGACAGCCGGGATCGTTGCCGTGCTTACAGTCTCGGAATTTGCAGCCGCCAAGGTATTCACGGAACTCAACAAAAGCTTCAGTAACCTGTTCCGGTTCCAGATGCCAGAGGCCAAATTCACGTACTCCGGGAGAGTCGATCAGGTCACCGCCTTCAGGGAAGTGGTACAGGCGAGCTGCTGTGGTCGTGTGCTGACCAAGGCCTGAGTTTTCTGATACATCACCGATTTCGGCGTCTACTTCCGGCATCAGTGCATTGACCATACTGGATTTACCCACACCAGACTGGCCAGCAAAGATAGTAACGTGATCTTTGAGATCTTCTTTCAGTTGATCCATTCCTTCGCCGGTATCGGTACTGACAAAGCGAAGTTGGTAACCGATATCCTGATAGAGCGACAGCGTCTGTTCAACCTGTTGACGGTTTTCATCATCCAGTAAATCAACTTTATTGAGAACAATCAGCGGTTCAATACCAACTGTTTCCGCAGCAATCAGATAACGGTCAATGATGTTGAGTGACAGCTCGGGAACAACGGCCGATACGATAATGATTCGGTTGACGTTCGCGGCAACGGCTTTAACGCCATCGTAGTAGTCTGGGCGGGTTAGCATGGATTCACGTTCATGCACGGCTTCCACCACACCTGCGATCCCCTGCAGGGCTTCAACACCGGGGCGCCAGACGACACGGTCACCGGATACCAGGCTCTGGATGCTTCGGCGCAGGTTGCAGCGGTGGATGATGCCTGTTTCTGGATCTTCGACATCGGCATGTTGGCCGAAGCGGGTGATCACCAGGCCCTCACGGGCGGACTCCAGCAGGGCTTCATCCCACTGTACGTCATCTTTATCACGACGTAGTCGTTTGTTTTGGTTAGAGCGCACTCGGCGGCTCTGACCTTTAGTCAGCTTTTTCTTTTTTGCCACAAGAATATCGTTCAGTTTGGTTGGCTTACGGTAATATATCCACTGGATTAATTATCTGGGCCGATTGGGATTCAGATAATGATTCCGTTTGGTATTATCATACATGGTTTACTCACAAAATAGGCAATATCCAATGACAATCAGCGATCAGAACTTAATTTGGATCGATCTGGAGATGACCGGCTTGGATCCGGAAACGCACCAAATTATTGAAATTGCAACCATAGTGACGGATGCACAGCTAAATATTCTGGCTGAAGGTCCGGTGCTGGCAATTCATCAGCCGGAAGCTGAATTGGCAAAAATGGATGAATGGTGCACGACAACCCATACCAACAGCGGATTGGTTGAGCGGGTTCGTCAGAGCAATATTGATGAAGGAGAAGCTGTTCGCCAGACGATCGCCTTCCTAGAGCAGTGGGTACCGAAAGGCGCGTCACCAATCTGTGGTAACAGCATCGGTCAGGATCGTCGTTTTCTTTATAAACATATGCCTGAGCTGGAGCAGTATTTCCACTATCGCTACTTGGATGTCAGTACGTTGAAAGAGCTTACCCGTCGCTGGAAACCTGAGTTGTTATCCGGCTTCAATAAGAAGGGCAGCCATTTGGCGTTGGATGATATTCGTGATTCGATCGCTGAATTACGCTATTATCGTGAACATATTTTCAATATTTGGTTGTAAAATAAGCGTTTGCAGGGAAATTTGCGGTTTTTGTTTTTGGAACTATTGCATCCGTAAATTTTCCTCGTATAATGCGCAGCCTCGAAGGCAGTTATCCTTTTAACTGTTTTTGCTAATACGGACGCGGGGTGGAGC
>NZ_AMZO01000005.1 GCF_000331515.1 Photobacterium marinum
CAGTATTCATTGAGCCAAAACTTGAATTGAAGAGTTTGATCATGGCTCAGATTGAACGCTGGCGGCAGGCCTAACACATGCAAGTCGAGCGGCAGCGACAACATTGAACCTTCGGGGGATTTGTTGGGCGGCGAGCGGCGGACGGGTGAGTAAAGCCTGGGAATATGCCCTGATGTGGGGGATAACTATTGGAAACGATGGCTAATACCGCATAATCTCTTCGGAGCAAAGAGGGGGACCTTCGGGCCTCTCGCGTCAGGATTAGCCCAGGTGGGATTAGCTAGTTGGTGGGGTAACGGCTCACCAAGGCGACGATCCCTAGCTGGTCTGAGAGGATGATCAGCCACACTGGAACTGAGACACGGTCCAGACTCCTACGGGAGGCAGCAGTGGGGAATATTGCACAATGGGGGAAACCCTGATGCAGCCATGCCGCGTGTATGAAGAAGGCCTTCGGGTTGTAAAGTACTTTCAGCAGTGAGGAAGGGGTGTACGTTAACAGCGTGCATCTTTGACGTTAGCTGCAGAAGAAGCACCGGCTAACTCCGTGCCAGCAGCCGCGGTAATACGGAGGGTGCGAGCGTTAATCGGAATTACTGGGCGTAAAGCGCATGCAGGCGGTCTGTTAAGCAAGATGTGAAAGCCCGGGGCTTAACCTCGGAACAGCATTTTGAACTGGCAGGCTAGAGTCTTGTAGAGGGGGGTAGAATTTCAGGTGTAGCGGTGAAATGCGTAGAGATCTGAAGGAATACCGGTGGCGAAGGCGGCCCCCTGGACAAAGACTGACGCTCAGATGCGAAAGCGTGGGGAGCAAACAGGATTAGATACCCTGGTAGTCCACGCCGTAAACGATGTCTACTTGGAGGTTGGGACCTTGAGTTCTGGCTTTCGGAGCTAACGCGTTAAGTAGACCGCCTGGGGAGTACGGTCGCAAGATTAAAACTCAAATGAATTGACGGGGGCCCGCACAAGCGGTGGAGCATGTGGTTTAATTCGATGCAACGCGAAGAACCTTACCTACTCTTGACATCCACGGAATCCTTTAGAGATAGAGGAGTGCCTTCGGGAACCGTGAGACAGGTGCTGCATGGCTGTCGTCAGCTCGTGTTGTGAAATGTTGGGTTAAGTCCCGCAACGAGCGCAACCCTTATCCTTGTTTGCCAGCACTTCGGGTGGGAACTCCAGGGAGACTGCCGGTGATAAACCGGAGGAAGGTGGGGACGACGTCAAGTCATCATGGCCCTTACGAGTAGGGCTACACACGTGCTACAATGGCATATACAGAGGGCGGCCAGCCAGCGATGGTGAGCGAATCCCAGAAAGTATGTCGTAGTCCGGATTGGAGTCTGCAACTCGACTCCATGAAGTCGGAATCGCTAGTAATCGTGGATCAGAATGCCACGGTGAATACGTTCCCGGGCCTTGTACACACCGCCCGTCACACCATGGGAGTGGGCTGCACCAGAAGTAGATAGCTTAACCTTCGGGAGGGCGTTTACCACGGTGTGGTTCATGACTGGGGTGAAGTCGTAACAAGGTAGCCCTAGGGGAACCTGGGGCTGGATCACCTCCTTAACGATAGACTGCTCATTTGATGCAGTGTCCACACAGATTG